>JAZKBN010000016.1:179585-186771 GCA_040388605.1 Bacteroidota bacterium | reverse complement strand
AACCTGCCCAGGGATAAGCGACTAAAGCGGAAAAAGGGGAAGAATTTAATTGCAGGGTTATCCGGTAAAGCATTTTCAGCAGAGTATCCAAGTATTAGTACTTCTGCCTGCAAATAAGTAACCGCCGTTTTGGCGATTTTTTCATACATCCTTGTGTCGTTCACAGGCTTAAGCACTGAAACAATCGCAATTTTGATGCCGGAATTGTCACCGGCAGCTTGTCGGGTTTGTGGCCGGTTCTTGCCAGCGAGGTTGTCTAACCACTTGCTAAAAATACTTAGGTTCACTGTTTGGCGGTTTTTACCTTAATTGCGGTCTCAAACACAAAGCTATGACAACTGAAGCTATAATTGAAGCAGCATGGCTTGATCGCTCGAAACTAAGCGATCAGGCAACCATTAAAGCAATTGAAACTGTAATTGAAGGTTTAGATCAAGGTAAGCTATCTGTCGTTGAACAGGGCGAAAACTTCGATGAACAGGGCCGAACCACCTGGAAGGTGAATGAATGGGTTAAAAAAGCTGTTATCCTGTATTTCCCCATCAGGCAGATGCAGGTAATAGAATCCGGCCCGTTTGAGTACCACGATAAGATGAAACTCAAAACCGGGTACAGGGAACTTGGCGTTCGCGTGGTGCCGCCGGCCACTGTCCGATACGGTGCTTTCGTAGCCCCGGGGGTAGTTCTTATGCCCTCATATATTAATATTGGCGCATACGTTGATTCAGGCACTATGGTAGATACTTGGGCCACTGTGGGAAGTTGCGCCCGAATTGGTAAAAATGTTCACTTAAGCGGGGGAGTCGGAATAGGCGGGGTGCTCGAACCTTTACAGGCCTCACCGGTAATTGTTGAAGACGGAGCCTTTATTGGTTCGCGTTCAATTTTGGTAGAGGGTGTCCACGTAGGCAAAGAAGCTGTAATAGGTGCAGGCGTTACACTTACAGGCAGCTCCCGAATTATTGACGTAAGTGGCCCTGAACCCAAAGAATACCGCGGATATGTGCCCCCAAGAAGTGTAGTTATCCCCGGAAGCCTCACTAAAAGCTTTCCGGCAGGCGATTACCAGGTTCCCTGCGCATTAATTATTGGCGAGCGAAAAGAAAGTACAGACTGGAAAACTGCACTAAACAGCACGCTTAGAGACTTTAGTGTTACTATAGCATAGTTAGCCCACGGCAATAGCAGCAGTTAGTGCGGCACTAATTTAGCATTTGGGATACGCGAGACAATAGCCGGGCCTGTGCTAAATTAAGGCTAATAGATATAAAAACACTAAATAACAGTTTGTTGATGTACTCAATTAGTAAGGAGATGTGCTAAATGTATTGGCCAACCTGCTAAGTCCTCCCTTGTTCATGTCATCCGAAACGCCTCAGCTTTTAGCCTTCATTAAATTAGAAGGCACACCCAGTACCAAATCGGAAGGTATCTAAATTATATATAGGGCAGTATTAAAACTCATTGCCGCATGTTTAAAGGTAATTGCCCCGGTTTAGTATTTTGATCCTGGTAAAAATTACAGTTTAAAGAGTAACTCCATTAAGGTATCCAAAATAGTTAATGTTTCTATGGCGGATACCTTTTTCTTTCGCATAAATCCCGGTGAGTTTTTTTTCAGCGCAAATTTGAAAGCCTTATACACGGGCTTTTATTTTGGAAAAACGGGTAATTTCGAATCGACACAAATTACCTTCGTATTTTACATGTAAATATGCCTGCCCTTCTTTCGCATGTTTAAACCTGGGGCAGCTTCATAACAATAACCTGTCTATACCAAAAGTTGGGTTATACAGCATTGCATTGCTTTAAGTTTCCTTTACATAGGTTAACCGGGTATTATTAGCTGTATTGTTTATCTGGGCGCATACAGGAAGTACCTGGTTAAAAACACGTCATTGACATATCGTTTCCTGAAAGCGTTGTGTCTGCAGCTCAAAAAAAATGAAAATAAATTTGGTCCTGATTTATTCGGCCTATACCTTTGCATTAATCCGGTAACTCAGCCGGGCCGTTTATAAAGAGGAAGACAGAGTACAGGCTCTATGACCTTCCGGCAACCTGCCCTCCCTTGTCATCAGGGAGAACCCTTAAAGGGCGCAAGGTGCTAATTCCTGACCTGAAGAAGGTACTATAAAACGGTATGACCAATTTCATTCCAAGTTTCACCAATTTTAGCGCAGATGCTGTAAGCTCTGCCCAGGTGTTTTCTGTTCCCGCTTTTTCATCTCCTCTTTCAATCCATACTACCCATATGGCTCATCATATGCACATGCATATGTGTTGCTGTTGCTGTAGCTAGCCTGTCAGACTTATTGGCTGTAACAATATTCAGGTAAGCTCCCGGGCTGAACCTGCATATACTGCCATAAGCCGGCCAGGCATTTTTGCGCCTTTTTACGCTCCATCGCGATTTCATGTTCGCTTTGATTCGGCAGCGTAAGCCCCAACCCCCAAATTCTGTTAAAACCTTTCAATCGGCAGCTGTCGGGTTAAATCCTGCATCTTCCCGGTTCGCCTAAGCCTGTTCGGCCGCATTCGTTCTTATTCGGGACGGTAGTTGCCAACACCCTTACAGCTCATTTAAGGTTTTTACCTAAAAGCAATTTGCATTGCACGGTGCTTTGCATGCCTTTATGTAATATTTAACATTTAAAAAGTTATGCAACAAATGCAGAAGCTTATTACAGTTAATTCATTACCCGTCCCTCGCTTCAGCAGGGGCAATTCTCTTAAACAGTATTCAAAAATATCCCACATATAAATCCGTAAAATACCATGTCTAAGTCACCCAAATTCGAAACATTACAATTACATGCAGGCCAGGAAGTAGATGAAACCACCCGCAGCAGGGCAGTACCTATTTACCAAACCACCAGCTATACCTTCAAAGATTCAAAGCACGGCGCCAACCTGTTCGCCCTCAAAGAGTTCGGTAATATTTATACCCGTATCATGAACCCCACCACCGACGTTTTCGAAAAGCGTATAGCAGCTTTGGAAGGCGGCGTGGCTGCAGTGGCAGTAGGTTCAGGACAGGCGGCGCAGTTTATTGCGTTAAATAACATTCTTGAAGCAGGCGACAATTACATATCGAGCAGCTTTGTTTATGGCGGTACTTATAACCAATTCAAAGTTGCTTTCAAACGCCTCGGCATAGAGGTCCGTTTCGGCAAAGGCGATAACGTAGACAGTTTTGTGCCCCTAATAGACTCGCGCACAAAAGCAATTTACATTGAAACCATAGGTAATCCTGAATTCAGTGTGCCTGATTTTGAGGCTATTGCAGCCCTGGCACAGGAATATGACCTGCCGCTGATTGTAGATAATACCTTTGGTGCAGGCGGGTACCTGTTCCGTCCGCTGGAGCATGGTGCAAATGTGGTAGTTGAATCTGCCACCAAATGGATTGGCGGCCATGGCACCAGCATTGGCGGGGTAATAGTAGACGGCGGCAATTACAACTGGGGTAACGGCAAATTCAAACAGTTTACCGAACCCAGCGAAGGTTATCATGGCCTCGTATTCTGGGACGTTTTCGGAACCGATGGTCCTTTTGGCAACATAGCATTTGCCATTCGTGCCCGAGTTGAAGGGCTGCGTGATTTTGGCCCCGCTCTGAGCCCTTTTAATTCTTTCCTGCTGTTGCAAGGTCTTGAAACCCTGAGCCTACGTGTTCAAAGGCATGTTGAGAATGCCTTGAACTTGGCCCAATGGCTTGAAGACCGCGAAGAAGTGGAGTCGGTAAATTACCCGGGCCTGAAAAGCAGCGCCTACCATGATTTGGCCCGCAAATACCTTAGCAATGGTTATGGCGGCGTACTCAGCTTCAAATTAAAGGCGGGTAAAGAAGGCGCAGAAACATTTGTTAACAGCCTGAAGCTGGTTAGCCATTTAGCCAACGTCGGCGATGCCAAAACCCTGATTATACATCCTGCAAGCACCACACACCAGCAGCTGAGCGAAGAAGAGCAATTTGCTGCCGGGGTTGAATCATCGTTGCTGCGCGTATCTGTCGGCATAGAGCATATAGATGATATTAAGGCAGATTTTGAGCAGGCATTTATTAAAGTGGAACAGCCGGTTCTGGTTTAACATTCAGGCTTAAAAGCCTTTAATTAAATAATTTCCCTTCTGTTTAAAATAATAATTACCTGTTAAGCACAAAATGAGCAAGGCAGGGCCTGAGCCGTGGCGGTAAGCACCGGTGCAAATCTCGTCAAACGTTTGCACTGCTGCGAGTCCGGAGACAAAGCAGCTGCGGGAATATTACAGCAATAATTCAAAGTATGGTCAAACGCTTTGGTTTTGCGCATTCCCGTTTTAAGGCCCTGTTCTATGTTCTTAAGATTTAATACCCGGAAATAACAATAATGGTTTGCCCCGATAAAACTGAAGCAGGTTTTGTATTCCTGCATTTTACAAATAAGCGTTCTGTACCAAATTTATGAACCTGAAAATATATACGTCCCAAGAGCCACTTTTTACCGAAGCAGGCAGCATACTGGAGGCCCCCTTTAACATTGCTTATAATACTTATGGTACCCTGAACGCAGAGCGTAACAACGTAATCTGGATTTGCCACGCCCTTACCGGAAATTCCGATGCGGCAGATTGGTGGAACGGGCTCGTAGGCAAAAACAAGCTCTTCGACCCTGCCGGGTATTTTATTGTTTGCGCCAATGTAATTGGTTCGGCATACGGCTCAACGGGGCCGTTGTCAGTAAACCCCGCCACAGGCTCATCTTATTTCCATTCTTTCCCCTTGCTCACCATTCGAGATGTGGTGCAAACATTGGAGCGCCTGCGCATTTATTTGGGAATAACCGGCATTCATACGCTGATTGGCGGTTCGCTCGGGGGGCAGCAGGCCCTTGAATGGGCCATTGAAAACCCTGATCTGCATGAGCATTTGGTGCTTACAGCCACTTGTGCCAGGAGCAGCGCATGGTCAATAGCAATTAACGAATCGCAAAGAATTGCTATTGAGGCCGACAGCACATGGGCAACAAACAGCCCGGAAGCCGGCCTTTCAGGGCTTAAAGCTGCACGTGCCATTGCCTTGCTCAGCTATAGGAATTATGCCACGTACAAGTTTTCACAGGCGGAAAACGATGATGAAATTTTTGATGACTTTAAGGCCTCCGGCTACCAAAGGTACCAGGGCATAAAGCTGACCAAGAGGTTCAACACTTTTTCTTACTGGACATTAAGTAAGATGATGGATTCTCATAATGTAGGCCGGGGAAGGGATTCAGTAGAATCTGCCTTAAGTCGTATCAGGGCGCAAACCCTGGTAATAGGTATCAGGTCAGATATTCTTTTCCCGGTTGCTGAACAGAAATTCCTTGCCCGTTATATACCCGATGCCGAATATGCCGAGATAGACAGTTCGTATGGGCACGATGGTTTCCTTACTGAATGCAATAAACTCACCGTATGTGTAAAGGAGTTTTCCCGTTTAAGAAATGTTAAGGTTGCCTGATTAACTTTTTGAAAGCATGTCTCCGTATCAGGGCAATATTAAAAAATGGTGTTTGTTTGGTTTCAGATAATGAAAGCGGGCTGCTCCCTGCTTTCCATTCTGAACATTTCGCCTAAGTTTGCAGGCAGAAACATGGGTAATCACAAAATAAGCATCTATCAGGAAGAATGAAGGTATTTAAATTCGGTGGGGCATCGGTTAAAGATGCGGCGGCTGTAAAAAATATGTGCGGTATAATTGGCTTGTTTGCCAATGAAAGCCAGGTTTTGGTGGTAGTATCGGCAATGGGCAAGAGCACCAATAATCTTGAAGCGCTATATGCTGCCTACCGCAAGGGCGGTGATTATACTTCTCATTTGCAGGAACTGCGCAAATACCACGAAAATATTGTAAACGAACTTAGTCCCGAGGGTGATGATTATATAAACCTGCTGCTAAACCGGCAGTTCGATAAGCTGCTGGCCCTCCTTGAAGCCCAAAATTCAGCCGGAAGCTATGATGAAGGTTATGACCAGATTATCAGTTTCGGGGAAATTATAAGTACCTATATAGTAAGCTGGTACCTTGAAAAATCAGGGGTAAAAGCCCTTTGGGCCGATGCCCGGAACTTTGTGCAAACAGATAATACATGGCGCGAAGGGCAGGTAGACTGGGCATGGACCGAGCAAATTATCCGACGCCAAATTGTACCCCAGCTGCAAACAGGTGTGGTAGTAACACAGGGCTTTATAGGCGGAACCGTTGATAATAAGACAACTACCCTTGGCCGCGAAGGAAGTGATTACACTGCCGCAATTTTCGCCCACTGCCTTGGTGCTGAGTCTCTAACTATTTGGAAAGACGTGCCCGGCATTATGAACGCCGACCCTAAAAGGGTGGCATCGGCTGTGCTTTTCTCAGAACTCAATTATTCTGATGCTGCCGAAATGACTTATTTCGGGGCTACGGTAATACACAGCAAAACCATTCGTCCGCTTGCAAACAGGAACATACCCCTTTACGTGAGATCTTTCATAAAGCCGGAAGAACCCGGCACACAAATAAGCAATACGGCAATTGGCCAAACCCTGCCTGCCATCATTTTCAAAGACAGGCAAAGGCTGGTATCTTTCCATACCCGCGATTTCGCCTTTATTGCTGATACCGACCTGATATCAATACTTGAAAATGTACGCAGGCTGAACCTGAAAATTAACCTGATGCAGAACAGTGCCCTTTCAGTATCGTTAGCGGTAGATGAAAATCCGGATAAGCTTGAAGCGCTTACTGCTGCCTTAAGTGCTAAATATGATATTAAGTATAACAGTCAGCTATGCCTGCTTACCGTAAAAAACTATAATCCTGATACAATTACGGAGCTTACAGGTACCAGGGAAGTTTTATTGGAACAAAAAACCCGCAATACTTGGCAGGGACTGGTAAAAGAGTAAAATGCCAATTATGTTTAGGTCATTAATGGCGCAGCTCTGAAAAGGAGCTGCGTTTTCCTTTATATACCTGAAAACTTCACCGGCTTTTGAATTTTTATAACTACCCGAATACGTCTTATTTTCTGAATGAAGCTGTATTTATTACTTCTTTGCAAAAGCTGTATTCCTCAGGCTGATTGCTGCAAATAAGAATTGTACGTGTGCTTACCTGCTGCAGAATTTCAGAAACATACCATGCAAGACCGGCAGCATCCAGGTTTGCAGAAGGTTC
>JAZKBN010000016.1:173058-179575 GCA_040388605.1 Bacteroidota bacterium | reverse complement strand
AGCAGCAGGGGAGTATCTGAAAAAAGAGCGAGTCCCAACTTTACCCTTTGTTTCATGCCGCTGCTGTAGTTTTTTACCGGTTTACCCGGGAAAAAGCCAATCTGTAATCTTTCGGCAAAGGCTTTAGCATTTAATTCAGGAGCCAGGGGCTTAAATGTATTATGAAAATTGATTAGCTCAGGCAGCGTGAACTCTTCAATAAGCTCCATATAAGGTGCCGCAATGCCTATGTATTTAAATACATCATCGGGTGACACGGGCTTGCCTGCCATGTGATATGTAACAGTGCCTGTAGTGGGGGGCATATAGCCTGCAGCCATTTGCAGGAGGGTGCTCTTACCTGATCCGTTTGGCCCGGTTAATGCCACAGGCGAACCCGGCCGCAATTCCAGACTGAAATCACGGATTATCCATTCAGAAGCAAAGCGTTTGCTTAAATTGTTAATAATCAGGTGCATGTTGAAGTTTCAGGCCCGAAAAAATATAGGCCCGGTAATATGCCGGGCCTATTATTGAATATTAAGCAGTTATCTCAACCGGTGTAGTTTTTAACATATCGGCATTGCGAACCGATACCTGCCTGGCAACATTGCCGGCAAGCTCACGGAATGCAGCAGCAACAGGCAAATCGTCGTGCAGCACAATAGGTGCCCCGCCGTCGCCGCTTTCCCTCACGCTCTGTACCAGCGGAATCTCTCCAAGAAGAGACAGGCCATGCTTTTCTGCAAGCCTGCGCCCGCCGCCTTTTCCGAAAATATAATACTTACTATCGGGCAGCTCTGCAGGTGTAAACCATGCCATGTTTTCAACCACGCCTAAAACGGGCACATTTATCGGCTTTTGGCTAAACATAGCCAGGCCCTTTTGCGCATCGGCAAGTGCTACTTTTTGCGGGGTTGTAACAATTATTACACCTGTTACGGGCACTGTTTGTACCAATGTAAGGTGTATATCAGATGTTCCGGGGGGCAAATCAATGAGCAGGTAGTCAAGCTCTCCCCATTGGCAGTCTCCTATGAATTGTTTGAGTGCGGCGCTCATCATGGGTCCGCGCCAAACAACGGCGCTTTCCTGCGGGGTTAAAAACCCTATGCTGAGCAGCTTTACACCATATTTCTCAACAGGTATTATATAGTTTTTCTCCCCGATTCGTACAACCTCGGGACGTTCATCTTCTGTACCGAACATAACCGGTATGCTGGGGCCGCTGATGTCGGCATCAATAAGCCCTACTTTGGCGCCGCTGCGGGCTAGGGCAACGGCAAGGTTGGCTGTAACCGTACTTTTACCTACCCCGCCTTTGCCGCTGGCTATGGCAATTATGTTTTTAACGTTTGGTAGTATTTCGCTTGCTGTTTTCCTGCCGGTAACGCCTGCGGTCAAATGTATATTTACCAGCAAATCAGAACCAAGGTGCTCATGAATGGCGTCGATGCACATTTTTTTAATCAGTTCTTTCAGGGGGCAGGCGGGGGTTGTTAACAGCACGGTAAAGTTGTTGGTGTTAACACCAAGGCTTAAATCCCGAATCATTCCCAGGGTTACAAGATCTTGTTTCAAATCGGGTTCCTGTACGTGGCTTAGCGCCTCAAGAACGGCTTCCTGTGTTATCAGCGACATTTTTGGGTAATAATGCGGGGGTAAATGAAAATGATCAGGTATATGCTTTATCAGCGAAGGCTGAAATTTAATAAAGGTATATTCCTGTTTTTCCTGCAAAGGTAAGGAATATAAAAGCCTTTGAATACAAAGCCCGTTTTATAAGCAAGTTTTTATATCTTGCCGCATATTCGGGCTTAACCGCGAAAACAATAATTTCTTATGCGTATTATAAAATCCTTTAGCATCATTCTTTCAGCCATTCTGTTGGGTACTGCCGGCAATAGCATGGCACAACAAACCCAAATTGCAGATATTGCTTCGCCCCATGTTAAACAGGCCGGGCGTGATTTTGTTTATGAAAACGATACAATCAGCATACATTACGATTTTTGGCATGAGCGTGGCCTGCTGAGCTTTTCTGTTTATAACAAGCTTGGCCGACCATTATATATAGACTGGTCTCAGAGTTCATTTACAAACCTCAGCAACCCTGCCAAACCCCTTACATTGCCTTACTGGCACGACAGCCGTAAATCACCTGATTCTGTTTTCTACGGTAAAAACTATTACAAAGGAGAAACGGAGGTGGTATCCCGGCCGGTAGGCAACGATGCGCACCAGTTCAGCATTGTACCGCCTAACGATAAGCTGACGCTTTTTGTACCTGAGCACGGCCTTATCCGTTCAGCAGTTATACTGTATCCCACAGATACGTTTTCCCTTGAGCAGCCTAAAAATGCAAAGGCCAAACCTATTGCCGATACCGGTAAAGCATCAAGGCCTATGCCTAAACGCCCTGCATTCTATAACGAAGCCAACAGCCCCCTGAAGTTCGTTAATACGCTTGCATTCACCGACAGGGCATCGCCTGCTTATGCTTTTACAAAAACGCATTCCTTTTATGTGCGCGGTGTAAGAACCATGCCTGCACAAATGTTTGCCCGCAACCCCTTTGCCCGCCCCGGTATGAAAGGGCAGGCTGAAGGTATGCCCGGCTCAGCCAATGATTCTTCAATTACTAAGAAATCGCCGGGAGGCATTCCGCTCGACAGCGCATCGGCAAGGCGGGCACGTATGATGGAGCGTTTTAATACCAGGAACAGCGGACGTGATATGGCGAATTTTAACCCTTTTAAAAGGGCTAATTGCTTTTTCATCAATGGTACAATTGCACAGGCAGTTGTATCTGAAACACCGCAGGCGCCTTCAAAAAATGCTCAAAAGTTAAGAGGAACAGATGAGCCCGGAGTACCCGCCAGGCAAAATACCGACGGTACATTGGAGCCCATGAATGAGCAGAATTTTAAAAAGCCCGCAAAAAAAGAGATGCCCCAGCGCCATTCAATTGAAGATCTTGAAAAAAATCCGCCTGCTGATTCTAAGTAGGGGATAGGAGCGTATTAAACACAAACACCGGCACTACTGCCGGTGTTTGTGTTTAAAAAGGAGAGCAATATTTTGCAATTGAATTGAGTGCTTAATGCATTATCCTGAAAATAAGCTCGCGCATTATTTCTTCCTCCGATGCACTTCCGCCTTCAATGCCCTTGCTTCTTAAATCGGCAATGCGCAAATGGCCTATGATTGCCATCAGCTGTTCGGGGCTGAAACGTTTTGCGGCAGCAGCTGTTTCGCGGGCAATAAAAGGTGCAATTTTTAGGGCCCGGGCTAAAGCAAGCTCGCTTTGATCTGCCTGGCAACGCGTTAAAAACAGGCGTGAAAAATAGCTGAACAGCACCCCTATATTCATCACCAATGGGTTCGATTTCGGGTCTTTGGCAAAATGCGAAACAATCTGGTTCGCCTTTAACACATCGCGGGCAGAAAGCGCTTTCTGCAGCTCGAAAATATTGTAATCTCGGCTTATGCCAATGTACTGTTGAACCAGCTCCGGGGTAACTTTTGTACCGCTGTCTTTCAGGTTTATGCGCAGCTTATCAATTTCGCCGGCCATTCGGCCCAAATCGTTACCTATATATTCGGCCAACATGTGACCGGCTTCGGTGCTCAGATTAAGCTTTATATCTTTGGCATAATTTGTAACCCATTCGCCCAGCTTCCAGTCTGCCACTTTTTTACATTCAATTAAGGCACCTTGGGCATCAAGTGTTTTAGCCAGTGTTGTTCTGCCGTCGAATGGCTTGTTTTTCCATGAAATAACTAAAATGGTGCTCGGCACCGGGTTTTTAGCATAAGCTTCCATGGCTTTTCGGCCATCTTCCCGGCCAAGTTCGCCAAGGTCCTGCGCTTCGCGCACAAATACAAGTTGCCTGTCGCTCATCATAGGAAACCTGCGGGCGGCAGCCAGAACAGCAGCCATAGAAGAATCACGGCCATACATAATGGTTTGGTTAAAACCCCTTTGGCTGTCGGTGAGAGCTGTTTTCTCGATTAATGCCGATATACTATCCATATACCATGGCTCATCGCCATGAAGGAAATAAATAGGTCGGAATTTTCCGGAGCGAATTTCCTGGATAACCGGTTCTGGAGTTGCTGGCATAAATAAGCTTTGGCAGGCGAGTACCTTATTTTGGCGCAATTTACCTTTTGCCAATCAAATATATAGATAGCAGGAACAAACTATTAAAAGAGCAGGCTTAAATGGTGTTTGGTTGAGAAACCCGGAGCCTTTACAGTTTAATGCCCAACAAGTGATTCATTATAAGTATAGTGCAATCATATATTAAATAGTTTGTTCAGTTAGCTTAAATACCCGTTTCAGAAGGTATAAATAGTATAAATTTGTTCCTGCTTTGCAGCAACCGGCTATGATACGAAATACTACATCTCTCCGAAGTTATTCGGAAACAACAGGCAGCTCCCCTGAATTTCTGAAATCCGGTTCTGCGTCAGAATTAAAAAACTGCCCGATAAACTTACCTGAATTAATAACCAGCCTTTGTAACAGCCTGCTGCCTGCAGCCCAAAGGCTTGATACGCGAATCAGGGTTGTTCCTGAAAGCGGAATGCCCGAGTATGTAACCGGCGTGCCTGTAGATTTTGTAAAGCTGATGGCTGAGCTGTTGCTCCTGGCAATGGAGCATTGCCGGCAGGGGTTTATTAATCTTGAAGTGTCGCTGCGCGCCGACCGAGACGGGGAAGGTCTTTATGATTTCGATATAAGCTGTACAGGCCCCGGCATAGACCAGGAATTGCTTGATGCCTGCCTTGACCCCATGAGCATGGGTATGCAACCTATGAGCGGAGTATCAGAGCTTATGAAGGCCGACCAATCAGGCAGCTATACAACTCGGCTTGAAATGATTTGCGCTGAATACAATGTTTGCCAGCCCGAAGAAGATATGGCTGAGAGATTGCTTAGAATTGCGCTTAAGGCAGCATCGCTTGGCACATCAGTACATGGAGTATCTGAGCCTGAAAGAGCAACCAGGTTCAGCTTTATGATGAGCTTACCATTGTCGGGCCGCCATAATAATGATTTTCAAACCGCGTCGCCTTCCATTACGGCAGATTTTTCGGAAAGCATGTATGACGCAGATATGCAGGCTTTAATGAATAGCAGCGCTCTTTCACCGGGAACAGCTTTTCGTAAAATGAATGATTTGGCCGATTCAGGAACGGGTAATTTTATTGAGCGGGGTATAGTTCTTGATTTCAGCAGCTATTACAGCTATCCTGAGCCGGACAGGGATTTTCTGGCCGACCTTGCAACGCTTACAATCAGTATGCTTGAAAAGGTCAGATCTGAATACCCTGAGGCTTTATTTGCAGGTGACCTACCCCGTGTACATGCTTTACTGCACCGTATGAAACCGGCTCTTGAATCTTTAGGCTTTATGAAACCCGCCTTGCTCATGCGCGAAGGAATAAGTCGAATTCCTGAGAACGAGCAAGTACAGGACGATGCAAACCTGCTTTTCTTTAAAGAAAAAAATATAGCCGAGTTTAATGAAGTAACAGGGCAGGCCCTAAGCGATCTTATTAATTTTACACACCATGTGAATAAGAATAAGGAAACTCCCGGATAATATTAATTGAAAGCTTCCCTATAAAACTTATGGCTGTTTATCAGGGTGTTTAATCAATTATAAGATCAGCCGGTAATTATTCTTTACCAAGTTCAACAGCCCTGTTCAGGGCCTGACGCAAGCCGGTTTCTATTGTTTGGCTTAGCCCGTCTTCAGTAAAGCTTTTAATTGCAGCCTCAGTAGTTCCTCCCTTGCTGGCCACACGGTTAATCCATTCGGCGCAGGTCAGGCGATTTTGGCTTAATAGGTGTACTGCGCCCATAAAGGTTTGAGAAGTGAGCACCTCGGCCTGTGTACGCGTAAAGCCCATTTTCGAGGCAGCCTGTATCATGGCATCCATAAAGTAATATACGTATGCGGGGCCGCTGCCGCTGATTGCCGTTACAGCATTCAGCATTTCTTCATCTTCAAAATAAATTGACTTGCCGGTGGTGTTCAGGAGGTTTTGAATACCGAACAGCTCTACCTTTCCAACAGAAGGGTCAGATGTGAAGCCCGTCATACCCATACCTACCTGAGCAGGCAGGTTAGGCATAGCCCTTACCACCTTTTTTATTCCAAGTCCTTTTTGAATGGAGGAGACTGTTACCCCCGCCATTATTGACAGCACCAGGTGGTTCTCATTCAGGTTTTCGGAAATTACGGGGTATAGTTTGGCGGCATCCTGGGGTTTTACCGCTAAAATAATCAGGTCTACATCGGCAAGCCATGCCCCGGTAGATGTGAAGGTATTTTGATAACCTTGGTTCCTGAAAAGCTCAGCTTTGTCTTCAAGGTGCTCCAGTATATATAAGTCAGGTTTGGCTACGGCATGGTTTGCTGTAAAACTCTCGGCATAAGTCTTGCCCATATTTCCGCCGCCTGCAATCAGAATTTTCATAGCTTTCTAATATTCATTGTCCTTTTTAAGGACTTCGGGTACA
>JAZKBN010000016.1:150163-173048 GCA_040388605.1 Bacteroidota bacterium | reverse complement strand
TCGGGTACAAATATGCTTTGTTTATTGATGTTTATCTGCAAGTACGTACTTAATTTAACTTGAATGCGTATTTTTGCGCCCAAGTTTGTTCCGGGCAAAAGAAACCTGCGTTTTATGCCCGAAAAAAACTTAAATACCAATATTCACCTTTAAGGCTCGCCTTAAAGGACTGCCATTGCCGGGCAAAAAGCGTGATCATGCGAATACGGGTTTAAATGAAACACCGGTATTGCGTGATTAATAATCGTACTTTAAAAAAAGGCAACAGGCAACATGCCCTATGCAGACTGAAGAAATTGTCAGCTTTTCAATATTTGTAGTGTTCATTCTTGGGATTCTTGCGCTTGATTTGGGCGTGTTTTCCCGTGATGATAAAGAGGTCAGTTTCCGGGAAGCCGGTATATGGAGCCTCGTATGGATTTTTTTCGCAGTAGGATTTTATTTCCTGCTTGACTGGAAGGGGGAAATGATTCATGGTATTCATAATGAAGACCAACTTATAAGCGTAGCCAAACGCTATGCTCCCCGCCTCGATTTCCATAATCATAATTTTGCAGGCGATATACAAACCTATAGAGACAACCTCTCGCTTGAGTTTATTACCGGGTATTTGGTAGAATATGCGCTATCGGTAGATAATATTTTTGTTATCATACTCATTTTCAAATCTTTCAGGGTAGATAAGAAGTTTTACAAGAAGATACTCTTCTGGGGAATTTTAGGTGCAATTGTAATGCGCTGCATCTTTATTTTCCTTGGGTCGGCACTTGTGCAGGAATTCCATTGGATACTCTACATTTTCGGGGCCTTCCTAATTTATACCGGCGGAAGAATGATGTTCGAAGGTGATAAAGAGGAGGTGTTTGATACCGCGAATCACCCCGTGGTTCGTCTGGCTTCGCGCTGGCTCGCTGTATTCCCGCGTTTTGTGCACGAGCGTTTTTTCTTTAAAAGTGAAGGCAGGTGGTACATAACCCCATTATTCCTTGTACTGCTTATAGTAGAGTTTACTGACCTTATCTTCGCAATGGATTCTGTACCGGCAGTTTTTGCCGTTACTAAAGACCCGCTGATTATTTTCTTCAGTAATATTTTCGCCATTCTTGGTTTAAGGAGCATGTTCTTCTTCCTGGCGAAAATTATGCACCTGTTCCATTTCCTGAAATATGGCCTTGCGGCATTGCTTATATTTATAGGCAGCAAAATGTTTGTGGGCGAATGGCTTGAGGAGCATGGCTTTACAAAAGCGCATAGCTTTTACGTTATTTTGGGTATTTTGGGCATTAGCGTAATCGCATCGCTGCTTTTTCCGGAGAAAAAGGAAAAGGCAGTGGAAGAAGCACATAAAGCTTAATGCTTGTTATACAGGCGTTTATATGGTTTTGTTAAATCTTATATTGCCTTAAACCGGTTATAAATAATTAAAGCGGTAAAAATAATACGGAATCAATTTGCACTTTCACTGAAAGTCCGTATTTTTGCAGTCCGGAATTAAGAATCCTGCAACTAAACAATAACAAATTTCTATCCTCTCGGGTAGGGGATTAAGAAAAAGAGCAACGTAACATGGCCAACCATAAATCAGCGCTGAAGAGAATAAGGGCTAACGAAGCAAAACGCCTTCGTAACCGCTACCAAGCCAAAACTGCACGTACTTTTGAAAAACGCCTTCGCGCTTTAACTGACAAAGCTGAAGCCGAAACTTTGTTCCGCAGCGTAAGCTCGATGCTGGACAGGTTGGCTAAGAAGAACGTTATCCACAAAAACAAAGCTGCTAACCACAAGAGCAAACTTGCCAAACTGGTAAGCAAACTCTAATATTGAGCAGATATAAATATTTATTGAACCGACTTTGTTATGCAGGGTCGGTTTTTTTTGTGCCTAATTTTGAGCACTCTTATTACCACGGAGCGGCTTCCCGAAATTTATCCGTTCCCGGCCGTATAAAACTTCTCGCGGTTAAAATCATGCTCATAAATATCGCCGGTGCCTACCATGGCAATGAGCAATCTTAAAGCCCGTCTTCGGCTCACATTTATAAGTGATGCGAACTCCTTTAAAGTTATCCGGTGTTTCTTCCCGAGGTAATCAAGCAGGGCCTGCTCATGCTTGCTGAACTTTTTAACCAGGGGCCCGGTTTCAGCTACGGGAATATTGCTCATGGTTCTTATCAGCATTTCAGATGCGGGCAGGCACTGGTTGCCGCTTCTAACATACACACGCCATTCACCTTTATGGCTGAGACATGCGTGCGGCCTTTCCGGGCTTTGGGGCACCTGCACTAATAAAACTATATGCCCTTCGTGCTCGGTTTCACGAATGGTATAGCTAAGCTCAGGGCGGCAATAAAAGCGGGCGGCTTTATCGAGCATGTAAATTTCCTCTTCAGGGTCGGTGCCACAAATGCGGCCGTTATCATCTACACCTATAAGAACAGTTCCGCCGCCTGAATTGGCAAATGCCGACAAGGTTTTACCCATTTTTTCAACATGGGTAATGGTTTTCTTAAACTCCGTACAGGCGTTTTCGCCGGCTTTTATTAATTCTTTAATACTTTTGTCCATGCAGCAAGCAAAGCGGGCATGTAAATATAAGGAATGAAATACTATGACGTAGCCATAATCGGAGCAGGTAACCTGGCCTGGAGCCTGGCGCCTGCCTTGGAAAACGCCGGACACAGGATTACCGAAATCTGGAGCCGCAGCCGCAAGCATGCCCTTGAACTGGCCGATTGCCTCTATAACACCAATGCAACCGACAGCCTGGATTTAAGCGTGAGCACAGCCGAAATTTTTATACTTTGCATTCCGGACGATGGCATTGAAGATACTGTAAAGCGCCTGAGCCTGCCCCCGGACAGCGTGCTGGCCCATACATCAGGTGCACGCTCAATAGATATACTTAACTTTGCAGATGCCGTGCCGGCAGTTTTATACCCTTTACAATCTTTCAGCCGAAGCCGGCAGGCAGAATTCAGCAGTATTCCTATTTGCATAGAGGCACATAACGATGATGCAATGAAGATTGTTAAGGGCGTTGCATTGTCGCTAAGCAGGGCCGTATATATAATTAGCAGTGCAGAACGTAAATTATTGCATGTGGGCGCAGTTTTTGCGTGTAATTTTACCAATCATTTGTATGCTATTGCCGAGAACCTCCTGGAATCGGAAAATCTGCCTTTTGAAATATTACACCCTTTGATGAAGGAAACCCTTTTGAAGGCCATTGAGATGGGACCTATACAAGCCCAAACAGGTCCGGCAATCAGGAACGACCGCAAAACCATGCAGGAGCATGCCGATTTGCTGGTTCATGACCCGGAAATTCTTAAACTCTATAAAGAGCTGAGCGACAGCATAATTAGAAACGCCTAGATGCGAATAATAAACCTGGTTGATAATCTTGAGCGTGTAAACTTCGGGATATGGAATGCTGCTGTTGCCACTGCCCCTGCACTTTTTAAGCTGTACGGTATAGAATCGCATATTTGGTTTCCGGCTTCAAATGCCCCGGCAAACCTGCCTGTGCTTGAAGGCGTAACCCCGGTTTCCCTGGTACATACTGCCAATGCAAAGGCTGCAGATATAATTGAAATGTACAGCCTGAACCCAAAACATGACATTATCGTAAGCCATGGCGCCTGGCAATGGCCCACAAGGCTGGCACATAAATTCGAAGAAATGGGATTTCATTGGATTTATGTACCCCACGGCATGTTAGAGCCCTGGAGCATGAAGCAGAAATGGCTGAAGAAGTTCATTTATTATAATCTTATTGAACGCCCTAAAGCATCTGATGCTGATTATGTGCGCGCAGTGGGCGGTCCGGAAGCTTTTAACCTGAGCAAAACATTTCAGGGAACAGTTTTAATCCCAAACGGTACTGATAATATTGAATTCGACCCTGCACAAAGACCGGAAAAACCCCTCACCTTTTTATTTATGGCCCGATTGCACCATAAAAAAGGGGTTATTCCCATGGCAGAGGCATGGCTTGAATCCGGTCTGAAAAACAACCCCGATGCCAAACTGCTCATTGCCGGCCCCGATGATGGCGAGCTTGCAGCCTTACAGGCAATTCTGCAAAAGAACCCGGGGATTAATATAGAATACACCGGACCGGTTTACGGCCCTGAAAAAGAAAAGCTTTTAAAAGAGGCACATTTTTACCTCCTGCCATCCTTAAGCGAAGGCTTCCCGACAAGCGTTGTGGAGGCCATGCTGTACGGGCAGGTGCCGCTGATTAGCCGGGGATGCAATTTTCCCGAGGCTTTTGATGCAGGCCTTGTAATTGATACGCCCCAGGACAGGGCTCAAATTAAAGCTTCATTGGAAAAGGCATTTACTATGCCCAAGGCCGAAAGGTTAAGATTGGCAGCCGCCAACCGGGCTTTCATACAAGCCGGTTACACAACTGAGCGCATTGCCGAGCTTCAGATGAAGCTTTATAAAAAACTCCTGCCTGATTCCTGATTCTTTAAGGATTCTATTCGCTGCAATCGATTTAACTGTTAGCTGAATTTGCAGGCATAGTTTTACCTTTGGGGCCTGAATACGAAAAACAGCATGATTTCTCCTGAAACTACCCTTGAAAGCCTGAATAAAATGGGCATAGGCAATATGGGCCACCACCTCGGTATTGAGTTTACTGAAGTTGGTACCGACTATTTATGTGCCAAAATGCCGGTTGACGAACGCACCAAGCAGCCCATGGGCCTGCTGCACGGCGGGGCCAGCGTAGTACTGGCCGAAACTTTGGGAAGCGTGGCAGCCAATTGCTGCGTTAACATTAAAACCCATTTTTGTGTTGGGCTCGATATTAATGCCAACCACATTCGCAGTGCTACCTCAGGTTATGTTTATGGTAAAACCACACCTGTACATATTGGCGGAACAACACAGGTATGGGAAATCAGGATTACGAATGAAAAAGGCAGCCTGGTATGCATCAGCAGGATTACAATGGCTGTATTAGCTCGCACTAAGGCCTTTACGCCTGAAATGGAAAAATTCGGACTGCAGGGAGAATAAGGGGAAAGGAGCAAAATTATGATGACCGACAGGGACAGGGAATACCTGGGCTACGTAAAAATTATGATGAAAGCCCAACGTCACGACGGTTTTGATTATAACGATATGACCCTGGAGCTTTTCAGGATACAGGCCCGTATTGTACCGCCTTATGCCAAATGGCTGTCGTATCTCGGTAAAGACCCTGAGCAGGTGAGCAGCATTTACCAAATCCCGTTTTTACCTGTTGAGCTCTTTAAAACAGAAACAGTACTCAGGCAGGATGCCGATGCCGGCCAATCAGTATTATTTACAAGCAGCGGAACAACCGGGCAGGTAACATCAAGGCACTACGTTCCGGACCCTGAATTCTATGATATTAATGCCCTGAATATATTCAGGAACCACTACGGAAGCATTGAAGATTATGCCGTTTTCGGGCTGCTGCCTTCTTACCTCGACAGGAGCGGATCTTCTTTAATTCACATGGTGCATTCATTTATCAGGGTGTCGGGTTATGATGGGGGTGGTTTTTTTAAAGATAATTTTGAGGCCATGCAGCTTGGAATGGCAAAGGCCAAACAAGACGGTAAAAAAATACTCCTCATTGGTGTAACATTCGCGTTGCTGCAAATGGCAGAGCAAATGCCGGCCGACTTTAGCGGTGCTGTAATAATGGAAACCGGCGGCATGAAAGGCCGAATGCGTGAAATGCCCCGTGAAGAGGTACACCAAATTCTTTGCGATGCCTT
This sequence comes from Bacteroidota bacterium, assembly GCA_040388605.1. Classification (GTDB taxonomy): domain Bacteria; phylum Bacteroidota; class Bacteroidia; order Cytophagales; family Flexibacteraceae; genus JAZKBN01. Next base: position 167,287 of record JAZKBN010000016.1, on the reverse strand, counting down.
TAAAGTAAAAAGCATTCACAGTGAATACGGCATGACTGAATTACTATCGCAGGCATATTCTCCGGGGGAGGGCATTTTTTATGAAAATGATTGCATGCGCATATTGCTCCGTGACCCCGCTGACCCTTTCGATATAGCCAGGGAACGTACCCGGGGAGCCGTTAATGTGATTGACCTTGCTAATACCGACAGCTGCGCATTTATTCAAACGGCAGATTTGGGCGAAAGAACAGGTCCGGGGCAATTTAAGATACTCGGAAGGCTGGATAATTCAGATATCAGGGGCTGTAACCTGCTGATGGCTTAGGTTCCCCTTTGGTATATCCGGTAAACCGCAATTCATTAAGCAATATTATGAAAACCAAAACAGGCATATCTTCAGGAAACTCTAAATCTTCACCTGATTTTGAGGGCAATGAGCAGGTTTACAAAATGCTGATTGAAGAATTGGAGGCCAATACCAATGAAGCAAATATTGCCGGCATGGCTCGCTTTGGTATAAGCTGCAGCAAGGCTTATGGAATCAGCATACCTGATTTGCGGGCAATGGCTAAGCCTTTCAGGAAAAACCATGGGCTTGCAAAACTGCTTATACATTCCGGCAGCCACGAGGGCAGGATATTAGCCGGCTTTATAGGCGACTCTTCGAAAGTTACACCCGAAGAAATGGACGAATGGGTACTCCTCCTTGAAAACTGGGCCGATTGCGACGGCCTCTGCGGCGATATTTGGACCGGCAGCGGTAATGCCGTTCAAAAAGCAAATGAATGGAGCCTAAGGCCTGAGGAAGTGGTTAAACGCGCCGCATTCTCTTTAATGGCCCGCCTGGCCGTGCATGATAAAAGTGCGCCTGACCCGGTTTTCCTTGATTTCCTGCCAATAATTGCCCGCGAGGCCCACGATGAGCGTAACCTTGTAAAGAAAGCAGTTAACTGGGCGCTTCGCCAGATTGGCAAGCGCAATGAAACCTTGCTGCATGCTGCCATAGAATGCGGAGAGGAAATTCAAAAGCAGGGCAGTAAAGCCGCGCGCTGGATTGCTTCCGATGCCTTGCGAGAATTAAGAGGCAAGGAGGTTAAGCTGACCCTGAAGGGAAAGAAATAGAACTACAGGTATTTTGGGCATATAAAAAATTATGCAGCTAAAGCAGCTTTTATGGCATCGGGCCAGCGCATGCGGGCGGCAGATGAAAAACGATAGCTTTCCCCGGCTTCGGTTTCAATACGGAAGCTGCGGTTCATTAGAAAATTCATTTCACCGAAGCTGACTTTTTGAATTTCAGGTAAGGGAATTTCAGTGGCCTTGCGGTGAAAGTTAAGCAGGCCGGCATGGAAATACAGGCGTTTATTGGTCAGGTAAAGCCAGCCGTATTTACCGGGCCATTGGCCAAGCATGGTTGCGGCGCCATGCCTGATTACCGTTTCACCATCTCTCAGTTCAAGCTCCGACAGCTTTTGGCTACGCATCAGGCGCATAAAAAACGGTATCATAACCACAAGCGCTAAAAATACCGAAAGCCTTATGGCATCGCGCGGCTGCATATTGAACTTAATTACAAGCAGAACAGCCGCAATGCCTGAAACCAGGCCCATGGCAATGCCGCTTACAATCAGCAATCCCCATTCTCCAAAAAGGTTTTTCATATTTGCCGGGGCAGGGGATTATAGAATATATTGATGTTAATCGTTTGATTTATAGGTATTTGTGCTGTTTGACTTAAAATACAGGTAAGGGTCTTTATTATTTAAGGCCTATCTCCCTGAGCTTCAGCTCTAAAGATTCCATATCCATGAGTACGGGCCGGGTTTTGGTGCCCGATGCCGGGCCAACTATGCCCAGGCTTTCCATTTGGTCAACTATGCGTGCTGCGCGACCAAAACCCAGCTTTAGCTTGCGTTGCAGCAGGGTGGTGCTGCCCATTTGGTGGGTTACTATTACTTCGGCTGCTTGTGCAAACATGCTGTCGAGCTCGCCGGCGCTTGGTTCTTTGCCATTGCCACCGCCATCTTCACCTTCGAATTCAGGGAGGTTGTAGGCTGTATCGTAACCGCGCTGGTTGCCTACGAAGTTACAGATGCGTTCCACATCGGGGGTATCAACAAAGGCACATTGCAGGCGTATAATTTCAGAACCCATGCTGAGGAGCATATCGCCCTGGCCTACAAGCTGCTCGGCGCCGCCGGTATCAAGAATGGTGCGGCTGTCTACCTTACTGGTTACCCGGAAAGATAGGCGGGCAGGGAAGTTAGCCTTAATTATACCCGTAATTACGTTTACAGAGGGCCTTTGCGTGGCAACCACCAGGTGAATGCCAATGGCACGGGCAAGCTGCGCAAGGCGCGCAATGGGGGTTTCAACCTCTTTGCCGGCGGTCATCATAAGGTCGGCGAGCTCGTCTATTACGAGCACTATATAGGGCAGGAACCTGTGGCCGTTTTCAGGGTTTAGGCGTCGCTCCACGAATTTGAGGTTATACTCTTTCAGGTTGCGGCAGCCGGCTTCTTTCAATAAATCGTACCTGATATCCATCTCTATGCAAAGCGAATTCAGGGTATGAATTACTTTCTTGGTATCGGTAATAATGGCTTCATCGGTATTGGGAAGCTTGGCGAGGAAGTGTCGCTCTATGGTGCTGTACACCGAAAGCTCCACCTTTTTAGGATCTACAAGCACAAACTTAAGCTGGCTGGGGTGCTTTCGGTATATAAGCGATGTAAGCAATACGTTCAGGCCAACTGATTTACCCTGCCCGGTTGCCCCTGCCATAAGTAAGTGCGGCATTTTAGCCAAATCGACCACGAAAACCTCGTTACTGATGGTTTTGCCCAATACAACCGGTAAATCCATGGTACTTTTCATGAATTTTTCGGTAGCAAGCACTGAGCGCATGCCTACCATTTCCCGGTTTTTATTAGGAACTTCTATACCAATGGTACCCTTGCCCGGAATAGGCGCAATTATACGTATGCCAAGTGCGGCAAGGCTTAGGGCAATATCATCTTCGAGGTTCTTGATTTTGGCAATACGAATACCGGCATCAGGTACAATTTCATATAGCGTAACCGTAGGCCCTACTGTTGCCTTAATGCTGGCAATGCCAATGCCGTAATGCGACAGGGTTTCAACAATTTTATCTTTATTTCCCTGCAATTCTTCCGTGTTAATCTGAACCTGGACCGGGCCATGATCCTCCATAAGATCAAGTGTAGGATATACATAACGGCCAAGGTCCAGCGTAGGGTCGTAATTCTCGGTTTTTGAGGCAGTCTTTTCCTCTGGCGGTGCGGTAATGTCAAATACGGGCGCCGTGGGAGCCGGTATATTTATGGGTGGCCCAACAGGAACAATGGTGGGTTCAATAACCAAATCAGGACCTTTGGAAACCTGCTGGGGGGCAACAAAGGGAATTTCCTGCTGCACTTCCTGTGCAGAGGGGGCAGTAAAGCTGAAAGGAACAGGGCCCTTGGTTTTGTTTTTATTGGATATAGGGGAGTCAGGAATTATTTCTTCAAATCCTTCGTCGGTATCATCTGACTCTGAAGCAGATACAACTGCGGCAGCGGCATCGGCCTTTAAGGCGGCAGGTATAGCCGGGCTGAAGAGGTTGTAGAAGAAATCCTGCATATCGAAAAAGAATACAAGGAAGAGCACAAAGTAAAGTACAAGAACCAGGAAGGTGCCCCAGCCTGTCATTTCGCTGAGGAAAGTGGCCAGCTCAAGACCAATGCCCCCGCAAACAGAGCCGAGCGGCCCAACCAAATCGAATAGATAAATGAAATAACCCAGGAAAGTGCTGAACCACAGGCCTGCCAAAACGGAGAAATAAACCAGCCTTTGCATGGGTATAAGCTCCTTTCGCACCAGGATTTTTGCTCCCAGCAGGAATAATATGGGTGGTATAAAAAACGCGCTCAGCCCGAAAAGCTTAAATACAAAGAACTCGGAAAGTACGGCGGCTGTAAGGCCGGCCCAGTTTTCTGTTTCGCGCCCGGTTTCACGCAGTGGCCCGCCGAAAAAGTTCTCTACAAGGTCCTGGTCTGCTTCGCGGGTAAAATAATGGCTCAGGAAAGCAGTAAACAGGTAAAACGACAGGAACATTAAAGTAATGCCGAAAACCAATTGCCAACGGCGATCATTAATAAATGAGCCATTCCAATTGAGCCTGAAATCTGCCTTTTTTTCTTCCTTTTCTTCTTTTACGGGTTTTTTCCGCAGTACGTTTTCTGCCATTTTGTTGTGCGCTGTGCCGGCCGGTTCGGCATTGCAAAGTAACGCAAAAATGGACTCTTTCGGGCAGGTTTTCAAGCCCTCAGCTAAAGGGTCCGGGCTTAATTTATAATCGGTACGACAGCCCAGGCGGCATTTCATGTATGCTGAAGAAAGCCACAGCATGGCTTTTGCCTTGAATTCCCTTAAAAAAGCCAATGAAGCAATTATGCCTTACGGGAACAGGAACAGGCCCTTAGTATATTATTTCTTAAGCACACCTTTACGCCATTGCTCTACGGTTCCGTACCATACGCGGTCGTATTCTGCAAAGCGTTCGAGCTCAAAATTATCGTAAGAAAAAATTGTGGGCTTGCGCCTGAAAGTAAAATACAGCTCGCCGAAATTGGCGTTTTTCTCATAATACCATTCTTCACGGTCGTCGGTTTTGGAAATGCGCTCAGGCTTGCCGAAGATGATGAACACCATTCCCCGGTCGGTTTTCCAGCCTTCCTTAAAGCTTGTGAAAAGGTTATTGGCTGTTTCAACGTGCTCATAATACTCACGAATTACCCGGCGGGCATGGTCTCTGCTGCCGCCAACTTCCACCCAAAACTTATCGAGCTCCTCTTTGGGTTTGGTGGTGGCAGTAAGCTTGTTGCGTTCTTCGCGGCTAGTAATATATATGAGCGGCGATACCAATTCATCGGGGCGTGTTACGCGGGGGAAGCGGCCGGGCATTACCATAAAGGCGAAACCATCGCGGGTATTGCTGTCTTCCTGGGCAAAATAAAGGCCGGGGTTGTTAAAAATGGTTTCTGAGTCGGTGCTGAGGCTGAAGCTTTCTATAACCTTAAGGTTGCGGGGCGGGCTGGGGTTTGTAAACATAGCCGGCAGTGCAGGGCTGAAAGCAAGGCCGTAATATTTGATAAAGAGCGGCTTTGGCCCCTCGTGGAAGTCCCTGACGGTTATTGTATCTCCAATTCTTACAAAAGGCCTTACCAACGGGAATTTAGATTCTCCTTTTGTGAGGCAATAGCGCTGCTGCATACCCGGAATGGTGAAATCAAGCGGCACATCTGTCATGCAAACCCTGTCGGCGCCGAATTCTGTAATGCGCAGGGCCATAACACCGTAAGTAAAGGAGGTAGGCCGAATAAAGGCAATATTGAATACGAATTTCCCGTTCCCGGCAGCATGCAGGGCGCCTACCCTGACTGAATCTCCCGCAAAGGGCTTATTACTTTTGTAATTGCTTACCAGTGTATAGGTTACAGCATACCTTTTCCTGAAAACCTCAGGGCTTGCATCAGGCGGAAGCTTACGTGCGTTTACTTCAACTGTTACAAGCACAGAATCATTACTTCGGCGCACGAGGGCGCGGCAACCCAGGGGGGAGGAATCATCGGCTGCATTTTCGTAATCGTAATTGCTGAGGGGTATATAGGTATTACAACCTGCCATAAAGAGCAGGGCAATTACCGGCAGTATTACCGGCAGCGAATTAAAAAAAGTCTTATACTTCAAAAGGTACCCGGTTTTAATGGCAATTACAGGCAATTCAGGTAAATTCATGCGGAGCTTTGTAAGAAAAGGCACATGATTTCGTTCACGGTAAAGTAATTGCTGCCAATTAGGCAGTAAAGCTTCGGCCGGCAGGTAATATGCTTATTGCCCAAAAGCAGCTGCAATTTACATTCAAATAACGGCAGAATTCGGCGCATATTGGCAAAGTCATATTTATTGAAGGCTAAAATGCAGGCAAACACCGGCTTTAAAGGTACAATTAGCCGGTAAGGTTAAAAGTAAAGGCATCAATTGCCTTCTTTAGCGGGGTTTGCGGGGCGCTGTTTCGGTAAAATGCCCTAACTTTGGGGCTGCAAAACGGCGGTCCCGTTCCATTACCTGCTTAATGTTAAAAGCCGCTCTTTTCACTTTATTAAACATACGCAATGTTAGATTTTATTTCAAAAGGCATAGCCAAACTGTTCGGAACCAAATCTGACAGGGATGTAAAAGAGTTGCTGCCATACGTGGAGCTGGTGAATGCTGAGTATGCCGGGCTGCGCAGCCTGAGCGATGATGATTTGAGGGGTAAGTCTTACCAGATACGCCAAACCATAGCCGACAGACTTTCAGCCGTTGATGCAGAGCTTGACAGCCTCCGCGAACAGGCCTCTAATCCCGAAGCCGAGCTTTCGGCCAAGGAAGGCCTTTTTGCAGCTATAGACAAGCTGGAGCTTGAACGTAACAAACAGCTTGAGGTGGTACTGCTTGAACAGCTGCCGCTTGCCTTCGCGGTAATTAAAGAAACCGCATGGCGCTTAAAAGAAAATAAAGCCCTTAAAGTAACCCTTACCGAGCACGATGAATATATGGCCGAACTTCGCGGGCATATAATTATTGAGGGTAACACGGCCATTTGGCCCAATACCTGGACCGCCGCCGGTACCGACATTGTTTGGGACATGGTGCACTATGATGTGCAGATAATTGGCGGGGTGGTGCTGCACCAGGGTAAAATTGCCGAAATGGCCACAGGTGAGGGTAAAACCCTTGTGGCAACTTTCCCTGCATTCCTGAATGCGCTTGCCGGTCGCGGGGTGCATATTGTAACCGTGAATGATTACCTGGCCAAACGTGACAGCGAATGGATGGGCCCGCTGTTTGAATTCCACGGAATGATTGTGGATTGTATTGACAAGCACGAACCCAACAGCGAAGAGCGCCGGCAGGCATACCTTGCCGATATTACCTACGGTACCAACAACGAATTCGGCTTCGATTACCTGCGCGACAATATGGCACGCAGCCCCGAAGAGCTGGTGCAACGCAAGCTGCACTTCGCTATGGTAGATGAAGTGGATAGTGTGCTGGTAGATGATGCCCGTACACCTTTAATTATATCGGGCCCCATGAGCATGGGCGACCAGCAGCTGTTCGATGTGCTTAAGCCACGTATATACAGACTGGTAGAAGCACAGAAAAGCCTTGTAAACCGCTTTTTAGTAGATGCCAAACGTAAGCTGGCTGACCCTAATGATAAAGAAGGCGGTGTTGATTTGTTCAGGGCGCATCGCGGCCTGCCCAAAAACAAGCCATTGATTAAATTCCTGAGCGAAACAGGGAATAAGGCCACCCTTCAAAAAACCGAGAACATCTACCTTGCCGATAACAGCAAGCTGATGCCCGAAGCCGACCGCCCTTTGCTTTTCACCATTGATGAAAAGAACAACCAAATAGACCTTACCGAAAAAGGTATTGATTTTATTACCGGCGAAGGCGAAGACCCCGAGTTTTTCATTCTGCCCGATTTGAGCATTGTTCTCTCGGCTATAGAAAATAACAAGAACCTCAGCGAGGAGGAACGCCTTGTTCAGAAGGACGCCCTTATTAATGAGTACAGCGAAAAAACCAAGCGCATACACACCGTTCAGCAATTGCTGAAGGCCTATACCCTCTTTGAAAAAGAAGTGGAGTATATTATTGTGGACGGTAAGGTTAAAATTGTGGATGAGCAAACCGGCCGTATTATGGAAGGTCGCAGGTACTCTGATGGTTTGCACCAGGCTATTGAAGCCAAGGAAAACGTAAAAATTGAAGACGCCACCCAAACCTACGCAACTGTAACGCTGCAAAACTATTTCCGTATGTATCACAAGCTTTGTGGTATGACCGGTACTGCAGAAACGGAAGCAGGCGAGTTCTGGACCATTTACAAGCTCGATGTGGTGGTAATACCTACCAATCGCCCCGCAGTTCGTAAAGATGAGCAGGACAAGGTTTATAAAACCGTTCGCGAGAAATTTAATGCCGTTGTTGAAGAGATACAGGCCCTTACCGAAGCCGGGAGGCCGGTACTGGTAGGTACCACCTCTGTAGAGATCAGCGAATTGCTGAGCCGCATGCTTAAAATGCGTAACATTCGCCATAACGTGCTGAATGCCAAGTACCACAGGCAGGAGGCTGAAATTGTGGCCGAAGCAGGCAAGCCATCTACCGTTACCATTGCCACCAACATGGCAGGCCGGGGTACCGATATAAAGCTTACACCTGAATCTCGCGCATCGGGAGGTCTTGCCATTATTGGTACAGAGCGCCACGAATCGCGGAGGGTAGACAGGCAGCTGCGTGGTCGTTCAGGTCGCCAGGGAGATCCCGGTACTTCACAGTTCTTTGTTAGCCTTGAAGATAACCTGATGCGCCTTTTCGGGTCAGACAGGATTATCAAGCTTATGGATAAAATGGGCCTGCAGGAAGGCGAGGTAATTCAGCACAGCATGATTACCAGCTCTATTGAACGCGCCCAGAAAAAAGTAGAGGAAAATAACTTCAGCATCCGTAAGCGCCTGCTTGAGTATGACGATGTAATGAATGCCCAGCGCGAAGTAATTTACAAGCGCAGGCGGAATGCCCTTTACGGCGAGCGTACCGAGCTGGATATTATGAGCATGATTTACAGCGCATCGCAAAGCATTGCCAACGGCACCAAACCTACCGGTAACTACGACGACTTTAAATTGCAGGCCATGCACTGGTTCGGCATTAATGTTCAGTCGCCTACGCGTGAGGAGTTCAGCAAGCAAAATGCCGGTGATGTAAGCATGAAGCTATACAATGAAGCCATACATGCCTATCGCCACCGCGAAGAAAGCATGGCTGAAAATATGATGCCTGTTTTCACCAACCTGAAAAACAATGCCCCCGCTGAAATTGAGAACATCATGGTTCCGTTCACCGATGGCAGGAAGCATATTCAGGTGCTGGTTAATCTTGAAGAAACACTTGATTCCGGCGCTAAAAATGTAGTACGTACCCTTGAGCAAAATGCAGTGCTCACCTATATAGACAGCGCCTGGAAAGAGCACCTGCGCGATATGGACGACCTGAAGCAAAGTGTGCAGAATGCAGTATTCGAGCAAAAAGATCCTTTATTGGTATATAAGTTCGAAGCCCTTGAAATGTTCCGCGGCTTTGTGGGCCGTGTAAATGAAGATGTTCTTACCTTCCTTTACAAAAGTGGTATTCCCGCCGAAGAGCAGCAACAACAACAGGTTCTGAGGCCTACCCAGCAGCAGCAGCTACCCCGCGAGCCGCAACCTAAGCTACAGGAAAGCAAGCCGTCTTTCTACGAGGAAGAAGAGGAGCAACGCGTAGCGGAACTGCAGGATGCCAATCGTATTGCCAGGCAGCAGCCTTACCGTGCCGAACATGTGGTTAACCGCAACGACAGGGTGAGCGTAAGATATGCTAACGGTGAGCTTCGTACCGGTGTTAAGTATAAAACCGTTGAAGACGATTTACTTAATAATCGTTGCGTAATAGTAGATATAGCCTAATTTAAGCCTGCCGTTATACCATGTTTTCAAACATGCTGCGTACTGCGGGCGCAGAAATCTCCGGGCAATACCGCACCTATACTATTTTGGCTTTTCTTGCTGTGTTCATATCGGTTTGCCCGGTATGGGCACAGCAGGCAGAAGCCGATAGCACTTTTGACCGTTATAATGCCGAAAGTGACCATATTCAGCAGCTGTCTATGAAAGACCTGAGTGTGCTCACTGCAGCTAATTTGGTATCTACCGGCGTATTTGTTTACCTGAACGGTGAAAATGCCCCCAATGACGGCAACCTGATGCTTTACGAAGGCTTCAATTTTGCCTGGAATGCCGGAACTTTTGCCATCAGCCTGATGGGAGCCCCGCCTAAAAACGGTAGCAAAGGCTTAACAGCATACCAAACACTGCAAAGGCAAAAACGCTTCGAGCTTATTTACGGTTTCAGTCTCGGGCTTGACTGCGTGTACATGGCTACCGGCCTGCATGTATTCGACAATGCCCGCCGCATTGGCGACCCGGACAGAAGCGCCTTTACAAAGGCATTTTCTTATTCAGTGCTTTCGCAGGGAGTCTTATTTATTCTCTACGACGGCCTTATGCTTTGGCGACATAAAAGGCATAATGCCGGCAACAATATATTATTCGAAAACCTGAAGCCGGCTAAAAACGGCATAGGCCTTCAATATCAATTTTGAAAAAAACAGGCCCTCGTCCGGTATATTTTCCGCAACTCGACGGCCTGAGGGCAATTGCCATACTTGCAGTAATTTTTGAACATTGGATTCCTGAGTTTTTCAGCGCCGGGTTTTCCATTCCTTTACCATTTAAGATAGTCGGCGGTGAGAGCCGGCTGAATTTTTTATTCTCTAAAACAACACTGTTTGCAGGGGTTTTCGGGGTGCATTTGTTTTTTGTGCTCAGCGGGTTCCTTATAGGAAACATCTTAATTCGTCAGCGTGAAGCTATAGAGCAGGGTATTGGTACTTATTGGCAGGCAATCAGGAACTTTTATGCCCGCAGAACCATACGCATTTTCCCTATTTACTACCTGGTAGTTTTCATATTGATAGTGACCAATTGGGCAGGCTTTATGCGAGATATTGCGCCTTGGCTGCTTACCTATACATTTAATGTAAAAATATACCTCGCTTCTTACTTTTATCCGCCGATAACCCATTTATGGACATTGGCATGCGAGGAGCAATTCTACCTGCTGTTGCCACCCATATTGCTGCTGAGCCCCCTGCGCAGAATACCTGTAACCATTGCCTGTTTTATAGTTTTCAGCTGGCTCTTCCGGTTCCTGATCCAGGCATTCGGGCCCGGTAATCCTACGCTTGTGTTTTTTCTTGGACCGGCAGTTTTTGATAAATTCAGCCTGGGCCTGTTGCTTGCATGGTTCGGGTTTATAGGAAAAAAGATACCTTACCGAATACCGGCGATGTTCGCAGGCTTTGCCCTGTTTTTTATCTGCGGTTTTATTGAAAACGTAATTCCAGGCCGGACATTTATACAGCTGAGCGCTGTTTCAATTGCATTTGCCTGCCTTACAGATTTATGCGCTGAAGGCTTTAAAGGCTTTACAGGCAGGGTATTAACTTCAAAACCAATGGTTTGGATTGGGCGGGTCAGCTACGGGCTTTACCTGTACCATTGCTTTGTGCCACCCCTTGTGCTCAGATTTTTTTGGTTTACAGGTTTACATGTACCAGGTACAATAGTTAAAACAGGAGTGGATACGTTGGTTCTGCTGCTTGTTACTTATCTTTCTTTCTGGTACATAGAAACGCCTGTAAACAGGTTAAAAAGTGCGTTTGCTTATAAGGGCTGAGATTAAAACTAAAGCATGAAATTGACTGTAAGAACTACAGACTTTCGGATTCAAAATCAATTTCTGCTTTGGAAGGAACTCTGAATGTAAGTGTTGTTTTGCCATTGAAATTTGAGATGGCAAAATCACCTGAGTTGATAATATCCATGCCAATCAATACATCAAAATCATCCGGAGCATTAAATTCGTTTACGTATAAGCCGTAAAAAGGCATTCCAATTTTGGGAATATTAATATTAACTGCATAAGTGTACCGGCTGTCTGTACCCTTTGCATGTTCTACTATTGATTGAGCGTGAACTTTTAAATTCAGAGCTTTTGCTACCCTTTCGCTAATACATGAGCAATTTGCACCGGTATCCCAAAGACCATTTACTTGAATAACTTCAGGTTTGTAATCTGTGCTAACCTTATTTGGGTTAAATGCTTGTGAAACAGTAATTTGGGTATATAGCTCAAATACAGTATTTGGATGCTTTACAGTTAATTCGTAACTATCTTCCATGCTGAAACTATTTCATTGGCACAGTAAACAACCGCCTTGTATAAGCTGCAGGCCCCGGTGTACAAAGCTGAATAATATATTCAGTTTCTTCCCCAAGGTTATCCCTTCCCCAATCGTAAGCATCCATACCGTTACCTAAATCGGCAACCACCTGCTGTTCTTTAATAACCAACCATCGGCTATTATATTTTTTTACAAGTTCTTCCTGATTTTCAAGGTAATACTTAAAATCAGGCATCATTTTATCTCCCATCGCCTAGGTTTTTATTATACGAATTTACAAGTAATCAGATTCCCAATCAAATTTCTTGTTGGCTATAAGCTTACCCAATCTGAACAGAAGTCATAGTAAGCGAACCTGCCACTGCCTTATCATTAAAAATGCGAACCTCTTCACCTTTTTCCTGCATGCCGAGGGTATACATTAAAGGGTAATAATGATCAGGTGTTGGTATGGCAAGTTTTGCGGCAGGGCCCATGCTTTCATAATCAATAAGCGGCTTATGGTTATAGTTGCTTATGTTTTTGTGAAATTTATCTTTCATTTCCAAAGCCCAATCGAAGCCGTATTCGCCTGCATTCATCTTGTCGAAAGCTACCATGCGCAGGTTATGAACCATGTTCCCGCTGCCGAGTATAAGCACTCCTTTTTTGCGTAATGCGCCTAATTCTTTACCCAGGTTATAATGGTATTGCGGCGGTTTATTATAATCTATACTCAACTGCAAAACCGGCACATCGGCATGCGGATATATGTGCTTTGCAATGGTCCAGGCACCATGGTCCAGGCCCCATTCGTGATCAAGGCCAACTTCAACGGAGGTAATAATGGCTTTAGTTTGTGCTGCAACGGCAGGGTCGCCGGGGGCAGGGTATTGAACATCGAAAAGCGCCTTGGGGAAGCCACCGAAATCATGGATGGTTTTTGGCTGCGACATGGCCGTAACATGCGTACCTTTTGTAAGCCAGTGTGCCGATACAATAAGCACTGCTTTTGGCTTAGGCAATTTACGGCCAAGTTCCTGCCAGGGCTTTGTAAACTCGTTATCCTCTATACCGTTCATGGGAGAACCGTGACCAATAAAAAGGGCGGGCATACGTTCGGTTTTGCCCCCGGCAGAGGCTATATTATTTAGATCGTTCAGGTTCATTACGTATGGCGCTACAGGCAACAAGGCCATTGCTTTTATAAATTCGCTCCTTTTCATCAAAGAATTGTTGTATCTGCAGATGTTTGGTTCTATAAACAACCAGCCTGTATAATATTAACTTATCAGGATGCAATTTGTTTAACCTAGGTAAGTAAGGTTCCGAATCATGGGTATGGGACGAACAAAAAGAGGATACGAAATATTCGTATCCCCCGTGGTTTTAAGCTTTATAATGATGTTCGTTAATTCTCTACAGTGAAATTATCAGCTTCAGGTCCTGCTTGTGCGCCGCCGGCACTGCGATTATCCGTTCCCTGTCCCCGACCCCGGTTACGCCTGCGGCGCGAATTATAGCTGCCTCGTTCATCGTTGCCTTCACGATGTGCGGCATTGTCCCTGTTGGCCGGGTTTTCAGGCTGAAAAGAATCAGGGTTATCATAAGAGAAGGGCCTGTTCGGAAATTCGTTAAGAGCCTCATTTAAGCCTGGTTCAGAATCATTGGCATAATCTGCCCGAGGGCGGCGTTCCGGCCTTGGACCTCTTTCAGGCCTGTTGCCCCTATCCTGGCGTGGCTGATTTTCAGAAGATGGGTTACTTTTATTGCGCTCCTGAATGCCTGGTTCGGGCCTTACATCCTGAATGCCGGGGTTTTCGGGGCTAACTGAATTTTCTGTAAACTCATTGCGCTGTGGTCGCTCGCCCCTTGGCTGGCGGTTATTCCTGTCGTTACGATCATTTCTGTCGGTTCTTTCAGGCCGCTCAGTTTTTTGTGTTTTTTCAGCCTGTGGCTGAGTTTCAGGTTTAGGCTGTTTCTCATTCCGTTCAGGCCTGTTGTTCCGGTCCTGTCCGCGTTGCTCGTTCCTGTTTTCGTTCCTGTTTTCGTTCCTGTTCTCCCTTGCGCCTTCGCCGCGAGGTTCATTCCTGCCTTCATTACGGCCATCATTAACACGTGGTGTTCCGCTGCCCCTTAAAGGATTATTGCGTGTACCCGCGTGTGGCGTATTCGACATATATGTTCTCAGCTTCCTGAAGTGATTCAGGTCTGCATCATCGGCGCCGTGGGTTTCATTAATGCTGCGGTCTGCCTTAGCACGTTCGGCAAGGCGCTTGTAATAACGATGCAATATATTCAGTTCCAGTTCGGTAAGCTCCTCAACATTCAGCAGGGTATTGCTTGCGCGATCGTTGGCGGCAATAAGCTCATTAAGTTTTACCTGTACCGCTTTACTTTCCTTGTTTTGCGATTTTTGAATCAGGAAAACCATCAGGAAGGTAATAACGGTGGTCCCGGTATTAATTACAAGCTGCCAGGTATCGGAATAATTAAAAAACGGACCGGAAATTAACCAGCCTATTATTAATAATGTGGCCAGGCCAAATGCCGGGGGGCTGCCGGCATAGCGGGTAGCCAGGCCTGCGAAATCTTCAAATATGCGTCCTATAAAGGAACGGTTATGATTACTCATTCATTGTTTATTTTTGGCTCGGAAAAATAGCTTTTGTATTTCCGGTCGAGCCGGGTTTGACATTTTTAGCCCCGGCTTACAAAGCGGCAGGACATGCGGAAAGGCTTATGCCAATTCCTGTTTTTGATTTTCGGCAAGGCGCAATTGCAGGAAATCCATAAAATAAGGCATACAGCGTTTAATAATGGTGTACACTTCGGCAAATTCCTCGTCGCCGCCATAATAAGGATCAGGAACAGCGCCATTGCCGGGTTGCGGGTCAAAGTCACGCAGGAGTAAAACTTTGCGCGCCTGTCTGGCAGGATTGGTCAAAAGTGAGGCAATGTTTTTCCTGTTATCGTAGTCCATGGCTACAATAAAGTCGAAATTCTGAAGATCCTGCGGAGTGATTTGCCTGGCGCAATGTGATAATTCGAGGCCGTTTTCTTTGGCGTTTTTACGGGTTCGGAAATCAGGACTGTCGCCAATGTTATAATTGCTTGTGGCTGCACTATCGGCATGCATTATTTTAGCCAGACCGCGCTGCTCAGCCAATTGGTTAAAATACCCCATGGCAAGCGGTGAGCGGCAAATATTGCCAAGGCAAACAAATAAAACCTTCATCATTTAATAGGTAAATACCAAGCTTTTGAACGCATCGACCTAAATTACAGCCCCATGCCCCGCATGCAATTTACTAGGTATATAATTAAACCTTGCATAAGCATGCAAAAACCTGCCGATATAATGGCCGAAACTTACGGAAAACTTAACAAACCCCATGCCTATAGCACTGATTTATTGCTGCTTGCCGTAATATATATTATAAGCAGGGTATGTGCATATATTGCGGGAATCAGGTTTGATGTTGCTGAATGCATAGGCGATTACTGGCAGTTAGCCGACACCAAGCTGCTTAAAACCGACCTGCTGAGCAGTATTTGGTATATGTACGGGCAGCCCCCGCTCTTTAATTTATTTACAGGCCTCAGCCTGAAAGCGTTTCCGCAGCATTATCCCGCTGCCTTGCACGCTGTGTTTATTTTGTTTGGCCTTATTATTATTTATGGCATTTACAGCTTCCTGCGCATACTTAAAGTGCGCAGGCCGGTGGTGCTTTTAATCAGTGTTTTCTGGGTTTTAAGCCCGGCATCAATACTGTATGAGAACTGGTATTTTTATGAGTATCCCATCCAGGCCATGCTGGTTCCTGCAGGGTTTTTCCTTTATAAATTTGCGTCCTTGCCGGCCGGGAAAGGGTTTTGGTATGCCTTGGCATTCTTTTTTACATTGGCAGCAGTTATGCTTACCCGCAGCATGTTCCACCCGCTGTGGTTTACGTGCCTGTTGCTTTCATTGCTGTGGCTTTTTCCCGGCAGGCGGAAACAGGTTGTTTTATCGGCATTAATACCAATTGTTATGCTTGTTGCATGGCCTGTGAAAAATTACGTCGTGTTTGGTGTTTTCAGCAGCTCGGGTTGGTTCGGTATGAATTTGTATAAAACTGCGGGGCATTTTTTGCCTTTGGAAGACGCCAATGCAATGGTAGATGCCGGCGACTTGCCGCCTGCTTGTCGTTATCTTCCGTTCAGGCGAAGCATTAATGATTATTGGATTTTCATGCCGACAAAGCCAAACCCATATCCCCGAATCCCGATTTTGGCCGATACCATGAAAAGCGACGGTCATGTGAATTTTCATCATTATGGCTTCATTGAAATTTCCGAACAGTACAATAAAGGAGCCTTTATTTTGCTTAGCCAAAAACCTGTATATTATTTAAAGTCTTTAGGCGGGGCATTTGTACTGTGGTTTGAATCAGCCACATCTTATTTGCTGCTGGCCGAAAACAGGGAAAAAATAGGGGGCTATGATTCATTTTTCAACCTTCTGAGCTTTAGGTACAGTACGGTGAACAATGAGCATTCGTTTAACTTTATTGCCTTTGCATCATCCGGGTTGTGTTTTTGGTATTATTTTTCCCGTTTCGGCAGGGCTTATTATAAAATTAAAAGCAGGACATTAAGCCCTGCCGATATTTTACATGGCTATATTGCCTTTACCGTGCTGTTTATAACATTAACTGGTATTGCGCTTGAGTTTGGCGAAAACAATCGGTTCAGATTTCAAATTCAGCCCTTTATGCTGGTGCTTACGGGTTTTTCTGCCGATGCATTTTACCGCCTTTTTCAAAAGCCTAAGCAGGAAAAGTTGGGTAAATAATTGAATATCATTACCTTTGATAATGAATTTAGCCCGCTTTTCGCATGGGTTGAAGCTTATATCACAAGTTGTAACAGAGCAATACTAAAGCAATATTTCTGCGTGAAAACAGGTTTTGTATCGGAAAACCGCAGACCCCTTATCTTGCTGGGCCTGGTGTTTATTATTTCCCGCATACTTGCTTATTTAGCAGGCGTTCGCTTCGATTCAGATACGATGCTGGCCGATACCTGGCAGCTTGCGGATGCAAAGCTCTTGCAAACCAATCTTTTACAAACCATTTTTTACCTGAATACGCAGCCGCCTCTTTTCAACCTGTTTGTTGGCCTGGTGCTTAAAATATTTCCGCACAGCTATAATGCCTTCCTGCATGTGGTTTTCGTATTGCTGGGTGCTTTAAACGGCTATTGCCTGTATTACGGAT
>JAZKBN010000016.1:117484-150153 GCA_040388605.1 Bacteroidota bacterium | reverse complement strand
CGGATTACGAAAAACCGGGGCAAGGGTTTGGCTCTCGGTTTTCATTACTGCTGCATGGCTTATCAGCCCCGCCTGTATCTTATTCGAAAGCTGGTTCTTTTATGATTATCCCATAACAGCATTGCTTACATTTTCAGCTTTGGCCATGTTTAAATATGCCAACCCTAAGAACAAAGTTTGGGGACATGTTTTCTTTGGCCTGCTTGCTGTAATTGTATTATCACGCAGCATGTTTCACCCGGTTTTCTTTATAGTCGTATTGGTTTTCTTATTGATTATGTGGCCATTACGCAGAAAACAGACGCTGATTGCAGCAGCAGTACCTTTAATTTTAGTTTTAGCCTGGCCCGTAAAGAATGCATTGCTTTTTGGCAATCTGAGTTCCGGTTCCTGGTTTGGAATGAACCTTTACCGCATTGTAACCATACATTTCCCAAAGTCGCTTAGAGCAGAGCTTATTAAAAAAGGAGAGCTGAATAAGGCTATTGAAATCTATCCCTTTGCACGGGGCCTGAATTATTATAAACCATATATAAAATTTAAGCCTAACCCGTATCCGCAGGTTCCGTTGCTGGCTAACTCTTTGAAGGAAAAGGGCATGAATAATTTTCATGCATGGGAATTCAGGCAAATATCTGCCGAGTACCAAAAGGCAGCTTTTATGATGATTAAGAAAAAGCCGCTCAGCTACCTGAAAGGTATTGCCGGGGCCTTGGTTATCTCTTTTGAAACACCAAGCCATTACATGCTTGTTACTGAAAATCTATCTAAAATAGCCGGTTACGACAGGCTGTTTTACCCCATGCTTGTAAACTTCAACGGCAAGGCACACGGCCCTTATGTTAATATGCCGGTTTTGTTTCTCGCAGGTTTAACTGTTTTGGTATTGTTCCTGCGCTATTCTAACTACCGTAAATTCAGGCAGCCTGAAATGGGTTCAGCAACACATGTGCTGATTGGTTTTATTTTGTTCTGTATAGCATACGTAACTGTAATCGGCATTATGGCTGAGTATGGCGAGAATATGAGGTTCAGGTTCCAGGTTATTCCGGTTGGCTTAATTTTAACCGGCTATGCGGCAGAACATTTATTGATTGCCTTTGAAGCGAGGCGGAAAGCAAAGCGGAATGCTTTAGCAGTGAGCGCTTAACAATTTATTTCATACCTGTTAATGTCACAAACACAGCTTTTAGCTTAAATTTTGACTGCAACGGTTTTATTGAATTTAGCTTAAATACGCTTCGGCGTTTTGTTATTCCCGGCAGGGAATCTATTTTTACGCGATTAAATGCGCGTACCCTTACAATTTGGTATGCTTCCGCATATAGGGCAAATGCCCGAATGCAGGGAAAATTAAAAAACTCAGCAAACACTAATGAGAGAAATTCAGTTCCGGGAAGCGCTTCGTGAAGCAATGAGCGAGGAAATGCGCCGCGACCAAAGCGTATTCCTGATGGGTGAAGAGGTTGCCGAATATAACGGCGCCTACAAAGTAAGCCAGGGTATGCTCGACGAGTTCGGCCCCAAAAGAGTAATTGATACCCCCATTGCCGAACTTGGCTTTGCAGGCATAGGCGTAGGCGCTGCCATGAACGGTACGCGTCCTATAATCGAGTTCATGACCTTCAACTTTTCATTGGTGGCCATAGACCAGGTTATTAACTCGGCGGCCAAAATGATGAGCATGAGCGGCGGGCAATACAACGTGCCTATCGTTTTCCGCGGACCTACCGGTAACGCAGGCATGCTCAGCAGCCAGCACAGCCAAAACTTTGAGAACTGGTTTGCAAACACAGCCGGCCTTAAAGTGGTAGTGCCCAGTAACCCTTATGATGCCAAGGGACTGCTTAAAAGCGCCATTCGTGACGATGACCCTGTTATTTTCATGGAAAGTGAGCTCATGTATGCCGATAAAGGCGAAGTGCCCGTTGACGAATACCTGATTCCGATAGGTAAAGCCGATATAAAGAAAGAAGGTACCGATGTAACAATCGTTTCTTTCGGTAAAATGGTGAAGGTGGCTATATCTGCAGCCATTGAGCTGCAGAAAGAAGGCATCAGTGCAGAAGTTGTTGACTTACGCAGCGTGCGCCCTATTGACTATGCAACCGTTGTTAACTCTGTGAAGAAAACAAACAGGCTGGTAATAGTTGAAGAAGCATGGCCGCTTGCCAGCATCAGCTCTGAAATTGCATACCACGTACAGCGCTATGCATTTGATTACCTTGATGCCCCGGTAAACCGCATAACCAACCGCGATGTGCCGCTTCCTTATGCGCCCACACTTATTGAGGCTATTTTGCCTAATGTGGAACGCACCGTTAAGGCAGTGCATGCTGTTATGTACAGGTAATTTATTTTTAGCCTTACATGACAACCAATAAGCTTGTTACACGCTCGCAGGCCGCTGAGCAGGTGAAAACCTGGCAGGCGGCCGGCGAGAAAGTGGTTTTTACAAACGGCTGCTTCGATATTCTGCACCGCGGACATGTGGAGTACCTTGAGAAATCGGCAGCGCTCGGAAATCACATGGTTCTTGGCCTGAATACCGATGCGTCGGTAAGCCGATTGAAGGGGCCAACGCGTCCAATGGTAGATGAAGACAGCAGGGCAGTGGTGATGAGCGCTCTTGAATGTGTCAGTTTGGTAGTTTTTTTTGATGAAGATACCCCTTTAGAGCTTATTGAAGCCCTAAAACCTGACATTTTGACAAAAGGGGACGATTATACGGTTGATAATATAGTGGGTGCGAATTTTGTTTTGATGAATGGGGGTAGCGTGAAAACGGTAAAGCTGACCGATGGGTTCAGCACCACGCGGCTCATTCAGAAAATTCAAAATTTAAAATGATACTCATATCGGTTCTCATTATTGGTTTGAGCCTGTTTGCACAGTGGAAACTGAAAAGCAAGTTCAAACAATACAGCGAAACAAACCTTCAGAACAATTACAGCGGCGAGCAAATTGCCCGCCTGATGCTGGCAGATAACGGCATTTATGATGTTCGAATTACGAGCATTGAAGGGCAGCTGACAGACCATTACAACCCCGCTGATAAAACTGTAAACCTGAGCCATAATGTATATTATGGCCGCAATGCCGCCGCTGCCGCTGTTGCCGCTCATGAATGCGGGCATGCTGTTCAGCATGCAAGGTCTTACAGCATGCTGCGTTTCAGGTCTGCAATGGTGCCTGCATTAAGCGCCGTAAGCAGAATTATTCCTTTCCTGATTATGGGTGGCGTGCTTGCACTGAGCTTTTCAATTTTGCCGCTGGCACTTGGGGTTGCTTTGTTTGCCTTCACAACTTTATTCAGTTTCGTTACTTTACCGGTAGAATTTGACGCAAGCCGTCGCGCGCTTGCCTGGATGGACACAAAGGGGATTGTAACGCAACGCGAACATGGTATGGCAAAAGATGCATTGTGGTGGGCAGCAAGTACTTATGTAATTTCAGCCTTGGGGTCGCTGGTAACTTTGATTTATTATATCGGCTTTTTAAACCGCGAAGATTAATCAGGTTTTGTGCAATGTTTAAGCATGGAAAGGTTATAAAGGGCCTTTGTAAGTACTTATCTTACAAAGGCCTTTCTTGTTTATAGACTATTTTATAGATTTACACTTTGTTACGGCATTTTATTCCAGGGTAAAGCAATTTGTACAAAACAAAGGTGCCCGAGCCCAGGTTAAATATTGCGGAATTATTACATTACCTGCATCGCTACCACATTAATACACCCCAATTTTCCAATAAACTTTGACAGCAACATACCCGGCTACCTCCGTTTCTGAAATGGAATTTGCCCTTAACGAAGAACAGCTTGCAGTTCAGGCCGCGGCCAGAGATTTTGCCCGTACTGAATTATTACCCGGCGTTATTGAACGGGATGAGCACCAGAGTTTCCCTGCAGCACAGGTTCGGCTGATGGGTGAAATGGGTTTTCTCGGCATGATGACTTCGCCTGATTACGGCGGCGGCGGAATGGACACAATCAGCTATATATTAGCTATTGAGGAAATTTCAAAGGTTGACGCCAGCTGCTCGGTAATCATGTCGGTTAACAACAGTCTCGTTTGCTGGGGACTTGAGCGTTTCGGAACCGAGGCGCAAAAATTAAAATACCTGGTGCCTTTGGCCACGGGTCAGCAAATAGGGGCCTTCTGCCTTTCGGAACCGGGGGCAGGCTCTGATGCCACCAGCCAGCAGTGCACAGCCGAAGACTGCGGTGATTATTACCTGCTGAACGGGACCAAAAACTGGATAACCAACGGCAGCACCGCAGGCACTTATATAGTAATGGCCCAAACTCACCGGGAACTTAAGCATAAGGGAATAAATGCCCTTATTGTGGAAAAAGGTCAACAGGGGTTCTCAATAGGGCACAAAGAAAATAAATTGGGAATTCGGGGTTCCGATACTACATCGCTTATGTTTACTGACGTGGTGGTTCCTAAAGAAAATCGCATAGGTGAAGACGGTTTTGGCTTTAGCTTTGCAATGAGTGTGCTCAACGGAGGCCGCATTGGCATTGCTGCGCAGGCATTAGGTATTTCATCGGGCGCTTATGGCCTTTCGCTTGAGTATAGCAAGCAAAGGAGCACATTTGGTAAGCCAATATCGCAGCACCAGGCCATCCAGTTTATGCTGGCCGATATGGCTGTGAAAATAGATGCCGCCCGCCTGCTCACATTCAGGGCCGGGCATTTAAAGGATGCCGGGAAAGATTTTGCTATGGCGGGCGCCATGGCAAAGCTTTTCGCATCTAAAGCAGCTATGGAGATAACTGTTGATGCAGTGCAGATTCATGGCGGATATGGATTTGTAAAAGAATACCATGTTGAGCGCATGATGCGTGATGCAAAAATTACACAGATTTATGAAGGTACCTCTGAAATACAAAGAATTGTAATCTCAAGGGAGCTTTTGAAATAAATTAAGAAGCAAAACACAGAAAATATTTCTAAAATTTAGCAAACTAACCAGTTATATAGCACTATACCGTAAATTATTTGAACTTTATTCTGTGCGGCAAAAAATTTTTATATCCCTACGGAGTTTTGTAACAAAACTTGCACAGAATATGCTTCTTACAATTGGTTCCCGGAAGGAACTCAATTAAATACGGTACAGACGCCAACCAACCCGGATTACCACCTGTTCACACATGGAAAACTACAATAAGATTATTGAGTCACTTGGGGTTCGCTTCATTCGTGCTCGTAACATCCGCATTCTTAAACCGGTGACTGTGGAGAATTATTATGATGTGGAAAACACCATCATATTGCTTCACAAAGGTGAAATAAGTTTCGGTCAGAACGGGGAGAAGGCCCCTGAAGGAAGCCTGCTCTTTATACCCGCCAACCACCACGTTCAGTTAACGTATGGTGGTGAAAGCGCTGAAAAAATGAACTACGAAAAGTTCATTAATAACAAAAGCCACTATTTCGATATTAACCGAAGCCGCCACCCGCGCGAGCTTGAAGGCGATAATTATACATACGTAAATTTTGAAGCGCGCATTTTCGACAGCGTTAACTTCTTCTCCTCACTTGATATTCCTGCCTTTGTAATTTCAGATGCGCCTGAGCTTGCCAACAGCGTAATGGAAATCATGATTGAGGAGCTTCGCCCTGAACCGGGTAAAGAGCGCGTTATCAGGAACAATACAGAGCGCATTGCCATAGAGGTTATCAGGTATATTCTGCGCAAGCGCCTGTTTGTAGAGCAATTGGCTACCAACAGCACTTACTTTAAAGACCCGCGCCTGGTAAATATTTTTGCTTACATTAAAGAAAACCTTAGCGGTGACCTTAGCAATAAAGCGCTGGCCAATGTGGCCCAGGTTTCTGAAGACTATGTAGGGCAGTATTTTAAAATGCTTACCGGCATTAATCCACAGGATTATATTGAATATCAAAGAATGGAGGAGGCTGTTTCTTTACTGCGCACCACCAAGAAAAGCATCAGGGAAATAGGGCAGGAAGTAGGCTATAAAGGCACTGCTTATTTCTGCCGCCGTTTCAAAATGATGTTCGGTATTCCTGCAGGTAAAATGCGCAGAAGGGAATCGCTGATGAATATTTAATTAACCGGGAAATATTTTCCGGAATTAATTGAATATGAATGATATACTAATTCCGGGTGCTTTTTTTGTGCAATTTGCTTGCAAATTCGGGCGCCCGGTATTAAGTTTACGGAGTACACAAATTGAATTTTATTTTTATGAAGGTTATAATAATATTAATGTTGTGCCTTTTCGGCATAACAGGTGCTGCAAATGCGCAGGACGATAAACCGGACGGAAGCGTTAAGCTTGTGAAAGGTAAGCTTACGCCGGAGGAGCGCACTTTATTTGCTTCGCTTACCATGCGGCTGAATAAAAAATTTACCTGGTCGCCTTTCGTTGAGCGTGTATATAAGGTTTCAGAAACAGCCAAAGATGAGCTGCTTTATACGCGTATGCTTTTCGTAAGAGACGACGATGGGTATGTTGAGCATAAATACAATTTCTACGAAGTGGATTTTGAAGGAGCAGGGGTAGATAACCTGACTGATTTTGATATTCGCTATACTTATTCTTTAGGCACAGGGGGAACCGGCGATGGTAACATACGTATTTGGGGCAGTGAAACCTTTATTACTGAAAATGTATGTGATATGTCAAGCTGCATTACAACATCGCTTGTGAACGGCAAGGAAGTCTATAAAAAGGTATTGCCGCTAAAGCAAAATACAGCGAATTAGGTGTATAATCAGTAAATACTCATTACGGAGAAGAAATGGCAAAGGCAAAAGATATACATGATCCTGTTTCTGTTGATGCATTTATTCAGAACCTTGAATCGGGCTTTGCCGATTTAGTAACTGAAATACGCAGAACCATTCTTGAATCGGACCCTGAGGTGGGAGAGCAAATTAAATGGAATTCACCTGGGTTTTTCTATAAGGGGGAAATGAAGCCGTTTAATGCGAAGGAATACAAAAGAGATGTTGTAGTCATGAACCTGCGCAACAATACCGTTTTATTGGTATTCCCTACAGGTAGCATCATAAATGATGAATGGGGGCTTTTGGAAGGTAATTATGCTGACGGACGACGAATGTTAAAAATCAACAGCCTTGCAGATTTTATTGCAAAAAAGGATGACTTACAGGCCGTAATAAGAAATTGGCTTTCTAAAGTCGAAAAACCGTAAATCAAGTCGCCTGTTTACGCGTTGGTTTCCGCATAAAAACAAATAAAAAAGCCGGACGTTTAAATCTCCGGCCAAAAAGAGGATTTATTATATGCCAGGTATTTACATCTGGATAATAACCATTTCAGTTCTGCGGTTCAGCTGCCTGCCGCCTTCAGTAGCGTTAGTAGTAGCGGGTTTTGTTGAGCCCCAACCTTTAACACTTGTACGTTCTGCATTAATACCATGGCCCGTGAGATAATCTTTTGCAGACTGCGCCCGGTTAACTGAAAGGGTAAGATTGGTTTTGGCATCCCCTGTATTATCCGTATGACCGCCAATTTCTACTCTCAGGCTTGGGTATTTTTTCATGAGGTCAACCACACGGTCCAGTTCAGGGTAGCTTTCAGGCCTGAGGTTGTATTTCGCCAAATCGAAAAACAGGTTCCGAAGAATTACAATGGCGCCTACTTTAATATCTGGCAAAGTAATGTCTTCTTCAATTTCTTCGTAGGTAGTGGTTGTGGTTACAGTTACGTTCTTCGACCAAAAGAGCCTGCCGTCTTTTTCAACTGCAATGCCATAGTTCTTACCTGCGGGCAGCGTAACCGTAAATTCGCCGCTTTTTGAATTGCTGCGTATTTTGGTAACCTGTTCCTTGGTTTCGTTATCGGTAACTGTAATAGTAGCCTCGGTGGGCAGGCCGGTTCTGCCATCTTTAACATTGCCTTTAAGCATTGTGAGGCCAGGCGGAACAGCCGGGGGAGGCATTTGCACGGTATATAAATCCTGCAGGCCGAAACCATCTTCTTTTTCACTGCTGAAGTAACCTGTTTTTCCGTCGGGTGAAATGCGGAAGTACAGGTCATCGGCTGAAGTGTTAATGGGGTAGCCCAAATTGCCGGGGCTGCCGAAACTGCCGGTGGTGTTAACGCCTACCATAAAAATATCGTAACCGCCCATGCTGCTGTGGCCCTTGCTGCTGAAATAAAGCGCCCTGCCGTCGGAGCTCAGGAACGGCGATTCTTCATCAGAGGGTGTGTTAACGCTGCTTGAGCAACGAATGGGATGCCCCCATGAGCCGTTAGGGTTTTTAAGGCAA
Organism: Bacteroidota bacterium; assembly: GCA_040388605.1. Classification (GTDB taxonomy): domain Bacteria; phylum Bacteroidota; class Bacteroidia; order Cytophagales; family Flexibacteraceae; genus JAZKBN01. The sequence continues at coordinate 141,873 of JAZKBN010000016.1, read as the reverse complement.
TAATAAATGTCTTTATTCCCGCTTCGGTCACTTACGAAGTAAAGCTTCTTTTCATCGAAGCTCATAAAGGCTGAAGTTTCAAGGGCTTTTGTATTATAAACGAAAGGCTCAGGCTTGCCCCATACATCACCATGCAATTCGCTTATAAAGATGTCTCCGCCATCGGAGCCTCGGTAAATGAACATGGTTTGGCCGTTACTGCTTATTGCGGTGCAGGCGTCGTTATCTTTTGTATTAATGGGTGCAGCTAACTGTTTAGGTCCGGCCCATGTGCCGCCGTTGTTGCGGCATATATATATGTCTTCATAAAACTGCCCGTCATCGGCCATTTTACCGCCGGTTGTTCCGGGCCTCCGGGTTGTAAAATACATGGCCTGCTGATCTGCGGTAACAGAAGGCAGGTACTCGTTATAAGCTGTATTTACCATTGCGCCCATATTATTCAGCTTGGCCATTACAGGAGATGCCACGTATTTTTTTCCGAAAGCACATTCGCTGATTCGTTTAGATACCGTAAAACGATTGGTACCCATGTGGTCAGATTTTTTATACATGACCATAGCCTCATCGAACTTATTGTTATAATGCATGGCCTCCGCGAGATCGAACATTAAATGATCGTCTGGTTTTTTGCTGAGGTCGAAGGCTTTTTGCAGGTACGCTTGTGCTTTAGATTTTTGAGTTCCGTGCAGGTAGCAAATGCCGACCCTTAAGTTGATTTGGGCGTCTTCCGGCGTTTTCTGAAGCAGGCTTAAATATATTTCCCTTGCCTGAACATATCGTTTTTCATCAAGCAGCTTTTGGGCTTGCTTTGCATCCTGGGCATTGCTTTGTAAACTGCCAAGCAGGGCAGCAATAAGCAAAACGTATGAGCTTATATTAATATATTTTCTGAGTAGGCCGGTTGACATGGTATATTTTCGACTGCTTTAAGACAGGAACGTTTAAATTAAATTAAACGATATAATCTTTTCAGGTTATTTAAGTGCAAAAATAGATCATTATCATTAAATTATTCATATCAAAAAAGTGATATTTTCTGCATTGGATAAGGGCTTATTCTGTTCGATCAGAGTAGGTGATTTGTTAATAACCTGCTACATTTGCTTGCATGTTTTTCTTCATTTCTAAGTTTCTTGATTTTATGTTCGACCCCTTGTTTTGGGTTGAACTGTCTTTGGTTTTTTCTGTTTGCTTCCGTAAACGCCGAAAATTATGGATTGGTGTTTCTCTAGGCCTCCTGTTTATTTTCAGCAATCCTACATTTACCAATTATGTAATGTATAAGTGGGAAGTGCATGCAGTGCCCATAAAAGATTTGGAAGGTGAATATGATGTTGCCGTAATTATGGGCGGATTTACAGATCTGAGCATGGAGCCCAACGACAGGATATATCTTAACCGTAGTGTAGATCGCATGATGCATCCTTTGCAACTATACCGCATTGGAAAGGTTAAGCACCTCCTTGCAACAGGCGGTAATACAGAAGCAGACAGCGGTAACGGAAGCACTGAAAGCCAGACTGTAATAACCTTGCTAAAATATTGCGGAGTGCCTGATTCGGCACTTTTGCAGGAAAACAAATCATTAAACAGCAGGCAAAATGCTGTAAACACCAAGGCTTTGCTTGAGAAATTATATGCAGGTAAGCCTGCACCGCGTATTTTGCTGGTTACATCGGGGTTCCATATGCGCAGGGCAAGGGCGTGTTTTAAAGCGGCCGGCCTTCGTGTAACTGCGTATCCTACAGATTTCAGATCAAGAGCAACAAACGGAGGCTTTAGATTAAAGCCGCTTATTATTCCTTCTGCCGGTGCAATAGATAACTGGCAATTGCTTTTTCATGAATGGGCAGGCTATGTTTCATATAAAATAATGGGATATATATAAGTTATGGGCATTAATTGATTTGAATAAGCCGCTGTTGTCAGTTTGATAAAGTCTGCAAATCGATAAGGATATCAGTATTTTAAGCGGCAGGTTTAGCGCAGTACTTCAGATTTCACGACTTTGATGTTATAAAACGGATGGGTATGCATTTAATTTTCCCGTTTGGGCTGCAATTGTAATAAATTACTTATTACGGTTCTTTTTAAAGGCCTGCCATACCCATATATTAGCTTATTCATTAGCTTTACCATTCATACAATGGCTGTTTAGGCCAAATGCTTGAAATCCGGATTCATGTAACCAGGAAAGAGTGCAAATAAGGTGATTGTTGTTTGGGCAAAATTGCCCGCTTTAGGCCCTTTGGCCGAACTGAAAATTTGCCATGAAATCCATATCGTTAAAAGCCGGCGAACTTTCGCGGCCCCCGTTTGAGCCGGTTGTGCAGGGAGCTATTCATGCTTTGCAGGCCGGCAAAACGCACTATTCCCCGGTTGAAGGCATCTGGGATTTACGGTTAGCCATAGCCGACCTCTACCGCGCACACCAGGCAGATATAGGGCCGGAAAATGTGCTTATTACACCCGGTGTAAGGCAGGCCATATTTAATGTGCTTACCAACACGGTTCGCCCGGGTGATGAAGTAATTCTACCTTCACCTTATTATTTCAGCCTGCCGAGCCTTATTGAGCAGGCCGGGGGCAAGGTTGTGATTCTTGAAACAAAAGCTTCAGATAATTTCACAATCAGCGCAAAGGCTTTAGAACGACTGATTACACCTGACACCAGGCTTTTTATTTTTAATAACCCCTGTAACCCCACCGGTCGTGTTTATAGCCCTGCTGAAATTGAAGCTTTAGCCGATGTCTTGCAAAGGCATGCCCATGTACATATACTATCAGATGAGATATATGAATTTATAACTTATGGCAAAGAATTCCGTCATTTCGGAAGCTACCAGGCCATTGCCGACAGGCTGATAACCACATCAGGTTTCAGTAAGGCATTCAGTATGGCCGGCTTCAGAATTGGCTGGCTGGTGGCTAACGAACGCAGCCTGCAGCAGTTTAAAGCCTACCAGGAAGTTACGCTAAGCGGTGTAAGCATGTTTACACAGTATGCAGCCCGTGAAGCTTTAAAAACCCGTAACGAGTATTTGCCGCCTTTGGTTGAGGAGCTTCGTTTGAAGCGCGATAACGGCCTTCGCATACTTAACAGCATTCCCGGGCTTAATTGCCCTGAGCCTGAAGGAGCTTTTTATTATTTTCCTGATGTCTCATCATTTTTCGGGAAAACCGCACCTAACGGAAGGCGCATTCATTCTGCAGCAGAACTAACTGCGTACCTGAACAGTATTTGTAAAGTGCAGGTTTTCTGCGGAGACTTATTTGGCATGCCGCTTAACCTGCGCCTGAGCTTCAGCGGGCAGGCCGATGACTTATATGAAGCGTTAAACCGACTGAAAACGGCCTTGGCAGAGCTAAGGTGATTTTGCGTAGCAGCTTATATTTGAACCCGGCTTACATTGGCCGGCCGGCAAAGGCCCGATTGTGAGTTCAGAAAGGTAGTTCAGTGGATAAATTAGGCCTGTTTTTTGTATTCAATATACCCGGGTATAATTTGAAAAAGTACCGGCAAGGCTTTTGCTGAATAAAATACATCAAATTTCAGTGAACAATGCCAACTGCATTAAATTGGCCCCGGATCCCGAAAAAATGAAAAACCGGGAACAAATTGCCGGCTACATTTGGTACTTTTGTGGCCTGAAATTACTGCAGCTTCTTAAGCGGCTGCATATATGAACTATACAGAACCTCACATCACAGGAAATTAATGCCTAACCAAAGACTTGAACTGAAACAAAGGCTGCTGGCGGAATGCGTGCGCATGCAGAATACAGTTGTTGACAATGCCCGCAAAGCCATGAACGAGTACCAGGAAAGCGCCATGGAATACGACGAGTCTGCCGAGGATAATATGGTAGACAGCTATCGTGAAGAAATGCAGAACAAACGCGATATGTTTGCCCGCCAGCTTGAGCATGCCCTTGAAGATCTTGCCATGCTTCATAAAGTGGCCGCCGACCGCGAACAGGACAGCGCATTATTCGGTTCTGTGATTATTACTGAATCTCAAAAGTTATTTATCAGCATTAGCTTAGGGCAGATAAAACTCGATAATGAGCAGTTTTTTGCCATATCGCCGGCAGCGCCTTTGTTTAAAGCAATGAACGGCGTAAAATCAGGCCAGAGCTTCAATTTCCGTGATAAGCAAACCATGATACTTGAGGTATATTAATTCTTACATAAAGCTCAAACAATAAGCTTTATGTAAACGGCAGTATAAATAAAACGGCAGGTTGCTTTACGCGACTCTGCCGTTTTTAATTTAATGCGTTTTATAAATCTGTTTTTTTAATCAACGGCAGCAATGCCTTCAGCTGCGGGCTTAACCATTACCACGGTTTCGCGTTCAAGAATAACGCGGCCCGCAATGCCTCCTTTCGCCTTCCTGATGAATTTCCTGGGAGTAACTATTACCGGGCAAAGGCCCTCGTTTTTACGTTTGCTGTAATGTGCCGCCAATTGGGCTGCGCGTTCAATTACCGGGCCCGGAAAAGTTTGCCCGGCTTTGAATTTAATAATTACGTGGCTTCCGGGCGTGTCGCGGGCATGAAGCCATAAATCTTCTTTATGTGCGAACTTAAATGTGAGCAAATCATTGGCTTTTGCATTTCGCCCTACCCTGATTTCAAAGCCCATGAAAATTTCTGATTTATAGGGCAATGAATCAACTGCTTCCTCTGCCAATTCAATCTGCAGGCCCTTTTCTTTTAATAATGTGCGAAGCACCCTCAGGTCTGTGGTATCAGCCACCTGTTTTTCGGTATCTGCCAGGCTTTCAAGTAAAGATTGCCTTTGTTCCAGGTTTTGGTAAAGCCTGTCTGTTTCCAGCTTTCGGTTTTTTGCTTTACGGTAAAGCTCCTCTGCACGCTTTTGGGGTGTAACATTCGGCTTCAGCTTTATAGTTATTGGCTCACCGGTATAAAAATCAAGCACTTCTGCTTCTGATGCACCGGCAGGAATGGCATGCAGGTTTGCCATTAAGAGATCTGCTGTTTCATTCAAAGGGCGCTCAGCTTCAAGCTCATTCAGTTTTTCCTCGGTTTTGGCAAGCCAAGCCTTTGTTCTTAAAGCCCTGCGCTGAATATTGCGCAATGCCGCCGCCCTTTCCGATTCAAGATAATTTACCCTGTTCGCAACAGATGAAAACCTGTTGAGAGCTTCTATAGGTGTTGCCAATACCTCTGTTACAGGTTCTAACGGAAACAACGACAATCGCTTTTTGCCCTCGATTTCAGTTATATAGTATGCCGGGTTTTCTGCCATTCTGAGCAGGCTTTGAAGCAAATCCCATTTTTCTTCGGCAGTTGGTAATGCAGCATATCCGTTACGTTCCAGCCAGGTTTTACCAAGGGGGCCAATTGAAGGCACAGCTTTGGACGGGTTGCAGTCAAGGGCTTTAAGTTGCTCAAAATCAGGTGCTTTACCGGGCAATGCTTCTGTATCTAGGCTTAAATCTGACTTTAAATGGTGGTTAAACACATCTGCAGCCAGGCCATTTTTGAAGACTACAATATTTGATCTGTTGCCATGCATTTTAAACAGCAGCTTAATTTCCGGTCCCAGGTGCAGGTAAAAGCTGCGGTCGTAAGGTACAGGTTCTGCGCCGGTTACTTCGAGACCAATTAAGTCTGCAAATAAATCGGCGCTGTTTCTACGGGCACGGGCAAAATTTGCAGGAAAAGCGAGCATAGGCAGCTCGGCAGTTAATGTTGCCCGAATATAAAAATCATCCGGATTCGAACGGCTGCCGAAACCAAGCACAAGCTCATCTTTACTTTGGCTGAAACAGGTAAGCAATTGGTGCCCGGCAAGCCTTTCGGCAAGCTGCGCACAGAGTGGCTTAAATAAGAAATAACTGTTATGCATAATCCCGACAAAGCTAAACATTCTGCGGCAGGCATGGTGATTTTGCCTGAACAGGATTTATTTGACTTGCAGTGTCAGAAAAAGGGGCAGAATTATGTGAGAAAAATTATCTTTCATTTTCCTTTCGCTAATTTTGCCTTTGAACAAACAAGGCCCATGCCCCAAATTATACGTGTTTTTGCCCCGGCTACAGTGGCCAATGTGTCCTGCGGTTTCGATGTGCTTGGTTTTGCAGTAGACAGCCCGGGCGATACCGTTGAAGTTTACCTGAACGGAAAACAAGGCGTAACCATAGATGAAATTACCGGCGACGAAGGCCGCCTAAGCCTTGAGGCCAACCAAAATACCGCCGGCATTGCTGCTGCTATGCTTTTAGCGCATATCGGCAAGCCGGAACTTGGGGTAGGTATTAAACTGCATAAGCAAATGCCTTTAGGCAGCGGCATGGGCAGCAGTGCAGCCAGCGCAGTTGCAGCAGCAGTGGCCGTAAATGCCCTTTTGGGTGAACCTTTAAGCCGACGCGAGCTATTACCGTTTGCCCTTGAAGGCGAGCGCATTGCCTGCGGATCGGCCCATGCCGACAATGCTGCGCCAAGCCTTTTAGGGGGCTTTGTTCTTATTCGCAGCTACAGCCCGCTTGATGTAATCAGTATTCCTGTACCCGAAGAGCTGTTTTGCTGCGTAATTCACCCGCATGTTGAAGTGCAAACCCGGGATGCCAGGGGTATTCTTCGGCAGAAGATTACCATGGAGCAGGGCATTAAGCAGTGGGGCAACGTAGGCGGTCTTATTGCAGGCCTTATGATGAAAGATTATGATTTAATAGGCCGCTCTCTTCATGATGAAATTGTGGAACCGGTTCGCGCCATGCTGATTCCGGGTTTTGGGCGTGTAAAAGCTGCAGCCATGCAGGCAGGCGCTTTGGGCGGAAGCATATCCGGCTCAGGACCATCTTTATTTGCGCTTTGCCGCGGAGAAGAAACGGCGAATAAGGTAGCAATTGCCATGAAAGCTGCCTTTCTTGATGATGGAATAGGCAGTGAAACCTATGTTTCAAAGGTTAACCGAGAAGGAGCTACAGTGCGGGTTTCTGCCGGCAACTAATTGTTATTCTAACCCATTAAAGTTCCCAAACAGAATTTATGCCTGAACCATACATCTTATGCCTTGAATCATGCGCCATGCCCTCATCAGCAGCAGTATTCGCGGGCAATAAAATGATTTCTTTGGCAGTGGTTCACCAAAGTAACAGCCATGCCCGCACTTTAACCATTTTAGCAGAGCAGGCCATGAAAAATGCAGGAATCAGCTATTCAGAGCTTTCTGCAGTGGCTGTTTCAGAAGGGCCGGGTTCTTATACAGGCTTGAGAATTGGGTACAGCACAGCCAAAGGCATTTGTTTCAGTCATGATATTCCCTTGATATCTGTACCAACGCTTGCGGCATTGGCAACAGAAGCATTACCCTTTGCCGGGCCGGATGCCTTGGTTTGCCCCATGATTGATGCCCGGCGCATGGAAGTTTATTGCGGCTTATACAGAACCGGAGAAAACGGCTTTCCGGAAGAAGTAATGCCGGTGCAGGCAGTAGTTGTTACTCCCGAGTTTTTTGCGTCTTACCTTGAAAATAACAAAATCATTTTTATCGGCGACGGGTCTGCTAAGTGCCGGGCAATACTTGGGCATTTCACTAATGCAGTTATTACCGACACTGTTTTTCCATCGGCATTTCAAACAGGCAGGTTAGCTGCTGTAATGTATGCACAAGGCCGTTTTGCTGATTTAGCCTATTCAGAGCCCTTTTACCTGAAAGAAGCCAATACAGGCAATAAGCCTGCTGCCCGGGGTGTATTCAGGCAGGTTTAATAACCTTTCTTTATTTGTTTTAAGCGAATTTAATGGCTTTAACCGGTTTCATACCGCTTATAGCTATTGCAGGCAAGAGAAGCGCTAAGCCGCAAAGTAAAACCGTTAGCACATTCAGAAAAATGAAAGCTTCCCAGGGCCAGGCTATAGGCACATAGCTCATATAATAGTTTTCAGAGTCGAGCGGAATGAGGCGGAAATAATATTGCAAAGCGCAAAAGCCAAGACCAATGGCATTACCAATTGCCAACCCGCGCAGGCAAATACTGATTCCGCTGATTATAAAAACCCATTTAATTTGCCTGTTCCCTGCCCCCAGGGCTTTAAGAACCCCAATCATACGGGTGCGCTCAAGCATCATAATCAGCAGTGTGCTTACCATATTAAAGCAGCTCACAAGGGTTATAAGCACAAGCAAGAGTTCAACATTTCGGCCAATCATATTCAGCCATTCGAAAATTCGGAAATGCGTTTCGGTGATTTTTTGGGTGCCGAGGTCATATTCCAGGTTTTTATAAACCTGTTCATAACCTTCATCAAGCCGGTTAAAATCTTTCAGGAATACCTCGATACCATTAGCCAAGGTATCGGGCCAATTGTTTACCTCGCGTATTTGCCTGATATCGCAAATGAGCATGTTTTCATCAAAGTCTTCGAGGCCGGTTTCGTAAATGCCGCAAACTTTAAGCTTACGAGCCCTCGGCGGATTTTGAAGGAAGAACACGGGAAACTCGCTTCCTGTGCCAAGGTTGAGCTTGTCGGCCTGCAGGCGGCTTATAAGCACATCGGTTGATGCTTCGGTACCAAATTTTATGAACCTGCCTGATACTATGTTTTGCCGGAACCTGCTTATTGCAAAATCACGACCTACGCCTTTAAGCACAACACCCTGGACTTCCTGCCCGGTTTTGAGCAGGGCCGGCTTATAGCATACAGCCTGTACATGGTCCACTTCAGAAAAGCGCTTTGTATCCCGGTAAATTACCGACATGGTAGATACCGGGTTATCGTCCTGCTCGCCGGCAGCTGAAAATCTGGTAACCTGCAAGTGTGCCCCGAAGCTGAACAGCTTTTCCCTGATATTATCCCTAAAACCGTGCAGAACTGCGAATGCAATAATAAGCACAGCTGTTCCCAAGGCCACGCTCCATACTGAAATGCGGATAACAGTAGGGCTGAAGCCGCCTTCATTACGCATCCGCAGGCGTTTGGAAACAAAAAGAGGGAAGTTCAAAATGCTTATTTATGGAGTAAAAGCAGGCTTAGAATGCCTGAAAGGGGCATTAGTTGTGCCTTGCAGAAATATTATGGCAAAAAAGCGCTTGTGCAATGTTACAAAAAATAATCCGGGCGTATTAACTATTGAGGCCGAAAGCTGCGTTATATATTATACAGCACGTGCCCTGAGCACAATATGGAAACAATGACCAAAAAAATCAGGAAAATAACCCTTGCTATGTTGGCAGTATTGCTGCTCGGCATACCTTCCCTTTTCGCGCAAAGTGCAAATTCGGGTTACATAACCGCGGCGGCTATAGCCGAAACGCGCAAGCCGGTAATGCGCACAGTGCCTAAAATATCGGCCGAAGAGAAGAAGGCTGCAGCAATAAAGAACAAAGCCTACCAGCTTTACACAAAAGCCTATGCCCAGGCGGCAGCCGGCCATTGGGAAGAAGCCATAGCGCTGTACGAAAAATCTATTGACCTGAATAAATCTTATGTGCCCGCATGGTACGAAATGGCCCAATGTGAAAGCAATGCCGGCGACTATAAGCATGCCGTAAAGCATTTTACCAAGGCCCTGAAAATGAAGCCTGAAGCCACTTTTATTTACAACCTCCGGGGTTCGGCATTGAACCTGGGCGGTAAATACAGGAAGGCAGTTAAAGATTTTGATGCGTTTTTGGCGGCCAACCCTAAATCTGACACCGGGTACACCAATCGTGCTACAGCTAAGGCTAATATGGAAAAATACGATGAAGCCCTGGCCGATTATAAAACAGCGCTGAGCTTAAACCCCCAAAACCGATTTGCCGATTTTGGAACTGCAAATATGCTTAGCAGATTAGGCCGTTACAGCGAGGCTTACCCAATCTACAGGTCTTTAACACAAGCCTACCCGAAAGAATCGCGCTATTTCTTTAACGAAGGTATGGCATGTTACGAAACTCAGAATTTTAACTTAGCAGTAAACAGCTTTACAAAGGTAATATCTCTCGATAAATCGAATTCTGAGGCCTTGTACATGCGTGGCAGAAGCTATTATGAAAGCGGGAACTTTAATGCCGCCTGTCGTGATTTTACCCAGGCAGGGCAGGCAGGGCACAAAGATGCTGTTAAGCTTAAAGAGGAATATTGCAACCGAAACAGCGGCCGCAATTTTTAAAGCACGCTGAAACTATAACCATCAATTTTATTGGATTCTGTTAATTGGAAAAGCGCCCCGTTTTAATCGGGGCGTTTTTGATTTACAGGGTTTGGTGGTTTAGAAGCCGATACAAAATGCCTGGGTAATTTCTGTCAAGGCCAAAACAATTAATACAATAAGACCGGATTTTACCTGCCGATAACGGGGGACTTTAAAGTTTCGGCCTTAATCGAAACAATTTCACAATTCATTCCGTTAATTACACATCGATATATCGGGAATTAACGATATGCTTTGTTTATGGATTACTCAGAAATCTTTAAAGCCCTTTCTAATAAAAGCCGGCTACAGATTCTGCACTGGCTCAAAGACCCGGTGCAACATTTTCCGGAACAGCAACATAATGGTTATGAGAACGGGGTTTGTGTGGGAATAATACAGCAGAAATGTGGTCTAACGCAGTCTACCGTATCTGATTACCTGGCTATACTTCAACGTGTCGGGCTGGTTGAAGCTACGCGAATAGGGCAGTGGACATACTACCGTCGCAACGAGGCTGCCTTTGCTGCATTGGGCCAAATCATCGAAAACAAAATTTAAACCACATTCAATGAATACGAATAACCTTTTCAGGCCCTTCAGCCTGAAATCATTAAATCTCAAAAATCGCATTGTCATGGCACCCATGACGCGTTCCTTTTCACCAAACGGCGTACCTACCGCCGGCGTAGCAGCCTATTACCGCAAAAGGGCTGAGGGAGAAGCCGGGCTAATCCTTTCCGAGGGAACGGTCATCAACCGCGCATCTTCATCTGCCGATCCGAATGTTCCGCATTTTTACGGGGCCGAGTCTTTAGCGGGCTGGAAGAAAGTGATTGAGGGCGTACACAGCGACGGCGGGGCAATGGGCCCGCAGATATGGCACATGGGTATTATGGATAACCATGCCTCGGGTTGGTTGCCGAAGGCACCGTTTGAGGGACCATCAGGCCTGAACAGGCCCGGCCATAACAACGGCAATACTATGACTGAAAGTGATATTGCCGACACCATTGCCGCTTTCGGACAGGCTGCTGCCGATGCCAAGTCATTGGGTTTCGACTGCGTGGAGATACACGGAGCGCACGGATACCTGATTGACCAGTTCTTTTGGGAAGGCACCAATCTTCGCACAGACCAATACGGCGGGAAAACGCTGCCTGAACGCAGCCGCTTTGCCATTGAGGTGATTAAAGAAGTGCGCAAAAAGGTTGGAGATGATTTTGCCCTTATCATTCGCATATCACAATTTAAGCCTGCTGCTTATAACTTTCAGCAAGCCAAAAATCAGGAGGAACTGGAAGCTTGGGTCAACCCGTTGGCCGATGCCGGCGTCGATATCTTTCACTGCTCGCAACGCCGTTTTTGGGAACCGGAGTTTGAAGGTTCTGACCTCAATTTTGCCGGCTGGGTAAAGAAAGTAAGCGGCAAAGCCACCATCACTGTAGGCTCTGTTGGCCTGACCGGGGATTTCTTTGGCTCTTTTGCCGGGGAAAGCTCCCAGCCGAGTTCTTTAGATGAGCTGCTTCGTCGCCTTGACCGCGGAGATTTCGATCTTGTAGGTGTAGGCAGGCCTATTTTAGCCGATCCGTTTTGGCCGAAAAAAATTCACGAAGGCCGGGAGGCAGAACTAAAAGGCTTTACAAAAGAAGCTCTGGGCGAGCTGATAATCAGCTAAGATCCGGGAATTTATTTGCAGCAATCGATTTTTAAACTATCGATTTCTTAAAATGGAACAATAAAAAGGGGCTGTCTCACAAGTTGAAACAGCCCCTTTTTATTAAATTAGAAAACAGGGCAGGGCATAAGTCCCCTTATTTTTTCTGATCGTCGAGCTGGCGAAGGAGCATTTTGGTGAACTCCTGATCGGTGCTGCTCATAATAGCTATTTGCTTGAAAGTAAGTACTTTCTGGAACCTGAGCTGGTAAAGCTTATCAGTGTTCAAGGTTTCCTGGCGAAGATCAATTAAATTCTGAAGCCTGCGTTTAATATCATCTTCCGATATAGCATTTGCTGCAATTTTATCGTCGAGCTGCTTGCGGCTGCTGCGGTAACTGTTACGAAGCTCCTTTTTACGGCCACTGTATTCATTATAGACAGGCCAAAATTCTTTAGCCTGGCTTGAATTCAGGTTTAGCCTGGTGGTAAGCATAGCCACCTTGGCCGATTCTATTTTTTCCTCTCCCGGGGTTGTAGCCTGGGCAGAAACCGATGGGCTTGCAAGAAACAGGCATGCTGTAAGGCAAATTACAGGCACCGGTTTAAAGAGATTGAGTTTTTTAGATATGTAAGATGTTGAAAAAGCAGGTTTCACTTTTGCTTTTACAATAATTTCCGCTATTTCCATTTCCGGTTTATTCAGTAAGTTCAGCTTCAATATCAGCTTTTTTGTCTGACAGTTTTCCTTTTAATTGGCTTTGCCAGCTCAATGATTTAGTATTCGGGCTTTGTGCCGCAACCGCAGAAATTTCATCGGTAATATCGGCATTCATGTTTTGTTCAAGATAGGCAACTATATCTTTATCAGATACATCATTCAAATTATCTGCAGTGCTTACAGGCGCCAGCATGTAAACAAAAACAGCAACCGACAGCGCAAGTCCCCCGGCAAAAGAATATTTAGGCAAGGGTGCATTCAGGAATCTCAGGGCTCTTCCCCATGCAGTTTCGGGCTTCCTGATGCGTTCCATAATGCGGAGCAACAGATGGTCCCAATAACCTTCAGGCACGGTGAAAATATTTTCGGCCTTCAGCGACAGGGCAGGTTCAATTGCCTCGCTCGTTTTTTTCAAAACTTCGCTTTCAAGCCTGCTGAAATAATCGGCGGGCACTGTAAAAGGCAGGCTTTGGGGCAGCAAAGCAGGGTTAAAGCCCGGCATTGCATTAGCTTCCACAGTTTTTTTAAGTATTTCAGATTCAAGCGAATCGAAGTACTTTTCAGGTACCTGCATGGGCAAAGGCAAGGGTGCAAAATTATCGGAATTCTGCAAGCCTGCTTTTAATTGCCCGTTCTTATATTCATTTAAGCTGAACGCTTTCATAATGTCATTTTACTTCCTTCGCGTATATGACTTGTTTAAGCCGGTAAGGTTTAATCAAAAGGTTTAAATAGCTTTAAGTACCGGTCATATAAGCCTCAATTTTTTTAACGGCAAGGTGGTAGCTTGCCTTTAATGCGCCTACGCTGGTACCTAAAATCTCGCTCATGTCTTCATACTTCAGGTCATCGAAGTACTTCATGTTGAACACAAGGCGTTGTTTTTCAGGAAGTTTTAGTATAGCCTTTTGAAGCTTTAGTTGAATGTCGTCTCCTGAAATCTGGTCGCTGCTGCCCAGCTTGTCGCTAAGCTCAGCTTCCACATCGTGCATCGGAATAAAAAATTTCCTGCGCTTCCTGTTCAGGAAAGTAAGGCATTCGTTGGTGGCAATTCTGTATATCCAGGTAAAAAGCTGCGAATCTGAACGGAAGTTTCCCAGGTTGTTCCAAACTTTAATGAACACATCCTGCGTAAGGTCATTGGAGTCGTCATGGTCAATAACCATTTTTCGGATATGCCAATACACCCGCTGCCTGTACTTGCGTACCAGCATGTTAAAGGCATAATTGCGCGTATCTTCCGCGGCAAATTTCTCCAGGATTTCGTGGTCTTCCACCTTAAAAGGAACAGGGCATGTTTAAAATATGCCGGGCAATAATATGCAATATTACCCGAAAAATGATAATTTGATTGTAAATATTGCCTAAATATCAGCTTCGGCAACAACAAAATTACTGCCGCCTATGAAAATGATATCGTCTTTCCCGGCTTGTTTTTTAGCTGCAACAATTGCTTCTGCAACAGAAGGCCATGTTTCTCCCATAAGGCCAAGGCCCGATGCAGTAAATTTCAGGCTTTCCTCATCCAATCCGCGGGGAATATCAGGTTTGCAAAAGTAATATTGGGCATTACGCGGCAGCTTTCTGAGTACTTTTACAGGGTCTTTATCTTTAACAGTACCGAAAACCATGTGCAGCCTGTTATAACGTAAGCGCGCCAGCTGCTTGGTAACCTCGGCAATACCGGCTTCGTTATGGGCAGTATCGCAAATTATAAGCGGATGGTGGCCGATTACCTGCCAGCGCCCTTTAAGGCCGGTTAAAGTGCTTACATTCGCCAAACCGGACCTAACGGCCTTCTTTGTTATCTTAAAACCGTACTTTTTTAACTCGGCCAGGGTTTGCAGAATTCCGGGCAGGTTCTTGGTTTGGTAGCTGCCCGCAAGCTGACAACGCACACGCAGCATGCTTGGATTCATGGCCCTGTAAACATCAACATACCGTACGCCATGGTCGGTAGTGGCATTCAGGATGAGCCAGTTTACTTCTGCAAGAATTAAAGGGCTGGCTGTTTCAATTGTTTTTTTTAGAAAAACAGGCAGCGTATCGGGCTGAATTTCGCTGAGCACCACAGGAACACCGGGTTTTATGATTCCGGCTTTTTCAAAGGCAATTTCCTCAAGGGTATTGCCCAGCATATCCATGTGGTCGTAGCTGATATTGGTAATAACAGATACAAGCGGGGTAATAACATTTGTTGAATCGAAACGCCCGCCGAGCCCGGTTTCAATTATGGCGATATCAACTTCCTGGCTTGCGAAATAATCAAAAGCAAGGGCAACGGTCATTTCAAAGAAGCTGGGCTTTACGGTTTCCAAAAGCTCCATGTTATCTTCAATGAAAATGGTTACAGTATCTTCATCAATCGGCTTGCCGTCTACCCTGATTCTTTCAGTAAAGCTTTTCAGGTGCGGGCTGGTATAGAGCCCGGTTTTATAGCCTGCCTGCTGTAAAACGGCTGCAATGCTGTGCGCAGTGCTTCCTTTTCCGTTGGTGCCGGCAATATGCACGCACTTCAGGCTTTTTTCAGGATTGCCCAAGGCCGCACATAGCGCTTCAGTATTTCCAAGGCCTTTTTTAAATGCAGGCTTGCCTTCCCTGTGGAACATTGGCAGGGCGGCATACATAAAATCTATAGCCTGGTTGTAAGTCATGTGTATTTTGTTTGTTTTTCGCTTGTAATAAATTATTGTATCAGTTACCTGAGATACGATAAGTGCGAAAGAATCCGTTGATTTTCATACGAATAACGCCGAAAATAGCCTCTTTAAAAATTTTGGTCGACATTTTACTTTGGCCCTTGGTTCTGTCGGTAAAAATGATGGGCACTTCTTTAATCTTAAAGCCGAATTTCCAGGCAGTGAATTTCATTTCTATCTGGAAGGCATAACCCACAAATTTTATTTTATCGAGCGGAATGGTGCGTAATACTCTTGCGGTATAGCATTTAAAGCCTGCTGTAGGGTCCATAACAGGCATGCCGGTGACAATGCGCACATAAATGCCTGCAAAGTAGCTCATCAGCACGCGGCTCATAGGCCAGTTAACTACGTTAACACCTGTGATATATCGGCTGCCAATCGCCATATCGTTCCCTTCATTGGCACAGGCAGAATAAAGCCTTACCAAATCATCTGGGCTATGGCTGAAATCGGCATCCATTTCAAAAATGTAACCGTACCCCCTTTGCAAAGCGTATTTAAAGCCGTGAATGTAAGCTGTTCCAAGGCCAAGCTTACCGGAGCGTTCTTCCAGCAGCAATTGGCCGGGAAACTCACTTTGCAGCCGTTTGACCGCGTTGCCGGTTCCGTCGGGCGAGCCGTCGTCAATAATAAGCAGGTCGAAAGACTTGGGCAAAGAAAATACTTTCCTTATAATGGCCTCAATATTTTCTATCTCGTTGTAAGTGGGTATTATTACAAGACTATCGTTCAAGGCTGCCGGTTAAAGAGTGGTTAATTGTTGCGTATTTCAGCAAAAGTATTTTAAAATGCCGAAAATTCAATGTTTACGCCCGCGGTTGTATATTTGCAGCACAATAATTATAGACTATCCGGGCTTTAAAGGGCTTTATATTACAGCCTGAAACAATAAGGGTATTACGCTTGTATTCCAATAATGACAATTCAACAATACTACGATAAGGGGCTGGCACATGCTTCTTACCTTGTTATAAGCGAAGGTGAAGCCGCTGTTATTGACCCGGCCCGCGATCCGCATACGTATTTACGCGAGGCTGCCGATGCAGGCGCTGCCATAGTTGCTGTGTTTGAAACGCATCCGCATGCCGATTTTGTAAGCAGCCACCTGGAACTAAGCAAGCTTACCGGGGCTCATATTTACGTCAGCGAACTTTTAGGCGCTCAATATCCGCATCGTACCTTCGACAACGGGGATACTGTAAGAATTGGAAAAATTACCCTGAAAGCCCTGAATACCCCGGGCCACAGCCCCGACAGTATCAGTATTTTACTGATTGATGAAATGGGGAATGAAGACAGCGTTTTCACCGGCGATACCCTGTTTGTAGGCGATGTAGGCCGCCCTGATTTGCGCGAGTCTGAAGGAAACATTGTAGCGAAAAAAGAAGAGCTGGCCGCCCAAATGTACGACAGCACGCGTCGCGTGCTTATGCTCCTTAACCCCGATACTGAAGTATGGCCTGCGCACGGCCCCGGCAGCTTATGCGGTAAAAGTATGGGCCCCGAACTCAGCAGCACAATAGGTAAGGAACTTAAAGGTAATTATGCCCTGCAACCCTTAAGCAAAGAAGCTTTTGTGGATGTGCTCTTGGAAGACCAGCCCTTTGTACCGAAATACTTTGGGTATAATGTAAGGGTTAACAGGCAGGGAGCCCCTGATTTTAATGCTTCAATTGCTGCAGTTCCGCGCATGCCGCATGGTTTTGTGCCCCCCGCAGATGCTTTAGTTATAGATTCAAGGCCCCAGGCTGCATTTAAAGCAAAACATTTGCCGGGAAGTATTAATTTGCAGGACGGTGGAAAGTTTGAAACCTGGCTGGGCTCAGTAATAGGGCCTGAGGAAAAATTCTACCTAATCAGCAGCGATGCTGAAACGCAGGAAAAACTCATTTTGAAAGCGGCAAAAATAGGCTACGAATCTAATATTGCAGGTGCGTTAATGTATCCCCTGAATGCAGTTTCGGAAAGTTCAAATGCTTTTGATAAAGCTGCATTTGACGCTGAGCCGGGCGCTTATACCATCTTGGATGTAAGAAATCATGGTGAAGTAAAAACCCGTCGGATTTTCACAGGGGCAATATCAATACCTTTACCTGAATTGCGGGAAAGGTTGGCCGAAATACCAACCGATAAACCCATTATTGTACATTGCGCCGCAGGCTACCGGTCTGCTGCTGCGCAAAGCATTATAGAAGCCGGCATGCCCGGTTTAAAAGTTTCAGACCTCGGAGACGCCATATCAACATACTAAACAACCATTTAATTTTTATATCCTGAGCCTTTCGCAACCAGCAGAATTTAACATCATTAAAAACCTTACCGGCCTTAAAACCGGTAAGGCCGCTCCGTTTTGGGTGTGGCTTAACGGTTTTGGCAAAAACCGGTTGAATTTGCGCCATCTGGGTGTTTTACTGCTTCTCATAATATGCCTGCCTGCGAACAAAGCGTATGCCTTCGATGAAAACGGAAAAGGTGATACAACCTATATTAACAAGCTTAATGAACTGGCTTTTGGCATCAGGGACAACGACCCTTTAAAAGCTCAAAATCTGTGTCGCGAAGCGCTCAGGCTGAGTATAGAAGACGGTTATTTAAAAGGCCAGGATAAAGCCTACCTGATAATAGGCATTATGTTTTTTAAGCAGAGCGTATATGATTCTGCCCTGTTTTATTACAACAAGTCGCTTGAAATAAGGGAAAAGCGGAATGATTTAAAAGGCATTGCCAATGCATTACACAATATTGGCCTTGTTCATTTTTCAAAGGGGAACAATGTAACGGCACTTGATTATTTTGAGCGCAGCGGCGCTATTCGCAACAAGATTAAAGACCAGGCCGGCCTTTGGACCACTTACCAAACGCTGGGTAACCTGCATGAGCAGCTTAATGTGCCGGATAAGGCCATGATGTATTATAACCTTGCCCTGCCTATTGTAAAGGGCTTGGGCGATGAAGAAGGTACAGCAGGCGTTCTTATGAGCCTTGGCCTGGCCTATGCCAGCCTTGAGAATTTTCCTAAAGCCCTGGTTTATTACATACAGGCCTTAGAGCTTTCAAAGAAAACAGGCAATAAGTTTTCAGAAGCTACAATCAGGCATAATATAGGTGATTTGTATAAGCATACAGGGCCCCTGGCAACAGCCCTCAACTATTTTACCGAATCAATTAAAATAAAGAAAAGCATAGGCGACAGGCGTGGAATATGTACATCTTTATTAAGCCTGGGCGAAGTTTACGGTATAATGGGTAACAGGGTAATTGCCTTGGTGTATGCCGAAGAATGCCGCGACATGTCGATAGAAGTGGGTGCAAAAGATGTGCTGCGCTCAGCTTACCTGCTTGTTGCCGATTTGCAGGAAAAGCTGGGTAATTACCCGGATGCGCTTTCAAGCCTGAAAGAATACGAGAGCCTGAACGGTAATTCAGACCGGCAAAAGAGTTCAGCAATACTATCGGATATTGAGAAAAAGCGGGAACTGGAGCAACAGGCAACCTACATTAAGCTGCTTAAAAAAGATACCGACCTCCAAAAGCTTAAAATTAAGCACCAGGAAGCCCAAAACGAATCGGCCAACCTGTGGAATACCATGCTGCTTTCGGTATTCAGCCTGATTACAATCATTGTATTGGTTATGCTCAACAGCATTCGCCTGCAGCGCATAGCCAACCAGGATTTGGAAGATAAGCAGGAAGAAATTCTCAGGCAGAGAGATGATTTGGAAGAAAAAAACCGGCTCATTAATCGACAGATTGAACTGGTACAGCAAAAAAACAAGGAAATTACCGACAGCATAACATACGCAAGGCGCATTCAAACGGCTATGCTCCCCGCTGCAGAACGTATGCCGGCTTATTTCCGCGATCATTTTGTGTTCTATCAGCCCCGCGATATTGTAAGCGGGGATTTTTACTGGTGTACCCAGATAAGCCCTGATAATATTGTGCTTGCTTTAGGTGATTGTGTGGGTCACGGTGTTCCGGGCGCATTTATGACCGTAATGGGCATAGCCCTTATGAACGAAATTGTAATTGAAGGCCATATTACCGACCCCGTTGAAATTGTAACAGATCTCGACAAAAAGGTTTACGCATCGCTGCGCACCCAAACATCTGACCCTGATGCCGGCGGTGAAATGGATATAGCCGTTATCAGCATAAACCCCTTTGAGAAAACACTTAAGTTCTGCGGAGCGCACAGCCTGCTTTACCGTGTGCATGCAGGCGCCATTGAGCAGATTAAAGGCGATAAATTCTCAATAGGCAGCCCGCCGCTCGATGAAAAAGCCTTTACTTCGCATACAATTAACTATGCTGAAGGAGATATGATTTACATGAGCTCCGATGGATTTGCCGACCAGTTTGGCGGTACTTACCTGAAGAAGTTCATGACCAAGAACCTCCGCATGGTGCTTGAGAAAATCAGCCCTGAAAAGTGCCTCGATCAGCGGGTGATGCTTGAAAACGAATTCTTTGCCTGGAAGGGTAATGCGCCGCAAACCGATGATGTGTCGGTGATAGGTGTGCGGCTTTAATTTTTCGCCGCAAGGGCAGGGTAATTGTACTTTCCCCGGCTGTATTAATTGCACCAATTAAAGGTATTAATAGGTATGGATTTTCTTGATCAGCTTGCAGGCGATTTATTCAGGGAGTATAAGCAGGATATTTCCGGTTTAAGAATTGTTTTTCCGAACGTAAGATCCGGTAATTTTTTCCGAAAAAGTCTTGGCCGAGTGCTCGATAAGCCTGTTTGGATGCCTAAAATTCAATCGCTGGAGGTTTTTATGGCAGAGCTCAGCGGACTTGAAAACTTTACACACGACAGCGATTACATATTCAGGCTCATGCAGAGCTACGATAAAATTGCGCCCGGTGAGCAAAACCCTGCTTCTTTTTGGTTTTGGGCCGAGCTCCTCATCCATGATTTCGATGAAATTGATATGGCCATGGTTGATACCCATAAGCTTTTTACCGACCTGCTCGATCAACGAGAACTGGATGCCACATTCAGCGATTTCCTGACCGAAGAGCAGTTAGAAGCCATTCGCCTGTTCAGGAAATCTTTTGCGGAAAATAAGAACAGCGATCAAAAAGACAGGTTTCTCAATCTCTGGACCCGCCTGCCAAAGCTTTACAGCTCCCTAAAAGGCGAGCTTAAAGCTGAAGGAAAAGCCTGGAAAGGCATGCAGTTCAGGGAAGCTGCAGAGAAAGTATCGGCAGGCTTATTGCCGACAGATAAAATGGTGATTTTTGCCGGGTTTAATAACCTTAGCCGATGCGAAATTACTGTTTTCTCGCACTGGGTTGAAGCCGGTAAAGCCAGGATATTTTGGGACATCGATGCCCATTATATGGACAATTCCGGCGAAGAAGCCGGGTATTTCCTGCGCAAATACCGAAGCCACCCCGTTTTAGGTACAACTTTCCCAAAGGAAATGCCACGGCTGATTGAGCAGGCCAATCCTGAGGTTTTCATGATTGGGGCTTCGCTTGACGTAGGGCAGGCGCGTGTGGCCGGGCAGCTGCTTGAGCAATTGATTACGGGAAGCGGAACAGGCCGTACTGCTGTTATCATGCCCAAGCAGGAAATGCTTTTTCCTATGCTGCATGCCTTGCCGCAAAAGGCAGAAAAGGTGAATGTAACAATGGGTTACCCCTTGAGCACTACCCCTGTTTTTACCCTGCTTGAGCACATTATTAACCTTCAGCTTAGTGCAAGCGCATCAAAGGACGGCAGCAGAACATACTTTAACCACAGGCATGTGCTGGGTATCCTGAGGCACCCGTATGTACTGTATAGTGATATTGGCAATGTAATTACCAACATCCGTGATATTGAAAGCACCAACAGGATTCTTGTAAGCCTTGATAATTTCATTGGCGAAAACCCTGTTTACCGCCATATTTTCCAAAGGGTAGATAAGGTAAACGGTGTTTTCGATTATCTTTCCAATATCATCATGGTTCTGCTCGGCTACATCAGGGAAGAGCAGAAAATTATTAAGCAGCGGCAAAACCCGGGTGTAAGCCTGAACCTTGACGACTATGAAAAGTTCACCATAGAAGAAGAGTATTTTTACCAGGTATATGTGGCCCTCATGCGTATTAACGATGTTTTTACGCAATTGGGCGCCCAAATGGAGATCAATGATTTCTGGCTCATTTACCGGCAAATTCTCGCTTCGGCCAAGCTTCCATTTACTGACGATGGGCAGGAAGGCCTTCACCTGATGGGTCTGCTTGAAAGCCGTAATCTTGATTTCGACAACATCATTATACTGTCGGCCAACGAAGATAATTTTCCGCCGACGGCGCCGGCCAATTCATTAATACCTTTCAGCCTGCGTAAAGGCTTCGGGCTCGATACTTTTATTGAAAGCGATGCAATGTATGCATACGTATTCAAGCGCCTGCTGCACAGGGCTAAAAAGGTTTATCTTATTTATAATGCCGTTAATGAAGGCCAGGCAAACGGCCAAATAAGCCGATTTGCTTTGCAGCTTAAATATGAAAGCAATCTTAAAATAATTAACCAAACCCTGCTTAACGAGGTTAAGCCCGATGTAAGTAACCCGATTTCAGTTGCAAAGACACCTGAAATTATGGCTTTGCTGAATAAATACCTGGTACCCGGAAACGAAAGTGAAGTGCAGGCAAGCCTTAAGCCATCGGCATTGAATGCTTATATAGATTGCACACTTCGCTTTTATTTTGCCCATGTAGCCCGCTTAAGCAGCTCAGAGGATATTGCCGAGGAAATGAGCGCATCTGATTTCGGGAATGTGCTGCATAAGGCTATGGAAAAGCTTTATGACAGCCTGCAGGAATCAAAAAAATCAAACCTTGTGGAGGCTGCCGATTTTGTCAGCCTTATGGCTAAAGCAGCTGATATAGTGAGCGAGAGCTTCAGCGTAAAATACTCGGCAACCGGCCCTGATATTTTTGAACTCAACGGGCGCAACGTTATTGTACGTGAAATAATAACCAAGTACGTAAATCGCATTCTTGAACTCGATAAAGCTTATGCGCCCTTCGAGGTGCTTGGCCTTGAAAGCGGGAAAGATTACAAATACCAATTCCCGCTGAATATTGCAGGTCTGCCGCAAAAAATTAACCTGAACGGCATTATTGACCGTATAGACCGAAAAGCAGAAACCAACACCATACGCGTACTCGATTATAAAACCGGGGGCGATATGCAGCAGTTCAAAGCCCTGGATGACCTTTTCGACAGGGAATCTGACAAGCGACCCAAAGCGGTGTTCCAGGTCTTGTTTTATGCCATGCTGTATGCATATACCTCGCCCAAACGTGGCGATAAGGTAACAGCCGGGCTTATTAAAATGACCGAGCTTTTCGGGCAGGACTATAATTATGAAACCGGTACCCGCATAGCGCAGGGCAGCGGGAAATCTGCAATTTCAATTGAAGATGTAACGGGTATTCTACCTGATTTTGAGGCCGGTGTGCGCACAACCCTTGAGGAACTGTTCAACAGTGAAATACCATTTTCGCAAACACCCGTAGTTGAAAAATGCCTGTACTGTGCTTTTAAGGATATTTGTGACAGGTAGCAGTTGTCGGTTTATATATGCCCCCGCCTATAAAATTCCTGCTTTGGAAAAGTCTATAAGTTCAATTAGGCTTATAAAAATCAGGAAAAGCTCAGTTTAACTTTCAGATATTTCAACGACAGCAGGAAAGTAAAATCATGAGCAGGAGTGAGCCTATTTCATGAAAATATAAAAGCCGTTCTGCTCTCGCAAAACGGCTTTTATTATATTGATTACCTCGGGCTTGGGGCCTTCGGTTTAAAATCAAACGAGGATTTCAGTTACCTGACCTGCACCAACAGTACGGCCACCTTCGCGGATAGCGAAACGAAGACCTTTGTCCATTGCCACGCTGTTGATAAGCTTAACAGTGATGGTAACGTTATCGCCGGGCATTACCATTTCGATGTCAGCAGGAAGGCTGATTTCGCCGGTAACGTCAGTTGTACGCAGGTAGAACTGGGGACGGTATTTGTTGAAGAAAGGAGTGTGACGACCACCTTCTTCTTTGCTGAGTACGTAAACTTCAGCTTTGAATTCAGTGTGAGGAGTAATTGAACCCGGCTTGCAAATAACCATACCACGACGGATGGCTTCTTTTTCAATACCACGGAGCAACAGACCTACGTTGTCACCTGCTTCGCCACGGTCAAGTATTTTGCGGAACATTTCCACACCTGTAACCACTGACTTAAGGTTTTCAGCACCCATGCCGAGTATTTCAACAGGCTCGCCGGAGTTGATGATACCGCGCTCGATACGACCGGTAGCAACTGTACCACGGCCGGTGATTGAGAACACGTCTTCAACAGGCATTAGGAAAGGAAGCTCAGTAAGACGCTTAGGAATTGGAATCCAGCTGTCAACAGCATCCATAAGGGCTTGAATGGTTGGAACCCATTTCGGGTCGCCGTTCAGGCCGCCAAGGGCAGAGCCTTGAATAACGGGGATATCATCGCCACGGAAATCGTAGAAGCTGAGAAGCTCGCGAATTTCCATTTCAACAAGTTCAAGAAGTTCAGGATCGTCAACCATGTCGACTTTGTTCATGAACACAACCAGCTCAGGCACACCTACCTGGCGGGCCAGAAGTATGTGTTCGCGGGTTTGTGGCATTGGTCCGTCGGTTGCAGCAACCACAAGGATAGCGCCGTCCATCTGGGCAGCACCTGTAACCATGTTCTTAACGTAGTCAGCGTGACCCGGGCAGTCAACGTGAGCGTAGTGACGGGCTTTGGTAGAGTATTCTACGTGAGCGGTGTTAATTGTAATACCGCGTTCTTTTTCTTCAGGAGCGTTGTCAATTGAAGAGAAATCGCGCATTTCAGCTAAACCCTGTCCGGCAAGCACCTTTGTAATCGCAGCCGTTAGAGTGGTTTTGCCGTGGTCAACGTGACCGATGGTACCTATGTTTACGTGAGGTTTGGAGCGGTCAAACTGTGCTTTAGCCATTTTGGATATTTCCTCTGTTTTTGGTTTTTGAAATTAAATTATTGTAAGCCACGGCCATAACGACCGGGGCAGCACTCGTATGAGCCAACGATGGGAATTGAACCCACGACCCCGTCCTTACCAAGGACGTACTCTACCCCTGAGCTACGTCGGCT
>JAZKBN010000016.1:78758-117474 GCA_040388605.1 Bacteroidota bacterium | reverse complement strand
TTTCAAAGGTCGATCTGATGAACGTTATCATCGGGATCATTAGTTCCCCTAGGGACAGAGCCGTTGATGAGGATTGAACTCACGACCTCCTCCTTACCAAGGAGGTGCTCTACCACTGAGCTACAACGGCCTACTTAGTGCTCAGTGCGGAGTGCTTAGTGCAGAGTCTCCTTCGAAGCACACTCAGCACTTAGAACTTCGCACTTAGCACTCGGTGAGCGGGAGACGAGGTTCGAACCCGCGACCTGCAGCTTGGAAGGCTGCCGCTCTACCAACTGAGCTACTCCCGCGTGTTGGTATTGATATTTGGTTTGTTTCAGCGGCCCGCTTTGCAGCGGGCCTGAAACGTTTGTGGGGAGAGCAGGATTCGAACCTGCGAAGGTGTTACCGACAGATTTACAGTCTGTTCCATTTGGCCGCTCTGGAATCTCCCCGTAGTGGCACTAACCCGAATTTTTGCCCTTTTGGAGCGCCTTTCCGTTAATGGAGATGCAAAAGTAGGTGTTCTTAATTACATATCAAAAAGACCCCTGAAAAAAAATTACCTTTCTAAGAATTTAATTTTCAGCAAGCCCAAAAAAGGGCCGGAATCTGCATTTCCCGGCCCTTTATAATCCATTGATTTTCTGAATTTTGTATGTTATGCAATTGCACAATTTTACTGTTTGGCAGGTTCAGGCAACCTGAAAACAGGCATGGGTTTTAATTTGGAATATTTTTCACCGGCCTGTGAAAGTGTGCTTTCATGCTGCTTCAGGTATGCATTCAGGCTGTCTGCATTTTCATCGTACCTGAGCCTGAATGCAATAATGCGGGCTATTTCATTATTTATTTCATCTGTGAGCTGGTTCACCAGCATATATTGCCTGATTCGGGGGTGCGCATTCATTAGGCGTTGCTCACGCGCCCACACTGAATCTGTCTGCGCATCGTAGTTGTCTATAGATTTACTGTCGGCCATGCTTGCCTGGTTATAACGTATAGCCTTTAATTCAGCAATCTGTTTTTGCATTTCAGCAACTTTGGCTTCATCGTATTTTTCCAGCGTTTTTATTTCTACAGTAATTCGCTGCATGGCATCCAGGCGTGCATCATCATCTTTCATCATTTGCGCCCATGCAGTGTCAACTTTGGAAACAAGGGTATCGGTATGCGATGATACTTTGGCTATTTCAGATGTACTTGCTGTTTCTGCACTTTTTTTTGGTGCACAGTACATACAAATAAAAGCCGTTGCAATAAATAAGGTTATTCTGCCTGCTTTATTCATAAATAATAATGTTTTTTTTTTGACGGGGCTTTTAATAATATAAAGACTCTTGGTTAAAGTGTCTGCAACAAGTCTGCTCAACATAAGCCATTGAACAGACCTGAGGCAATTATACAAAAAAAATCGGCCTCAGTCGAAAATGAAAATATCAGATAGGCTTAAATTGCTCAAAGCCTTGTTTGCATGTATTGCAATAATGCAATGATCTGCACAAAGCCGGGCCAAAAATGCTTTTAATCAGGGTATCGTGGCTGTTGCAGCGCGGGCAAATAGCTTGTTCAATCAAGTCTATATCAGTTTGGCCATGGGTATAGGCCGGAGGGGCCAGCCCGAAACGTTTCAGGGCCTCGCGGCCCCGGGCTGTTATTTTATCGCTGCTCCAAGGTTTTTCGAAGCTGATATTTACTTTGTAGTCTGCAATGCCATGCGCTGACAGTTCCTGTTCAACACCCTGCCGCATTACGTCCATGGCCGGGCAGCCGCTGAAAGTAGGGGTCATTTCCACTTCAACACGACCTGATTCAGAAATACGGATATCGGTAATAACCCCAAGGTCAACCAAAGACAAAACCGGGATCTCCGGGTCTTTTACAGCATGCAGCCATTCCATAATTTCATCTTTTGCAGGTAATGCACGAGATATCAGGCTGCTTTCAGCTACATCAACAGGCAATTGCCCTGTATTCAGGCCAGGTACATTAGTATCGCTTTTACTTACCATTCTGCTGAAGGGTCAAGGCGGAAAACTTCGCCCATTTCATCAACAAGCTGCAACAGGTATTCTGTATGAATTCCCTTTCTGCCACCGTACACGGGGGGGGGACCTGTCGGAACAGTTAATCGGGTAGCAGCAAGCGTTTTCATTACCGATGCCATCCATTTGGTTTGCAATACAGATTCCCCTTCAAAAATTCCTTCAGCTTTAAGCTCGTCCTCGTATTCCGAAGATTCAAACATGCCCAAGGCATAAGGCCAGGCGTAATCAAGCGCTGCCTGCATGCGTGTAATGGTTTCGGCATCGGCATTGCCCAATTGCTTCATCCATGTATCGGCATGCATTACGTGGTAGCGAATTTCGCCGTACATTTTTCGGGCAGCCAAGGCTAAAGGAGTATAGCTGCATTCGCGCAGCATTTCCATGCGCAACAGGTCGGCATGGTCGAAGAGAAAATGGCGAACTGTGCTGAAATCATATTCGCCGATTGGCAGCTCAGTAAATTGGCAGCAGCGCATTTTATCGGCGCTGCGCATAAATGCAAGGGTGTCGGCATCGGTTTCTCCAAGCTCGGTGAGCATGTTGTAGAAAACGCGGCTTTGGCCCACTTTATCCTGCGCCATGCTGGCAAAGGCAATATCTTCCTCTAAAAGCGGACCTATACCTGTCCATTCAGAGTTCCGGTGGCCGAGTACTAAATGGTCGTCGGCCAGTTTAAAAAGCAGTTCTTTCAGCGCTTCGGTGTGCATACAGGCAAGGGCATTAAATGCGATGCAATTTACACAATTTTAACGCCTGAATAAACAGGCAATTATTTTCGGCATGCTGTGTATAATTATTCCGGTATTTGTAGCAGCAAACAGGATATGCATCAGCCATTTCTGAGTAATACAATCCATGCGGAATGTTCAGCAAAAAGTAAGCAGCCTTAATATGGCTTTGAGCTTAATTGCTTTGCAGGTTTGCATTCTCAACACCGGGTAAAGATGCAGGGCCTACACTGCCTGGCCAAAGAACATTGTGCTTGCGGGCGTTTTTTATGCGACCCTGCTTAATGCTTGCAGCATGCTGCCTTATTTTACTTTTTACTGATTTCATAGGCCCGGCATTCAGGTTTACCTGTAAGGTAAGCACACAAACAGCGGCAAGCAATAATGCAAAGGCAATTTTAGATGTGGTTTTCATGGCAGATGTCAGTATTTATATATTGTAAGAATCAGGGTGGTTTATTTGTAATACCGGGGCAACAGAGCCGCCCCGGGTAATTCTTTATTGTTTGGATTCGCTTCAGGCAAGCCCGGGGTTTGTTAATAATACAGAGGCGTTATTACCTCCTTTTATTACAGTGCCCGGTTTTTTCGTGCAGGCATCTGCTGTTACAGCATCAGGACCGTATATATAATGTCCGTGTATCGGTATAGCCCTTGAGGTGGTATCGGCAGGAGCAGGCTTAGCGGCCGGTGATTTGGGAGCTTCAGGAGCAACCGGCTTTTTATGTGCAGACCTTGATGAATGTATGGGGAGGCGGAAGTTCTTTACTACTTTTTTGCCGTTTTTATCCCCTTTTTCTGAGGTTTTAACTTCCAGGCCGTCGGCGGAAATAGAGATGTTTACATGCTCTTTTTTGCCGCTGTCATCGGTAACATCCACGTTCATGTGCAGACCGCCTTTTGCATCGATATGCGAAGAAGTTTTTACGGTTTCAGAACCTGAGCCGCTGTCGCCGGAAATTACAGTTTCGCTATGCTCAGAATCTTCACCTTCGTGGTCGCCGTTGTGACTTCCGTCATCGTCGCCTTCATCTTCCATATTGTACCGCTCATGTGTGCAGGTGAGGCAGGTAAGCTGATTACCGGCGAATACCCAAACATTTTGACCAAGATCGCTATATTCATAACCTGCAGGGTCAACGGTGTTTTCAAGTATTCTTCCAAGATCTTTCGACATTATAAATTCAGCTCCTTCGGGTATGTACATTACCATGTGCAATCTTTGATCACGGAAGGGAATGTTGTTGGCCAGGCGGAAATGGGTATCGAAGATAAAGGCAGAATCAGTATGATTTATGCCGTAACGAATTCCTTTGGCAGATATTTCACCCTGCCTGCGGGTTTTTCCGTCGGCACTGTAATTCATTTCAATATGAATGCTGTCGTCTATAGACTGCTTAATTTCAAGCCTTGGTTCCTCATACCAGCCATCGGTGCTGTCGTAGTCTGAGAAGTGCACATCTATGAGCGTTTTTTGGGTTTTTACCGGGTATTGGCGGTCTACAGTAAAGCTGCCTGTAGTGCGGAAATTGCTGAAGTAAGGCACAGCGCTCACTGAAAATATTACAGCGCTTATTATACCAATGCTGATTAAAGGTACTATTACCCAAGCCTTCAGGAAGCTGCGCTTAATAAGCAGGGCAGTACCCAGGAGCAGAATTAATATTACCGGCATTAATATGCCTGTGAAGCCGCTCAATACCATTGATGTTGGAACGTCATCGGCCAGGAGCCTCAGAGGAATTTCCCCGAACTGGATTTTATCAGAGTCGGTATGAAGTATGCCAAGCAGGGCGGCAGCGGCAATAAAGAGGCAGACAATTAATACAATGCCTATGAACATCATAAACAGCCCGGCACAAATTCTAATTGCTTCCAGCAGGAAGATGGCAACCGGGCCCAGTGCGCTGAAAATGGCAGCCAATGCCCTGAAAGGGAATAAAATAACCCTTGTTAGCGCAGATTCAGGCATGCCTTCTTTTTCGCCCTGGCTGCTGCGAATGGTTTCCTCTATATTGGCAATGGTTATGGGCTTTCCTTCCATTTCCATGCGGTCGGTAAGGCTTTCTGCCATTGGGGTAATTAGCCACAATATAATATAGAGTAATATGCCTGTGCCGAATACGAAGAGCGCCACCACGAAGAGCAACCTGATAATGGCCACATCAAGGCCGGTATAGGCTGAAATTCCGCCTGCAACGCCGCCTAATACTTTAGATTCAGGATGGCGGAACAGCCTGCGTACCTTAGGGTTATCTCCTATTGTTTGGCTTGGCGGCATCGAAATCCATAGCGCAAGGTATGCAATCAGGCTCATGCCCGGAATGGCCGGTAGGTGTAAAGGCAGGCCGAGGAATGCCGTTACAAATATGAGGCGAATCCAAAGCGGGTCGCTACCGAAATAGGCAGCTATGCCTGAAGCCACACCACCCACTAATTTACGGCGAACATCACGGTAAAGGCGGCGGGGAGGTATTGGCGCGCCTGAATTAGCAGAAGATTCAGATCCGGGACTCGGGTTTGTATTTGTGCCGGTGTTTGCCCCGTTCCAGCTGCTGCTTTCTGCGCCTGCGGTTTCATCTTCCATGGCCTCGAAATCGGCTGGGGTGCCCATGGCGGCTATAAGCTCTTCCACATCGGGCAGGGTTACTGCCTGGCGCTCAGGGCCTGTTTTGGTTGCGAAACGTTCTGCAACACGGTTTTCAATGTCGTTAATAATTTCGCGGCTGTCTTCGTAGCGGGCGAAGTAAAGGTGAATGGCATCAAGCCATGCCTTCAGGCGTTCATAGCCGTCTTCCTCTATGCTGAATATTAAACCGCTTATCGTAATACTGATTGTCTTTTTCATTTTCTGATTTCTTAAACAGTGTTTAAACCTGATTTCTTTTGTTTCTGATTGTTTTCAGCCGTTGTAAACGGTTTCGGTTATTCTGTTTCTGAATCGGTGGCTTTAGGGCTGTAAGTTTCAGGGTAAAAATTTGCGGCGGCATTTGCAGCTGAAGAGCCGGGTCTTACTGAGCTTATTATTTGCGAGGTTGAATGCAAAATATCCTGCCATGTTGCATCCAGCTCGCTAAGGAATTGCCTCCCGATATCGGTAAGCGTGTAGTACTTGCGCGGCGGGCCCGATACTGATTCCACCCATTTGTAATCTACCAGGCCTGCATTTTTAAGCCGGGTAAGTAATGGGTAAAGTGTACCTTCCACCACCATCATTTTGGCTGCCGTCAGCTCGACAATCATGTCGGAAGCGTAAACCTCGCCGCGGGAAATAATGTACAGTACGCAGAATTCCAGGATTCCCTTCCGCATCTGTACATTGGTGTTTTCTACATTCATTTCAGTGGTTTATCTGACGGGGATAAGATAGGCTGTATCCGTAAGACATTACAAAGGTATAGAAAGGTACTATACAATGCAAGGTACTGGTTAAACTACTGTAACTGGTAAAGGAAGGTAGGCGGCAGGCAACAGTACCCGCTTATGCCGCTTACCTATTATTAATAATTGACAAACAGGTAATTACGCATGTTTCATACATGATGCAGGCAAGACAAAAAGGGTTGCGTGTACCCTGCTTTAAATAATGCAAATTATATGAACGGCTTAAATCGGTGAGGAACGGTGACGGTTTTCTTTCCGGCAATGTTTTCAGTTGGTTTAGCTTGTTAAATGAGAAAAAACTATGAAAATCAGGCAGGAAGGCAGTATTTTTGCAGTGCCGTGCCATATCGGCCTGTTTAAGAACCTATGTTCCTGCTCTCTGCCAAAAATATCACCAAGAATTACGCAGCGCACCGTGCGCTGAATAATGTTAGCATTGATATTCCGAAGCAGAGCATTTTCGGCCTGTTGGGCCCTAACGGTGCAGGCAAAACCAGTCTTATTCGCATAATCACCCAAATTACCGCTGCCGATTCAGGGCAGGTATATTTCAACGGTGAGCCCTTAAGCCCTAAGCACATTTCCCAAATAGGCTATATGCCCGAGGAGCGGGGCTTATATAAGAAAATGAAAGTAGGGGAGCAGCTGCTCTACCTGGCCCAGCTAAAGGGCATGCCCAAAGCGGAAGCCATTGCAAAAATTAAAGAGTGGCTCAGCAGGCTTGACATTAAAGACTGGTGGAATAAAAATGTGGAGGAGCTCAGCAAGGGCATGCAGCAAAAGGTGCAGTTTATTGCTACCGTATTGCATCAGCCCCCGTTAATTATACTTGATGAGCCCTTTACCGGTTTCGACCCTGTGAATGCCAACGTTATTAAAAACGAGATTCTGCAGCTGAAAGCAGAAGGCAGCACTATTATTTTCAGTACCCACCGCATGGAATCTGTTGAGGAGCTTTGCGATAGCATTGCACTCATAAATAAAAGTGAAAAACTGCTCGACGGACCTACGCGCAGCATCAGGCACCAGTATAAAAGCAATTACTGGCACGTGGAAAGCCATGGTAAACCCATGCTGGCAGATGCCGAGTATTCTGTTCTGCGCCAGACCTCACACGAAAATACTTATCACAGCGATATCAGGATGCCGCTTAACGGCAGCCCGAATAAACTTCTTGCAGAGCTTATAAAGTCTGTGGAGGTTATTGGTTTCAGGCAGCGTATTCCAAGCATAAACGATATTTTCATTGCCAAAGTTACCGGCCAGGAAGACCTGATTTTCCAGGACGATGAAGAGCGTAAAATTACCGAAGAGAAATTAAGCGCATCGGAATAAGGCATTGATTGGAAATTACATGCTTTTTCGTCAAACTTACCACCTGATACCGGGCATTACGCAGCTTGCTTTTTTACCGGTAAGAAATTTGAGCTATATTAAAACAAACGGAACTTATTAAATTCTTTTCATTAACCTGATTATGCAAACTATAACCATTGAGCTCCTGAACCCGGATGCATTGGCGCTTTTGAAGCAACTGGAAAAACTATCGGTAATAAGGGTAATAAACGACACAACTGAATTACCTCATCGCAGCCGTGAATCTGTGGTTAGATCTGAGCCCCCGCCGGTCAGGTATGAGCAGGTTACGCCGCGTTATGAGCGTTATGAGCAGCCGCGTGCATACGAACCCGCGCCCCGCGAAAGAGCATACGAACCCGTACCTCGTGAAAGGGCTTACGAGCCTGCCCCCCGTGCCTACGAACCGGCACCGCGTGCTTATGAGCCCGCACCAAGGAGCGCAGAATCACAACAAGCCCCTGATTCTGCCGAACAAAAGCCTGAGTCAGGCGGCGCAAGGCGCAATCGCAGCAACGCAATTTAAATTTATCACGTCTTATCCTAAAGGCAGGTGAATTTTATAAATCTGCAGTTTAAGGCTGATTTAAGTGCTTTTGCATAATTACCGCATCAAATAGTTCAGGTAACAATATAATTGATGCTTGGCTGCTAAATGCGGCGGGCTCATTTGCATGGATAAAATTCTCCTTATAATTCGCCGTGAGTACCTTACAAGGGTGCGTAAAAAGGCGTTTATTATACTTACCCTGGTAGGCCCGCTGTTTTTTGCAGCCATCATGATAATTCCTGTTTGGGCAAGCCTGCAGGACGGCGAACATAAATCTGTGCTCGTGCTCGATAACGACGGCAGGTTTGCCAATAACCTGAAGCCACAGCGAAATATAGATTTCAGCTATGTGCACGGCAATGTTGAAATGTATAAGGAGGCAGTTAAAACCGGTACTGCCGATGGCCTTCTGATTATACCCAAGCTTGATTTAGACAATCCCTCGGGTGTTCAAATGTATTTCAGCCAAAGCCAGGGCTTAGAGTTGGAATCAGGCATTTCCAATAACCTGGAGACTATTATTGAAAATGAAAAGCTGGTAAAGCTCGGTTATGATAAAACAAAGCTTGAAAGCCTGAAACCGCACCTGAGCCTCGATACCAAACTGCTCAGCGAGGAAGGAGAATCGGAAAGCAATGCGGTAGCTGCAACAGCCATAGGCATGATTTCAGGGGTGCTTATTTACTTCTTTATTTTTATGTACGGTGTGCAGGTAATGCGCGGTGTAATTGAAGAAAAAACCAACCGTATTATAGAGGTCATGATAAGCTCGGTGAAGCCTTTCCAGCTTATGATGGGTAAAATTGTTGGCGTAGCTCTCGTGGGCTTAACCCAGTTCCTTTTATGGGTTGTGTTTTCAAGCACAATAACTTTTGGAGTTACGTCGGTAATTATACCGGCCATGACCAAAGACAAGGTTACTGTTAACGTTCATGGCAGTGATACAAACAAAACTATAGCTACCGGAACAATAGGCGGACCTGAGCTCAGTGATAAAGACAAAGCAGAAGTGAATAAAGCCCTGGGCGACAATAAATTTATGTCGGCCTTTAATACCATAAATTTTGGTAAGCAATTGGCCTGCTTCCTGTTTTACTTCCTGGGCGGTTACTTACTCTACAGCAGCCTGTTTGCTGCCGTTGGCTCGGCCGTAGATTCTGAAACAGATACGCAGCAGTTTATGCTTCCCTTAACGGTTCCGCTTATACTCAGCTTTGTAACCTGGAACATTACCATAAACAACCCTGATGGTAATTTCGCCTTTTGGATGAGCATTATTCCTTTTACCTCACCGGTAAGCATGATGCTCAGGTTGCCTTTTAATCCGCCGGTTTGGCAGATTGCCTTGAGCATGGTTATGTTGGTGCTGGGCTTCCTGGGAACAGTTTGGATAGCCGGCCGCATTTACCGGGTGGGCATACTCATGTACGGCAAAAAAATTACTTACCGCGAAATAAGCAAATGGCTGTTTTACAAAGCCTGATCCTTTATTTAAGCCACGTTAAATGAAAGGAGTTATTGCGCTCATTGCCAAAGATATACGCCTTGAATGGCGGCAGCGATACGCATTAAACGGCATGCTGCTCTATATTGCCGGAACCGTGCTTGCGGCCTATACCGCATTCGGGAACGGCCGCGAAGTATTGCCCGCCCCTGCCTGGAACGCGCTGCTTTGGGTTATTTTACTTTTTACTGCTGTAACGGCAGTTGCCCGCAGCTTCGACAGGGAAAGGGCAGGTAGGTTCATTTATATGTACACCCTTGTATCGCCGCAGCAGGTTATTGCAGCCAAAATAATATACAACTGTTTGCTTATGCCCCTGCTTACATTCGCCGGTTTCGGGGTGTATTCATTGGTGTTGGGCTGCCCGGTGCAGGATATGGGCCTGTTTATTACCAACCTGCTCATGGGCGCCATAGGTTTCAGCAGCACATTAACGCTTGTTGCCGCTATTGCAGATCGCGCAGCGGGCAATGCCATGCTCATGCCTATACTGAGTCTTCCCATTATGATACCAATGCTGCTTATGCTCATAGGCGTAAGTAAAAATGCCGTTGACGGTCTTGATTTTGATTTAAGCGTTCAAAGTATGCTCACCCAGGCTGCTTTGAATGCAATTGTGGTAACGGTATCGTATCTGTTATTTCCGTATCTTTGGCGCAGCTAAGCTGCTTATAAAATAGCGGTATTGGCAGGGAATTATGGGCTTATGCCCTTTAAATTGTGGTTAAAACGCGTTTAAACGCATATATTGTTTGAAGTATTTAGCGTTAAGTTGGTGGAAGTGGTTAGCGGTGGCACTGTTGTTTTACGCGGTGTTCATGGGTTTTTTATACACCGTACCCAAGCTGCCCGTACTGAACGAATCAGTAAGAAATTTGCACTTCCATGTACCTATGTGGTTCGCTATGTACATGATGCTTTTTGTGAGCATGATATTTGCAATCAGGTATTTGGCTAAACCTTCAGAGCAGCATGATGCCATATCGGCACAGGCTTCTGAAACAGGATTGTGGTTCGGGGTATTCGGAATAATAACCGGTATGCTTTGGGCCAGGTTCACCTGGGGTGATTGGTGGAGCGGAGACCCTAAGCAAAACTGCGCTGCCATTGCCTTATTAATTTATGCCGCCTATTCGGTATTAAGAAACTCTATTGAAGATGAACAGCAAAGAGCTAAAATCAGCGCCGTTTATAACATATTCGCCTTCGCAACACTGTTCCCCCTGCTGTATATTTTACCCCGCATGAGCGATACATCGCTGCACCCGGGCAGCAGGAACCAATTGGGTGTAGACCCTGATTCAAACCTCAGGCTTGTATTCTGGCCCGCAGCCATTGGCTGGACCTTATTAGCCTGGTGGATTACATCCATAGGCATACGCATTCGTGTACTTCATATGAAACGCAGGGGCATAATCAGCTGAAAGCCAGATTATACCATTGCGGAATAATACTACAATTACGGCAAAAGCCACATTTAATACAGCCAGGCCTGCCTTTACTTATCTGATAACTAATCTAAGCTAAACTTTGGATTCTTCCCTTCGCCGGGCGCTTTATGCAATTCTCCCGGCAATATTCCTTGTAATGCTTTGTTGCTTCTCCTGCCTTGCGCAGGGTTCAACAGGCGCAATGCCCCCCCCTGAAATGGCCGATCATTTACGTTCGAGCGGCAAAATATACGTGGTGGTGCTTACTTTGGCTTTAATTCTGGCAGGTGTTTTAACTTACCTCATTAAGCTTGACGTTAAAGTTAAAAACCTTGAAAACGAACACAGCGAAGGCGCAAAGTAGCGCGCACCTGCTTAAAAGTTTTCTTTAACCTAACATTCTAAAGCATTGAAAATAAGTCATATAATTGGCCTCGTAATTATTGCGGTGGCAATTGGGGTTATAATTTCCATGTCGGGCGATGCCAGTACCTATGTAACATTCGGTGAGGCGCAAACCATGGTAGAGAAAGGCAACAGCGGCAAAGTGCACGTTGTAGGCAGCCTGAAAAAGGATGCATCGGGCCATACTGTAGGCCTGAGCTATAACCCATCTGAAGACCCGAACCTGTTTACATTCCAACTTACCGACGACAGGAATACAGAACGCACAGTTGTTTACCACAACCCCAAACCTCAGGATTTTGAGCGCAGCGAGAAAATTGTGGTCATAGGCTGCATGAAAGAAGGCACCTTTGTTGCCGATAAAATTCTGCTGAAATGCCCTTCAAAATACCAGGAAAGCCGCCCGGATTTGCAGAAACCTGCAAAAACACAGGCATCGGTTTAAGGCATAGTTAAGATACAGCATATATTGTAGCTATAATGGGCCCGGCTTTTAAAAGCCGGGCTTATTTTTTGCTTAGTTCCAAATTCAGATGGGTTAAACAATAGGGCAAATTATCCGGTTATAAAACTATGAAAAAGACAGTAGTAATAGGCGCTAACGATAACCCTGAGAGGTATTCTAATAAAGCAGTCAGGATGCTGAACCGATTCGGGCACGAGGTGGTGCCGGTTGGCCTGCGCAAGGGCAATATAAGCGGTATTGAAATTCATTCTGATATGCCTGCTGTAACCGGTACCGATACTGTTACCTTATATGTAGGCCCCCAAAACCAACCGTATTGGTATGACTATATATTAAGCCTGAAACCAAAGCGTATTATTTTTAACCCGGGAACAGAAAACCCCGAATTAGAGCGCAAGGCCGAGGAAGCCGGCATAGAAACACTGGAAGCCTGCACCTTGGTAATGCTTTCTATTAACAATTACTGAGGTAAAATATAACAGAACTGTATCCTGTTCATGAATACTGCCCTCATAAAGGCCTGTATTTGGAAACTGTTTGGATTTTCTGTATTACCTTTGCCCTGAACAGGAGGCTGAATACAAATTCTCTTTTGTATTCAGCCTCCTGTAATTATTTCAGATGCACATCCTCATTGGTCGCTGCGGACATTTGTTCGTTCTTATTTCATTCGCGGCAGCCCTTCTTTCAGCTTACAGCTACTTCCGCCGCAGCGCTGCCGGTAATACCGACGAAAGCTGGGCAAAGCTTGCAAGGTGGTCTTTTTATGTCCATGCCGGTTCGGTAATAGGTGTTATAGTATCGCTGTTCAGCATTATTTACAACCATTATTACGAGTACCATTACGCCTGGAGCCACAGCAGCCGCAACCTGCCTGCCTATTACATGATTTCCTGTTTTTGGGAAGGGCAGGAGGGCAGTTTCCTGCTATGGATATTCTGGCATGCCCTAATAGGTCTTGGCCTTATTTTTACCCAAAAGAACTGGGAGGCGCCTGTAATGACCATTTTTGCCCTTGTGCAGGCCTTCCTGTGCTCCATGATTTTAGGCGTGGTTATAGGCGATCTCAAAATAGGCAGCTCGCCCTTTATGCTCATGCGAGATGCCATGCCCGACCTGCCCGTCTGGAAAATGAAGCCTGATTTCATTGCCGAAGACGGCCGCGGCCTGAACCCTTTACTGCAAAACTATTGGATGGTAATACATCCGCCAACGCTCTTCCTGGGCTTTGCGGGCACTTTAGTACCCTTCGCATTTGCTATTGCCGGCCTTTGGAAAAAGCAGGTAAATGAATGGATTCGTCCGGCACTGCCATGGGCAATTTTTACTGCCATGGTATTGGGTACCGGCATTCTTATGGGCGGCTATTGGGCCTATGAAACCCTGAATTTCGGCGGCTATTGGAACTGGGACCCGGTTGAAAATGCTGTATATATTCCCTGGCTTATTTTGGTGGCAAGCATACATGCCATGATTAGCTGGCGCCGCAGCGAGGCCATGCTGAAGGCAGCCTTATTGCTCAGTATCATGTCTTTCCTGCTGATACTCTATGCAACCTTCCTCACTCGAAGCGGTATTTTAGGAAACAGCAGCGTACACAGCTTTACCGATTTGGGACTCAGCGGGCAACTGCTTATTTACCTTTTAACTTTTGTAATCCTGGCCGTAGCCCTTCTTTGGGCAAGATGGAAATACCTGCCCTCCTCTGAAAAGGAAGTGTCTGTCTGGTCAAGGGAATTCTGGATATTTATAGGGGTTATTGTGCTTTCACTGGCTTCTTTCCAGGTTTTGGTAACCACATCTATACCTGTTTATAATGCCGTTGCAGGCCTGTTTGGCTATAAATCTAATCTTGCCCCCCCGGCTGACCCAATAAAGCACTACTCTGATTGGCAAATGGGTTTTTCTGTTGCCATCTGCTTCCTTTCGGCCTGCGGGCAATACATTTATTGGAAGAAAATGCAGGCAGGGCAGCTCTTTAAAGCCCTGAGCACACCGCTTGCCGTAACCCTGCTCATTTCTACCGCCATTATACTGGCAGTTAAAATGGACAACCCGGCTTATATTGCTTTGCTGGTAATGTCGATCTTCTCTCTGATTGCAAACGGGCTTATTTTCCTGAGCCTGATGCGCAGCAATGTGAAGCTTTCCGGCGGAGCCATTGCGCATATTGGGGTGGCGCTTATGCTTATAGGCATACTGTTTTCGGCGGCATACAGTAAAGTTGTTAGCGTGAACAGCTCGGGCCTTATTTATCGTAAAGAATTCAGCACCGAAATGAACCGCGATAATGTGCTTTTATGGCGAAGCACCCCTTTAAAAATGGGTGAATATACCTTAACCTATAAAGGCAATTGCGCCGAGGTTTCAGGGTTTCCCACTTTCGTTAAAAAGGAGTTCCTGGCGCATACACAAGACCCTTACCGTGCTGTTGCTTTAGGCGAGCTGAGCCACAACAATAAGATTTACTTCAAAAAAGGCGATACTGTTCGCGTTCAGCCTGAAAACACATTTTACGCAGTAGAGTTTAAGAAAACCGATGCAAAGCCCGATGATTCATCAGGTACGTTTATGATGTATCCAAGGGCACAGGTTAACCCGAATATGGGCCTGCTGGCTTCGCCGGACATCAGGCACTTTGCGCAGGCTGACCTGTACACGCACGTAAGCAGCATTCCGCCTGAAGATGAAGAAAGGGAATGGAAAGAGCAGCCTGAAATAACTGCAGCAATAAACGATACCTTTTTCGTTAATGATTTTGTAGCCCAACTGATTTCCGTTAACCGGATGGAAAAAATTGAAGGTCTCGATCTTGGCCCCGGCGATGCTGCTGTTAAAGCCCAAATCCGCATTTTCGGGACCGATCAGAATTACATTGCCGAGCCCATATTTGTAATCAAAAACAACCAGGTAGGCGCAGTTCCGGCCACGCTTACCGAGCTTGGTTTGCGGATGACCCTTTTGAATATAGATCCTAAAACAGGGAAATTTACTTTTGGGGTAAGTACTACCAAGAAAGACTGGATTATACTTAAAGCCATACAAAAGCCATACATTAACGTGCTTTGGACCGGCGCAATACTTATGGTTCTCGGCTTTGCAATGGCCGGCACCCGCCGCCTGCGCGAGTATCGCCTGACCAGGAACCGCGAGGTTTAATTTACATTGTTTAAAGCCTCTTACGCACCTGCGAAATCAGGGCAGGTAACAAGCCTCATAATTTATTACAAATAAGCCTAAAGCCTTTTAGAAGGCAAGCCGGGCAACATTACCAACAGCATTTAACAGCTGATAACACCAAAGCAAAACACACAATAACGAGCAAACACTTCGGTAAAAACGCCAACCTCTATGTCAGAGCAGTCAGGTAAGCTGATTATCTTTTCCGCCCCTTCGGGTTCGGGTAAAACCACAATTGTTAAGCACCTGCTGGCAACAAACCCTGATCTGGGTTTCAGCATAAGCGCCTGCACCCGCGACAAGCGTGGCCGCAACGAGGAAAACGGTAAAGACTACTATTTCCTAAGTATAGACGAGTTTACCGATCGCGTTGAAAACGGTGAGTTTGTTGAATGGGAAATGGTGTATGAAGGCGCTTATTACGGCACGCTTAAATCTGAAATTGAACGCATTTGGTCTTTGGGCAAAAACGTGATTTTTGATGTGGATGTTAAAGGCGGCCTGAGCCTGAAAAAATACTACGGTGAAAAAGCGCTGTCGATATTTGTAAAGGTGCCCACACCTGCAGTTATTGAGGAACGCCTGCGCGGTCGCGGAACCGACAGCGAGGAAAGTATCAGCCGGCGCCTGTTCAAGCTGAAATTTGAATTAAGCTTTGAAGACCAGTTCGATATAACCCTGCTGAACGATACCCTGGAGCACTCACTTGAAAAAGCGCAGCAGCTTTACGATGATTTTAAAAGCGGAAAGCTTGTGCCCCATAAGCACGGTGGTATTGTATAAGGCACAGCATTAAAGCAGTTATGAAAATAGGTCTTTTTTTCGGGTCTTTTAATCCTATACATATAGGGCATTTGGTGATAGCCAACGGCATATTAAGCCAAACCGACATTCAAAAGGTTTGGTTCGTTGTAAGCCCCCAAAACCCCCTTAAAAAAGACTCAGACCTGCTGCATGCCTTCGACAGGTTTGACCTTGTGCGCAAAGCCATAGATGATAACCCTGACTTTGCAGTAAGCGATATAGAGTTTCACCTGCCTAAGCCGAGCTATACCATAGATACGCTCACGCATTTACAGGAGAAATTCCCGCAGCATACATTCGTGCTTATTATTGGCGAAGATAACCTGCTCACTTTTCATCGCTGGAAGAATTACCAGGCCATTCTTGATTACTTTGAGCTCGTGGTTTACCCCCGCCCCGGTACAGATACACCACATCTTAAAGATCACCCCAAGGTTACTTATGCAAAAGTGCCCCTGCTCGATATATCGGCAACGCATATTCGGCGCTGCTTGCTGGAAGGGAAAAGTATAAGATACCTCGTAACCGATGAGGTGGAGCGGTATATTAGAGAGAAAAAGTTTTATTTATAGACCGGAGCCAGATTTTTTGCCGGTACTTATTTCTTCTTTATGGTAGCGGTCTTTGGCTTTTGAGCAGCCTTTTCATTTAAGCAATCGCGAGCACCAACTAAGTACTCATATTTTGTGGTATTGCCGCATCTGCCCCAGCCCTCGCAAGTTAACTTTGCCATGTGCAGGGTCTCGGAAAAGGTTTTGCCGTTCTTGCCCGGCCCTTCAATGGTAACCTCTAAAGAATCCGCTGATCTTATTTTATAGATTATTCTCTGAGGAAAATCATGCTTAAGGTTTTCA
The DNA here is from genome assembly GCA_040388605.1 of Bacteroidota bacterium. Taxonomy (GTDB): domain Bacteria; phylum Bacteroidota; class Bacteroidia; order Cytophagales; family Flexibacteraceae; genus JAZKBN01. The sequence continues at coordinate 100,786 of JAZKBN010000016.1, read as the reverse complement.
AAAACAAAGGTGTTTGCATTGGCTTGAAGCAATGGGAATTTAACCGGCTGGCCGTTATTTTGACCTTCAACTTTAGCCACATAAACCGGGGTACCGTTTACAAAATCAAGCCTGAGCTCTTCGGAAAAGCTGATTTTAGCAGGTTTTTTGTTGTTTGCACAATAGGCTTCTCCTTCTATTGTCCCTTTCCAATTTTGCCAATATTCAATTGTTTTATCTTTAGCTGTTTCGCAATACCAAAAGCCGCCAAGCCAATTAAAATCTTCAGCCGTATATTTTTTAACCGATCCCGGCTTAACTGTTGTTAAAGCCGACCAACCTTCTGTTAAAGTACCTTGTGCAAACAAGGTTGTAACCGGTAAGCAACTTACAAACAAACAGAGCAGAATACGTTTTTGACAGTTAAGCATACATAAATATATAGTAAAAGCAGCTCCGGACTTTCTTACCTACTTAGCTTTTCGAGGTTTTAAATTTTTTATACCGCACTTAAATTTGCGTTGACTCATTCTGTAAATTTCAGAAATCGGTTCCCCGTTTTTGCCCGACCCTTCCATAGCTACTATCAATGTATCTGCCTGCTTACGGATATAGGTAATTCTTTGAGGGAAATTGTGCCCCGTATTTTCAAAAACAGCAGTGCTGTCGGCCAATGATTTTAATGGGTACCTTATTGATTTGCCATTAACCGTGCCTTTTACAGTTACAATGTAAACAGGGCGGTTACCGTCCATAACCAGTTGCTTTTTAGAATCTCGGTCTTCGCCTGTAATAATATTACCGGACAATTTCCAGGATTCCCATATACTTTCATTAATTGTATAGTAATTCCAATAACCCAGTATCCACTTGAAATCTCGTTCCAGGCTGTGCTTAATTGTGGGCACATGAACAGGGCTTGGTATTGATTCGCCCTGGTTAGCCGATATTGTTTCAGTACTTGTTGTTTGAGCCTGTAAGAGGCCGGGTATGCATAGCAAAAGAGCAGAATAAATAAGAATGTGTATAGCGTACTTAATCATCGAAACGTAAGAATGCTGTATGTGTACGTAACAGGAAAAAAACCGATTGCGTATTCTGATATAAATATAAAAAAAACGGCCCCGAAAAGCAATGCTCCGGGGCCGATATTTTTTTATTAATATTTCAACAGGTGTACCTTTTCAGGCAATACCCGCTGAAACAGGGAGTGTTTGATTAGCGAGAGCCATAGCCGCCGCGGCTTCCGCCACGGTCGCCGCCGCCACGGCGATCTCCGCCACGGTCACGGTCACGATCTCCGCCGCGGTCGCCGTAAGAGGAGCGTTCGCGGGGTTCGCGTTCTTCCTGCTCGGGCATACCTTCGGGGCGCTCAAGAAGCACCTTGCGGCTCAGGCGGTATTTGCCGGTCTTTTTATCGACCTCAACAAGCTTCACCTTAATTTCTTCGCCAATTTCAAGCACGCCGTCCATATCAGGCAGGCGCTCCCACTTAATTTCGCTTATGTGCAGCAATCCGTCTTTACCGGGCATGAACTCCACAAAAGCACCGAAGGGCTGTATGGAGCGCACTTTACCTTCATAAACATCACCTACAACCGGTACGGCAACTATGCCTTTAACCCAGTTTACGGCTTTGTCCATAGCGGTTTTATCTACGGCAAAAATGTTAACCACGCCGCCTTCAGCGTTTTCTTCAATGGCCAGGATAGCACCTGTCTGGCGCTGAATTTCCTGAACCACTTTACCGCCGGGGCCTATAACTGCGCCTATCTGATCACGCTCAATTTTAATAATTACCGAACGTGGAGCATGGGCTTTCAGGTCTTCGCGTGGTGCGTCCATGGTTTTGGCTATTTCGCCAAGTATGTGTAAGCGGCCGGCTTTGGCCTGCTCAAGTGCCTGGCGCATTACCTCGTAAGGCAGGCCATCCACTTTAAGGTCCATTTGGCAGGCGGTTATGCCTTTCTCAGTACCGGTTACTTTAAAGTCCATATCGCCAAGGTGATCTTCATCACCAAGGATATCGCTCAGGATTGCAAACTCAGTTCCGCCGGGCTTGGTAATAAGGCCCATGGCTATGCCAGATACAGGCGCGCTGATTTTGATACCTGCATCCATTAGCGCCAGAGTGCCGGCGCATACAGTAGCCATAGAGCTTGAACCGTTAGACTCAAGAATATCAGATACTATACGTATGGTATATGGGTTGTTCTCTGCCTTAGGCAAAACGCCTTTAAGGGCACGCAGAGCCAGGTTACCGTGGCCTACTTCGCGACGTGCAGGAGCACGGTTAGGCTTAACCTCGCCTGTGCTGAAGCCGGGGAAGTTGTAGTGCAGCATGAATTTACTGTAGCCCTGGAACATTGGCTGGTCGAGGATTTGCTCGTCCATTTTGGTGCCTAGAGTTACAGTTGTCAGAGATTGGGTTTCACCACGGGTGAAAACCGCGCTGCCGTGTGCGCCGGGCAGGTAATCAACTTCGCTCCAGATTGGTCGAATTTCATCGGTACGGCGACCATCGAGGCGTTGGCGTTTTTCAAGAATTACGTTACGAACCGCATCGTATTCCAAATCATGGTAATACTTGTCTACCAGCTTCAGTTTAGCTGATTCAACGTTCTCGCCCAGTGATTCAATAAAAGCCTTCTTAACAGCTCCGAATGCCACTGACCTTTCCGATTTGTTCGGGTTAGGGGTAGCGGCAACATCATATACCTTTTGGTAAAGGGCTTCAGTTATCTCAGCGCGGAAAGCCTCGTCATGAATTTCATGGCTGTATTTGCGTTTTTCGGTTTTGCCGGTTTCCTGTGCAAATTCGGCAAGGGCCTGAACCTGTACTTTAATGGCTTCATGTGCAAATTTGATGGCTTCAAGCATCTCATCTTCACTCACTTCGCTCATTTCGCCTTCAACCATGCCTATATCTTTGGCATTACCTGCCACAATAAGGTCAATGGTGGCTCCTTCAAGGGCAGTAATTCCCGGGTTAATCAGCAATTCGCCGTTAACCTTGGCAACGCGAACTTCAGATACATAACCAACGAAAGGCACATCAGACACTGCAAGCGCGGCAGAAGCAGCCAGTGCGGCAAGCGCATCAGGAAGGGCTTCTTTGTCGGCAGATATCATGTACAGCATTATCTGTACGTCTGCGTGGTAGTCTTCGGGGAAGTTAGGGCGCAGTGCGCGGTCTACGAGGCGGCTTATAAGCACCTCGCGGTCAGAAAGGCGGCTTTCGCGTTTCAGGAAGCCACCGGGTATGCGGCCTGCCGAGGCGAATTTCTCCTGGTAGTCAACGGAAAGCGGCAGGAAGTCGACACCTTCTTTGGCATCGGGTTTAGCCACAACGGTAGCCAGCAGCATGGTATCGCCCATGCGCAGCACCACCGAACCGTCGGCCTGTTTGGCCAGCTTGCCTGTTTCGAGCGTAATGGTACGTCCGTCGGGCAGGGTAATGGTTTTTGTGAAAACTTTAGGAAACATCTTGTAAATCTGGTATTTAAAACTTTATTATTTCTTTCTCTCGTGCGTGCTTGTTCGCCTTTGGCAATGTTGCCGTTCGGCTTTGGGAATGAACTTTTGCATCCGGTTTTATATTGAGCAATTAAACTGCAAAATAAAAGGAGGCTGATGGCATAGTTTTTTGCCGGAAAAGCAGCTTAACTGAGCCATAAACATATAAGGCAGCTAATAGCCTTATAACTGGTAATATAGCAAGGGGCGCTTTTGCAATAGTAAGCGGTATGGCTCGGTTGCATGCCCTGTTCAGCAATTATGGTGTAACCGCAGGGGGAAATTTGCAGCCTGAAACTTCTGAAAATCCGCTTTATATGGCTTGCTGTTACCGCATTACCCGTCTTGGGGCGGTTCTGTTCAGCTTAAAAGTGGCAGCGTTCCGGGTGTTGCTTTAACCGGAGAGGGTAGCAGTAATGGCAGGCAATTATGCAGGGGAAGAATTCCGGCACTTCAAAATTTGGCCTGTAATGTTTCGGCAGGCTGAAAAACAAAACAGGGAACCCCTCTTAAGAGTTCCCTGTGTTGTTTTCCCGAAACTATTTCCTTAGTCCGAGTTCCGCCAGAATGCTGCGGTAGCGTAAAATATCGTTGGTATGAAGGTACTCAAGAAGGCCGCGACGCTTTCCTACCATTTTCAGGAGGTTAAGACGTGTGTTGTGGTCTTTTTTATGAGTCTTCAGGTGTTCCGTCAGGTAATTGATGCGGTGCGTGAAGAGCGCTATTTGAGATTCAGGAGAACCTGTATCCGTTGCGCTATGATTGTGGCCGTGTTTGGCGAAAAGTTCTTGCTTTATTTCTGAGGTCAGATACATTTTGCAGGTGAAACCCGGCAAACCCGGGCAGTTCAGCGTTATTTATAATTTTGCGGTGCAAAGGTAAGTTTTTACTTTTTCCTTTGCAAGCAGTATTTCAATTATTTAAGTTATGGTAGTCTTAGGAGAAGGCAAATTGGCAACAGGGCAGGGTACAGACTGGTATAAAGCCGTAGTATTCCTGCTGCCATAAGCCGGTCGCTGTGCTACTGATACAGCGGGAAATCTTTCATCCAGGTATTTACCTCGGTTTTCACTTCGGAAAGAACAGCTTCGTTGTCATGGTTCATTAAGGCCTTGTCTATCAGGTCGGCAATGCGGGCCATATCTGCTTCTTTCATACCGCGTGTGGTTATGGCAGGGCTGCCGAGGCGTATGCCGCTGGTTACAAAGGGAGATTTATCATCGAAAGGCACCATGTTTTTATTAATAGTGATATCGGCCTTAATGAGCGTGTTTTCGGCCAGCTTGCCGCTGATTCCCTTGTTACGAAGGTCAATCAGCATCATGTGGTTGTCGGTTCCGCCGCTTATAATTTTGTAGCCTTTGGCAACAAATGCGGCAGCCATGGCGGCGGCATTTGTTTTAACCTGCTTTATATAGGTTCCGTAATCATCCGTTAAAGCCTCACCGAAGGCGATGGCTTTGGCTGCAATAATATGCTCCAGCGGTCCGCCCTGTGTGCCGGGAAACACGCCGCCGTCAAGCAATGCCGACATCATGCGTATTTCACCTTTAGGAGTTTTAAGCCCCCAGGGGTTTTCAAAATCTTTGCCCATCATAATCAGGCCGCCACGAGGTCCGCGCAGGGTTTTGTGGGTAGTGGTGGTTACAATATGGCAATGCGGCAGCGGGTTGTTTAATAGTCCCTTGGCAATAAGACCCGCCGGGTGCGATATATCGGCCATCAGGAGCGCGCCAACAGAATCGGCTATTTCGCGCAGGCGCTTATAATCCCAATCGCGGCTGTAGGCGCTGGCGCCGCAAATAATCAGCTTAGGTTTAACTTCCTGTGCTTTAAGGGCTACCTTTTCCCAGTCTATGGTGCCTGTACTTTCGTCAACGCCGTAGAAATTGGGCTTATACAGCTTGCCGCTGAAGTTAACAGGCGAGCCGTGGGTAAGGTGTCCGCCATGGCTTAGGTCGAAGCCCAGGATGGTATCGCCGGCATTAAGCACGGCAAGCATAACGGCAGCATTGGCCTGTGCACCGCTGTGCGGCTGCACATTAGCCCATTCGGCCCCGAAGAGCTGCTTTACGCGGTCTATGGCGAGTTGCTCAACTTCATCTACCACCTCGCAGCCGCCGTAATAGCGCTTTCCGGGCAGGCCTTCGGCGTATTTATTGGTAAGTACGCTTCCGGCAGCTTCCATAACCTGGGCCGATGTGAAGTTCTCGCTGGCAATAAGCTCTATGCCATATTGCTGGCGATGCTTTTCTTTTTCAATAAGCGCGAAAACTGTTTCATCGCGCAAGCCTGTAAAGGAGGTGGCAGACATAGTAGTGTTTTTATGTAAATCAGGTTCTGAGGCCTGTGTATTAAAAGGTTAATTTATGCAGGCTTTAAGCCCGATTGTTAACAGCAGTTCGGCTGCATTACTATTTCTTTGCAAAGGTAGGCGCAGGAACCAATTCCTTGCTGCCGGGCGTGTACTTATAAAAGCCCTGCCCTGATTTTACACCAAGCTGACCCGCCATTACCATATTTACCAGCAATGGGCATGGGTAATAATGTGTGCGCCCGAAGCCTTTGTACATCACATCTAAGATGCTCAGGCAAACATCAAGGCCAATAAAATCGGCTAGTTGAAGGGGACCCATAGGGTGCGCCATGCCGAGTTTCATTACCGTGTCTATTTCTTCTACTCCGGCCACGCCTTCGAAAAGGGTGGTTATGGCTTCGTTAATCATAGGCATGAGTATTCTGTTGGCAACAAAACCGGGATAATCATTCACTTCAACCGGGCTCTTGCCCAGTGAAGCAGATGTGCTCATAACCGTCGCCGCAGTTTCATCACTCGTGGCATAGCCGCGAATAACTTCAACAAGCTTCATAACCGGAACCGGGTTCATGAAGTGCATACCTATTACTTTATCGGGCCGTTTGGTGGCTGCGGCTATTTTGGTAATGCTGATGCTGCTGGTATTGCTTGCCAGAATGGTTTCCGGTTTGCATATTTTATCAAGGTCACGGAATATGCCAAGCTTGATGTCTACATTTTCAGTGGCAGCTTCTACAACTAAGTCTGCATTTGCAACACCTTCGGCGGTATTGCTGAAAGTTGTAATGTTGGCTAAGGTACTGTCTTTTACTTCGGCGGTAATGGTGCCCTTGGTAACCTGCCTGTCGAGATTGCCGGTTATGGTTTTTATTGCCTTTTCAAGCGATGCCGGGTTAAGATCTATGAGAGATACTTTATAGCCGTGCTGCGCAAAAACATGCGCAATACCGTTGCCCATGGTACCGCTGCCTATTACTGAAATATTGGTCATGTGTGTATTCAGGTGTTATAAATGCAGCCCATTTATTTTGTGTGGGTGCAGAAAATAAATTCCGGCCTCGAAAATGATTCTTTTGCCGGCGCAATTGCCGGGGCAAATATAGAATTTGTGCTTTGTTTTCCGGCCCTGAAGCTAAATTTTATACCTTCGTGGCAGAAAAATGCAAGACGTCCTGTCGCTTACCTCTTTATTGGGGGCAGAGGAAAGTCCGGGCAACGCAGGGCAACGTACTTCCTAACGGGAAGGGGGCCGCGGTTTAAGCCGCGGTTTACAGACAGTGCCACAGAAAACTACCGCATTTGCCAACCCGAAAGGGCAGGGCAGATGTAAGGGTGAAAAGGTGGGGTAAGAGCCCACCGCCGGGGCGGTAACGCAACGGGCATAGGTAAACCTTACGTGTTGAAAGACCAAATAAGCCGACGGTTCATGCCGCAAGGCATGGCAAAGGGCTGCTCGCCCGATGTCGGCGGGTAGGTCGTTAGAGCGCTGTTGTGAAGCAGCGCCGGGATAAATGACAGGAACCTGCAAGGCCTTAAAAACCGCGCAGGCACAAAACCCGGCTTACAGGCTTGCATTTTTCTTTTTATTTAAGTGCAGTTTTGCCTGCTAAAACAACATTGTAAGTTTAAGCAGCGTTTTTAATGATTACTCCAAAGTACGAATTAACAGTTTTATAATTACTTGGTATAATTATATTAATAAATCGGTTTTGGGCTTAAACAGCTATTCCGGGTATATAATTTAATACATTCCGGCGATGTTATATTTTTGTAAATCTTACCATGGTAAACAGCGCATCCCGAAAAAGTTAAATTTTGAGGTTCTGAAACAGCTTTAACTGCCTGATTTTGGCCCCCGGCTAAAAAACTTTGCATGCCGGTACCTTCAAAAATTTACTTTTGCACTGCTTTTGGCATCTAATGCCTGTAAGTACTCCAAAATGCAATTTGGTTTAAATGGGTTTTGTACATAAAAAAGGCTCATTCTAAGCTTACGCGTTTTGGGAACTGTATGCAATCGGCAGTTTATTTGCCTTTGCAATGCAGGTTAATTACCGGCTCATGGAATTCTTTCGCAAACTTATTTTATTACTGCCTGTATTGCTCGGCTTTAGCCGGCTTTGCGCGCAGGATCGTTTGCTGAAAACAGATGGCAGCATGCTGAAAGGTAAGGTTCTGGGAACGCCGGGGGCAAAAGTAAAATTTGTGGAACAGGGCATGGCCAAAGAGTTTTTTAAGCTGATTCCGGCAGAAAATATCAGGGAAATTTACTATGAATCGGGGAAACGGGTTTACTTCAATACATCGGTTAAGGCATTTATTCCCACAAAGCCCGGGAATGCTAAAATAGTGGCAGATACCAAGGCAAAGGAAAATTCTTCGGGAAATACCGGCAATGTTTCTGCAAATGTACCCCAACCGAAAGCGCCGGAAGATATATCGGAAAGCAGGGGAAAGGACCCGAAAAGAAGAAAAAATAAAACAGAAAGTAAAAATAAGGGTTTAACTGCAGGTAAAACCTTTTCAACCGAGCGGGGAAGTAAGGAAGCTACAGAAAGGGAAAACGCTGACCGGGAAAAAAAGCTGAAAGAGGCAAAGGCAATTGCACTAAAAAAGAGCTTTTATGCCGAAAACGCCCGTTTCAATATTGTAAAAATAAATACATTACCCTTGGTATTCGGTTCATTTGCGGGGTTTTATGAGCGAATGGTTGCCCCGGGCTACTCCGTTTCCCTGGGCGTTAATTACGTTGACTTTACCTCGAACCAACGTTATACCGACCAAAAATGGTTTAGCATTACCCCGGAAATGAGGTTTTATGCAAAAAAGGCAAAGAAGGCAGATTTGAATGGCTACTATGTGGCTGCTTACCTTAAATACCTGCACGTAACCCGGCCTGATTCTGTTTCAGGTTCAGAGCTTTCGCATATAGAGTTAAACGCTTACGGCGCAGGCCTGATTATGGGCAGGCAGTTTTTGCTCGATAATCATTTCGTGGTTGATGCCTTTGTCGGCATGACCTTTTTCCCTTTCAGGCATGTTTCTTCGGCAGCCGGCCCTGTTCAGAACGAGCGCATTGCCTCAGATTACAGCAACGATTTCAGGATTGGCCTCGCAATTGGCTATAACTTCTGAAACTCCATTAAAAGAATTAAATACAGATACATAAGAATTAACCTATGGAAAACCCGGTCATAATATTTGGCGCTACCGGCCTTGGGCCTGCCGCCCTCGAAATTTTCAACAGCAACAATGTGGTTGTTTACGGTTTTCTCGACGATGACAAAGCCCTTCACGGTAAAGAAGTGCACAACATACCGGTTCTAGGAAGCACCGACGATGAAGGTTTCCTAAAGCTGATTGGCAAAAAATGCGAGGCCTTTATTGCTCTTGATGAAAATAAGCTGCGCTCATCATTGGTTGAAATGCTGGATGAAGACAGGCATATGATGCCGGTTAACGCGGTACATAAAACAGCCTACATATCTAAAGATGCATCTATCAGTCACGGAACTTATTTCGGACCCGGGGTTTTGGTAAACACGGGGGCCACAATTGGCAGCCATTGTATTTTGAATATTGGCGCTACCGTAGAATATAACGCAAAGCTTGACGATTTTGTGCAGCTGGGCGCCGGCAGCATTATTGGCTCAGGGGCTACCGTTGAGAAAAACGCCTTTATCGGGGCGGGGGCTATTATAGTATCCGGGGTTAATATTGGCAAAGGCGCAAGGGTGGGAGCAGGTTCTGTAGTGGTGGAAAGTGTGCCGGCAAGAACCACTGTTTTCGGGAACCCAGCAAAAAAGGTTTAGGCCTGATTATCAGCAATAGCCAATAAAATCATTAATGGCTATTCCCATATTTTATTAATATAAAAATGCCCGGCCTTGTTGGTTCGGGCATTTTTTTTATAAATTTACATCAATCGTTCCTGCTTAAAACTGTTTATACGGCATTTCTCCAAGACCTGCCGCATATCAACACTACACTCTATTTTAATGACTGAAAAACCTGAACTGCTTCTTATTGAAGACGATCCGCTAAATGTTTTCATAATAACTGAACATTTTTCTGATCGCTTTATGGTAAGTGCCGCCACTAACAGCGATGAAGCCCTGGAGTTAGCTTCTGCTCGCAGCTTTGATGCAATTATTTCTGATGAAAACTTAGGTAACTTCAGCCTGACAGGGAGCAAAACATGCGTTCTTATAAAAGCGAGTCTTAGGAAATCTGCGCCATACATGGTGCTGCTTTCCGGCTATTCTTACATGGACGAAGGCACAGATTACCCAATTGGGCTCTTTGATGAAAAACTTGTGAAGCCAACAGATTTGGATGAGCTAAAGGAGCGCATTTTAAATGCAGTAGGTCATGGGAATGCCTGACAGGCTTACCAAAACTTACTTTAGCCAATAATATCCTGTTTTTCTGCCTTGATTTACGGTGCTGTTGAATACCGGCAGCGCTCCCTGTTCGTTTACTGCATAATAATCTGTATTATTGCATTAATGAATAAGTGGCTGTGGGCAAAGCCGGTAAGGAATTTGGATTATAACATCAGAAAATCGGCCCTGCTGCTGAGTTTGTTTTTTACTTTTTTTGCTGCCGGCCTTAATGCCTGCGCTCAAAAGAAAACCGATGAGCAAAGCGCTCAAAGCCAAGGCGGTGTGCCTGCAGAAATTACCCTTGGTGTAGAAAGAATGTCGGTTTACCTGCCTTTGCTTGAGGGTAAGAAGGTGGCATGTGTGCTGAATAACAGCAGCTTAATTAACGGTAAGCACCTGGCCGATACCCTTAAGAAGCTTAAAGTCAATATTGTAAAAATATTTACCCCTGAGCACGGCATTCGCGGAGATGCCGATGCAGGCGAAAAGGTAAATAATGCCATAGATTCCAAAACCGGTATTCCTATTGTATCGCTATACGGCAGCCACAAGCAGCCAACAGCCGAGGATATGGAAAATGTGGATATTATGCTTTATGATATACAGGATGTTGGCGTCAGGTTTTTTACCTACCACAGCACCCTGCATTATGTGATGCAGGCCTGTGCCGAAGAAAGCGTTCCCCTTGTATTGCTCGACAGGCCTAACCCAAACGGCGACCAGATAGACGGCCCTGTGCTTGATACGGCATGGAGCAGTTTTGTAGGTATGCATCCTGTTCCTATTCTCCACGGGCTTACAAGCGGTGAAATGGCTAAAATGATCAACGGTGAAGGCTGGCTGCAGGGCAAAGTTAAATGCGGGCTTGAAGTGATTAATATGTACGGGTACAGCCATAAATCTGTTTATTATCCGCCGGTTCGCCCTTCACCGAATTTGCCTAATGCCTTAAGCGTAAGGTTGTATGCTTCGCTTTGCCTGTTCGAAGGTACTGTTATATCGGTAGGCCGCGGTACCGATTTTCCTTTCCAGGTGGCAGGTGGTACCGACAGCGCTTACGGGAGTTTTAAATTTACCCCGCACAGCGCTTTCGGGGCTGCCAAGCCTATGTACGAAGGCAAAACCTGCTATGGCGAAGATTACAGAAGCCAAGCCTTAAGCCAAACTTTTACCCTGAAATACCTGCTCGATTTTTATAATCGAAGTCCTGATAAGTCGAAGTTTTTTATTAAGTTTTTTGATCGCCTTGCCGGTGGCCCTGCCTTAAAACAGCAAATTATGCTGGGTAAGACCGAAGCTCAGATTCGCGGTTCATGGGATGCCGAACTTTTCAGGTATAAGCACATGCGCCGAAAATACCGCATATATCTCGATTAAAAATTCGTGCCTGTACACATATTGGCAGGACTTTGCAGCTTTTTTAATTTTTTTTCAAAAGGATCGATTTTTGCCAAATCCGGTATTGAGCTACATTCGTATATAGATACAAATAGCTGTTTCAAACCAATAAACAATAGCCAATCATGTTAAAACCTGTTTTGGCCTGTGCGGCATTGTTATTTACCGCATTTATAGCCATGAGTTTATTCTCGCCTGAACCTTTAAAACCCACTACCGGCGCCACCGTAGCCGAATCTCCTGAAAAAACAGAAAAGGCAGTTTTTGCTGCCGGCTGCTTCTGGGGTGTTGAAAGTACTTTCAGAGCCCTTAAAGGTGTTACCTTCACCCAGGTAGGGTACACCGGCGGCAAAATGAAAAACCCTGATTACCGTTCGGTATGTACCGATGAAACGGGGCATGCAGAAGCCGTTGAAGTAACCTACGACCCTTCAAAAATAAGCTATAGCAAGCTTTTGGAGGTGTTTTGGGAAAACCATAACCCTACTACCCTTAACAGGCAGGGCCCTGATTTTGGCAGCCAGTACCGTTCTGCCATATATTATACCGGTGAAGCCCAGCATACAGAAGCCATTGCTTCGCGCGATGCATTGGCCAAATCAGGCAAATGGCGTAACCCAATTGTTACCCAAATTTTGCCGGCCGAAACATTCTATCGCGCGGAAGAATACCACCAGCAATACAACGAAAAAAGAGGCAAAACACATTGCGGTATGTAATTACCATGCCATGCTTGCCTGAATAATACAGATAGTTTTTAATGTATTACGCTATATAACGCTAAATATGCGCCTGCCCCCGCCAAATAACCAACAAGCGCCGGCAGGCTTATTTTTTTCATATAGGTTCCGAAATCAATTTTTTCCATGCCCATTACTGCCACCCCGGCAGCTGAGCCAATAATCAGCACGCTGCCGCCTGTTCCGGCGCAATAGGCAATGAATTCCCAAAGTTTATGATCGGTTTGGTATAGAGCAGGGTCGTACATGCCCATGCAGGCAGCCACCAGGGGCACATTATCTATTATGGCCGATAAGAGGCCAATAGCTATTACAATAACATCCTGGTTTCCAATGCTGCCGTTGAGCCATTCGGCAGCATTTTTTAAGAGACCCGGGGTTTCAAGGGCGCCAATGGCCAATAGGATGCCGAAGAAGAAAAGTATGCTTGCCGTATCGGTTCTCGACAGGGCTTCGGCTGCAGAGTATTTTTTCCTTGTTTCAGGCTCTGATTTTTTATGGAGAATATCGGCAATAAGCCACACAATGCCGAGGGCTAATAAAACGCCCATAAAGGGGGGCAAGCCGGTAAGTGTTTTGAAAACAGGTACCAATACAAGCCCGCCTAAGCCGGATAAAAGGAAAATATTTGCGCCCTTAGGTGCCTTTACCTGGGTTTCTGCAAAGGGTACTTCGGGTATCTGTCCCTTTAGTTTAAATGTAAACCAAAGTAAGGGAATGGCAAGGCTTACTAATGAGGGTAAAATAAGGATACGCATAATGCCTTCTGCGCTTATTTGCCCGCCAATCCAAAGCATGGTTGTGGTCACGTCGCCTATGGGGCTCCAGGCCCCGCCTGCGTTTGCTGCAATAATTACTGCGCCGGCAAATGTAAGTCGAAGCTCCTTGCCCGGAATAAGCTTCCTGATTAAAGATGCCATTACAATGGCCGTTGTCAGGTTATCGAGCACTGCTGAAAGAAAGAAAGTAGCTATACCTACAATCCAAAGCAATTGCCTGATATTGCGGGTCCTGATTCGATTGGTAAGAATAGCGAAACCTTTATGGGCATCTATAACCTCCACAATGGTCATGGCTCCTAAAAGAAAGAACAGGATTTCAGCTGCAGAAACAACATGGTGCGGCAAAGCTGCGATGAAATTATTTCCGGTATGACCACTCGGTGCCATTAAGCCGGCTTCTGAAGCTGCAGGTTGAAAAGTGCCTAAAACGGTCCAGCATAAAATACCTGTAACCAAAGCGGCTGCCGCTTTATTAATTTCAAGCTGATGCTCAAACACAATGGCGAGGTAACCAAGGCAAAAAACGATTACTAACAATATGGTCATGGCTGCGAAGATATTAACTTTGGCCTTCAAAATTCATTATTGAAGCAGCAAAGGGTAATTATGCCCTTTAATAAAGCTGCCGGACCGGCTAATATGATTGCAGTTGTACAGAGAGTTTCAGAAGCATCCGTAAAAATTGACGGTAAACTTCGTGCTGAAATAGGAATAGGTTTCCTGGTTCTGCTTGGCATTACTCATACCGATACCGATGAAGACATTCAATGGTTAAGCCGCAAAATAGCTTCCATGCGCATTTTTCAGGATGCTGAAGGCAAAATGAACCTTGATTTAAAGGCAGTTTCCGGTGAAATTTTATTGGTAAGCCAGTTCAGCCTGCACGCAAGCACCAAAAAAGGCAACAGGCCTTCATTTATTGAGGCAGCACCGCCCTCTATTGCCATTCCGTTATATGAGAAGTTCATACTTTCCCTTGAGCTTGAAGCCGGGCAAAAAATTCAAACAGGTGTGTTCGGGGCCGATATGAAAGTTTCACTGGTGAACGATGGTCCGCTTACCATAATAATCGACAGCAAGATAAAGGTTTAAATGCAGGATTATGAAAATATGGCGGAGCATGAAATACCTTCAGCCACTGAAAGCGGAAAAGCAGGTCCTAAAACCTTATTGGTTATAGCCGGCCCTACAGCTGTAGGCAAAACAGCCCTTTGCGTAAAGCTTGCGCAACACTATAAAACTGAGGTTATTTCGGCCGACGCAAGGCAGTTTTATAAAGAAATGCTGATTGGTACCGCACGTCCTACACCCGGGGAAATGCAGGGTGTAACCCATCATTTTGTGGCATCGCACAGTATTCATAATCCATTAAATGCCGGGCAATATGCCGATGAAGCCTTAGCGCTCATAGATACATTATTTGAAAAGCATAATTTACTCATACTCACCGGCGGCAGCGGCATGTATATTAAGGCTGTTTGCGAAGGGCTTGATAATGTTCCTTCTTCACCTGAACATGTAAGAACAGAACTGCAAAACCTTTTTGAGGCCTATGGCGTAATTGCCCTGCAAAACCTGCTTAAAGAGAAAGATCCTGAATATTACAGCAAAGTTGATACTTCAAACCCACAGAGAATGATGCGGGCTTTGGAAGTTTGCATAGCCACCGGCATGCCCTATTCAACCTTTCTGGGCCTTGAAAAACCTCCTCGGCCTTTTAATATTATAAAAATTGGCCTCAACCTGCCCAGGCCGGAGCTTTATGCCCGCATTGATACCCGGGTAGATTTAATGATGCAGGCAGGGCAGGAAGCAGAGGCATTAAGCCTTTACCCAAGCCGCAATTTAGTTCCATTGCAGACGGTAGGTTATTCAGAAATTTTTAATTATTTCGACGGCCATAGCAATTATGAAACAGCCATCGGCATGATAAAGCAAAATACCCGCAGGTATGCCAAGCGCCAGCTTACCTGGTTTAATAAAGATGAAAAAATGAAATGGTTCGCACCTGCACAGGCAGAGGAAATTATTAACTATGTTGATTTGGTGATTGGGGAAGCTGTATAACAGTACTTATGGCTTAATGCAAAACGCTCCCTGAACCTGTGTATTAATATAATTCAGATTTTGGACCCTGCAAAACTCTTCAATTTTAGCAGCCCTATTCGGGCTGTTGCTGCCGTCGGTTATGAGCGTATCGAAACTGAACTTTTCTCTTAGCCACTCCGGGTTATATACAGAATTGTTCATCACAATAAGGTAATCAGCCTTAATGGGTTTGCTTGCTTTATAGTTTTTCGGTATCCATTTATGAAGCAATATCGTTGTTTTATTCTGCCATACAACTATGCTGTACAGGCTGTCAGGGCTGTGCTTTACCAAGCTCTCAATATTGGGGTCAGGCTTAGCGCAGTCAACCATTCCTGATGCAACCAGGTGGTTTTGTACCTGCATAGGTACAGACCAACCTGATTGCTTTCTATGTATTATATTTTGCATTTCAGAAATATAAGCGGGAAGCAATGAGGCTGATTTTCCTGCTGAATTCAATCTAATTTCAGACTTACCCGGAATATTATAAACCCAAATTTCACTTATATCAGCATTTTCAATTTCATGGTTCAACCTGCTGAAAGCAAGTAAGCCGCAAGCCATTAAGCAAAACCATATATAATTGAATTTCTTATACTTATAAAGCCCTACGAGTGCAGCTACGGCAGCAAAAACGGCAATGCATTCAAGCCTTGTAAGCCAAAGATTATTTGTAACCGAATAAGGCAGGGCAGCAAAAGCAGTGCAAAGCCAATTACTTAATAAAATGCTCCATTTTAATAAAAGGGCCAAAAAAGTACCCATTACCGGTACTGCATGCAGCAATAAAAACAGCATGCCCAGGCATAGGCTTAAATTGCTTGCAGGCACAATAAACAGGTTACTTAACCAAAATAAGTTAGGGAATTGGTGGAAGTAGTAAAGCGATAAAGGAAAAGTAAAAAGTGTTGCAAAGAGTGAGCAGAATAATGATGTATAAAACAGCTTAGGTATCCATGCTTTTGACTCTAAAAATGAATCGGTGAATGGCATCAGGGTAACAATACCGGCTACCGCTAAAAAACTTAGCTGTGCACCGGCATCGAACAGTACCGAGGGGTCGAGGCAAAGTAAAATAAAGGCTGTTGCGCTTAAAGTGTTCAATGTGTTTTGCTCTCTGCCTGTAATGTCTGCTATAATTACAATGCTGAACATAAGAGCCGCACGCAAAACCGAGGGACTGCCGCCGGTAAAAAAGGCATAAAACCACACTGCTGATATTAAGCACAGGCCATAAATAACTTTTCTTCCGGTATGGCCGCTCACTTTGCCAAAGGCAAAAAATACGATGCTGAACAGCACCGCAACGTGCATACCCGATACAGCCAACACATGCATGGCCCCGGCATCCGAATAGTTTTTCTTAATCTCCGGGCTTAACCCGTCTCGAACGCCCAACAGCAGGGCCGCTGCGGCCCCATATTCATTTCCGGAAAGGGCCTGTTTCAGCAAATTATTGCATTCTCCGGCAAGCCTATAGGCGTTTTCCTTTATGATGTTAGCAGGCTTACTGCCAAGCAGCTTGAATTGTCCTGCTTGGGCATTAAAGGTGTAGCTGATTCCCTGTTTTGTATAGTGTGCCTTTTTGTCGAATTCATAGGGGTTTAAAGGCCTGCTGAATGCCTTTGGCGTTCCGAAAAACAGTATTTCCGTTCCATACTCGTATTGCCCGGCTTTACTTGGTATATAGGTTTTCAGAGCAGGATTGCTCACAGAGGAATCTTTGATTTGGTTTCCTGATGGTGTATAAACCAATACATTACCATTGGTTGAAATCCATTTATTGTTTTTTAAAACCCTGTTTAACTTAAATACGCAGCGGGTATATGTCTTATAATTTTCCGGCTGCCTGTCTGCAATACCTGTCCAGGCAGAAATTTTCTCACCCTCACCCGGTTTAAAAAAGCCAGGATTGTTTTCAGGGGTATGCAGGTATAAATTAACAGCCCCGGCAGAAATAAGAAAAAATAAGGCGCCAATACCGGAAACAGCCCTGTAAGAATCTAATCGACTAAAAGATTTACCATAGCTCAGCAGGAAAATAAAAAAGCTGAATGCGCCTGCATAAATCCAAAATGCGAATGCTAACTGCATTTGCTGCTGCAACACAATGCCGGCCACAAGCGCAACCGAAAAACGCAAAAATGGTTCAGGACTCCGTGCTTGCAATTTTCGGGCTCAATAATAGACTACATCAATTAATTCAGATACGCCGACATATTGCCTTCAGAATCTATTCTGACATCAACATGCTCGCCTACTGTTGTACTTAGTGAGTGGCCAACATAATCTGCAGCAATAGGGAACTGCCTGTGGCTTCGTTCAACAATTACAGCAGTTTGAACCTTGCTCAGGTGCAGGCGCAGGAATCCGCTGAGGGCATAAAGCAGGGTTCTGCCTGAATTCAATACGTCGTCGGTTAGAATTATGGTTTTGTTCTCCAGCGAATCCACAGGCATATCAAGCTCAATTTGGGGCAGACGTGTGGCATGCTTGTCGAGCTTAAGGGTTAAGCAGGCAATGTTTCTGCCTGTAATTACGCTTAGCTCATCGGCCAGCTTGCCGGCAAAAACGCGGCCTTCACTGGCAATGCCCACAACAGCCAAATCTCCCGACCTGAAATTTCGTTCATGAATTTCCCATGCAATCCGTCGGATTTTTTGCTTTATCTGTTCCGATGTAAGAATCAGGTTGTCGTGTTTCGTTATGTTTTCAGAATCAGCCATGTGATATTACCCCTGATATTTACTGTTGCGCTTCAAAAAGAAGGCATCTTTATACTCAGGACACGCAATTTAAACTTTTCAGATAACAATGCGGAACGTAAATTTGTGGAAATTATACAATACCGATGCGCGGAAAAATAATAAGGAGCACAGGCAGCTGGTACGATGTGGTTGCAGAAGACGGAACTGTGCTGAAAGGTCGCCTGCGTGGTAAATTCCGGCAGGGCGGCGGCGGAACCACCAACCCGATTACCGTAGGAGACAATGTAAGCTATGAGTATGATTCCGAAACAGATGATATAGTACTCATTAACGGTATTGAACCCAGGCAAAACTATATTATACGAAAATCGGTGCACCGAACCGGGCAGGGGCATTTAATTGCGTCTAATATCGATATCGCTGTTTTGGTGGCATCATTATTCATGCCGCGTACTTCTACCGGTTTTATTGATCGGTTCCTGGTAAGCGCTGAATCTTTCCGTATTCCGGCGCTGGTGGTTTTTAATAAGTACGATTTGCTCAGCGAGGGCCATAAAGAAGTCTTAACCGAGCTTGAGGATATTTACCACGGCGCAGGTTATGAAACACTGGCAGTTTCTGCTACTGAAAATATAGGTATTGAGGCACTAAGAGAAAAAATACAAGGTAAAACCGCTCTGTTTTCGGGCCACAGCGGGGTAGGTAAATCAAGCCTGTTGAATACCATGTCGCCGGGGCTTACCCAGAAAACGGGTGAAGTTTCAACCTTTGCCAATAAGGGCAAGCACACAACAACCTTCGCCGAAATGTTCAGCCTCGACATTGATACCTTTATAATCGACACGCCCGGCATTAAAGAATTCGGGATGCAGGATGTTTCCCCGGAAGTGCTCGGGCATTACTTCCCTGAAATGCGTGCACTCCTGAATAAATGCCGATACCACAACTGCCTGCATGATAATGAACCGGCCTGTGCAGTTAAAGATGCCGTAGAGCAGGGCAGTATATCGGAAACCCGCTATAGCAGCTATATCAGCATGCTGCATGGCGAAGATAACAGGCGATAAAAAATAAAGATTGCTTATACCGGTACAACATCCGGTGATATACCTTCTTTAATTTTCATACCGAAGACCTGTTCAAACTTTTGAAGAACTATTTTTTCAGTTTCTGCTTCATCAATATACCTGCCAAGCTCATTTTGTAATGATGTTACCCCCTTGTCGGTAATGCCACAAGGGACTATCATGCTGAAATAGCTTAAATCGGTATTAATATTCAAGGCAAAGCCGTGCATGGTAACCCATCGGCTTGTTCTTACCCCGAAGGCGCAAATTTTTCGCATCCCATCTACCCACACTCCCGTTTGGCCATCCACACGACCGGCATTAAGGCCATATTCCGCGCAGGTAAGAATAATAACCTCCTCGAGATACCGCATGTATTTATGAATATCTGTAAAGAAATTTTCAAGGTCCAGTATAGGGTAGCCTACCAGTTGGCCGGGGCCGTGATAAGTAATATCACCACCGCGGTTGCTTTTAAAAAATACGGCATCTCTTGCTGCCATAAAATCGGCATCCGCTAATAAATTTTCTTCGTGCCCGCTTTTACCAAGGGTAAATACATTCGGGTGTCGGCAAAAAATCAGGAAATTAGGTGTAGGAACCTGGTCTTCAGGCAAAAGTGACCGATTGTCAACCTTTATTTTTACTACTTCCTTTAAAACAGATTCCTGCCAATCCCAGGCCTTACCGTATTCAATAAGACCTGGTTTAAGCAGTGTTACTTCGGTATTCTTAAAAGCTTGCATGAGGTTTTAACAACCTGTTGAATTTGCCGATTAAGCGTGTTTCGACAATTCTTCTTTCAGGAAGTTAATAACTTCAACCGGGAAAGGGTCAACATTGTTCAAAACAGCCAGGTAGTAAGATGCCCAGTCAAGGAGATGAATTACGTAAATGCTTTGGGTTATAAATGAATCTCCTTTGGCAGTAAGGGTATAAACTTCAGGACTGTGTTTTTTGAAAATTTCCTCGCAAACATCCATACGTATAGAGGTGCGCGGGTGATCAAATGAAGAACGAAGCAGTACTGTTACTGAATTCTCGAACGCTACCCTTGGGTAATCCCATCCAACAAGCTCGTTGTGATTCATTTCAGGGAATACATTGTAGTGGCTAAGCTGTTTTCCGTTTTCTGCAATTTGCTGCAGGTTACGCAGCAATACGCCGTCGAATTTAGTATCGCCGTAGAAAATGCCCAGTTTGCCCTGAAGCTTACCGGCAAGCAGCTCAGCTTCAGCCTTTAAAGCAGTTTCGTCTGATTTAATCAGGTCAATGGCAGCCTGAATTTCATTGAGGCGGTTAGCGGGGGTAAGGCCATGGAAATTCAGGATGTTCAGCAGCTGCACAAATGAGTAGCCTATGCTGGCGCGGGGGCTGTTGGCATGGCTTGGTATTACAACCACATCGAGGCCGTATTTTTCAGTAAGCTGCAACATTTTACCGCCGCCGGTTATAGCAACCACATAAGCGCCTGCCTGAACTGCTTTTTCAGCAGCAGCAGTGGTTTCCTCGGTATTGCCTGAGTATGAGCAGGCAAGAAACAAAGTGTTCGGGCCGGTAAAACCAGGTATGTCGTAGCTTTTGCTTACGGTAACGGGTACTTTGCAGTCGTCGAAAACCCAGGAAGTAAGCAGGTTTCCGCCTATGCCTGAACCGCCCATACCGGCAACAACTATGTTTGTAATGGTGTTTCCGGAAGTGCGCAGCTTAGCATTGGCAGCTATTCCTAAGGCAACTTCTAACTGGGCAGCAAAGCCCTCGATTAGTTCTTTCATTGAATATTTAAGATTTATTTTGATTCTTCTGTCTGGCTGTTTAATTTGGCGAAATCAGCTTGCCATGAAATTAATCAGGGGAAGTGGTACACGAAATTCCGCACACTTAATTATTTGCCGGCATAAGCCGCAAAAAACCTAAGCGACCGCAAAGAAACCAAGAATTGTAAAAATATAAAAATGCAGAAGGGATATACAAATTATAATACAACCCTTACAGGCCAAAATGCCGAGCAATTGGCAGCTCTCAGGCTAAGCAAACAGGGCTATAATATACTGGCACGCAATTACAGGGCCTCAAGATCTGAAATAGATATTATTGCAGATTATATGGGCACTATTGTTTTTGTGGAGGTTAAAATGCGTAAATCTTCTGCTTTTGGTTACCCTGAACAATCAGTTACAGCAAAGAAGGAAGAAATGGTAAGACGCGGCGCCGAGGCTTGGATGTACGAAAACAACTGGAACGGCATGATACGCTTTGATATTGTGGCAATTGAAGGCGAAGGACTTTCCCCTGTTTTTACTCATTTTGAAGACGCATTTTAAATTACCGGCGCTTTGAAAAACTTATATGCAGAGGTGGTGTTGTATTATTTAAAATGGCTGTTCCGAGAAAAAAGGTTTGACAAATCCGGATTGTCTCTGTTTATTTGCAGCGTTTAACCCATCTAATCACAAACATAATGTCAGAAATAGCTCAAAAAGTTAAGGGAATAATCATTGATAAGCTCGGTGTGGAAGAGTCTGAGGTAACCCCGGAGGCCAGCTTCACCAATGACCTGGGAGCTGACAGCCTTGATACCGTTGAATTGATTATGGAATTCGAAAAAGAATTCAATATCAGCATTCCCGATGACCAAGCAGAAAAAATAACCACCGTAGGCCAGGCTGTCAGCTATCTGGAAGCTGCCCACGCAAAATAAGTATCGGGAGCTGATACAGCTTTCCGGTATTTCTTTTCTTCTCACCTCACCATACTTCCGTGAAACGCGTAGTTGTAACCGGATTAGGAGCCTTAACTCCTCTTGGTAATAATATTGCAGATTATTGGAGCGGCCTTATTAACGGCGTAAGCGGGGCCGCTCCGATAACCAGGTTTGACGCTTCAAAGTTTAAAACCAGGTTTGCATGCGAGGTCAAAAACTTTGACCCGACAGATTTTTTAGATAAAAAGGAAGCGCGCAAGCTCGATCCCTTTTCCATTTATGCCATAGTTTCAGCAGATGAAGCAGTTCAGGATGCCGGGCTAAATAACCCTTCGCTAAAT
>JAZKBN010000016.1:0-78748 GCA_040388605.1 Bacteroidota bacterium | reverse complement strand
GATTGGCGTTATTTGGGGTTCTGGCATAGGCGGACTGCAAACATTTCATGATGAAGTAATGAACTTTGCATCCGGAGACGGAACGCCAAGGTTTAATCCCTTCTTTATTCCTAAAATGATTGTGGATATTGCCGCAGGGCATATATCTATGAAATACGGCTTCCGCGGACCCAATTTTGCAACCGTATCGGCCTGTGCATCAGCAACCAATGCTATTATTGATTCCTTTAATTACCTTCGTCTCGGCTTTGCCGATGCAATGGTAACCGGGGGAAGCGAGGCTGCCGTTACCGTTCCCGGTATTGGCGGCTTCAATGCCATGAAAGCATTGTCGGAGCGGAACGAAGGCCATGAAACTGCCAGCAGGCCCTTCGACAAGGACCGCGATGGTTTTGTGCTCGGCGAAGGCGGCGGTGCGCTCATACTTGAAGAGCTTGAGCACGCTAAAGCACGCGGAGCAAAAATTTATGCTGAAATAGTTGGCGGAGGCATGTCGGCTGATGCGCACCATATTACAGCACCGCATCCCGAAGGCCTTGGCGCGCTTAACGTTATGAAAAATGTTTTACGCGATGCCGGCTTACAGCCCGATGCCATTGATTATATAAATGTACACGGCACCAGTACGCCGCTGGGCGATGTTAGCGAAGTACGTGCCATACAGCATGTATTCGGTGAACACGCATACAAGCTTAACATAAGCTCTACCAAATCAATGACAGGCCACCTTTTAGGCGCTGCAGGTGCAGTGGAAAGCATTGCATCTGTATTGTCGTTGGTTAACCAAACAGTTCCCCCCACTATCAACCACTTTAACGACGACGAAGTTTTTGATCCTAAGCTGAACTTTACATTCAACAAAGCTCAGAAGAGGGAAATTAACTATGCACTGAGCAATACCTTTGGGTTTGGCGGTCATAATGCTTCGGTTGTGTTTAAGCGTTGGCAGGAATAGGGGCCCATGTTCCTATATTGAAACCTGTAATCAGATTGCTTTATGGCCTCCTGAGCCTCAGGAGCGCGAGCGATAAAAAACTGTCGCTTGCTGTGCTGCGCATTACAGGTTCACGGCCAAAAAATCTTGGCTTATATAAATTAGCTCTCAGGCATTCTTCGGCAGCAGGTAATGAAAATGCTGCCGGAAGGAGCCACAATGAGCGGCTTGAATTTTTAGGCGATGCCATTCTGGGCGCAGTTGTGGCCGATTTTTTATTCCGTAAATTCCCATATAAAGCTGAAGGCTTCCTCACTGAAATTCGTTCAAGACTGGTAAACCGCGAGGCAATGGCCCAGTTGGCTATGAAAATTGGCTTGGGAAAGCTGATAGAATACAACCACAGGAATAAAGGCCCGCATGCAAACAGATCAATGCATGGCGATGCCATGGAGGCATTTATTGGT
This sequence comes from Bacteroidota bacterium, assembly GCA_040388605.1. Lineage (GTDB taxonomy): Bacteria > Bacteroidota > Bacteroidia > Cytophagales > Flexibacteraceae > JAZKBN01. The sequence continues at coordinate 77,347 of JAZKBN010000016.1, read as the reverse complement.
GCTGTCTACCTTGATAAGGGCTTCGATTTCAGTAAAAAATTTATTCTTAACCAACTTATAGCCAATCATTTTGATTTGGATGAATTGGTTGAATCTGATAATAACCACAAAAGCAGGCTTATTGAATGGGCTCAAAGGCGAAATAAAAACCTTCGGTTCGACACCATTGAATCTGGCGGGGCCGATCATGCACGGGAGTTTACAGCAACTGTTGTAATAGAAGGGGAGTTAACTTTCAGCGGCAAGGGCATGAGCAAGAAAAAAGCGGAGCAAGCTGCTGCCGGCATTGCATTGGAAGGATTAAGGGCAGGCGGAGAAGCATAACAGGCGCTTGCCGGAAATATTCCGCCAAAGCATTTTAGCCAATATGTTTAGCTTGCGCATATTGCCGACAAGCCGGAAATATACTGTATCTGAAGCTGTGTTTTTACTATCTGTTTTGCTGCGAAACAGACTGAACGTACCTGGCTGATGCAATTTCCGCACCTTCTGTTTTCGACTTTTTAATTCCAAAGGTATTTTAGCTATCTTTGATTGTATTCCTGCTGTTAAAATCCGGCATACATATATCCCATACAAAGCCATTAGAATCATCCTTTTTAGCTAAATGATCCAATTTCTTCCCGGTTTTAGCCGGCTAAATCTTTTTCGCAAGGCTTGCCTGTTAATATCAGGTATATTTGTTTTTTCATCTGCATTTGCTCAAACTGATAGCGTAAAGCGTTGTTCAACAGTAGAATATACAAAACGTTTTAACCTTGAAATGGGTTTTAAAGCTATTGGTCAAAGCATGCCCGTACCCGGTACACCTTCTTATGAAGATTGGATGCGTAACCAAATAAGTTCTGTTGCAGATTCTGCCGATACTGCAATTAAGCTGATACCTGTTATTGTTCATGTATTGCACGGCGGTGAAGCCATTGGTGTAGGACCAAATATTTCAGATGCTGTAATTGCATCACAAATCAGGATTCTGAATGAGGATTATGGCAGGCTTGCAGGAACCAATGGCTATAACACCAATGCGGCAGGTGTGGATACCCGTATCAGGTTTGTACTGGCAAACCGTGATCCATATAATCAACCGACAACCGGTATTCATCGTGTTACAGCATTAAACGCCCGTGATACAACCAGCACCTGGAATTTTAACGACGGCAGAGCCATCAAACGCTTTGGCTATTGGCCTTGTGAACGATACATGAATATATGGGTCTGCAACATGACCGATAATACGCTGGGCTTTGCCCAATACCCTGTAACAACCTTACCCGGCCTCACCAATATCGGGCCGCAACTAGACTCAACAGACGGCGTTGTAATTGGTTATAAATTCTTTGGGGCAAGCGGCGCTTTGGGAGGAAAGTATAACCTTGGTCGTTCTGCAACCCACGAAATCGGGCACTTTTTTGGCTTGGTGCATGCCTTTGGAGACGCACCATGCGGTAACGACTACTGTGAAGATACTCCACCGCAAGCCAACGAAAGTTACCATTGCCCTATCGGACAAAGCACCTGCAACCATCCCGGAGTGCCTGATATGATTGAAAACTACATGAATTATACCGACGACCATTGCATGAGTATTTTCACATTCGACCAATGGAGCCGTATGAAAGTAGTTTTAGCAAACAGCCGATGCCGCAAAACCTTATATAATTCAGGCGGTTACGTTGACCCGACCGGTGTTAACCCGAACATAGAGGCTTCAAATATTAAAGTTCAGCCGATAGACGGCCTTGATGGCAATTTCCTGCTGACTTTCCCCGGTGATACCAATTACCCTGTACGTTTAACATTATTTGATATTGCCGGTCGCCGAGTAGATGAAAAATTGTTTTCCAATGCAGGCGGTACAACTGTTCAATATACTTTAAATGCAGCATCAGCCGGTATATATATGGCTGTCTTCAATTTTAACGGCTTTAAAGTTCTGCGCAGGCTGCCAAAAGTTCTTGATTAATTTTGCCCCTTACGCGCCTTCCTGAAGGCAGAGGCTTTTGGAGTTAAACGGACTTATTACGGATTTAAAGAAATTGCGGGTGTATCCTAAAGTGGGGCTGCCCGCATTTTTGTTTTCGACTGAACAGGTTTGACATAAAACCAAAAGGAGCCAAACCGATATATAGTTTGGCTCCTTCCAGGATGCGATTTTGAAAAGATTAAGCAAAGCAAAATCATGCTATAAACTCAAGCCTGCATTTCTTCCTCAACCAGATCTTTCTCAACCTTCAGGTTCTCGATAATGAAGTTTTGGCGCTCAGGCGTGTTGTTGCCCATATAATAGGCAAGCAGCTTTTCAATACCGGTTTCCTTTTGAAGAATTACCGGCTCAAGGCGTATGTCTTCGCCAATAAATGCCCCGAATTCGTCAGGCGAGATTTCTCCCAAACCCTTAAAGCGGGTAATTTCCGGGTTCGGCTTAAGGGCGAAAATGGCCTTTTGGCGCTCAGGGTCGGAGTAGCAATAAATGGTCTGCTTTTTATTTCGCACCCTGAAAAGCGGGGTCTGCAAAATATAAATATGCCCGTTCCTGACCAGATCAGGGAAGAATTGCAGGAAGAATGTAAGAATAAGCAGGCGTATGTGCATGCCGTCAACATCGGCATCGGTGGCAATTACTATGCGGTTATAGCGCAGTCCGTCGAGGCCGTCTTCAATGTTTAAAGCATGTTGCAGCAGGTTAAATTCTTCGTTCTCGTAAACCACTTTACGGGTTAAATCGTAACAGTTTTTGGGCTTACCGCGCAGGCTGAAAACTGCCTGGTTCTGCACATCGCGGCTCTTTGTTATTGAACCGCTGGCGCTGTCTCCTTCGGTAATAAAGAGGGTGGTTTTGTACCTGAGCTCACTTTTTTCATCGTTGAAGTGCAGGCGGCAATCGCGCAGCTTTTTGTTGTGCAGGTTGGCTTTCTTAGCCCTGTCGTTGGCGAGCTTTTTAATACCGGCTATTTCTTTACGCTCCCGTTCCGATTGAAGGATGCGTTTCAGTAGTGAGTCTGCCGTAGTCGGGTTTTTGTGCAGGTAATTATCAAGCTCTTTTTTAACGTACTCGTTTATCCAGGTACGTATGCTCATGCCATCGGGACTTACCGATATTGAGCCAAGCTTAGTCTTAGTCTGCGATTCAAATACAGGCTCCTGAATGCGTACACTTATAGCCCCTATTACAGAAGCTCTTATATCTGCCGCATCGAACTCCTTTTTGTAAAATTCGCGTACGGTTTTAACAATTGCCTCGCGGAAAGCCGCCAGGTGGGTGCCGCCCTGCGTGGTATGCTGCCCGTTTACAAATGAATAATATTCTTCGCCGTAAGCATTGGCATGTGTTAGTGCTATCTCAATATCCTGGCTGCGCATGTGGATAATGGGATAGCGTATGCTTTCCTCATCGGTTTTGCGCTTTAAAAGATCAAGCAGGCCGAATTGACTGAAGAACTTTTGCCCGTTGAAATTTAATGTAAGCCCGGCATTCAGGAATACGTAGTTCCAAACCTGGTCCTGTAAGTACTCTGGAATGAAGTGGTAATTGCGGAATACGGTATTATCGGGTTCAAAAACAATGAGTGTGCCGTTGCGGCCGGAAGAGCTGAACTCGGGTTTATCTGATACGAGCTCGCCTTGTTTGAACTCAGCCACCTTGGTCATGCCATCGCGGTAGCTTTGCACTTTAAAGTAATTGCTGAGGGCGTTTACAGCTTTGGTACCCACACCATTAAGGCCCACCGATTTCTGAAAGGCCCCGCTGTCGTACTTACCGCCTGTATTTATTTTACTCACACAGTCAACCACCTTGCCAAGCGGAATGCCACGGCCGTAGTCGCGCACTTCAACCCGGTGATCGCTTATGCTTACTTCAATGGTTTTGCCGTTACCCATTACGTATTCATCTATGCTGTTGTCTATAATTTCTTTTACCAACACATAAATGCCGTCGTCGTAAGCTGAGCCATCGCCGAGCTTGCCTATGTACATACCCGGGCGCAGGCGAATATGCTCCCGCCAATCAAGGGTGCGGATGCTGTCTTCGGAATATTTTACCTGATTCTCTGTTTTTACTGCGTTTTCTGCCGCCATTAATAAATTTGAGCTAACTTGCATATAGCCTTGCCGAATGTTACGCTGATGCGTTTCCCGTCGGTAAGCAATTCCAAATATACTCAGAAATGGCCTTAAACCCTGATACCTTTCAGGAGGTAACAAAAATATTCACTGCATACCTGGAACAGAAAGCTTTGCGCAAAACCCAGGAACGTTTTGCCATACTTGAAGAGATTTACTCGCGGGAAGATCATTTTGATGTGGAATCGCTGTATATCAGCATGAAGAACAAAAACTACCAGGTTAGCAGGGCTACTGTTTATAATACCCTCGACCTTTTGGTTGAATGCAGGCTTGTAAGCAAGCACCAGTTCGGTCAAAACCTGGCCCAGTATGAAAAATCTTACGGTTACAGGCAGCATGATCACCTTATATGCACCGAATGCCACCATGTAACCGAGTTCTGCGACCCGCGTATTTACAACATTCAAAAAATGGTGGGCGAACTTCTTGAGCATGATATTCTGCATCACAGTCTTATACTTTACGGAACCTGCACCAAGGTAAACTGCGAATTCAGAAATTCTCAAACCATTAAGCGCAGAACGGCGGGCACGGAGGCAACTAATGCCGAGTAATTAATTTGGTATTAACACTAAGATTACCAAGTGCTTAAATAGCCTGATGTGGCAGCCCTCCAAAGGTAAGAACCAAAACAACACAGGCCGGAGATTTTACCCGGCCTGGGTTGTTTAATGAGTATTGTAGGAAAATTGGAGGTTTAGCCCACCTCATGCTCCTTGCAAAAGCTGTCAATAATCTGAATAACCTCTTTTCCAATCAGGTCGAATTTCTTTTCACCTATTCCGTTTACCAGCATCATTTGGGCGCGGTTGCGCGGCAGGAGCTCGGTAAACTCTGCCAGTGTTTTATCTCCGAAGACAACGTAAGGCGGCCAGCCGTTTTCTGATGCCACCTCTTTCCTGAATTTCCTCAGCTCATCGGCTAATTGGGCAGAAAGTACATGGTGCAGGCCTTCTCCTTTGCGTTCAAAAGTAACTTTTTCAGATGCCGCTTTTGCCTTTGCGCGTGTGGGTGCATCACCGGCCCGGAAATCAGGCTTACGACCTTTTGTTTCAGGCTCCGCAATTTCAACAGGATCAGGCACGCTGAGGTCTACCTTGGTTCTGCCTTTTAAAACATCCTCACTCAAAGGCGTAAGCCGCAGAACGTTGTGCATATCAATAGCCTGCTCAATAAGACCAAGATTGATGAACTGCACAAGATAATCGCGCCATTGCTCATACCTAAGATCGGCACCCTTGCCGTGGGTAGGCAGGGCTAAATAACCTTTTGCCAATAAGGCACTTGATCGCGAACCCCTGAGAATATCTATAATCATGCCCATTGCCTCGCTTTCTTTTACACGGCTGATGGCAGAGAGCGCTTTTTGAGCAATAATGGTTCCGTCGAGGGTAGTGCGATGGGTGGCGCAGTTATCGCAGTTTCCGCAATCGGTATCGCTGGGTTCGCTGAAATAGTTGAGCATTACACGCCTGCGGCAATGCAGGGTTTCGGCGAACTGCTGCATGCGGCTGAGCTTTGAAATAAGCACACGCAGGCGATCCTCGGCCGGGTCGTCTTCCTCAATCATTTCCCGGTGCTTAATCACATCCTGGTAGCTATAGAAAAGCAGGGCCTTGCAGGGCAGGCCATCCCGACCGGCGCGACCAATTTCCTGGTAATAGCCCTCAGGGTTGCGCGGCATGCTGTAATGTATTACAAAGCGCACATTCGGCTTATCTATACCCATGCCGAAGGCTATGGTGGCGCAAACTATGCTCAGCGAATCGTTTATAAAGGCATCCTGTACGCGGCTGCGTTCATCGGTGCTCATGCCGGCGTGGTAATGCTCGGCATTGTGGCCGGCAGCGCGCAGCTTAACAGCCATGTTTTCACATTCCCGTCGGCTCAGGCAATAAACTATGCCTGATTGCCCAATCATATTGGCCAGGAACTTAACTATCTGCTTATGCCTGTCTATGCCTTGCAATACCTGTAAATAGATGTTGGGGCGGGCAAAGCTGCTTACAAACTCTGCCGGCTCCTGCAGGTGCAGGTTGGCGGCTATATCCCGTCGCGTGGGCCTGTCGGCGGTGGCGGTTAGGGCAATCATGGGAACCTTAGGAAAGCGTTCTTTCAGTATAGCCAGCTTGCGGTATTCAGGCCTGAAATCATGCCCCCAATGCGATACGCAGTGTGCTTCGTCTATAGCGAAAAGCTTTACATTCAGGCGGGGCAGGAAGGCAAGGAAACCTTCGGTTACAAGGCGTTCAGGGCTTACATACAAAAGCTTAAGCCGACCGGCCATGGCATCTTCCTCGGTGCGGCGTTGCTCATCAGCGCTCAGGGAGCTGTTCAATACGGCCGCCCCAATGCCGTTAGCCAACAGGGCCTGCACCTGGTTACGCATAAGCGCAATCAAAGGCGACACCACTATGGTAAGGCCATCGAGCAGCAAAGCAGGCAACTGGTAGCAAAGCGATTTTCCGCCGCCTGTGGGCATAAGCACCAGGCAGTCTTTACCTGAAACAAGGCTCTCTACAATTTCTTCCTGCAGAGGTCGAAATTCGTCGAAGCCAAAGTATTTTTTCAGGGTTTGCTTTGCTGGGCTAAGGGGCATTGGTTTTAATGATTGGGGTGTAAGGGCAGGGGAGCAGGCTGCCGAATATACTGTTGCCATACTGTTCATGCCGGAATGATGATTAATCATGACAGCAGGCATGATCCGAAAAATCCAGGGATCATGATTTTAGAGTGGCATGTCCGGTTAAAAACCCGGCACGGACCTATATCAAATTTACATAAATTTCTTCACAACGCGAACTATGCGCCAAAGCCCTACCGCCATTACTATAATTCCGAAAATTATATTTGCCGGAGGTGCCAACACTTTTTCGGCAAAGGGCGTTAAGGCGAAAAATGCGCCTATGCCTAAATACACCAGGGCCATCATGCCGAAAAAAATATTGTAAATTTTCCGGTGCAGGGGCTCGGGCAGGTTGTCTGAATCTTGTTTACGCATTGTTTAATAATTAATGCCTTTACGGAGGCTAATGTTTTAAGGTGTTTTATGCAGTTCTATCGGCAATGGTATGGTAACAGGGCGGGCAACAGCACCAAAGCTTATTAAAAGGCACCGCCCAGCGACATGGAAAGTGAATCGCATTGGGCTTTAAAGGCGTTAAATTTTTCGTTATCAAGTTTATAATCAAGCCTTTCCAAAGACTGCCCGGCGAACATATACAGGCCAAGCCTGATGCATTGCAGGGTATAGAGCTTCCTTACAGGCACTTCATCAGGATGCAGCAATACCATGCGCAGCAGTATTTCATAGGCAAGGCCGGGCTTGTTGTCGGCATTCAGAACGCGGTAAACCACCTCGGCAGTTTCCGTATTAAAGGGATTCGCTTCGGCAGATTTAAGCATGTTAACAGATGCCTCTTCCTTTTTCCCTTCATGCTCAAAGCATAAGGCCTGGAAAAGATAGGCCCGCCCAAGCGCAGCCCCTGAATAGGTGCCCTTATCAAGCATGGCCTGCATGCCGGCAAAATCTGAACGGGTATTTAATATTTCAAGGCGTATTAAATCGAGGCGTGAAATGGCATCGCTTTGGCCTTCAATGGCAGCTTTTGTTTCATTCACTATTGCCTCGGCTTCGGCAATTTGCCCCGTGCTGAAAAAGTATTCAGCCAAATCTGCAGCTGCTTCAGAACGGTATTCCGCATTGGTAAAGCTGCCCAAAACTTCGAGCCCGGTACCGGGCTTTACAAGATCCGGTTTAAAATGTATGGCTTCCAGGCGGGTCAGCTCGTCTGCTTTAAGGAGCTGTAAATTGTCTTCAACAGCCAAAGCAGGCAGAATGTGGTGCACAATATCGTTACTGTCTTTGGCTTCTGATTCAAGTTGTTTCCACATTTCGGGTGCAACTATGCGGTCGCCGTATTCGGTGCGGGCAATGGCGAGGCTTAACAGGTTTTGTGATCCGCCGTTTTCGCGGGTCCGTTCAAGGTTACGGCTTGCAGCTTCAAACTGCCCGTATTGCATTTGCCATTTGCCGTAAGTATCGGTAATAAAAGGGAGGGGGCTTTGGGTACGGTCTGCAACAGTTTGCATGATGCCGAAAGACCTTGCGGTATTGCCGCTGTAATATTGCATAACCGCCTGCCCGTATTGCAGCACATCGCGGAAAATGCGGTTGGTGTCTTTTTTAGCGTAGTATTCTATAACCGGGCTTATAGTGGTATCGGGTTTGAAACGGGCATTCAGGGCCAGGTTATACAGGGCGCAGAAATGGGTGTCCTCAAGGGTGCTGTCGGGCCTTGGCATGGCGGGGCCTTTGTAGGGCATTTTCAACAGGTTCATCCAGGCGGCCCGGTTGCAGATTACGGCAATGTTTTTTCCGCTGTAATTGGCTCCGGTGGCTGTATCAGGCTTCTCTATACGGCGGCCGCGAATCCGGAGCGCCAGCTTATTGGCAAGAATTGTTTCTTCACCTTCGCCTGCCGCATCGCCTGCGCGGTCAAGCAGGGCAAGGCCAACCTCGGTTTGGTTATTTAAGGCCAATGAAACGGCAAGGTTATTTAAAATATATGGGTCATCGGGGAAAATGCTGCGGGCACGGTTCATGAGCTCGGGCAGTTCGGCCTGTTGGCCGGTTTCACGAAGCCAGCTTGAATAGGCCAGCCATGTTTGGGGCTCAGGCCGAAGGAGCAGGGCATTATCATAATATGTTCTGAGCTGCTCGGCATTTTTACCGTCGCGGGCCATGCCGGCGAGGCAGAAATTGGCATGGTTGCTCAGCAGGGTATGGTGTATGGCCTCCAGGTAATAATGCTCGGCGGCATCGAAATTATTGTCGGCATAATATGCATCGGCTTCGGCATTGCTGATGCCGGCGAGGGCCTGGTAATAGGGAAGGCGATCTTTATACATGAAAATGCTGAAAACGCCCAATAAGCCTGCGGCCTGCACCATAAGCATGGGGAATGTTCTCGGCTTGAAAACCACGGTGCTCAGGCGCAGCCCCTTGTTCATTAAATCGCCGAAATTTACAAGTGAGTAAATAAAGAAGAGCAGCCCGAAGCAGAACTGCGATGCCGGTACCAACAGGGTGAAAGCGGCCAATGGTGAATCATTGGCGGTGCAATACATCCATGTAAGCAATGAGCAGGTAACTATAAACAGGCCGGCATATACCATTGCGCCTGAAAGCTTAAAGCTCATTATTTCCTCGTACAGGTCTTCTTTCTTTTTGTACATCCAAATGCCGATAATGGCGGCAAGGGTCCACAGTAAAATGGGGTGAATGGGTGTTATGGGCGCCTGGAAGCCTATTTGCTGCTTAGCCAGCGAAAGGCCGAGGTAGCCCAGCCAAAGAACCATAAAGGCCAGGTAATGCCAAAGGGCATTGCTCTTTTTATCTCCGGTATTGGTATCCGAAACCAGGCAGAAAATAAAAGCCGGAATATCTATAGCCACCATGAGCAGGAAAAATATGGCCAATATAAGCGCCAAAGCCATAGAGTGCGCCAGCAAATGGCTTTCCGGATGAGGCAAATTGGTGCCTGTAAAAAAGAAGACTCCAACCACCGCTGTTAATAATATGAATGCCCCGAAACGGCGCACCATGCTTGTTTCTGTTCCGTATGCGTGAAAATAATAGCTCAGGAAAACGTACAGCAGGGCAATACCTGTAACGGGAATCTTATTATCGAGCCCGAAGGGTTCAAGCAGCTCAAAAGGCATACGGGTTAATGCCACCACGAAAGCGCCCGTTGCCGCCAGGTACCAAAGCCGTTGAATTTTGGTTACTGCAGCCAGCAAAACAGATATACCCAGCCAAATGCCGATCAGGCAGGTCATATTCAGCCAGGGCAGGGCCCTGAATTCGCCGGCATTGTAGAACTGCAGAATATAATAGCTCTCGGCATCAACCCTTTGGCGGAAAAGGCCAAGCTTAAAAACATCAAGTATGAGGCTGAAAGTTTCGGCGCTGTTAGATGTGCTTATAGGGTAGGCCAGCCCGCTGCCGGCAAAAAAACCGTAAGCTGCCATTCCGAAAGAAATAAACATTGCAAGGAGCAGAAACCTGTAAAGGGCGCTGTCCCTGAAGTCCCAATTTTGCCAGAAAAACCAATTACCCATGAAATATGCCTCTTTTGCGGTGTTTTTAATAATTCAGATGCAATATTAACTAATCATCGATCCGAATTCAGTGATAAATCCTGAATTTTGCGGGCAATTCAAAAAAACGAACTCCTACCAATGACACACACACCCGTTTCTGACATTTTGCGTCAGCTCGGTATCAGCGAAATAAATGCCGCTTTTTACACCGGAACCAAATCAGGCTCCGCCGCCGGAGCCGCTGCCAAAACCATATTATCGCCAATAGACGGCAAGGTACTTGCCTCTGTAAACTTCGCATCAGCTGATGATTATCATGCAACTGTTGCGCAGGCACAGGCTGCCTTTAAGGAGTGGCGCACTTGGCCCGCACCCCGCCGTGGCGAGGTAATCAGGCAATACGGCGAGGTGTTACGCGCCAATAAAGCCGCCCTCGGTATGCTGGTAACGCTGGAAATGGGAAAAATATACCAGGAAGGCCTGGGCGAAGTGCAGGAAATGATAGATATCTGCGATTTTGCAGTTGGTCTTTCACGCCAGATGTACGGTTTCACCATGCACAGCGAACGTCCGCAGCACCGTATGTATGACCAATACCACCCGCTTGGGGTTGTGGGCATCATTTCGGCCTTTAACTTCCCTGTTGCAGTATGGGCCTGGAATGCCGCCCTTGCGGCCGTAGCCGGTAACTCATGCATCTGGAAGCCGTCTGAAAAAACACCGCTTACCGCCATTGCCTGCCAACATCTTCTGCGTGAAGTATTGGTAAGAAACAGCGTACCCGAAGGCGTATTCAGCCTCATAATAGGTGACGCCACTATAGGCGCTCTTATGGCTGAAGATACCAATATACCCCTTGTATCGGCCACGGGCTCAACAAGAATGGGAAAAAAGGTAGGCGCAGCCGTTGGCGCTCGCCTTGGCCGCTCATTGCTTGAATTGGGCGGTAACAATGCCGTTATTATTACCGAGCATGCAAACCTCGATATGGCCATGCGCAGCACTGTTTTCGGTGCGGTAGGCACGGCAGGGCAGCGTTGCACCAGTACACGCAGGCTTATAGTGCATGAAAGCCGTTTCGAAGAGGTTAAGGAACGCCTGCTTACCACATACCCTAAACTGCCTGTAGGCAACCCAACGGAGCCGGCTAACCTTGTTGGTCCGCTTATAGATAAAGATGCTGTTGCTGCCTTTAATGCAGCCCTTGAATCGGTGCAGGCCGAAGGCGGTAAGCTGCTTGTTGGTGGTAAGGTGCTTGAAGGCGCCGGCTATGAAACCGGCACTTATGTAACACCGGCCATAGTTGAAGTGGAGAACAGCTATGCCACTGTTCAGCATGAAACTTTCGCCCCTATACTTTACCTCATAAAATACGCGGGCGAATCAGGAAATGCCGTAGCCATTCAGAACGATGTGAAGCAGGGCCTGAGCTCGGCTATGTTCACCACGCACCTGCAGGAGGCGGAACACTTCCTGGCACATACCGGTTCAGATTGCGGAATTGCCAATATCAACATCGGTACCTCGGGCGCCGAGATTGGCGGCGCTTTCGGTGGTGAAAAAGAAACCGGCGGCGGCCGCGAGAGCGGATCCGATGCATGGAAAGCTTACATGCGCCGACAAACCAACACAATTAATTACAGCAACGAATTGCCACTGGCACAAGGAATTAAATTCGCTATATAAAACCATAGCTTTAATTAATTGCCTGTAATTGAGACCCGCATCGGAAAAAAAATGATGCGGGTCTTTTATTTTTTATATTATCTTCGTGGCAGTTAGCACTATGTGAATGCCGCATATTTCAAACCGGGAGCTTACATTCCCGGGTTTAAATTGTAGGATCATGAACTGAATATGCAGCCCTGAATACCTGCATTTTAAACTGACGGGTTTAAGAATAGGTATAAGCAACGGGAATCTGCAGTGCCAAAGCAGGCAGTATTTTAACTGCCGGCAAAACAAAACATACTCATGCATTAATGCAATAATCCAGGTTTCAGAACCCGGATTGCTGAATTAAAGCCTTCAAACCATTATGCCGCAAAGCGAAAGGACATACCTTTTACGGCCTGTATTGCGTTCAAAACGCGATATCAGGTGGCGGTTGCTGTTTTTTGCGCTGCTTATTTTTATCGGCAGCATCAATATTTATTGTACCCGTACAAAGTACACCTGTTCGGCATACCAAAGCGCATTCTATTTCGATAAGTCTGCCGGCGAGAAAAAATTTGCCCTTAAAATGGGTGAAGACTCAATGCCGCTTACCGAGGAGCTTGTGCATAAAACCGACGTGCTGCTAATTGCGCCCATGAGTCGCAAGAAGAAGTTAAAGAGCTGGGATATTGTACCCATGATAACCGTTTTCCCGCCCAAATCTGAACCCGACAGCAGCGCATTCGCACCTGACAGCACAGGCGGCGAAGAGCCGGAAGAAGGCGGAGGTGAGGAAGATGAAGACAAGCCCAAACCGCCCGCCACGCAGCCCAAGCGCAGCGCAAAGCCCTTTCAGCCTGCATCTGACAGTACAAAAACACCTCCGAAAAAGGAACCGCCCAAAGATGAGGAACCTCCCGGCGGAGCGTTTTAGTATTGTGGCATAAGCTACTCATTATCAGTTATCTGGTAATTAATACTGGATTTTGGCTGGTTTTAATGCGCTTTGTACCGTCTGAGGACCCATGTTTTACGGAGCTTTACTCAGTTTTTGCCAACAGGGGTCTTCTTAATTGCCCAATAAAATCAATTTTTTAATTTTGCTGCCTTTGATATTGCTTTTTGCAGCATACCGGCTTAAGCCTATGCATATTAATCCCGTTGAAAAAGGAAGATTGAATTATGCCGTACCCTGTTTATTGCAGGGAATCGGGTGTGAAAAATTTCTGTTGCTGTAATTTTTAAAGCTCAAAGGTATATCCTGCAGAAATTACCATCCTTTTTTTGAAGGCTGCATTATAAGAAGGTGGTGAAAACAGTATTCAGAGATTAGTATTAAGCTTCTTTAACAGCATATTGGGCCATTACCTGGCTTTCAGGGCTGTGTTTTTTTCATTTGAACCCTGTTTTATTCATATATCGGTTAAAAAGTAGTGCTGTAAGATTTATGCCAAAACTCAGCTTTTTCGGCGCCGGCATGGCCATACATTTGTATTACCGCTATGGAAAAATAATAAGCCAATAATCTACTCTAACAATAACGGCCTTGTCTTATGAAAAAATTTATCTACCTCATTGCCCTTTCATTGTTCTTTCTGCCTGTAATACATTACAGGGTCGACAGTGGCGCCGTATATTCCCTTTCATTAATAGATCTTGCCACGCTTAACCAGGAGGCATCCAGGTTTATGCTGCTGATTCAGCGCATTGATGCCGATTACCTGCATCTTGATATAATGGAATCAGGCATTCAATATGCATTCCTGCTGCTTTGGCTTTACCCGGTAGCCGGGTTCTTTGCACTTATATCTTCTTTTTCGAGCTACCATACCCATGAAAATCAGATATCAGACAATATGGCTTTCGCTATTGGCATACTGATAATTTTCACAATGGGTTTAACACTTGCCATCAGGTTCCTTACAGATCAGGATCAAATATCTGCGCTTAACCTAATGGGTGCAGGCGGATATATGATGCCGGCAGTTTTACTCCTGCTTATTTGGGGCAGCAAAGTTCCGGAAACTGCAAAAGATTAATACTTCGTACTCCTTACTAACACCTCTGTACTCATACTTTACAAGCGGGGGCCCCTTATACGGGCTCCCGTTTTGTTTTTGTGCATCTGTATGTTGCTTCAAAATCAGCAATGCCGGGTTGATGTACTGAAAAATCAACGATCATGATTATAATAATTGAAAAAGGCCCAAACATCAGTCCGGGCCCGGTTCGTATCCTGCCTTACCCAGAGGGAGATTACTCAGGCAATAAGTACTTCTGAAAGTACAGGTATGCCCGCAGCAATGGCTTCCCTCCTGCTATCAAGCCGGGCCTTAACCTTGCTTAGAGCAGCCTCCAGTTCATCTGCCTCAGGCAGGAAAGCTATGCGAAAATGAGCTTCACCGGTCCAGTTAAAACCGGTGCCCTGTACAATTAATACCGATGTGGTTTGAAGCATGTCAATAGCCAGTTCAAAATCATCGGCATAGCCAAAGGCCTGCAAATCAATTTTCGGGAACATGTAAAATGCTCCTTTTGGCAGCACCGATGATAAGCCTTCTGTATTTTCAATAAAATCAAGGCAAATGCGACGTTGTCTTTCTAAGCGCCCCCCGGGCTGCGACATGGCAACCATGGGCGAAGGCTGTGAAAGGGCCACAGGAACTGCGTATTGCGGCAATACGTTTGCACAAAGGCGCATGCCTGCCAGTTTAGTGATTCCTTCAATAAAATCTGCCAAGGGGTCGGTATTCCCGCTAATAATCATCCAGCCGCAACGGAAGCCCGGCATCATGAAGTTTTTGCTCATGCCCCCGAATGTTATGCATGGATATTCCCCGGTAAAGCTTGCTGTGCTGTAATGTTTTGCCCCTTCGAAAAGTATGCTGTCGTATATTTCATCTGAAAACAACAACAACCCATGCCTGCCGGCAATTTCAACAACGCTTTTCAAAACCTCGGGTGAATATACAGCCCCGGTGGGGTTATTTGGGTTTATTAGCACCAAGGCACGTGTGCGCGGCGTTATTTTAGCTTCAATGTCAGCTAAAACAGGTTGCCAGCCGTTTTCTGAATCACAGAGATAATGTACAGGCACACCGCTGCTGAGCGTGGTTGCAGCGGTCCAGAGCGGATAATCAGGGGTCGGAAGTAAAACTTCGTCGCCCTCGTTAAGCAGGGCAGCAAGCACCATTTGTATAAGCTCGCTCACGCCGTTTCCCATAATTACATTATCGGGCGAGGTAACCCGGATGCCGCGGTCCCGGGCTTGCGCTAAAATGGATTTGCGGGCCGCAGTGAGGCCGCGGGTATCTGCATATCCCTGGGCCTTTTCAAGATTTTCTGATAATGCATCGGTAATATACCCGGGCAGGGCATATCCGAACGGACCCGTATTTCCGATATTTAAACGCGTTATGGTTTTGCCGGCGGCTTCCATTTGCCGGGCCATTTCAAACACAGGGCCACGAATTTCATACTTAACTTCGTCGAGCCGCTTGCTCTTGTCAATCATAAATTAACGCATTTTGTCCGTGAGCAAGAGGCTTTTCAGCATTACTCACGGACAGGCTTATCATTTTTTGCGGGATTGGTGCGGTAATAAAACAAAGGTTTGCTATTAAATCGGGCCGGTTGAAGACTCGAAACCCTTGTTAATCAATCAGGTTAAAGAGGCGTCTAAAGCGAACTGCTTTAAGACCGTGTTCTGAAGCATCAAGGCTGAACCAGATAAGCCACGCTTTGCCAACAATATGGTCTTCGGGAACAAAGCCCCAAAAACGGCTGTCAGAAGAATCGTGACGATTGTCGCCCATCATCCAATAATAATTTTGGTTGAAGGTGTATTCGGCATATTCCTTACCATCAATAAAGAGCCTGCCTTCACGTACCTCCACGTTTTTTTGGTCTTCATAATGGGTGATTGGATAAATATATTTTACCACGTTCATGCTATCCATTTTCATGGTCATGCCTGCTTTAGGTATTACCAATGGGCCATAATTATCACGGTTCCAGTTGAGCGATGTGGTTTTTGGGTAAACATCATTGTCGGCAATGCCGGCTTCATCTTCTATGGGAATTAGGCTTTTTACAAATTCGAATCCGCGGAATTTTTCGGCAACCTCATCGGTCATATTAACGCGGTAGCCGCCAACAGTTTCCATAACATCGGTATATGCCAGGCCGTTATCTTTAAAAACACGGGGTTCAATGGTTTCATCGGTAAGCAGGGCGTAGGAATGCTGCATTTTTTCAGGCATTGCAGCAGGCTTACCGTTTATGTAAACAATTTTATGCCGAACCTCCAGAGTATCGCCGGCTATACCCATGCATCGCTTAATGTAATTTGTTTTCAGGTCGGTAGGGTAAGCCATATCAGCAGGCCAGTTGAAAACTACCACGTCGTTATTTTTTATTCTCGAAAAGCCCGGCAGCCTATATTGTTTAAGCTGCACAGCATCGGTATAGCTGGGAACGCCATCGAAAAACCAAAGGTGCTGGTGCGTAAGAGGTAATTGCAGCGGGGTTTTAACCGTACGGGCACCATAATGGAATTTACTCACAAACAGGAAATCGCCCACCAGCAGGCTCTTTTCCATGGAAGGTGTGGGAATGGTGTATGCCTCAAGGAACAGCCAGCGAATAAGCGTTGCGGCAATCAGTGCGAACAGGGCTGCATCTGACCATTCGCGCAGCTTTGATTTACGTTTCAGGCCCTTTTTATTATAGCCTTCTTTATCATAACCTGTACGATCAAAACCCTCACGGTTAAAGCCTTCCTTGTTTATACCGTGCTTGTTAAAGCCATATTGGTCATATCCTTTTTTATCGAATACAAGTGTTTTAGGAACAGATGGAGTTTCTTCTGCAACAGCAGGCTTTACTGCCTTTTTGCCCGAAACCATACCCACTAAAGCTGTTAATCGGGAAGGCCTTTTTTCGCCTGCCTTATTAAATCCTTTTTTATCGAAACCTTCCCAATCGTAGCCTTCTTTATTAAAACCTTTTGCATTAAAGCCGCGCCTGTTATAGCCGTGCTGATCAAAGTCTTTTTTATTATAAACAAGCACTTCGGCTTTTGCAGGTTTTATATCGGCAGCAGCCGATATTGCCTTTTCAGCTTTGATTTCCTCTTTAACAGCAGGAACAGTATTTGCTATGCCTGCGTTACCTTCCTCCATTATTTTGCCCGCAGCAACATCATTTATGCTTTTTTCCGGTTTGGGCTCAGCACCTTCCAAAGCTTCATTTAAAATATCAGCATTAAAGGGCGCATCTGAAAGTTCATTGTTCCCCTTTGGAGACAATTCAGGCTTGCCTGCTTTATTTTGGCCTGAAGCCGGCTTTTGATTAGCCTTGGCTTTAGCCTGGTTCTTATTGTTAACTTTCATTCTTGGTTATTGGAATCGGCATTCCTGTTTGAGTGAGACATTCAGGGTATAAAACGCCGACACCTTTTTTTAATTTGACCGTAAGCCGATGCGAATTTACCGTTTATCCTGTAAACGATAAGCCGTTTGTATAAGAGTAATAATTACAGGTTTAAGCGGTAAGCAGGCCTGATATCCATTCATCGGCAGATACTACATCTGCATAAGGAACAAAAAGTTTGGTTATCAGCATGTTATGTACTTCGTGGTCAAAGTCTGCACTGCAATCAGATAAAACGGAAATTTTAAAATCTTTATCGTTTGCAGCTAATAGTATTGTTAAAAGCACCCGTCCTGATGCTGTTCCGCACATCACAATGTGTTCAGTTTTCAGGCTGCGCAGTATTATTTCCAAATCATTACCTGAAAAAGCGCTGATTCTTTTCTTTACAACCACTATATCTCCCGGTTCAGGGGCAACATAGGGGTGAATGTTCAGCTTATCTTTTGCTGCTTCCAGTCTTGGCTTCAGGTTGGAGAAAAACTTGTTATCTCCCCTTAATTCCGGGTAACCAGCGCGGAAAGATATGGTGCAGTAAATTACCTGTATGCCGGCATTTCTTGCGGCAGCAATGGCTTTGGCGGCATTGGCAATTACAGTATCGGCCCCGGGTATAAGCCCGAGAACGAACTCCTGCATATCAAGCACCAACAGAACTGTTTTCATTTCCACGTATATGTATTGGCATGCATAATGCCGAAACGGTTTAACGAATACTGCCTAAAGGCTTAATAATTAAACCTTTAGGCAGCGTGATTTTATTGTACTGTTTAAATTGCAACCGGTTTATTCAACCGTTACAGATTTTGCAAGGTTACGGGGCTGGTCAACATTACAGCCGCGCATAACCGCAATATGGTAAGAAAGCAATTGCAGCGGTATTACCGAGATAAGCGGCACAAGCGCCTCATGCGTATGCGGAACTTCAATAACGAAATCGGCCATGCCGGATATAAGCTTATCGCCTTCTGTAACAATGGCTATTACGCGGCCTTTACGGGCCCGTACTTCCTGTATATTGCTTACAATTTTCTCGTAGCTGCTGTCTTTGGTTGCAATAAATACAACAGGCATTTCCTGGTCAATGAGGGCAATGGGGCCGTGCTTCATTTCTGCAGCAGGGTAACCTTCGGCATGTATGTAGCTGATTTCTTTCAGCTTAAGCGCTCCTTCAAGCGCAACCGGGAAGTTATAACCACGACCGAGGTATAAGAAGTTAGGAGAATCCTTATAGATGTCGGCTATGTACTTAATCTGTGCGTTTAACTGTAGGGCCTTGGCTACTTTTTTAGGAATAAGCTCAAGCTCTGTAAGCACTTCCTGGTAACGTTGCTCGTTAATGGTGCCTTTGCGCCTGCCAATAAGCAGGGCAATCATTGTAAGCACAGTAACCTGGGCTGTAAATGCCTTGGTACTGGCCACGCCTATTTCGGGGCCGGCATGGGTATATGCGCCTGCATCTGTAACACGGGCAATTGATGAGCCTACAACGTTACAAATACCGAAAATAAATGCGCCCTTGCTCTTGGCTAACTCTATGGCTGCAAGCGTATCGGCTGTTTCACCGCTTTGGCTTATGGCAATAACCAAATCGCCCTCGCGGATAATCGGGTTTCGGTACCTGAATTCTGATGCGTATTCAACCTCAACAGGTATGCGGGTAAATTCTTCAAGCAGGTATTCAGCCACAAGGCCGGCATGCCAGCTAGTGCCGCAACCGAGTATAATAATACGCTCAATGTTCAGTGCGCGGTTCAGGTTATCTATAAGCCCGCCGAGTACAACCTGGCCGGTTTCAGATACAATGCGGCCGCGCATGCTGTCGGCAATTGAACGGGGCTGCTCGAAAATTTCTTTGAGCATAAAGTGCTCGTAGCCCCCTTTTTCAATACTTTCCAGCTGCATTTCAAGCTGCTGAATGTATGGAGTGGTTTTTTCGTCCTCAATGGTCCTGATATCGAAATTGCCGTTACGTATTGTAACAATCTCGTAATCGTTTATATAAACCACCTGGTTTGTGTACTCAACAATGGGCGTGGCATCAGATGCCAGGAAGAATTCATTTTCGCCAATACCTAATACCAATGGGCTGCCCTTACGGGCCGCAATTAGCTGGTCAGGTGCCTTCTCGTCCATAATAACTATGGCATAAGCGCCTACCACCTTTGTTAAGGCAATACGAACGGCTTCTTCCAGGCTGCAGCCTGTATTTTGATAAATGTCATCAATGAAGTGAATAAACACTTCAGAATCGGTATCAGAATGGAAAACGTGTCCGCGGCTGAGCAATTCCTTTTTCAGGGCAACGTAGTTTTCAATAATACCGTTGTGAATAATCACAAGGTTCTCGTTGCTGCTGTAATGGGGGTGGGCATTAATATCGTTAGGTTCACCATGGGTAGCCCAACGGGTATGGCCAATGCCGATTGTTGAATTTAATTCCTCGGACCCAAGGGAAGACTCAAGTTCTGAAACTTTGCCTTTCTTTTTGTAAACATTTAACCCGCCGTTCAGGAGGGCAATACCTGCGCTGTCGTAGCCGCGGTATTCAAGGCGTTTAAGTCCTTTAAGTATTATTGGGTAGGCCTGGCGATAGCCTACGTAAGCCACAATTCCGCACATATATTATAGTTTTATAGCGCTGATGCTGTTGATGTTGTGATTTATCGGGTTGCGGTTGGTTCGGGTGTACAGTTAAACCTGCCCACTGATATTCGGTCTGGTTTAACAATCAAACGGTATTAGTCTTTCAGGGACTTTGCAATGCTAAATTCGCATAAGCGCACTCCCCCGATATTGAATACAGTTGAACTTAAAAAGGTAACCATAGCTCATAAAATAGCCGACGAAAAAGCCGGCTTTTACCATCTGATATGTAAGCTATTGAAGGTTAACGTACCAAATGCGCAATTTCATACGGTTATTTCCGGCTGCAAGGCCGTCGGGTCCAATAATTACGCTGCGTGAAAGGTCGTTGTGAACATAAGTTGCACCGTTGTATCTTGATGCCGTTGGCCTGTGGGTTACAACAAAGCCATTATTGCTTTTTATTCCTCCCACAATTTGGGAAACGTACTGCGATACAGGTAAAATATACGCCCCTTTTTGCTCGCTTGCATACAGGAAGCGCAGTGAATTGGCTACATCTGAACCAAGGTAATTATCAACATTGAGCAGATATGTCCAACCTGATTGGCCGGGCAAAAGATCGCTTGCGGTCAGGTAAGGCGTAGGGTAGTAATTCTGTGTGCCTGAAGTTGTATCTGAAACCGGTAAAACCAATTCTGCACGCGTTACCGCCAGGCCCCTGCCTACCTGGGCCCTTAAATTGCTCAGTCCCGGAACTGTAATGCGGGTGGCAAGACCGAGTAGGGGAGCAATCATGGTCCTGTTATTCAAAGCTTTACTGCTCACTGCAGCATGGTTTGCATTCAGCGAAGATGATAGTGCTGCAGCATTGAAGGTAATTTTAGAATAATACCTTGCATAATAGCCTGTAAAGGGGCTTAGGGTTAATGCAACAGAATCTTTTGTGGCTACTGCGGCAGTATGGAAGTAGACCCTGAAAATGGTGCCCGGCGCATACATGTTAATAATAGCAGCATCGGCTGTAAGGTTTGATGCTGTAAGTGCCAGGCCGTAAAACTGTTTCCTGAATACAAAATTCGTATGCAGGCTGTCTATGTTAAAGTTGGCACCCAGCGCCAGCAATTGGTTGGCATATTTTTCCAGGTTAGAATTGCTGCCGGATAAAGCCTTGAAAACCAAGGTGTCCTGCGTACTTTTCTTCACGGTTGTAAGCTTTGCGCTTGCCAATACAGAATCTGTCTGATAGCCTGTAACGCTCCTTGCATCGTAGCGCGAAAAGGCCGAAATACTGTCGGTAAGCTTACGAAGCTGGAAAGTTTGCTCAACACCGGCACGACCAATAAACAGTGTGTCTACCGGGAATTTAATTACAACGCTGTCGAAAAGGGGAGATGAGGGAAGAGCGTAATAACCGCTCGGCAGGGGCTGAAATACGGGAACAGCAGAAACAGGCCCTAAAACAGGGTCTATAATTGAGCCGGCGTGAATGTCATTATCATGCGCGAAATCAGAACCTTCTGCAAGGCTGTCGTGCAATACAATGGTTTCCGCATTAATGGTGAAGGTATCTGCCATCACCATCGGGCGGTCATCTTTCCCGCTTAAAGCGGCAGTTTGTAATTTGAAGGGGTCTTCGCACCCGCTGAGCGCTGCAGCTGATAAAAGCAGCAGGCAGAAAATTGCGTAACGAATGTTAAGCAGCGGGTGTGTCAACACCAACCATTTCGTTATAGAGGTTGTAATAGCCGTCGAACTTATCTTCTTCTGAATCGTCAATCCTTTCAATGATATTATTGGTTTCGTTTTCGGCAAAAAGTGAATTAAGGGCATCGCTGTATTCTTCCTGGCCCTTTATGATAACATCGGCGTATTTCATGCCCATCTTAACAAAGCCTGAGAAGTCTGCGCTGTGGAGGTCGGTGAGCATGGAATCTTCTATATCCATCATCTTCACTTTATCCATCAGACTATCTTCAAACTTGAAATCGAAGGGATTATTGTACACGCTGAACACCGATTTTGCATCTTTGAAAACCGGGTCCTTTTTGTAGGTGGTTTTCATGTACATGGGTATCAGGCTTGTCATCCAATCGTTACAGTGAACAATATCAGGCGACCAACCCAATTTTTTTACGGTTTCAAGCACGCCTTTGCAAAAGAAAATGGCGCGTTCATCGTTATCCGGGTGAAATTTGTTGTCGCGGTCAAAGAAAACAGACTTGCGATGGAAATAATCTTCGTTATCAATAAAATAAACCTGGAGGCGGGCGTTTGGTACAGAGGCCACTTTAATTACCAAAGGTTTTTCTTCTTCGCCAACTGAAATGTTGATGCCGCTCAGGCGAACAACTTCATGTAAACGGTTTTTTCTTTCGTTAATCAGCCCGAAGCGTGGTACCAGGATCCTGATCTCCATGCCTCGTTCCTGCATTGCCTGGGGCAGTTTCCTTACGAAATCTGCGACACGCGTTGACTGAAGGAACGGACTGATTTCACCGGCTACATACAGAATGCGGAGTTTCGACATGGGTTTTGGTTTTGGATAGTTAAGCCTTTTACCTGAAAATGCTTTGCAAAATTAATGCTTTTTTTCGCTAATATCAAATGTTTAATGTAAAATGATTAGTATAGTGCTATTCTAAGTGCTTAAAATTATGTAAATATGCCTTACACCAAATAAAAGTTCTTTAACAGATGCTATTATAAAATAAAAAACTGTTAAAATAGCCGCCGCAAGTATGGGTTTATTTCTAAACTTGCACCCGGTAAGAAGCATATTTGCATTTTTGTACTGATTATTATTACAAATTGCCTTTTGCTTTTTTATTGCCATTATTGCCATTATTGCCGTGGTTATTTAAAGCCATGCCCTTGCTTCAAATGGCCGCATGCCGCCAAATCAGCCTGTAATTAAACCGAGGCAGTAATTATTGCCTGTTTTCATGCACCTCATTCAATCTGCCGCTGATATGCGGGCTTTTAGTAACCAATGCTTCCTTGAGGGGCGCAGCATAGGTTTTGTACCAACAATGGGTGCGCTTCATTCAGGGCACATTTCCCTGCTCAGCAAAGCTGCCTCTGAAAACGATGTTACCGTTTGCAGCATTTTTGTTAACCCCGCACAGTTTAACAACCGGGAGGACCTGTTAAAATACCCCAGAACACCTGAGAGCGATCTTAAAATGCTTGAAGCCGCAGGCTGTACCGCAGTTTGGATGCCCCAACCGGCAGATATGTACCCTCATAAGCCGGCAACCGGTTTCACTTTCGGGCCTATTGAAAATGTTTTGGAAGGTACCCACAGGCCCGGGCATTTTGCAGGGGTTGGCCTTGTATTGAGCAAGTTCTTTAACCTGCTGCAACCCTGCTCATGCTATATGGGGCTTAAAGACCTGCAACAATTCCTGGTTGTTAAGCAAATGGTTGAAGAGCTGAACTTCAATATCCGCCTGATTGGCTGCCCTACTGTCAGGGAAGAGGATGGTTTGGCAATGTCTTCACGAAACGTGCGCTTATCTGCCTCACACAGGGCGCAGGCGCCTGTTTTGTACCGTGAGCTTGTAAAGGCTGCCTCTGCAATCAAAAACGGCACACAAGCCAAAACAGCCTGCCATCTGGCAATAGCTGCTATTGAATCTGATTCAGACGGTAAGGTTGAATATTTTGAGGCAGCTGCTATGCCTGATCTTCAGCCCTTGAACAGCTTGCCTGAAAAAGAGGAAATTGCATTACTGTTAGCGGTGTTTTATGGGGATATTAGGCTGATAGATAATATTATAGTTGAGCTTAATTAAAGTAAAAATTGGTTTTCAGACAATTCAAAATGACCCGGCAATAAAATGAAATATGACTGTAAATGAGGAAAACAAGCTATGCGCTTGTTTTCCTCATTTACAGTACCCGTAGCTATCAGCCGGGCTAATATGCCACCAATGCCTCAATCTTCGCTTTCAGCCTGCCCTTGGGCAGGAAGTTGGCTTCAAGTGTCGGCGCAAAGGGCACAGCTGTATCAAGGCTTGCCTCACGCATTACCGGGGCATCAAGAGATGTAAAGCAGTGCTCCGAAATCCATGCGGAAATTTCAGCGCCTATGCCGCCGGTTAAAGTATCTTCATGCAGAATGAGCACTTTGCCGGTTTTTTTAACAGCAGCAGCCACGGCTTCCTTATCCCATGGCAGCAGGGTGCGCAGGTCAAGCAATTCTGCCGACACTTCGGGCATAGATTCAAGTATGGAATTTGCCCAAATTACGCCCATTCCATAGGTGATTACAGTAATATCATCGCCGCTGCGAACTGTTCGGGCCTTACCTATTTCTATTGTAAAATAATCTTCCGGCACTGTTCCGCTCAGGCTGCGATACAGCATTTTGTGCTCGAAATATAAAACCGGGTTAGGGTCCTGAATAGCAGCGGTTAAAAGTCCTTTTGCATCTGCCGGGGTAGAAGGGTAAACAATTTTAAGCCCCGGAACATGGAAGAACCAGGCTTCGTTACTTTGGCTGTGGAAAGGCCCTGCGGCTGAGCCTGCGCCTGTGGGCATGCGCACCACCACATCGGCATTCTGGCCCCAGCGATAATGCATTTTGGCCAGGTTGTTTACAATCTGGTTAAAACCGCAGCTTACAAAATCGGCAAACTGCATTTCTACCATTGCCTTATAACCTTTTACCGACAAGCCTAATGCAGCCCCAATAATAGCCGATTCGCACAACGGAGTATTTCGGACCCTTTCTTTGCCAAACAGCCCTGTAAAGCCTTCTGTAACCTTAAACACCCCGCCATAATCCGCAATATCCTGCCCCATGAGGATCAGGTTGGGGTGTTGCTCCATGCTTTGGCGAAGGCCGTCTGATATGGCATCCACAAAACGCCGTTCGCCGGCCTTGTCGCTTGCCGGTTCAATCACAGTTTGAGAATAAGGTGCAAACATATCAGATGTTTCCTCCTCTGTGTCGGCAACAGGTTCGGCTTGCGGAAAGGCAATGTTGATTCCTTCTTCAATTTCAGCCTTTAGCTCCTGCCTGATGGAGGCAATTTTAGAATCATCTAAAACACCTTCGGACAGCAGATAGCTCTGGTAATTATTTACCGGGTCTTTCTTCTCCCAGGTTTCGAAAAGATGGCCGGGAACGTATTTGGTCCCGCTTGCCTCCTCGTGTCCGCGCATACGGAAGGTGAGTGCTTCCAGTAAAACAGGCCTGGGGTTTTCCCGCATTGATTCCGCCAGTGTATTCACGGTATCATAAACCTCAAGCAGGTTGTTGCCGTCAATCTGCACAGCTTCCATGCCGTAGCCGGGGCCTTTATCAATAAAGTACTTGAATTTAAACTGCTCTTCGCTGGGGGTGCTCAGGCCGTACCCGTTATTTTCTATAACGAATATTACCGGCAGGTTCCATACAGCGGCAACGTTAAGGGCCTCGTGGAAATCGCCTTCAGAGCTCCCGCCGTCGCCGCTGAAAACTGCGGTAACTTTTGGGTTTTGCTTAAGCAAGTCGCCCAGGGCAATACCGTCGGCCACGGCCAGCTGCGGACCAAGATGGCTAATCATGCCCACTATATGATGCGCATTGCTGCCGAAGTGAAAGCTGCGATCGCGCCCCTTTGTAAAGCCTGATTTCTTGCCCTGGAACTGTGCAAACAATTGGTGCAGCGGGGTTTCGCGTACTGTAAAAATACCGAGGTTGCGGTGCAGGGGTAAAATATACTCGTCGGGTTGCAAAGCTGCCGCCAAACCCACTGAAATGGCTTCCTGCCCTATGCCGCTGAACCATTTGCTTACTTTGCCCTGCCTGAGCAAAACCAGCATGCGCTCCTCAATCATGCGGGGCAGCAAAATTTGCCGATAAAGTTTCAGCAGTGTTTCGTCGGAATATTTTTTTCGGTTGTAGGTAATGTTTGGCTGCGGCAGCTCAAGGGTGCTTTTCATGCGGGCGGGTTTGTGTATTATTGCAGGCAGGGTTATGGTTCATAGCCTTTCGCGCTGCAAAAATCGGAAAAGCCCCATTGCTTACAAAGGAGCTTTCAAAATAATAAGCAGGAAGGCTATTATAAAAATTCAATAATGCATAATACCTGACCTTGTTGCGCCTGCAAATTCTGCGTTTAATTTTTGGTACGGTATTGGGATACCTCCACTGATGAATTAATTGGATTCATTCGAATTTCCTTATTTACATCCGGTTTATAAACCTTTCCCCCGCAATTCAGCTTTATTTACCCGGAATCAGAATAAACAGGCATGTACATATATGGGCAAATCATAAATCCTTATTGCCGTCTCGTTTATATTGCGCCCTCATATCTATTACCAATTTAAATTTTACATAATGCTCCGCTTCCTTTCCGACACCCCTGACCTGCATTGGGTAGATGTTACACTGCCAACCGATGAGGAGCTGCTGGAAGTGGCAGGTATGTTTAATATTCCCTACTCATACGTGAGAACGTGCCTTGACCCGGAGCACATGCCCGAGATGCTTAATCTTAGCGGTGGTGTACGTATGATAAGCTTAAGAATGTATGACGATGCGGCTCCGTCAGACGGAAATACAGCCCGAGAGCTTACCCAAAAACTGGTAATTTTCAGCGGTGCAAACTTTATAGTAACCATTCACCGCAGGGGGAATAACCTTTTCACAGCCTTTTGCGACAGGCTGCAATCAAAAGTTAAAGACAATGTGCCTGTTGAGCACGTGGTAGACCGAGCATTAATGACTGTTTTACACTCATTCGATGAGCCAATACATATCGCCCGCGAGAATACCGAGATTTTTGAAGAAAAGGTTTTCATTAAAGCCGACAGCACATTATTAATAAAAGAGGTTTTCTATCTGAAGCGCCGCATCATGATTATTCATGATTTGCTCGAGGCAACCCTGGAAATAAGCAGTAACCTGCCCGATGTGGACGAACATGAGCGTCGTCACGAGGTTGAATACTATAATGAAAAGCTCATTTTCAGGAATAAGGAGATTCTTGACAGTGTGAACAGCCTGCTCAATTTGCACCTTGCCCTCAATGCCCATCGCACCAATGAGGTTATGCGCATACTTACCGTTTTCAGTGTTTTGTTCATGCCGCTTACCTTTATTGCAGGAGTTTATGGTATGAACTTCGATAATATGCCGGAGTTGCGCACCCAAAACGGGTATTTTGTGGTTTTAGGAATTATGTTTGCAATCGGAACGAGCTTATTCATGTGGTTCCGCAGCCGAGGATGGCTGAAAATCTAATATACCCTAAGTATGTCTTCCCGTTTTTCGGCTTCATTTTTTACCCTGGTATGTATTTGTACATTTCTGTCGGTTTTTGCACCTTTTACAGGCAATGCCGGTTTAAATGCCGGAAAAAAGAAGCTGACGCTGATTGAATATAACAACAAAGTCACCGGCGCTTTTACAGGCAAGCTTGGCGGAACAGCTTTAGGACTTGCCGCCGCCGCCGGACTTGAAAACGGCATTTTGCCCGATTCGAAAAGCCCAAAAATGAATGCCCAAACATTAAATTTTTCGTTGTATTCGCCGGAATTTTACGCTGCGTTTGTTTTTTTAGGAGCCCAGTCAAAATATGGTTTCGGATGCAGCCCCAAAGATTACGGTAAAGGGTTAACTGCAAAAGACCTGCAGGTTCCGGCAGCCGGTATGCATGCATTGTTTGCTGCACGACTTAATCTTTTAGCCGGGATAGAGCCCCCGTTTTCGGGTATGCTGGCTTTCAATTCCCACAGCACTGATTTCGATGCCGCTGTCTGCACAGACTACATGGGACTGGTTTGCCCTGGTATGCCCTCGCAGGCAGCAGTAATGGCTGTGCAGGCATCAGCAGCAATGGCTTCAGAAGAAGGTAAGCTGGCATCGGGTTTTGTGGCTGCAATGGTTAGCAAAGCTATGGTTACTGACAGTATTAACGATGTAATTGAAGCCGGTATAGCTGTTTTGCCTAACAACTCCGAGTTTGAGAAAATGTGCAATTATGCCCTTAAATTAAGCAGGAAGTATCCCGGTAGGTATGCAACCATTCGTGATACCCTGAACAAAAGATTTAGCCACCGGGCTTTATGTCCGCTTTCTGAAATACATAAAATGGCAGCCGGACACGATGCCGCCATTTCATCTGCCTTATTGGTTGCAGCCCTGCACAGCGGACATGGTGACTATTTCAGAACTATTGCCATAGCCATAAGAACCGGCGATAACCCGGTGCAAATTGCCTCAGCTGCCGGGAGTATCTTAGGCGCCCTTACCGGGAACCGGAAATTACCAAAGATGCTCCTGCTTAATGTTAATATAAACCGTTTAGCCGGCGATCAGCAATTTTCAATAAAGGCAGCAGCAGATACCTGCCAAAGCTTAATGAGAATGGCCTTAAATAATTTCGGAGGCACACTTGTATTCACAAAGCAAAAAAACGCAAACCAACTGCCGGATAAAGATCCTGAAATTTCATTTCCTTCCCAGCCAATGAGAAGGCTTATTACAGAACCACTTTTAATAAATTCTGCAGTACAGCCGCAAATCAGCTATAAAGTATCCGGCCAAAAACTCCGACTTAAAACCGGGAAAAGTCTTAAAGGCAGCCATATAGAATGGTATTTTAGTGACGGCAGTATTGCTTCGGGTAAAAAAATTAAGCACAAATTTCGCCTACCCGGCAGGTATTCTGCCCGGAGTATAATATCAGGTAAAAACGAAAACTATTCAAAAGTTCTCGAATTTGAAATTCAGCCCGGAAATAAGCAGCAGGATAATTCGGGCATTGAAAGTTTACCTGTAAAAACTATAGATGAAGTAACAGGTATTCAGGCTATTAATAAATATAAAGATAATAAAAACAGTTATAACTGGATAACTGAACTCGGTGAAAAAATGTATCCCGGTAATGTTTTCAGGCCGGAAGCCCTTGTTCCCGGCAGGCATGTACTAATGCTTGACGAAGAACCCGTGAATGGCAAAGAGAGCATTGCAACAGCAATCAATGTTTATTCACCGGCCCTGATTAACAATAACAAATACCCCTTTGTTTACCGGGCTAATGATAAATCTTACCCTTGGGAAGGCTTAAGTTTTAATATGCTCTCACAAAATATCAGGGGCAATATTTCAGGTGTTGGTGATTTGTCTGCGGGTTTTAAATGGTCGGTACAGGATAGTGTGCTTAATTTTATTGTAAAAGTAACCGACGGTTTTGTGGGCCCTTTTGGAAAAAAACAGTATGACCCTGAATATGAAACAGATACGATACCCGGTGTTGCAGGCTATGAGGGCTTAGACATGTTTTTCTATACCCGCGACAGTTCAGGCTTAGGTATTAACCCTTTAAACCTGCTGCCTGTAATAAAAAGGAGCAATGCTTTGTCTGAAAATGAAAAGCCCGTAATAAATAAGCTGATTCACTTAAACATACGGCTTCAAAATTTAAAAGCATCTTATAACAACGCACCCGAACAGGAAATGAAAGATTGCAGCCAACGTGTTAAGGTGTACAGCGCCGGAAAAGGGGCTGTAAAATTCTATGAATTCGGGGTTCCTTTGGCTATGTTCGGCTTAAAGCAGGCAAGCCGAAGGAATTTTGGCTTCAATATGCTTTTTACAGATCGCGATGGCGGCCCCCCAAAGACCATTGCCTGGAGTTTCTGTCATGGATTTCCTGCATTTGACCCAAATGAACTGGGCTTGGCTTCATTTGATTCAGGAAAATAATAAATTGAAGTTCAACTTTGTACCTGTGTGCTTCCGACATACAGAATTTTAGTTAAATTAGGTTTTAGAACCTCATATTCTTGGCTAAATGCCAAGTGCTGCGTACTTTTGAGGGGCGGCATTTCGTTATTTACATAAATTTATTTCAGTACAGCCGCACAATGCACAAATACATGAAAAACCAATTCATACTTTTTGCAATCCTTTGCTTTATAGGAGTTTCGCTGCCGGGCATTGCCCAGGATGGCAAAGAGGTTAAAGAAACAACAGCCAAGCAGCCGGTTACAGATAAAGGCCAGATAACATTTGAAACGCCTGCTCATGATTTCGGAGACTTAAAGCAGGGCGAAAGAGTTTCCTATACATTTAAATTCAAAAATACCGGGAAATTGCCGTTCATGATTTACAACGTGCAAACTACCTGCGGATGCACGGCTCCTGAATGGCCGGCTAACCCGGTTGGGCCTGGTAAATCAGGGCAAATTGTGGTAAATTTTAACAGCGCCGGTAAAAGCGGAAGACAGAATAAAGTTTGTACTATTTTGAGTAATGCGGCTAATAACCGGGAACCCATTACTATAATGTGCAATGTTCTGGCCCCTAAAAATGACGGCACAGTACCTGTCCAATCTGAAAAAGATAAAGAAAAGAAGTAATTAAGCAATATCGCTTTATAGGTTTTGAACAGGGAGATGTATTCTCCCTGTTTGCATTATATTGATTTTATACCCTTGAAGCCACTTCCTGAGAACGAAGAAGTGTTTATGCATAGACTCAGCAGAGCTCATGCAGAACCCTGTTTGTTGAATCAGGGGCCGGAATTTATTTTTGCAAGCCACCGGGTATGTATTAAGCAAGGCTCGCGTAGGCTAAGCTTTGCATTGAGCCCTCAGCAATTCATCCTTATTTTTTACTGCAATATTTGGAATCTGCTCCATAGCGGACAGCAAATTTATACAGCCGGTTTGTTGGTATTTAGTGCTTCACTACGCTAATACCAAGCAGCACCCATCCTGCAATCATAAGAAGCCCGCCAATTGGCGTTATGGCCCCCAATTTGGTTATGCCTGTCAGGCAAAGAATATATAATGAGCCTGAAAAAACCAGTGTTCCCAGGCTGAAACACCAACCTGCAGCCCCGATGTATTTTCCCGGGAATTGGTTTATAAGTATGCCTGCTGCAAGCATGGCAAAAGCATGGTAAAAATGGTACCTTACAGCTGTTTCAAAAGTATCTGCCCTGTTTGAGGCTGCCAAAGTAGTTTTTAAGGCATGGGCACCAAAAGCGCCGATAATTACAGCTGTAGCACCCATAGCCGATGCAATAAGCAGGATAAGTTTTTGATTCATTTATATTGCTATTTAAAGATTTCAGCGTGTTTTTTTATTAAATTTAGGCCCGGCAACCAAAATTTCGCCGATTTTTAATGCCTGCAATTTCGTTAAATTGTTGGTTTTACGGTTACCATTATGCGCATAAAACATATTAACATTGCCTTGGGTGTAAGAATATTTTCGGCCCTGGCCGATGATTCACGCATAAGGCTGCTTAACATAGTCAGGAACTTTGGTCCGGTTGTGAGCGCTGATGCCGAGCTCGTACTTGAATTTACGCAAACCAAAACGAGCAGGCACTTAAGTTACCTTAAAAATGCCGGCCTGCTCAATTCCCGAAAAGTTGAACGCTGGGTACTTTGGACCGTTCCGGATGAAGTAGCAGACCTGGCCGATGACCTTTTGCGCAGACTGGAAAAGGACCCTGAGTTAATCCAGGATATAAGAACCTACCGAATTATGTTCAGCAACCGCGAGCTTGTTGCTGCCGGGCCGGCCGCTAAAAAGTGGCAAACTGAGAAATAATGAGGAATTAAAGGTTTTTTATCGTTTATTTGCGGCCTGTTTGCAGTTTCTGAACTATAATACAACACCTTACCTTGTTTCGGGAGGGCAAACATAAAAATATGAGCGCACATTTAAACCCTTATTTCGAACGTCAGTACGCTTACAGTCGTTGGGCTAATCAACAGGTTATTGACCTTTTAAAGACCACAACCCTTACCGAGGATCGTGAGATTTTAGTTGAGCTCAGCCACGAAATTGCCGCATTTGAAATTTGGATAAGCCGCATCCAGGGGCGTGCGCCAAGAGTTGGGGGCGTTTGGGAAATATATGACCTTGCCCGTTGTGAAGCCCTCAATAATGAGGTTTTGGCAGATTGGCTTGCTTATATTCCAACCATGAAGCACGAAGATTATTTCAGGATAATTGCTTACAAAAATACAAAGGGAGACTATTACGAGACTCCGGTTATTGATATTATGGGCCACGCGCCAACTCACGGAAATTACCACCGTGCGCGCATTGCTGTTTTAATTCGCGCAAAGGGCTTTATACCCGTTAATACCGATTTTATTACCTATGCGCGTAATTTTGCCCTTAATTTCCAGGCTTAATTTAATGGTGTTTATTAATACCGTTCAAAATTCATATTAAGAAAAACTCTGTAAGCAAAACATGATTAGCAAACTTTCCATAGTTATTCCCGCATACAACGAAGGACGTACCATTCATCATATACTTGACAAGATTAAGGCTGTGAAAATGGTAAACAATATTGCTAAGGAAGTAATAATTGTAAACGATTGCTCTCGCGATAATACTGAAGAAGCTATTTTAAATTATCAGCGTGAAAACCCCGAGCTGAATATACAGTACTATAAGCACGAGGTAAATATGGGTAAGGGGGCAGCCCTGCATACCGGAATTTTAAAAGCCACCGGTGAATACCTTATAATACAGGATGCTGATCTCGAGTATGATCCCCAGGAATATAATATAATGCTTGGTCCGGTGCTCAACGGCTTTGCCGATGTGGTTTACGGCAGCCGTTTTGTTGGGGGACGTCCGCACAGGATTTTATTTTTCTGGCATACCATTGGAAATAAGTTTGTGCTCACAGCCCTTTCTAACATGTTCACCAATCTGAACCTGACAGATATGGAAACCTGTTACAAGCTTTTTAACACCAAGGTGATTCAAGGCATTAAGCTCGAGGAAAAACGTTTTGGTTTTGAACCCGAGGTTACCGCTAAAATAGCCAGGGTTAAAGATGTACGTATATACGAGGTTGGCATAAGCTATTACGGACGTACCTATGCCGAGGGTAAAAAAATTGGTTGGAAAGATGGTGTTCGCGCTATATACGCTATTCTGAAATATAACCTTTTCAGGTAGAACCAATAAGCAGGCACTCTTTATGGGTTTTCACAATTAGAATTTTCCCGGCTTTTCATGCTAACCATTCTGCTTTCATGGTGTTTTATAACACCTTTGCTGTTTGCTTACGGAAAAGCGGCTTCAGATTTGCTTTTACCTGCCCATAAGCCTGTTGGCGCAGAGCTTTATTGCCTGTTCGGTTTCCCGGTTTTGGCGGGTATTTGTCTTTGGCTTTCGGTATTTGTTCCCCTGAACGGGTTTACGCTGTTTGGAATTTCGGCATCAGGATTTATTTACCTTTTTGCCATACGGCAATCAGCAGCCAAGCTCCTAAGGCATTTTTTTGCATTTACCACTAGTTCTTTACCTGTATTGTTCTTCTTTCTGGCGAGCGTTGCGGCCGCTTTAATGAAAGGTGCGGCGTTCAGCTCCCACTTCGATATGGGTGCCTACTATATCCAGTTTATGAAGTGGGCCGAGGAGTATTCGGTTGTTCCCGGATTAGGAAATTTACACGGCAGGCTTGCCTTTAATTCTTCCTGGCACTTATTAAACGCACAGTTTTCCTTTGCGCAATACACCACTTTTGCTTATGATGATTTAACTGAACTGCTTTTTGTGCTTTTCTTAAGCCATTTACTTAGGGCTGTTACCGACAAAACCACATCCCCTTTCGAAAAAATTATTTGCTCGCTTTTTATTGGATCTGCTGTTTGGGTAGGAATCAGGGAACTTTCGGTTCCGACAGCCGACCTTGTTTGCGTAATTTATATTTGGCTTAGCATCAAATTGCTAACGCAAAATTTGTTCTCTTCTTCCGAGGAGATGCCCGGAAAAGCTGGGTTGATTAATACCATGTTCCCGCTAATGGCAGCTTTCATGCTGTCGGTTAAAATATCTTCACTTTTTATGTTGCCCGGTATTGCCTGGTGCCTGTTCAGTCTTTGGAAATCAGGAAGCAGGGGAGTGGCAGTAAAATCAGGATTAGCATGCTTAGTTCTTATTTTGCCTTGGTTTATAAGGAATTATATACAAGCGGGCTGGATAATTTACCCTTTTCATGCCTTAGATTTTTTTAATCCGGATTGGAAAATACCCCGTAAGCAGGTACTTTTCGAAGAGTTGATGGTTGAATCTTTTGCGAAAATTGGTTTAGTGCATAAATCACCGTTTACTCTTGAGCAGGCAAAGCATATTACATTAAATCAATGGTTGCCATTTTGGTACAGCCATTTAAAACCATCTTACCTGTTTATATTATGGCAGTCAATAATTGCATTAATTTTATTGCCTGTAGCCTTCGTTAAATACTCCCGAAACCCGTTGCGCCAAAAATCGGCAGAAAATGGTTTACCAATTGTTCTGTTCCTATTGTTAAGCGGAATCTGCTTTTGGTTTTTTAAAGCACCTTCTTTCAGATTCGGATATGGTTACTTAATGGCATTACAATGCCTTGTAATTGCTTTACTATTGCACGATAATTTAAGCACTGGCACATTTTCAAATTACCCTTTTAAGGTTTTACTCATTATTTTCGGATGCTTAACAATATTCCTTGGCCGGGATATGCGAAGCATAAGAACTAATTGGTTTCATCCGCCTGAGTATATAAAGGTTAAAACAGGTGAAATCCCAATGGCATATTCTCCGTTGTATTATCCTGTTGAATCCTGGGATTCAGGTAAAATTATTCCGTGTTCTGAAGCTTCCGAAGCATGTGTGCAATGTTGGGGTGCCAGGTTGCCTTGTATTGAATGGCAAAACAAGCATCTTGAAATGAGGAGCAAATCATTACAGGATGGTTTTCGATTTAAAGAAGGTGTTTATTATAATATGTATGGTTTAGAATAGTTAAATTATTAGTATTTAGTATTAAAATACCAATAATATATATTTATAAACGATATTACCGTTATATGATTGCTTTATTTTTGCGATCTTTGTAATCCTTAACCGGCATATTTTGCCGGGTATTATTGCTCGCTACTAAATAATATTTAATGTCTACCGCTCTCAGCAGATTACCTGCACCGCTTGTGCCTAAATCGGGCTTTGGTTATTCTACAGAAACCGATCCGGCGATTTATAAAGCGTTTAGCTACCTGCCGAAAATAACTGTAATAACCCCTAACTTTAACTACGGCCGTTTTCTTGAGCAAACAATACGCAGTGTTTTAGCCCAAAATTATCCGAACCTCGAGTTCTTAATAATGGACGGAAGCAGTTCCGATAACTCCGTTGACATTATTAAAATGTATGAGCCTTACGGCATTAGCGGGTGGATAAGCGAAAAAGATAACGGTACATTCGATGCCAACAATAAGGGCCTTGCCCGTATGACCGGCGATTATTGGTGCGTTCTTAACTCTGATGACACCCTTTTAGATAAAGGTCTTTTTTATGTCGTGGAGCGCCTGAATAAGCCCGGTGAAAAGCCTGAATGGATTACCGGCGGCGTTGTGCTTACCAACCAGGACTATGTGGTTGTTGATAAGCTGATGCCTGAACCACCCGAGCCCCTGGCAGGCTATACTTTCGCCCAAAGCTGCTGGATATACCATCCTTCGACCTTCCTTAGCAAAAAAGTTTACGAAGTTATTGGCCGTTTCAGGGCAAATGATGTAATGGACTATGACTATTGGGTACGCATGGAGCGGGTTCGATATTTCCCAGAAGTAATTCCGCATTTTATTGCCACACTGCATTTTCACCCTGATTGCAAAAGCTATAACTATATACGGATACTTAAAACCATGAAAGAAGTGGTTGAAGGCCTGTATAACGAACAGCAGCATGAGCTTTCATTTGACCAGATTGCCGCTTACAAGAAGCGCATTAAAGAATGGGATTTGCTTTACCTGCAAACCCTGATTAAGGCTTCAATATTCGAGAAGAAAATTGGCAGCGCCTTTAAGCAGTTGCTTTATACATCGCTCACTTACCCTGAGCAGGTTTTTACTCGGTGGTTTTGGGGCGCTAACAAACGACTTATAACCGGTGTAAAGGAGCATGAGTTTAATATGATGATGTTCCTTAAGGAAAGTAAGGTGAAGGAAGACGCAGCCCCTGAACAGGACTCTGCTGCCTGAAAATTGCTTTAAAACGAAAGAAGCCGGATTTAATTTCCGGCTTCTTTCGTTTTAAAGCAATCCTGCTTCTTTTTACGCTCCTTATATAATCAATTTTTCTGCCGGGACTGTCTGAAAATCAGCCAATAGATACCTTAGCCAAAATCCTGTCCACTACCCATCTCGCCGATTTGTTTTCTGCTTCAGCTTCAAAGTTCAGAATTACGCGGTGGTTCAGCACATCGGGGGCAATATCTTTAATGTCTTCGGGCAATACATAATCACGGTCATGCATAAAGGCAACGGCTTTGGCAGCCCTGTTCATATTAATGGCCGCCCTGGGCGATGCCCCGAACTGTATGTATTTGGCAACTTCAGACAAGCCGTATTCATTGGGCCTGCGGGTGGCAAATACCAGCTCAATAATATACTTCTCCAATGATTCCGATATGTTAATGGCATTAATCATATCCCGAATTGCAAAAATGTCTTCACGGGTAAGTACCTGCTCAATATTATCGTTAAAGCCCAAATCCGACATGCGGCGCATAATAAGAAGCTCCTCGGCTTTATCGGGATAATCAACGTAAACCTTCATCATAAACCGGTCTACCTGCGCTTCGGGCAGGGGATAGGTGCCTTCCTGCTCAACCGGGTTTTGGGTTGCCAAAACAAGGAAAGGCTTGTCGAGCATGTGGGTGGTGTCGCCAATGGTTACCTGGCGTTCCTGCATGGCTTCAAGAAGGGCGCTTTGCACTTTGGCCGGGCTGCGGTTCACTTCGTCGGCCAATATCAGGTTGGCGAAAATAGGGCCTTTCTTAACCTCAAAGCTGCTTTGGCGCTGATCGTAGATCATTGTGCCAATAAGATCGGCCGGCAGCAAATCAGGGGTAAACTGAATTCGGCTGAAATCAAGATGCAGAACCTTGCTTAGTGTGTTAATCGTAAGGGTTTTTGCAAGGCCGGGCACCCCCTCCAATAAAATGTGTCCGTTTGTAAAAAGCCCGATCAACAGGCGGTTAACCATGTTTTGCTGGCCAACCACAACTTTACCTATTTCGGTAAAAACATCACGAACTTTTTGCCTGTAAAATTCCCTTTTCTCTGCTTCGCTCAGTACTTCCATATAGCCTGTTAATTGGTTTGCGTATTTTGGTATGCCAAATGCCTTTTGAATTAAAGCGCAGCAAAATTAATCAGCCGGCTTTATAAATATGTGAAAGCAGCTCATTTTTCAGGGCTTCATTTTCAAATCTTCCGCCGTAATGAGCGGTAATTGTGCTGCTGTTAATATCTTCAACACCGCGGCCCGACACACATAGGTGTTTTGCGTCTATAATAACAGCCACATCCTGCGTTTCAAGCACTTCCTGCAATTCAGCGGCAATTTGCATGGTAAGCCGCTCCTGAACCTGCGGCCGACGGCTGAAATACTGTACTATTCTATTAATTTTACTCAGACCTATAACCTTGCCGCTCGATATATATGCTACATGGGCATTGCCGATAATGGGCACAAAATGGTGCTCACAGAAAGATTGTACGCTTACATTCTTCTCAACAAGCATGTTGTTATACTTGTATCGGTTTTCAAAAAGGGTTGCTTTTGGTTTGTTTTCAGGGTTCAGGCCGCTGAATATTTCCTTAACGTACATTTTTGCAACGCGGCGCGGAGTGCCGTTCAGGCTGTCGTCGTCTAGGTCGAGGCCCAAAATGTTCATTATTTCCCTGAAATGTTCGGCAATCTGCTCTACTTTCTCATCATCAGAAAGGGCGAAAGCATCAGCACGCATAGGGGTATTTGTGGCGGAAGAAAAGTGAGCGTCGCCCTGCTCATCATGGCTGTTGCCTGATATAGGTTTAATCTTCGGGATATTCGACAAAGTTGCGGTCGGTTTCATATAGTGTAATTTTCATCTGCAGGGCTGCATTAAGATGCGGGCGCAACAGATTGTAAATAACAGCGGCAATATTTTCTGCCGTAGGGTTCAGGTTTTTAAATTCGGCTACATCAAGGTTTAGATTGCGGTGGTCGAAACGGTTTAAAACCTGTTCTTTAATTAAGTTACTGAGCAGTTTAAGGTCTACAAGATAACCTGTTTCAGCATCTGCAAAGCCGCTCAGTTTTACAATAAGCTCATAATTATGGCCATGGTAGCTGGGGTTATTGCAAAGTCCGAAAACCTGCCTGTTTTTTTCATCGCTCCAGGCAGGCACATGAAGGCGATGTGCCGCATTGAAGTGTTCGCGCCGGCTTACTGAAACTTTCCGGGAATGAATATCCATATTTATAGCTTCTTTATAGCTCCCTTTTGTATTCAAAAGGGAAGCAAAGTTAATAAGGCTTTTTTAAAGCAGGTGATGTATATTAATAAGGAGTTAAATTATAATACCCAAGGCCGCTTTATTTGTTTTAATTTTCCTGTTAACCGAAAAACTCCCAAATTGCCAAAGAATTTACAATTTACTTAATAGCTTCCTGTAACATGAAAATAACAGTAGTCGGCGCCGGAGCCGTAGGCGCCACAAGTGCCGACAATATTGCAAGACTGGAATTAGCCGAGGAACTGGTAGTGCTTGATATCCGCGAAGGTTTTGCGGAAGGAAAGGCCCTTGACCTGACTCAAACCTCTTCACTGCTTAACTTCGATACGCGCATTACAGGCGTTACCGGCGATTACAGCAAAACTGCAGGATCTGCCGTTGCTGTAATCACTTCAGGTATTCCCCGTAAGCCGGGTATGACCCGTGAAGAGCTTATTGGCACAAACGCAAAAATTGTAGGCGATGTATGCAAAAACCTGCTGGAGCACAGCCCCGATGTAATTATTGTTGTGGTAGCCAACCCAATGGATACCATGACTTACCTTACCCTCAAAAACACCGGTCTACCTAAGAACCGTGTAATCGGCATGGGTGGCATACTTGACAGCGCCCGTTTTAAAACCTATTTGCAACAAGCCCTTAACTGCTCGCAAACCGACCTG
The DNA here is from genome assembly GCA_040388605.1 of Bacteroidota bacterium. Taxonomy (GTDB): domain Bacteria; phylum Bacteroidota; class Bacteroidia; order Cytophagales; family Flexibacteraceae; genus JAZKBN01. The sequence continues at coordinate 38,465 of JAZKBN010000016.1, read as the reverse complement.
CAAGCCACTGTTATTGGCGGGCATGGCGATACTACCATGATTCCGCTTACACGCCTTGCAACCCTTAACGGTGTGCCGGTATCTGAGCGCCTGAGCGCAGAGCAGCTTGAAAAAGTTGCTGCCGATACCATGGTAGGCGGTGCAACCCTTACTAAGCTGTTAGGAACTTCGGCATGGTATGCACCCGGTGCAGCAGTTGCTGCCCTGGTTGAATCAATTGTACGTGACCAAAAACGTGTATTCCCCTGCTCGGTATTTCTTGACGGCGAATACGGGCAATCAGATATTTGCCTTGGCGTACCGGTAGTAATTGGCAAAAACGGCTGGGAAAGCATTGTTGACTACAAGCTTGATGAAAAAGAGCAGGCCGCGTTTAAAAAAGCAGCTGATGCCGTGCGCAGTATGAACAGCGTGCTTGATGAGGCTGTTGCCTAAGAAACTGTAATACCAATTGTATGTCAGTTCCCCTTTTCGGAATTAACTGAGCAGCATAATAAAAACGCCCGCCCAATAAAGCGGGCGTTTTTATTATGGAACTTTATGTATTAACAGGTGTTTAAGAATAAGAAAAACAATATATTTACTATTGAGCAGGTTACCGGCAAATCCCGGCAGGGTTTATGTCGGCTTAATGGAAATAATAATTTCGGCTACCTGATTATTAACCAACATAAAACTGCTGCATTTACAGCAATACAAATATGATGAAGAACCTGCACCTGACCCTTATTCAAACCATTGCTGTAACAGGCCTGGTTGTTAGCGGGGCAGCTGAAATTGGTATGTATTTTACCCATAAGACCGTTCCGAATTTTTGGATGCTCTACCCAATTTGGGCAGGGGTTTTCATTGTAGGTACACTTATACGTGTTTACGGCAGCCCCGATGACCATCATCACCACCACCATCACCATGCTGAAGACCACAGCCATTGATCCTGCAACTCCGGGTTATTGGTTTTAAATATGTTGCTGATTAAGCATTCCATGGTTTAGAACGGCATTTTATTGCATTTGGAGGGTATGCTTTGCAGCCGACTTTTTCAATACGCGTGCATTTTTTTATCTTTGCAGAACCTGTGCCTTTGCAATCGCAATTTAATACAGGTTTACATTCCTTAACCGGCTGATCGGCAATATTTTACAATGATTTATCCTGTTCTCGCATACGGAGATCCTATACTGAAAAAACGTGCCGCAGATTTCCTGCCCGGCAGCATGGACCTTAAAAAACTGGTAGCCGATATGTTTGAAACCATGTATTCGGCAAAAGGGGTTGGTTTGGCTGCTCCCCAGGTTGGTTTAAGCATTCGTGTGTTTGTAGTAGATGCAGAAGCCATGGACGAAGAAAAACTGAAAGGCTTTAAAAAGGTGTTTGTTAACCCTGAAATTATAGAGGAAACGGGCGAAGAGTGGGCTTTTGAAGAAGGCTGCCTGAGCATTCCCGGCATCCGCGGTGAAGTTTGGCGTAAACCGGTAATTAAAATTAAGTACCTCGACGAAGACCTTAAGCCGCATACCGAAACCATAGACGGCATTGCCGCCCGTGTTATTCAGCATGAGTACGACCATTTGGAAGGAAAGCTCTTTACCGAATACCTGAGTCCCTTAAAAAAGCGCCTGCTGAAAAACAAGCTTAACGATATTACCCGTGGTATTACAGATGCCGAATACCGCATGAAATTCCTGCCTCCAAGTGGGAGAAGGTAAGTAAAAACCGGTAAGGTACTGCCTGTATTAGCTATACCTTATCATTACAGAATTTGCAAAGGGACAGTCAACTTACGTTGTTCTGTCCCTTTGCTTTTAAGTAATTATCCTTGGCATCATTTGCTTCGTAAATATCCAATAAGGCATCTTCTACCCACCAAAAGCATGATAATAAGGCAAATACGCCATAAATGATAAACCACCAACCATCTGACAGATCACGGTTCAGGTAAGACATCAGTTTTTCTATAGAAAACGATACACCATAGAGGGACACTATTGCCCCTAACCTTATATTTCTTTTATCGTCGTGGGTAAACTTGTGATTTTTGAAATAGTTCCAGGCGTTTTTATGTTTTTGGCTAAGCATTGAATAGTAATTGGTGCCGGTCGCTTTCTTCAGTTTCGATGCCGTGTAAAGTCCGGGTTGTTTATCTTATTTCCTTTTTCCACAATAGTAACCCGTTTAACAGCTAAAGCAAATAAGTACCAATAGCCTGTTATTACTCAAAAAATAACAAGGGGGCAGGCGCCCCCCTAAAATGCAAATTCAGGTTCCTTGGGCAAAAGTACCAATTTATCTTTACCCAGCCTCCGTATATGACCACGGAGTATTTGCTGAACGTCTTTATTGTCTTTATAAAATTTTACGCAGCCTTTAAGGGTTTCTATGTCGGCAGGCATGCTGCTGTCTATATACCCGAAGCCCCGATAGGTTCCTTTTTCAACCAATACAACACTTTGCTCATCGCGGTTTCGGCCTTTGCCGATAATTACAAAATCGTTATCAGGGAAGCTGAAGCGTTTAATAATTTCCATGGCACGCAGGTTATAGTCTTCGGGGCTCTCTTCGCCCAGGCATGCCCCTTTGCAGTCTTTAACATGGTAATCAAAGCATGCCGATTTGGTTTTATATAAATCGCATAGCTTTAGGCACAATCCCTGGCCTTTTGCCAATGCATAAAGCGTTTCCTTAGCTCCCTTGCCGGAACCTACCTGGGTCAGCGGGTGGCTTTCATCAGAAATGCGCTCCACTTTAAAGTTAATATAACCTTTTTCGTCTATAAAGCTGAAAAGACCGTAAGCAAATACGGTTCGCCGCTGTGCTGAGTTATACAATGGCTTCATACGCTTTATCTCGTCAGACTCCAGGAGGAGCGCAACAAGTTCAGAGCCTGTAACTATGTATGTAATTTCGGCAATAGAGCTTTTAAACTCCATGGCTTTATTGCTCTTAAGATCTACCTGCATGTGCTGAATTACGCGCTTTTTAATGTTGGTGCTTTTGCCAACATAAATTACTTTTCCTTCAGCATTGTGGAAATAGTAAACGCCGGCTTCTTCGGGGAGGCCGTCTATATGCTTTTTATCAAGCGCCGGCGGAATATGGCCGGCCTTTATTTCATCTTCAATGGCACCCTGAATGCTGATTTCCGAGTTTTCGGTGAGCATTCTGTGAAATAAAATGGCTGTAGCTTTGGCATCGCCCATGGCACGGTGGCGATCAAACACCGGTATGCCCACACTTTGGCAAAGCTTGCCGAGGCTGTAAGACGGCAGGCCCGGTATCAGCTTCCTGCTAAGCCGAACCGTACACAGCCTGCGCCTTTGGAAATTGTAGCCCAAGTCATAAAATTCCTTTTTTACAAATGAATAATCGAAACGTACGTTGTGAGCAACGAAAACAGAGCCTTCGGTAAACTCCACAATCTGCCTGGCTACCTGGTAGAAATGGGGGGCATCGGCCACCATTTCGTCAGAAATGCCTGTCATTTTGGTAATAAAATAGGGTATGCTGCGACCGGGGTTAAGCAATGTGCTGAATTCATCAACAATGTTTTCACCATCGTGCTTCACAATAGCAATCTCTATGATCCTATCATTAGTCGGCTGCCCGCCCGTGGTCTCTATGTCGATTATGGTGTACAAATTCTTGATAAGGCAATCCTTTTTTGCAGGTGTTTCAATGGCGAAAACGCAATAATGGCAATAATGCTATGAACTGTTTGTTTAAAACAGTTCAGCATCCAATAATAAAGCCCAAGGCAAATGCCCGTTTACAAGCCTTACGTTTGCACGTATTACAAATCTAATGATTAGAAACTTATCAGGCAACAGGCGTAAAAATAAACGGTATTAAATTTTACCAATAAGTATTGGCCGGGAATGCATAACATAAAATTATCTTAAAACATACTAAGCTGCTTATCAGCTTATCCTGCTCCAATTGGTTTGCCTGTTGTGTAAAGAATCTATATGCATACGTATTGGTGCGTTTTCAGGCTGTTCGAAATACGGGTCAGCGGCAAGAATCTGCAATGCTTCTTTATGCGATGCCTGCACAATAGCCCCGTCTTTGCTTAAATCAGCAATTTGCAGTTCGGTTATGCCGCTTTGGCGGGTGCCGCTCAGGTCGCCGGGTCCGCGCAGCTTCAGGTCAACATCGGCTATTTCGAAGCCGTCGTTGGTAGCGCACATGGTGCTTATGCGGGTTCGACTGTCGTTGCCCAGCTTATCACCGGTCATGAGTATGCAATAGCTTTGCTCAGCCCCGCGGCCTACGCGCCCGCGTAACTGGTGCAACTGGCTAAGCCCGAATTTTTCGGCACTTTCAATAACCATCACCGACGCATTCGGAACATCTACACCAACTTCAATTACGGTAGTGGCCACCATAATGTGTGTTACGCCTTTTACGAAACGGTCCATTTCAATATCCTTGTCGGCAGGTTTCATGCGGCCGTGCACAATGCTCACCAGGTAATCAGGCATAGGGAATTCACGCACAATGCTCTCGTAGCCATCCATCAGGTCTTTATAGTCCATGGCTTCGCTTTCTTCTATTAGCGGGTAAACCACGTAAACCTGCCTGCCCTTGGCAATTTCGCCACGCATGAAGCCGAAAAGTGAAAGGCGATCAGAATCTCGGCGATGTACGGTACGAATGCTTTTCCGGCCGGGAGGAAGCTCATCTATCACACTCAGGTCAAGATCTCCATAAAGGGTCATGGCTAATGTGCGCGGAATGGGTGTTGCAGTCATGACTAATACATGCGGCGGGATGTCAGGATTCTTTTTCCAAAGCTTGCTCCTTTGCTCAACTCCGAAACGATGCTGCTCATCTATTACGCACAGCCCCAGGCTTTGGAACTGTACTTTATCTTCGAGGAGCGCGTGGGTACCAATAAGAATATTCAGATCCCCGCTTTGCAGGTTTTTATGCAATACATCCCGATCTTTCTTCTTAGTGCTGCCTGTAAGCTTGGCAATGCTCAGGCCCATGGGTGCTGCCAGCTTTTGCAGGCCGTTAAAATGCTGTCCGGCAAGAATTTCAGTAGGGGCCATCAGGCAGGCCTGCCTGCCGTTATCTATGGCCATAAGCATGCTTATAAAGGCCACAATGGTTTTGCCGCTGCCTACATCGCCCTGCAATAGGCGGTTCATTTGTTTGCCTGAACTGCAATCGGTATGAATTTCCCTGATTACGCGCTTTTGTGCTCCTGTAAGGCTGAAAGGCAGGTGGTGTTTATAAAAATCTGTCAGCAACGAAAGCTTCCCGAAAATGAAGCCTGCCGAAGCTGTATGCTGTCCTTCCTTTTCCCTGAGAATTTTAAGCTGCAAAAAAAACAGCTCCTCGAATTTGAGCCTTGCGCGTGCCTGCTCCAGGAGTATTTCGTTAGCCGGGAAATGAATGGCAATCATGGCCCTGCGCTTGGGAACCAGGTTCAGGCGGGTGCAAAGGTCTTCAGGCAGGGTTTCGGCAATGTGCTGATGCGCCATTTTCAGCAGCGTTTGCATCAGCTTCACAAGCGCTTTGGAATCAAGCCACCGCTTTTTCATCTTTTCAGATGTATTGTAAACCGGCATCAGGTAGCTCGGCGGCTTGGCCGACGGATTTACAACCTCCATATCAGGATGCACAAAGCTGTATCTCCCGTTAAAAGATTCCGGCTTACCGAAGGCAATGTAATCCATACCCGGGCGCAGGTTCCTTTTTAAAGTATCTATTGACCTGAACCAGGTAAGCTCAACCGCGGTTCCGCTTTCATCGGTAAGCAGGGCAGTAAGACGCCTGGCTTTTTCTGAGCCGGCTTCGGCTATCCTGTTCAGCCTGCCGCGAACCTGCACCTCGCTTACTTCATCCGGGTGCATGGCATAAAGGTCCTGAAGCTTCAGTATCCGGGTTTTATCAATATACCGAAAGGGGTAATACTGTATAAGCTCGCCAATAGTACCAATCTCAAGCTCAGCCAAAAGTAAATCTGCCCACTGGGGCCTTAAGCCCGGAATTGCCGTTAACTTCTGCTCAAAAAACTGACTCATTTTTGGTTATTAAACCGATGTATATCGGCCGGAACAATTAAGCCGGTTTGGTATGGGATTCAAACTTTTAGCTGTTTACAATTCTGAGAAGCATTGCATTTTATACCGCGGATTATAATGCCAGACCGGTGTAGTTCGATGGTGTAAAGCTTTTCAGTTCTGCTTTTATTGCGCCGGATACATTTAGGGTATCTATGAAGTCGTGTATATCGTTAAGGCTTACGCTGTTATTATGCCTTGTAAGTTCTTTTAGTGCCTCATAAGGTTTAGGATAGCCTTCACGGCGGAGAACGGTTTGTATGGCCTCGGCAATTACAACGGCGTTCCGGTCTAAATCTGAGCTTATTTTACCATGGTCAGCAGTAAGCTTGGGAAGGCCTTTCAGCAGGCTGCCCAAGGCTATGGTTACATGTGCCATAGGCACACCCAGATTTCGTAAAACTGTGCTGTCGGTAAGGTCGCGTTGGAGGCGGCTGATGGGCAGCTTATTTGAAAAATGCTCAAGCAGGGCATTGGCTATGCCCAGGTTACCTTCCGCATTTTCGAAATCAATGGGATTTACCTTATGCGGCATAGCCGATGAACCGATCTCACCGGCCTTAACGGACTGCTTAAAATAACCCATGCTTATGTATTGCCAAATATCACGACAAAAATCTATGAGTATGATATTTATGCGCCTGAGGGCATCGCAATATTCTGCCAGCCTATCGTAGTGCTCTATTTGTGTTGTAAACCGGCTTCGTTCAAGTCCCAGCCTGCTGTTTACGAAACTATCGGCAAAGGCTGCCCAATCTGTACCGGGATATGCGGCCACGTGCGCATTAAAGTTGCCAGTAGCCCCCCCGAATTTTGCGGCAAATTTAACAGCACTGAGCGAATCAAGCTGCTTAGCCAGCCGCTCAACAAAAACATAAATCTCTTTACCCAATAAAGTTGGCGATGCCGGCTGTCCGTGCGTATGTGCCAACATGCTTACACCTTTGAGCTCAGAAGCCATGCTTTTAAGTAACTCCAGGAGTTCATTGAATTTTGGCAACAGGAACTCGCTTGTAAATTCTTTCAGCGAAAGCGGTATTGCCGTATTATTTATATCCTGCGATGTAAGGGCAAAATGCACAAACTCGGTTTCAGCACCTATGCCTATTGCTTTTAACCTGTCTTTTATAAAGTATTCAACAGCCTTAACATCATGGTTAGTAGTCTTTTCTGTCTCCTTTATAGTAATGCAGTCTTCAATGGAGAAGTCATGGTAAATTTGGCGGAAGGCATTGAAATGACTTGGGCTTACCTGTAGTTGAGGCAGGTTTTGCTCGCAAAGCATGATGTAGTACTCCATTTCAACCCTTACCCTGTATTTCATCAGCGCGTATTCCGAGAACCATTCGGCGAGCGCCTTGGTTTGTTTGTGGTATCGGCCGTCAACGGGCGAAAGGGCTTTCAGGGAGAATTGGGGCATGGCTTAATTTTTAAATTCAATGAGTCGCCACATGTACCAGGTGGCTATACTTTTATAAGAGCCCCATTTTTCGGCAGCTATTGCCTGCATGGTTTTCTTATCGGGCATTTGGGGCAGGCTGTAAAGAACCTGCATACCCTTTTTTAAACCGAGATCGTCAACGGGTAAAATATTGATTCGGCAGAGGGTAAACATTAAGAACATTTGCGCAGACCAAATGCCAATACCTTTTATGCTCACCAATTCTGCAATCAGCTGCTCATCGGTTTGACTTTCAAGGTTTTCGTAAAATTCAGGCTTTTGAAGAAAGTGCTCGGCAAGGTTTTTCAGGTAGCTCACTTTTTGACCGCTGAGGCCTGCGCTTCGCAGTTCCTCGGTTGAAAACGAAAGTATAGCTTTGGGTTCCAAGCTGCCGTTCATCAGGTTGAGAACCTTTTTAAAAATGCTGTCGGCCGCCTTAGTGCTTATTTGCTGGCTCACAACGGCCTTAACCAACCTGTTAAAGGGATCGGTATGCTTTTGCAGGGTGCAGGGGCCGGCCTTGGCAATTACCTCGGCAAGCAGGGGTTCATTGGCTATGAGCCATTCAACACCTTTTTCTATATCTGACATGGGTATATTAGCGATGCAAATTAAGGGAAAGCAAGCAATTCTGCTATTATATGGCTTAATTCGCGTTTAGGTATTCATTTTATTAATGCCCGATGCTTTTCTGCCGAATCGCCGGAATGTTTTAGTTAAGATATATTGATTAATTATTAACCGGCATCTGTTCCATAATTTAGCTCAATGCGCGGACTTTACGCCATAATATTCCTTGTAATATCGAATGTGTTCATGACCCTGGCATGGTACGGGCATTTGCAATTCAAAAAATTTACCTGGCTTCAGTCTGCGGGCCTATGGAAGGTAATACTTCTTAGCTGGACCATTGCGCTTGCTGAATACATTTTCCAGGTGCCGGCTAACAGATTCGGGTCAAATGAAACGGGCGGACCGTTTACGCTTTTCCAGTTAAAAACCATACAGGAGGTAATATCGCTGCTGGTATTTACGCTCATTACCATATTCGTTTTCAAAACCGAACGCCCCGGCTGGAACCATTTAGCTGCCTTTGCCTGCTTAGTAGGTGCAGTTTACTTTATTTTCAGGAAGTAGAATTACAGAGTTACTGCTTAAGCCAACATCATAAAATATAAACAATAGCCGGCTGAGCCGTATTGATTAAAGCAAAAAAAGCAGCCAATGAACAGAGGCTGCTTTTTTTGCTTTTGAATTTAAATTATTCGCTTACTATTATTTTGCTCACCGCATTCCCGTCCGGCGTTGATATTCGGAAGAGGTAAATGCCGGCTTTCAGGCCGGTAAAATCTGCTGAATAGCTGTTGACGCCGGCATGGAGCTGAATATCGGCGTTCAGCGCTTTAATCACACGGCCGTTTAGGTCAAGTATTTCACAGGCGCCGTTTCCGGCTGCTGCCAGGTTATAATTAATTTCAACCCTACCTTTTGTGGGGTTAGGGTATGCAGTAAGCAAGGGGGGAACTTTTTTAAGACCTGTGGCAATTGGCTCACCGGTTTCAAGGCTAATGTCTTCATCGCCAATATTATACGGCACAAATCCTATTGTAAGCAGCATCATTTCAGCAAAACTGCTGCTGCCGAATGAAGTCCATTGTGGCGGGTTAAAGGGGTTATGGTGGTTATTGGTTGTATTGTCGTAAACGGCAATAGCATGTAAAACCGAGCCTGCCGGTATAACTTTATACTTTTCGAACATAAAAGAGCCCTGCCAATGGAAATCCCAATTGTTGATGCGCAGCAGCTTTATAGTGTCTCCGGTTGGGGTAGTAACATAGGCGTTCCAGCTCTTGCCGAGCCAGTGGCAATGCGGCTGCACCTGTATTAAAGATACCTGGTTCGGTAATGTTAACACACCATGAAAAGTGCTTATTGCATTAGGCGGGAGTATAAAAGCAACACCGGTATTGTACTGTGTGAGGAAAACATCGGTAATAACACGCTGGGCAGGTGTGGTGGCAAAATATATGCGCACTGTTGAACTGTCGCTTTCAACGGAATCATCAGGGGCATAATGCACATTCAATAAAATATCGCAATTGTTGTATATTTTCCTGCCGGTACCCGGCGGGTACCTGTGAACAACGGTGCCCGGTACAAAGCCGCCGAATGTAGGGTCGGCGCAGTTAAAGCTGAAATCTATACCATTGCTGGGATAGCCGTAGGCCTGGTCACGAGCATCTAAGATGCGACCAATTCCGTTGGTATCAAGCCCAATGAGAACATGGTGCACAATACGCGGGTTCCCCGGAACAAACTCAACTGCAACCACCTCATGGTTACCAATAAGACCGCTTGGAATAACAAAATTACGAAAGGCGTCTCGCCCGTCGCCGGTATGGGTATATTTATGGGCCATGGATACCACCAAATCAGGCGTTCCCAAGGGCTCATTTGTAAAGGGCGGGGGAGTTGGCTCAAGAGCTGAATCTCCGCGCGGCATACCGTTACTTACCCAGGTATTAATAAGGGCAATCTGTGAATCGCTGAGAACGCGTTCACCAAGGAAGTGCACATAAGTTGGGTCTGGTGGCCAGGGCGGCATTTCCTTAGTGTTCACCTTGCCTGCAATGGCCGGACCCGACCATTTAACCTCGTCATAATTAGTAAACGGCCTGTCGTTTTTAATGCCGCCCGGGTTATGGCAGTTTGTACATTTATTATATATGATTGGGGCAATATCGGCAGCAAAAGTTACCTCCTGGGCCATTGCATTGCTGTTAAAACCCAGGTTTGCAAAAAGAACTAAAACCGCACCTAAAATCGACTTTTGAATTTTGAGTATATTTGAATTACTGTTCATACTTTTTCAGGACCGTTTATAAGGCCTGTTGATTTGCAATCTGTTATAAAGATAGCTGTTTTCACTTTAGCTGCTTATCTTTCGCCAATAAAAAGCGGCTGAAATTACCGGCCTCTTTTTCACTGAAAACTATCCGGCAACCGAATTTCTTTAAACTACCTGTGTTGGTGATGAAAACTACCAAATTATTTGCAGGCTTAATGCTTGTATTTTTATTGGGCCATAAGGGCTTGGCCCTTGCGCAAACAGCCGCCTTTAAGCACTCTGAAAGTAATAATGCCCTCACAATGCCTGTGAACTACATTGTGAACGGTGCATTGAGTACAAATGAAGCGCTGAGCCCGCTTGCCGATTCTATTTCTGTGAGCTTTAACCCGACTGTAGTTTGTGGCGGAACAAGAGACACATCAACTATTATACCCAGCAGCCCAATGGGGCTTAACCTTATAAATGCCCGATATGTGGTTATAAGGCTCCGCGGAACTGCAACCCCTGATACTTTATACCCTAAAATGTTGTTGGGCGGCAGGTACGGGGTTGGCAAAAATACCGACACTGTTCAAGTTTACGGTATGCAGGCATATATACCTATTAACGGACGCCAGGATGCCACCGAATTTTTTGTTACCCGCTTTTACTACGGAACCCTGGGAGTGTTCAGGTTACCACATGCTTATGCAGGCCGCGACAGCACTATCTGCAATGGCAATCCAATAAGCCTGGGTGATTTGGTTCCCCGCGACAGTTCAAAATATGAATGGACAGTTTTAGGAAATACAGATATTATTGACACACATTCAAGGGCAACTTTTACCCCCGTAAATACAGGTACAACTCCTTTACAGTTTACTTACCAGCTCAGGGTTAAGAAATTAAGAAGCAGGTGTAATGGCCTTGATACCGTTAAAGTTACTGTATTACCCGCTCCCGCCATGCCTGTCCGCCGAGATACCATAATGTGCAGCAGCGATGCCGTAACTTTCGGCCCCGCACCAATTGCGGGCCTAAATTATAACTGGCATTTATCAAGGCCTGCAAATTCAATTATCAGCTATTCTGATACAGGCTCTTCAAGGTTAAGATTTACAGGTCGAAATTTAAGCAGCAGGAACGATACCGTTTTTTTCAGGCTTGGCATCAACAACAGCATTTCAAGCTGTACTACAGTTGCCCAGATGCGCTTCGTTATAAAACCCGGCCTGCCCGATGCCGCAGGGCCTGATGATACTGTATGTTCCGATATTCCTACGGTTTTGGGAACCGACAGCGTTCCCGGTTCTGTTTACACCTGGAGCCCCGCCGCAGGTCTGAGTAACGTTAATGCTGCCAGGCCAATATTGCTGATCAGAAATACCGGGATTAATTTTATTCACCTGCAATACACCCTCAGTAAAACAGATATATCAGGTTGCACGGGTCTCGATACCGTTGAAATATATGTTCATCCCCGCATTGATGCAGAAGCCGGCGACAGTGTAAAGCTCTGCAGCAATGAAACCGTAAGCATTGGCAGGGGACCAATTATTACCCCCGGCTACGCTTTTTCATGGCTGCCGGTTACCGGTCTTGCAAACCCGAATGCCGCCGAAACCACAATTACCCTCAGCAATACATCTGATACTGTTCAAAAGTACAGCTATGTGCGCACCGTTTGGCTCGAAACCTTATGCGAATACCGCGATACAGTGCTTGTTCATGTGTTGCCAACACCCAAAGACACCCTTTTTGGGCCTGAATCTGTTTGCCCCTTGGTAAGGGGTGTTTCTTACGGAACAAGGCACCCTGCTGCCGGTAACCATTATAAATGGCTGGTTAGCGGTGGTACAATTGCCGGTTCTGATACCGTTTCGGCCATTAAAGTGAATTGGGGCTCACCTTCGGGCCTGGGTGCTGTAAAGTTGGTAATTACCAATGCATACGGGTGCAGGTCAGATACTTTGCGAAAGCCTGTGGATGTTAATATTAATCTTAGCCCGAAAATAGATACCCTGCAAGCCAATAAATTTTGCTTTGGCTCAAGAACAGGCAAAGTTTATAAAGTCGCGGGCGTTTCCATATTAAGCACTTACAGGTGGAAGGCCGAAAACAACGGTTTACCTGTGCCAATTAATTACCCGACACGCGATAGTACTGAAGTTAGCATAGACTGGTTACAGGCAGGCACTGCAAGCCTTACGCTTACTGAAATTTCAGAAGCAGGCGGTCCGGGGAGTTTCGAATGCAGCGGAACCGGAGTTCTTGATATAATAATTTATCCTGACCCACCCCGTAATCCTAAACTTACCTTTGACAGTCTTGTATGTGCTGATTCATCTATACATACTTATAAGCTTGCAGGAGGGCCGGGAACTTATGACTGGCATGTTTTTAACCGATGGGGGCAAGACCTTACTGACAGTGTTGTTGTAGGCAACAGAACTGACAGCATAGTAAATTTTCGCTGGCTGAATAATGGTACCTACTTCTTAAGTGTACAACAAACCGCACTTGCCCCGGCTTTGTGCCCTGGAACAAGGTTTACCAGATTGATATCAGTGAGCCCATTACCTCATACAACAGCTTCTCCTGATAATGATTTGGCGGTATGTAAGGAACGCCTGATAAGTAACAGGTATGTCGTAAGCGGCCGTATAGGCAGCGCATTTACATGGACAATAACCGGCGGCACTTTGCAGCCGGGATATCAAGGTAACGATACCGTTCTGGTAGATTGGAATGAAGAAGCCGGAACACGCAGCATATCGGTTTATGAAGTTACAGAACGCGGATGCCGGGGTTTTCCGATTACACTTAACATAAAGCAGGATTATTCAATGCCTTCTTTTAGGGTAAGTGCCGATACAAGCAACAAAGGGCTTTTATTTGAAACCCAATTACTGAATCCTGAAAACAACCCTTCCGACAGCGTTTTGCTGCAAATGCAGGTTGCCGGGGGAACATGGGTGAACCTCGGTATTGTTCCCAAACGCGGTATTGCAAGATTCCCGAATGTGGCAGATTCGCTTGCAGGTACTTTCAGGGTTCAAACTGTAAACCTGTGTAAAAACAACATTTACTCCGATGTTAAAAAGAACATAGTGCTTGATGCAGAAGCCGTTGAGAGCTACGGCAAAGGGCATGTAAACCTGAACTGGAATGCTTACGAGGGCTGGCCCGATGCCCGTTATCTTGTTTACCTCTCGGCCGATTCGGGGGCCGCAGGAATTATTGATGCAGCTGTTACCGGCGGCACAAGCAAGACTGCCGAAACCTATATGGAGGGTTTCAGGCAATGTTTCCGCATTAGGGCAGTAAATATTACTACCGGCGAAGAAAGCTGGAGCAATATGCGCTGTGTAAAGTTTAAGCATGATTTGGTGCCGACCACCAATATATTCACCCCCGGTAACGGCGATGGTATTAACGATACCTGGGAAATACCAAGCCTGCCACTTTACGGCCAAAACTCTGTTGTGGTTTATAACCGTTGGGGTAAAACAGTTTATAAATCAGATAATTACAATAACGATTGGGACGGGGCAAACCTGCCGGCCGAAACTTATTACTACATAATTACCTTAAAAAGCAATAACCGTAAAATTACCGGCTGGGTGCAGATAAACAGGTAGTTATAAATATTTGAAATTACCGGGGCCTTTGGGCCCCTTTTTATATACCGGTTTTAATCAGGCCAAAGGCCGAAAAATGAATGGCAAAATTCAGGTTTTCATCAATCGACGGTGTTTGGCAACAGGCAGTTAATACCATTAAAAGATTCCCGGTTGCATCTGCCGCAGGTATTGCTGCTGCCATAACAGGCTGTGTGATTCTTGAGTATTTTGAAGAGGGCGGTGAATTCAAATACAGGGTATCGCATATATTGTTTTGCCTGTTACAGGCTATTTCATTGGGAGCTGCTTTTACAATTATTGCAGAAAATAACAGGGCCGGATCCAAAATGCTTTGGCATGCGGCAGCTGTGATTCTGACAGTGCTTTACGGCTGCTTTATATTCCCGGTTCATCAGAAAGAAAATGATTGGCTAATTTATGGCTGCATAATAGTTGCAACGCATCTGCTTGTTGCGGTTGCGCCATATATAAGCCGCTACAATGAGGTTGGCTTTTGGTATTATAATGAGCGGCTTTTTATAAGGCTTATTGAGGAAGCGCTGTACGTAATTGCCTTGGGCGGGGGAATAAGCATTGCCTTGGGAGCATGCACCCTGCTGCTGAAAGTTGAATTTAAGCCTGAGCTGTATGGTCAAATCTGGTTTGTTGTTTTGGGCGTTTTCGGAACCTTGTTTTTCCTGAATGGGGTGCCTAAGGATATAAAGGAGCTTGAAATTGTGGACGATTACCCGAAATGGCTATTGAACTTTACTCGTTTTGTTCTCATTCCCCTGGTTTTTATTTATATACTAATACTCTATGCTTACTCCGGCAAGCTGATAATGGCATGGGAATTACCTGAAGGTTATGTTGGTAAGATGTACCTGAGCCTTGCTGTAGAAGGAATTTTTGCCCTGCTCATTATTTACCCACTGCGTAAAAAGCCGGAAATGACATGGATAGGCATTTTTTGGCGATCGTATTTTATAATCATGCTCCCGCTTACCGGCCTGATGTACCTGGGTATTTTCCGCCGAATTGCAGATTATGGTGTAACCGAAGAACGCTATTTGGTTGTGGCACTTGCACTTTGGATAACCCTGATTATAGTTTACTTTATTTTGCCTTCTGCAAGACAAATAAGGTTTATACCGGCATCGCTGCTTATCCTGCTGCTTGTAATTACGTTTGGCCCCTGGGGTTTTGAATCTGTTTCTATAAGGAGTCAGTATGCGCAGCTGGAGCAGAGCATTAAGGAAACCAATAAAGTGATTATGCAGTACAAGGGTAATGTACCATTCGAAAAAGCCAAACTGCTGAGACATCGCAATTCCGACCTTGTATTTTGGTTTTCGGAACGTAATGCACTGCACGAAACCAAAGCGCTTTGGAAGCATGATGTTGATTCCTTGTTGAAAGTTGATCTGGTTAGAAAAGATTCGGCCGAGGCTCAAAATTCTCTTTATCATAATAATTATGGGAATTATAATAAAGCCACTGAAAGGGTGTTGTTATCTGAAACAGCTGTAAATTATTCTTCGGATGATGAGGACGCAGGCGTAACGGAAAGGATATATCTGGAACTGGATAATAAAGCAGTGTTATCTGCTATAGACTACCAACACATGATTATCTGCAATTTGAATTCAAGCCGAACTGAAAGCTCTGAAGAATTTAATTTGCCTGAAAGCGTTAATATTTTGGCCGGCAGTGAAAGAATTATTCTGAAAAACGGGCAAAGTGAGAAAGTTATTCAGCTCGACAGCTTATACATGGCAGTTTACAACAAGGCTAAAGAAAACAGGCACGATGATATGGATGCCGCATACATGAGCTTTTCGGGCAATTCAATTGGCCTTAAATGGAAAATTGTGTTTCAAAAAATTTGGGGTTCAAAGACACTTGGTAAAGCCCCTGATTTTGATGGTGTTGATTACTATATGTTTATAAGCACAGAAGAAGACCTATAAGATCTTCTTCTGTGAAATCAGTTTCTTAATGTGGCTCCCGGCAATTAAACTGCCATTGATTGTTTTGTTTCATGGTTATCGCGCATAACAAACAGCGCCCTATAGTCACGACGATGCACGAAGGCAAGGTATATATGCAGGCCTATAAGCACTATTGCCATTGGTAAACCTTGCGGAGCCAAAAATGAGTGAAACAGCAATATGTTCAGGGTAACCGGGAACAAAATAACCAATACAAGCGGTACCCACATATTCAGGAGCAGCAGCAGGCCGCAAAGGGTTTCGGTGAGCTTAACAAGTACAAGCATATAGCCGGTATCTGCCATTGCTTTAGAGAAAGCCATGGCAGCTTCGGGAATGTCGCCGGGTTTAGGCGGGGGCATCAGGTTAAACAGGCCCATTGCACCAAATGCAAGGAAAATGAGTCCGAAAAGGAACCGGATACCAGGTGTAATTTTATTCATGGTACATGTTGGTTTATTGTTGTATAACTATTTTATTGTTAAGTTTTAATAAGCCCCGATTTGAAGTTACAGGACTGTTTTAAAACAGAATGCAATTATTCGGCCTGCATAGAGAAGCAGGAGGCATTTTCTTAAATTAAATTAATATACAACCATGCCTGTACTGTAAGCACATAGGCAGGTTAAGCCTTAGCTCATTTCACCGCGAATAGCTTTGGTGAGGTTGCGGGGCACATCGCCCATCTGGTCCTGGTGAGCCAGCAGGAACATGAGCTTGGTTACGGCGGCTTCTGTGGTTATATCGCCGCCGCTAAGCACGCCCAGGTTAAGGAGTGTTCGGCTGGTTTCGTAGCGGCCTTGTGTAACCGTACCTCCGTTGCACTGAGATACGTTGTAAATTAGTATGCCCTTATCAATGGCGCTCCTGAGCGAATCGAGGAACCATGTTTCGGTAGGTGCGTTGCCGCTGCCATAGGTTTCAAGCACCACGCCTTTCAGACTGGGTAGGTTCAGAATGGCGTCTATAACCTCGCGGCCTATGCCGGGGTAAAGTTTAAGAATGGCCACCCGGGTATCCATCTTTTTATACACTTTCAGGTTGCTGAAAGGCTGGTAGGGCTTTATGACCATGGTGTTGTAAATAATTTTTATGCCGCAATCTGCCAGGGGAGGGTAGTTGCGGCTTTCAAATGCACCAAACTGCGCGCTTTCGACCTTTTTGGCGCGGTTGCCGCGTAAAAGCTGGTTGTTAAACAGTATGCAGACTTCAGTTACAACAGGCCTCCCGTCTCGGCGTGCAGCTGCCATTTCCAGGGCTGTAATCAGGTTTTCGCGGGCATCGGTACGCACTGCGCCTATAGGCAATTGTGCACCTGTGAATATAACAGGCTTGTTAAGGTCTTCGAGCAGGAAGCTGAGCGCCGAAGCGCTGTAGGCCATGGTATCGGTACCGTGTATGATTACGAAACCGTTATAAGCATTGTAGTTTTCTTCAATTAAGGTGGCCAGTGCAACCCAGTGCGCAGGGTTCACATTGGCGCTGTCTATCAATTGGTTAAAGCTGATAACAGTAAGCCTGAATCCGAAACCGGTAAGCTCGGGAATACGGTCAATTATCTGTTCGAAGTCAAAGGGCACAAGGCTCTTTCCTTCCTCGTCGTACACCATGCCCAATGTTCCGCCTGTATAAATTACCAGTATGGATGAGCTCGCCTGCTTGGGGGCAGCCGTGTTGATATCTACGGTTTTGTAATGGATTTGCTTGTAGTAAAGTCTTTTCATGCAAGGGAACCCGCGCAGGGCGATGTTGGGTGGGCGCGGTGTTCATGGCCTGTTCCTGTCCGCAATTTAAAAAAGATAAGAAGGCGGGAAAGCCTGAATTTTAATATTTATACAAATTTTATGCAACCGGCTTAAAAAGAGCTTCGGCATTTGCTGTTGTAACCCTAGCCAATTCCGCTATTTCTACACCTAATATTTCCGCAGTTTTAGCCGCAATAAGAGGAATATATGCCGGTTCGTTTCGCTTGCCCCTGTGGGGTACCGGAGCAAGGTATGGGCAATCGGTTTCCAATACAAGCTTATCGAGACCTACTTCGGGCAGTACTTTATCAAGCCCGCCGTTTTTGTAGGTTACAACGCCGCCTATGCCCAGCAGGAAGCCTAGCTCAACGGCACGTTTAGCTTCAGCCGCTGTATCTGAAAAGCAATGAAATATACCTGTTACTTCGCCTTCGCCGTATTCTTCAATCAGGTCGGCGGCTTCTTTAAAGGCATTGCGGCTGTGTATAATCAGGGGCAGATTATGTTTACGAGCCAATTGGATTTGAATTTTAAGGGCCTCCTGCTGAATTTCAAGGGTTGTTTTATCCCAATACAAGTCTATGCCGCATTCGCCAATGGCAGAAAAAGAACGCTTATCAAGCCATGATTCAACTAAATAGAGCTCTTTTTCAAATCCTTTTTGAACGTAGCAGGGGTGTAAACCCATCATCGGAATGCAAATGCCCGGGTACTTTTGCTCAACTTCCATCATGGCATCTATGGATGTATGATCTATATTCGGCATCCATATTTTGTTTACGCCTGCCTGCCTGCATGCTTCCATAACATCGGTCAGGTCAGGAATAAAGTTTTTGGCATAGATATGGGCATGTGAATCGGTAAAGGCTATATTATTTTGCGGCGCTTGCATACACGCAAATGTAAAACAGATTATGTAGTTTGCAGGTCTTAAGCATGCTTAATTCATCCTGATTTTTACATGCCAAAGCTGTTTTCCGGCTTTAACAAGCTGATTAATACACAACAATGAAGAAAATTAAAGTTGCCGGCGCTGCCCTCAACCAAACCCCGCTCGATTGGGAAGGCAACCTTGCCAATATAGCAGAGGCTTTACGGCAGGCCCGGGCCCAACAGGCAGAGTTCCTTGCCCTGCCTGAGCTTTGCATTTGCGGCTATAACTGCGACGACTTGTTTTTAAGCACCTGGCTTTATGAGAAAGCCGAGCAACAGCTTTTAAAAGTTGTTCCGCTTACGGAAAATATCACTGTCAGCCTTGGCTTGCCGGTATTATTTAAGGGGCAGAACCTGAATTGTGTTGCTGTAATATCTGATCGCAGGTTATTGGGCATAACTGCCAAGCAGTTTCTTGCCAACGATGGTGTACATTATGAAAAGCGCTGGTTCAGCCCCTGGCCTAAAAACCTGGAAACTGAAATTTGGATAGATGGCGAAGCCTACCCTTTCGGCGACATTATTTATGAAGCAGGCGGCATTAAAATTGGCATTGAGGTTTGCGAAGACGCATGGCAGGGCGAAAACCGGCCGGGCGTTCAGCATCACCTGCGCGGGGCTCACCTGATAATGGTAAATAATGCCAGCCATTTCAGCATGGGGAAAACGGCAACCCGGGCAGATTTGGTCTTGCTGGGCAGCCTTGAGTTCCGATGCAGCTATATATATGTGAACCTGCTGGGTAACGAAAGCGGCCGCACTATTTATGACGGGGAAATACTGATTGCAGAAAACGGCGAGCTCATTCAGCGTAACAACAAGCTCAGCTTCCTGAATGTCGATTTGGTTTTTGCTGAGCTGAACCTGACAGATCCCCCGGTGGGCGCATTACCAAACCTTGATTTTGATGAGCTCGATAAAAATAACGAGTTTATAAAAGCAGCTTCCCTGGGTATGTTTGATTACCTGAGAAAAAGCCGCAGCCGTGGTTTTGTGCTCTCGCTCAGCGGCGGGGCCGATTCTGCATTATGTGCAGTACTTGTGGCCGAAATGGTTCGCAGGGGAGTAAAGGAGCTTGGTTTCGGGGCATTTATTGAAAAGCTGAACATGGCCGGCATTTCTGCCGATGGATTTAATCAGTCTAATGAGCCTGAAAAGAACATGGCTCTTGTAGGTAAATTGCTTACCTGCGCTTACCAGGGCACTGTTAATTCATCTGATGTAACGTTCAATGCCGCCAAAACCCTGGCAGAATCTATAGGAGCCACTTTTTACTCCTGGAATGTGGATGCCCCTATTGAGCATGCGCAAAAAACAATAGAAACGGCAATTGGCCGCAAGCTTAGCTGGCATACCGATGATATTGCCCTGCAAAACATACAGGCCCGCAGCCGCTCCCCGCTTATCTGGATGCTGGCTAACCTGAATAATGCCTTATTAATTACAACATCTAACCGAAGCGAGGCAGATACAGGCTATGCCACCATGGATGGTGATACATCCGGGAGCCTTGCACCTATTGCCGGAGTCGATAAGGCTTTTGTCCGCCAATGGCTGCGCTGGGCAGAGAAAGAACTGGGTTACACAGGGCTGGCCCGGGTAAATGCCCAGGCCCCGACCGCAGAGCTTAGGCCAACAGCAGCAGGCAAGGATGCACAGACAGATGAAGCAGACCTGATGCCTTATGACATAATGGTACGCATTGAACGTGAAGCTATACTGTTCAGGCGCTCCCCATTGCAGGTATTCCGTGAGCTTTCGGGGCAGGAAGGTATGGGTACGAATATTCAGCTTGAAGCTTATATCAGCAAATTTTTCAGGCTTTGGGCACAAACCCAATGGAAGCGGGAACGCTATGCACCATCTTTCCATCTCGACGATTTCAATGTTGACCCGCGCAGCTGGTGCCGTTTCCCTATTTTAAGCGGAGGCTTCAGGCAGGAACTGGAAGAACTAAAAGCTTATGCAGAGCAACAAAGGGCTTTAAAGGAAAATTAACCCTACTCTATAAGAAACCTGCGGAAAGCCGCCTCAAATACGGCAATGGAATTACTTTGTGCACAATTTCGGTGGCATTACTGTGTTATTGCCAAAATAACTAACTAGCTAAAAAACAATGACTTATAAATTGAATCTTCTGCAATTAGGCTGAAATAAAAATTTTCTGCATTATTTTTGACCGAATACTTTGAAAGTTAAAAGGTTTAGAGTTACCTTTGCGCTCCCTTTTAGCGGATGTGGCGAAATTGGCAGACGCACCAGACTTAGGATCTGGCGCCTTACGGTGTGTGGGTTCAAGTCCCTCCATCCGCACTATTACGAGCCTCCGGAGCGTCCTGCTTCGGAGGCTTATTTAAATATACTGATTCATATACCAAACCTCCCCAAGCTGCTTTGGAAATAACATTGGACAAAAAGGACGACCTGACGGCCGTTCTCACCATTTCGCTGAGTGAAGAAGATTACAAACGCGATTTGGCCAAAAAAGTAAGGGATACTGCCGCAAAAGCACAGCTTAAAGGCTTTCGTCCCGGCAAAGTGCCTGTTCAGATTATAGAAAAAATGTATGGCAAAAGCCTGAAGGCCGAAACCATAGATGAAGTTATAGGTCGCGAGACCGGCAAGTACATCAGCGAAAACGTGCCCAACACAGTTGGCCGTCCTGTACAGCTTCCCCTTGAAGGCGAAGAAAACATTGACCTCGGTTTTCAGAAAGATTTCAAATTCAGCTTTGAACTGGGTACCCACAGCGATGTGAACCTTGGCGATTTTGCTGCTGAACCCCTGAAAGAATACAAAGTTTCTTACAGCGATGATGCCGTTGAGAAATTTATAGATCAAAAGCGCAAGAGCATGGGCAAATACAACGCCCCTGAAGAAACCGCAGCCGGCGATCTTATTTTCGGCCAAATTGCACCTGAAGGTGAAACAGAAACCAAATACACAGGCTTTAACCTTGATAAGGTTGTAGCTGAGCATCTGGCACAATTCATCGGCAAAAAGGCCGGCGAATCTGTAACTTTCAATATTGAAGACAGCTTTAAAGAAAGCGACCGCAAAATTGTAGCCGGCATAAGCCGCGCTGAAAGCGCTGAGAAAGAAGCTAAGGGCACTTACACCCTGAACATCACCAGCATTACACGCACCGAGCCCGCTGAGCTAAACGAAGCTTTCTTCCATGCCGCTTTACCTGCATGGCCTTTCCCTATTGAAAGTGAAGAAGCTTTCAAAATAGCCGTTAAAGAAACCCTTGAAGCTGAATCTGAAGAGCAAACAGAAGCCCTGAAGAATATACAGCTTCGTGATACCCTTATTGCAAACACCCCGGTTTCATTACCTGAGGCGTTTGTAAAGCGTTGGTTGCTTTCAATTAACGAGCCTAAGCAGCATGCTGAAATTATCAGCAATTTCGACCAATACCTGAAAGCCATTAAATGGGAAATTATTCAGGGCGCGGTTGCCAAAGAGGGTTCTTTAGACCTGACTGATAAAGATATTGAGCATTACCTGATGGAGCGAATAGAGCACTATTTCAACCAGGCAGGTCGTGAGCTTCCTGATCATCATGAATTGCACCAGTTAGCCCACCAGCAATTGGCCAACATGAAGGAAAATGAAAGGCGTCGCGTAATTAACAATGCCTTCGAGGAAAAAATATACAATTACCTGAAAGAGAAAGCAACCTGGCTGGAAGAAACCGTTGATGAGCATCAACTGGAAACTTTATTAAGCCAACCCGCTTAGTCTTTTAACTGAGTTAACAGGTCCTTTGGGACCAAATTGCCGGGCCGACGGTGTTCATTTGAAAAAATGGATGCCGTCGGCCCTGTCTTTTTGGCAGAATATACAACTTTGCTTTGATTTTTGCAACCAGGTTCTTACCATTGCAGAGCGCTCTTAAATCACCCTGCTGCTAAATATACTGACAGGTTGCCCGGTATTTGTTGCCTGCAGCCTTTCAACCTAACCTCAAAAAAACCGACATGGACAAAAACGAATTTCGCAAATACGCTGTTCACCACACCGGCCTGAATGGCCTTAGCGTTGACCGCCACATTGAGCGGGTTGAAAACATGACACGCTCAATTATTGAAGAGCGCCCTACAAATTTCCGTGAAATTGATGTGTTCAGCCGCCTGATGGCCGATCGTATTATTTTCCTCGGTACCGGTATCGACGATAATATTGCCAATATTATTGTAGCGCAAATGCTTTTCCTGCAAAACGCCGATGGCAAGAGAGATATCACGCTTTACATTAACAGCCCCGGAGGCTCAGTGCATGCAGGCTTAGGTATTTATGATACCATGCAGCTTATAACCCCCGATGTGGCAACAATTTGCACCAGCCTTGCTGCAAGCATGGGAGCTGTTCTCCTGTGTGGCGGCGCTGCAGGCAAGCGCACTGCTTTAACACATGCGCGGGTTATGATTCACCAACCCAGTGGCGGTGCGCAGGGCCAAAGTTCAGATATCGAGATAACTGCCAAGCAAATCCTGATTCTTCGCAGGGAGCTTTATGAAATCATAAGCCACCACAGCGGTCAAACGTTTGAAAAAGTAGAAAAAGACAGCGATCGTGATTATTGGATGAAAGCCGATGAAGCCAAAACTTATGGACTCATAGACGACGTTCTTGTGAAAATGTAAGCATCGGCTATTTTGCTGAAATATTAATTAAAGCAGGCCCCTTTAACCGGGCCTGCTTTTTGCTTTTATAGCTTATAATGCCGTGCCGATTTTAAGCAGGCTTATGTTTTTGGCTTAATTCTGCCATTTTGTTAATGTTTCAGTAATAATCGTATCAATTTTAAAGGCAATGCCTTTGAATTCTACCTATTTTCATACCTTTGCCCCTGAAATTTTAACCTCAACAATTTCACGCACCTATTCATGGCAACCCTCAGATTCCGGGCGCTTGAGCTGGTAAACACCCGCCAACCCGTTGCTCTTACGTTTCCTTCCAACAAAATTTCCGATTACTTCGGCCAAAACGTATTTAACGATGCTGTTCTGAAAGAATACCTTTCAGGCCATATTTACAAAGCATTGAAGGAGCGCACCGAAGCCGGGCGTAAAATTGAATCGGAAATAGCAGATGCTGTTGCAAGCGGCATGAAAAGCTGGGCCATCTCTAAAGGCGCAACGCATTACACCCACTGGTTTCAACCCCTCACCGGCGCCACTGCCGAAAAGCATGATGCTTTCTTCGACCTCGACGATGATGGCAAGGCTATTGAAAAATTCAAAGGAAGCGCCCTTGTTCAGCAGGAGCCCGATGCCAGCAGCTTCCCCAGCGGCGGCATTCGTAATACATTTGAAGCCAGGGGCTATACTGCCTGGGACCCCAGCAGCCCTGCATTTATTATTGAAACCAATGCCGGTAAAACCCTTTGCATTCCAACAGTTTTTGTAAGTTATACCGGCGAAGCGCTTGATCATAAAACCCCGCTCCTAAAAGCCCTTTCACTAATTGATAAGGCCGCAGTTGCTGTTTGCGAGTTTTTCGATAAAGACATTACCCGTGTTATTGCGACCCTTGGCGCAGAGCAGGAGTACTTTGTAATT
Source organism: Bacteroidota bacterium (assembly GCA_040388605.1). Lineage (GTDB taxonomy): Bacteria > Bacteroidota > Bacteroidia > Cytophagales > Flexibacteraceae > JAZKBN01. The sequence goes on along the minus strand of JAZKBN010000016.1, from coordinate 14,264 downwards.
GACAAAGCCCTTTTTAATGCCCGCCCCGATTTGGTTATGAGCGGACGAACTGTTTTCGGACATTCGCCGGCCAAAGGGCAGCAGCTTGAAGACCATTATTTTGGCAGCATTCCTGCCCGGGTGAGCAGCTTTATGCAGGATTTTGAAACCGAGGCCCTTAAGCTCGGAATTCCTGTCCGTACGCGCCATAACGAAGTGGCCCCGGGCCAATTTGAGTGTGCGCCTACTTTCGGTGAAGTAAACCTTGCCATTGACCATAACCAATTGCTTATGGATATTATGGGCAAAGTGGCAGATCGCCACGAGCTGAAGGTGCTTTTCCATGAAAAGCCTTTTGCAGGCATAAACGGCAGCGGCAAGCACAACAACTGGGCACTAGGCACCAATACCGGCCGTAACCTGCTGAGCCCCGGCAAACGCCCTAAGGACAACCTGTTGTTTCTTACTTTCTTCATCAACACCATTAAGGCTGTTCATGAGTATGCAGATTTGCTGCGTGCAAGCATAGCTTCTGCAGGTAATGATCACCGTTTGGGTGCCAATGAGGCGCCTCCTGCCATCATATCGGCTTTCATCGGCTCCCAGCTTACCGAGGTGCTTGACGCCTTGGAGCAGAATACCGATGTGATTGAAAAAGGTGATAACATGTACCTGAAACTCGGTATTGATAAAATACCTGAGATTTTGCTTGACAATACAGACCGCAACCGTACCTCTCCTTTTGCCTTTACAGGCAATAAGTTCGAGTTCAGGGCTGTTGGCAGCTCTGCAAACAGTGCAGGGCCTATGACCGTGCTGAATACCATTGTAGCCAACCAATTGCTTGCCTTTAAAGCTGAAGCTGATAAGGAAATTGAAGCCGGAGGCAAGAAAGAGGTGGTTATCATCAATATCCTGAAACGCCTGATAACTGAAAGCAAGGCTGTAAGGTTTGAAGGTAACGGCTATTCTGATGAATGGGTTGAGGAAGCTGCAAAACGCGGACTCAATAACATCAAAACCACGCCGCTTTCACTTGATGCTTATGTAACTGAGCATAACAAGAATGTATTCATTAAAAACGGCATTTTCAGCGACCGCGAACTGGAAGCCCGCCATGAAATCTACCTTGAGGAGTACATTAAAAAGGTTCAGATTGAAAGCCGACTGATGGGCGACCTGGCTCAAAACCACGTGGTTCCTACAGCCATCACTTACCAAAATAAGCTGATAGCCAACGTTAAAGGGCTTAAAGAAATAGGCCTTGGTGAAGAAGTTTACGGCACAACCCTGAAAACCATTCTCGAAATAAGCAGTCATTTATCAGATATCCTTAAAAATGTATTTGAAATGACCGAGGCCCGCAAGCGTGCCAATAACCTGGAACACAGCCGCGACAAAGCCATTGCTTATTGTGATGATGTAAAAGAGTATTTCGAGGTAATTCGTCATGCGGTTGACAAGCTGGAACTGCTTGTAGACGATGAAGACTGGCCTTTGCCAAAATACCGTGAGCTTCTTTTCCTGAAATAAGAATTAAAACTGTTCGTTATTATAACGGATGGGCAATAGTACATCCGGCTGATACCGGTATGCTATTGGCATAGAGTTACACTAACAGGTGTATGATGGCCGCAAGGCCAATAATGATAGGGGTTTCCGTAATGGAGACCCCTGTTTGTTTTACCGGATATAAACGCAACCGGGAGAATTTAAGGCAGAAAAAGATCTGCACTATATAAAAATTGATTATTTACATTAGTTTTGCATCAGGCGTTTTTTTTCTTGTTTATAGTTTAACAACGGATTTAATTGCCCTTAAGGTTCGCTTTTATAACAAAAAACTATGTCTTTTAAAATCAATAAGTTAGTACCGTTTTCAGTGCTTTTAATTCTTGCAGGGCTCAGTGCCTGCAAAAACGGAGACAATGCCGCACCGGCATCGCAGAATTGTCGGATCCTACACCAGGTAGACAGCAGTGATGCCAACGATGGCAGTGAAAAGCATACTTATAATTATACCTACGATTCGGCAGGGAGAGTTAAAGCCATACAGGTATTGTATCATAACAATGCAGACAACCTGAATTATGACTGGCTTAATGAATATTCGTATGCTCCCGGGCGGGTTTACCTGAAAATAGGTTCCCGGCTGGACAGCGCCGTGCTTGACGCGGAAGGCAGAGTTAGCGCCTACGGTGTAAGCACGCTTGGCAGCTCCGCATTTAGCTTCAGCTACGATGCCGAAGGGCATTTAATCAGTAAAACGGAATCAAGATCAAGCTCCGTTACAACATATAATATTACCTGGGACAACGGTAATAACACAAGAGTTATAATGAAGCGGCAAAATCAGTTTGCCACTGATTATGATACCATAACGAACACCTTTACTTCGCATGTCAGAAACAGAACGTATTTTTATAATATGATGAATGTTTATTCAAATTATCCCGCAGTTATGTTTGGTACACCGGCTAAAAACCTGCTGATGGAATCTGTTATCCGGTCCGGTGGCGTCGTATCTGGCAGAACAGTTTACAGCTATACCTTTGCAAACGGGAATGAAATACCAACACAGGTTAAAATAACACGCACAGGCGGGCCCTCAGACACCACAGTAATAGGGACATATACAAATACTGTTTACAACTGCAATTAAAGGTTATTGATTCTTAAATTCGCCGGCGACAGCAGTTGCGGTTCTGAAAGAAACCAAATGCCGGGAAAAGCCCGGCATTTCTCATATTGGCTGTAAGGCATTTAATGCATCTTTTAGTATAAGCTCAGGTCGGCTTACAATTCCGCCCCTTTTTCGTTAAAATGGACAGTAGCATTTACGGGTATTACCGTTAAGCTATTGGCATTGTTATTACACTAACAGGTGTATGAAGGCAGAAAACCCAAAATAAAAGGCTGCCTCTGAACCGAGGCAGCCTTTTATTTTGGGTTTTCTGCTGTAAGCCAGGTACTTATTAAAATCCGAAATTAAATACAAAACGCCCTTTGCAGCCAAACGGCACTGCAAAGGGCGTTTTATATACTTGCTAAGCCCGGCTTAAAGGAATCGGTTAACTGTTTTCTGTCAATCGTTCTGCATAAACACGTGCTTTGCCGGGCAGGGTTTTCTCGCGTTCCTTCCCGATAGCAGCAGCAGGTTCAGGTACCCAATGATGCAATCCTCCTGCGCGGGTATCATCGAATGTTAAAGGCACATCATCGGCTTCTGTGCGTTCTTTCCAGGTTTGATGTTGGGTACCATCATCACGGCGAATCATGGTGATGCAGTCATCTACCGGGCAAACCAATGAGCATAGGTTACAACCCACACAATTTTCCTGTATAATCTGTGGTACACGGGTTCCTTCGCGCAGGGCTATAGCCTGGTGCGCACCGTCTTCACAGGCTGTATAGCAAAGTTGGCAGCTGATGCATTTTTCTTCATCTATTTCTGCTGTTACTTTATATTTAAGGTTCAGGTTTTCCCATTGCTTCACATTCGGCAGGGCCTTGCCCACCATCTGGTCAATATTCTCGAAGCCCTTATCAGTCATGTATTGCTCCAGGCCCGATACCAAATCGCGTATTATACCAAAGCCAAAGTGCATTACTGCAGTGCAAACCTGTACCGAGCTTGCGCCGAGCAAAATGTGCTCAACGGCATCACGCCAGTTCTCAATACCGCCTATACCTGAAATCGGCAGCCGAACGTCGGGGTGTTGGGCGCAGTTTTTAACCATATTCAGGGCTATGGGCTTTACAGCAGGTCCGCAGTAACCGCCGTTCGTGCTTTTACCATCCACAATAGGGTAGGGCACAAAATTATCTATATCTACACCTACAATACTTTGTATGGTATTTATTAACGATATGGCGTTACCGCCGCCCTGGCGTGCCGCAATGGCAGGTTCTGTTATATCTGAAATATTTGGGGTAAGCTTAACAATAACAGGTATGGTTGCAACCTCCATTACCCATTGCACAATGGTTTTAAGCACTTCAGGTTCCTGGCCTACTGCCGAGCCCATTCCGCGCTCGCACATACCATGCGGGCAGCCGAAATTAAGCTCAATACCATCGGCGCCGGCATTTTGAGAGTCGCGCACAATTTGGTGCCATTCCTCGCGGCTTTGCACCATGAGCGATGCTATTACAGCATGATTCGGAAAACGTTTTTTTACTTCCTCAATTTCACGCAGGTTATCGGCCAAAGGCCGGTCTGTAATCAGCTCAATATTGTTGAAGCCAATCATGCGCTTGTCGCGGTAATTTACGGCGCCGTAACGGCTGCTTACATTTACAACGGGAACACCAAGTGTTTTCCAAACAGCGCCGCCCCAGCCGGCATCAAAGGCTTTCATAACCTGGTACCCGCTGTTGGTAGGCGGTGCCGAAGCCAGCCAAAATGGATTTGGAGATTTTATACCGGCAAAGTTTATAGATATATCGGGCATAGATTATACAGTTTGAACAGCTCCGTTTCCTTTAAGATAAGCCGCAATACCAAATGCCGCAGCTTTTCCTTCGGCAGCGGCATTAACTACCTCGGCACCGCCGTTTAGGGCATCGCCGGCTGCAAAATATTTTGGGTTTGCTGTTTGCATGGTTAATGGGTCGGCAATAATTCGCCCTTTTGAATCGAGGTTAAGGCCGGGAATCAGTTCAAGAAACCCTACCTGTTTTTGCTGGCCGGTTGCTTTAATTACCAGGTCGCAATTAATTATGAACTCAGTTCCGGGCATTGACTTAAGGCTATTGCCGACTAATTCAGTTTTTATAAACTTTACACCGGTAACCCTGCCGTTTCCTAAAATTTCAAGCGGGGCAGCGTTAAACAGACCTTCCACGCCTGCACCTTTAACCAAATCATATTCAAAATTATAGGCGCCCATTTCTTCTTTTGCCCGCCTGTAAGCCAAAACCACATGTTCAGCCCCAAGCCTTGCAGATTCTGAGGCAGCATCCATAGCCGTATTGCCGCCACCCAGGACCACAACCGTTTTTGCAATGCACACCTGATGCCTGCGCATGCGTAATTCCTCTATAAACTCCACAGCGCCCACGCAATTGTCTTTGTCTTCACCAGGAATTCCTAAAGTCCCGGTTTTCCCAAGCCCGATAGCGATGAAAACGGCATCGTATTTTTCTTCCAGGCGGTCTAAGTCGGCTTTAGATTGTATAGGAGTTTCATAAAATACCGAATATCCGAATTGGCTTTGAAGCCAATTCATTTCTACCATGGCTTCGCCATCCGTTATCTTATAAGGCGCTACCCCATAATAGGTTAAACCTGATGGCTTAGCGCGGCCTTCATAAATATCGACCTCGAAACCTTGGGCCCTTAGCTCGCAGGCACATGAAATACCCGCCGGACCCGCACCTATAACAGCCACTTTTTTACCTTTTTCCGGCCCGGGGCTGAAAAGCTTTTTATCGGTATCAAGCACAGTATGCGTGGCAAAGCTTTGCAGCCGGCCAATTTCAATGGGTTTTACATCCTGCAGGTTATAGACGCAGGCGCCTTCACAGAGCACTTCGGTGGGGCAAACCTTACCGCACGCATTCCCGAAGTAATTAGCTTCATAAATAGTTCTTGCAGCCCCGGTTGTATTGCCGTCGTTTATCTGCCTGATAAATAAAGGTATATCTATACCGGTCGGGCAGGCTTTTATACACGGTGCATCGAAGCAGAAAAGGCAGCGCGAACTTTCGTAAGTGGCCTCATTCTTTTTCATCAGCGGCTTAAGCTGTGAAAAATTCTGCTCAAACTCCTGTGCGTTTGTAGGAATTTTATATTCAGGCATAATTTAAATCTTGACTGATGGGTACAGGCTATTCCTGTCGAAACCGGTTCGGCAGCAGGAAATATGTAACCCGGGTGAAAAAATCAGTTATTTGTGCAGGCAGAATTGATGCTGTTAAAGCTCAACCAGTTTGCCATAAGTTTCGGGCCTGCGATCGCGGAAGAACTGCCAGGTGGCACGCACTTCATCTATCATATCCAGGTCGAAATCGGCAATTAGGAGCTCATCATTATCTTCTGAAGCCTGGGCGAATATTTGCCCGCGAGGATCAACGAAATAGGAGGTACCGTAAAACTTACCCAGGTTCCAGGGCTTTTCAATACCTACACGGTTAATGCAGCCCATAAAATAGCCGTTCGCGGCGGCGTGTGCCGGTTGCTCCAGTTTCCAGAGATATTGGGAAAGGCCCGCTACAGTGGCAGAAGGGTTATAAACTATTTCGGCGCCATTCAGGCCAAGACAGCGGGCCCCGTCAGGGAAATGCCTGTCATAGCATATATACACACCTACTTTGGCATATTTGGTCTGGAAAACAGGGTATCCTAAATTTCCGGGCTTGAAAAAGTACTTTTCCCAAAAGCCTGAAGTATGCGGAATATGATTTTTGCGATACTTACCGAGGTAAGTGCCGTCGGCATCAATTACCGCAGCGGTATTGTACAGGAAACCGGCAGCTTCGCGCTCATATATGGGTACAATAATTACCATATTGTACTTTTTGGCGTATTCTGCCATCAGCTCGGTAGTTGGGCCGGGTACAGATTCAGCTGATGCATACCACTTGTTATCCTGCCCCGGGCAAAAATACGGGGTATTGAAAATCTCCTGCAAACAAAGAATCTGAACTCCCTTTTTTCCGGCTTCTTCAATATAAGGAATGTGCTTTTGCACCATCGCATTCATTATCTCGGCAATGGTTCCTTCTCCTTCGGTCATTGGCAGGCTCATTTGAATAAGGCCCGATTTTACATTTCTCGGCATAATCTTTTTATTTTTTTGGTAATGTACTTGTGTGTACCGGGTTATTGTTGCCGTGCCCGTATTTCGGCTTTTTAATGTATTTCAGTTTCTGAAAGTATTTAAATGGCTGTAGGGCCTCGTTTTATGAATTGGCCATAACCCTTTTCAACCTTAGTCTCACCGTTTTCCACGGCTACTTTGCCCCGGAGAAGCACAGTTTCAATTTTACCGGTTAGCTCCCAGCCTTCGTATGCCGAATAATCAACATTCATGTGGTGGGTATCGGCTGAAATGGTATGTTTCTTCGCGGGATCTATTATAATTATATCGGCATCTGAGCCAATTCCTATTGTCCCTTTCTTAGGGTACATGCCGAATATTTTGGCAGCATTGGTGCTTGTAACTTCAACGAATCGCGAAGGCGTTATTCGCCCTTTATTTACCCCTTCGCTGAAAAGCAGCTCCATTCGGTGCTCAACGGCAGGGTGTCCGTTAGGTATTTTAGAGAAGTCTTTCTCACCCTTAAGCTTTTGAGCCCATTTAAAGGGGCAATGGTCGGTGGCAACAACTAATACGGTTCCTTGGTTTATGCCTGCCCAAAGCGTTTCCTGGTCTTTTTTCTCACGCAATGGCGGCGACATAACCCACTTTGCTCCTTCAAAATCGCGCTCATAAAGCGTGGCATCAAGCAGCAGGTATTGAATGCAGGTTTCAACCAAAACCCTTTGGTTTCGTTTGGCTGCTTCCCGAACCTGGTTGAGCGCGCCTTCACAGGTAAGGTGAACTATGTAAGCGTTTACACCGGTGTAATTGGCAATATCTGCAAACCTGCCCGATGCTTCTGCCTCGGTAACCTCCGGTTGGGAGAGGTAGTGGTACAATGGCGAAAGCTTTCCTTCTGAGCGGTGTTTGGCTATAAGGAAATCTATCATATCGCCGTTGGTGGCGTGGGCGGTTACAAGGCCCCCGAATTTCTTTACTTCGTTCATGAGGCCCACCATTTGGGCGTCATCAATCATAAGGGCTCCCTTGTAAGCCATAAAGGTTTTGAAAGAAGTTATACCTTCTTCCTCAACCATGTGCCTGATTTCGGTACGGGTACTTTCGTTAAAATCTGTAACAGCCATGTGGAAAGAGTAATCGCCAAGAGCATTTCCGTCTGAGCGGCCTTTCCATTCATTGAGCGCATTTTGCAGGGAATCGCCCTGCTTTTGCAGCACGAAATCTATAAGCATGGTGGTGCCGCCGTGTAGGGCTGCGCGGGTGCCGGTTTCATAGCTGTCGGAGCTGAATGTGCCCATGAATGGCATATCAAGATGCACATGCGGGTCTATTCCGCCGGGCATTACAATTTTGCCGGCAGCATCAATAACGGTATCGGCTTGTGCAACCAGGTTTTTACCGATGGCTGCTACAGTTTCGCCTTCAATAAGCACATCGGCCACAGCGTCCATTGAGGCTGTAATTACCCGGCCGTTTTTTATAAGTATAGACATTAATTAAAGGACTGAATATTTTAATTGCCTGATTAATATAGTGCTAAGCCTTTGTAACCGAAGTACTGCTATAAATACGCGGGTATAAAAAGGCATAAAGCGCAAAGGAAACCCCGAAGCCTGTAAACCAGGAGAGCTTATAAAGAAACAACAGCGACGGAACCCAATAACCTATAAGTGCGGTTATTACTCCGGCACATAAGGCAATCATTGCGGCCATATTATACCCGCTGCCCCCGTAAGCGTATGGGCCTGTAACTTTGAACAGTCCGTTAACATCCAGTGTTTTTGTACGAATGAGGAAGTAATCGCAAAGCAAAATACCCAATACAGGGCCAAGCAGGCCGCTAACGAAAACAAGGAGATTGCTTATTTCATCCATTAGCCACCAGGGGCAAATAATTATTCCAATAATACCGGCCAAAACGCCCCCCGTTCTGAAGCTAAGCTTACCCGGGGCGAGGTTAGAGAATATATTTGCCGGGGCAATTATATTAGCCGCAATATTGGTGCTCAGGGTGGCAATCAGCATAGATATTTGGGTGAGCACAACTATCCATGGATTGTTAAAGCGCGAGAAGAAAGTTACAGGATCCCAGGGCGCATCTGTCCCGATAAGCAATTCAGGAAAGTTGATAACTGTGCTGCATGTTACAAATATGCCTATGAAAGAATAAAGTACCATAGTGCCCGGCAGGCCAATAAACTGCCCGGCAACCTGGTCTTTCTGGGTTGGCGCATACCGTGTTATATCAGATATATTCAACGACATGGTTGCCCAAAAGCCTACCATTGCAGTGAGCCAAAGCACATAGTTCCACGCCGTTCCGAATGATTCTTCGGCTGAATCCTGTTTCATAAATAATTCTGAAACAGAAGAATATGCATATCCTGATTCGGTTTTTACCCGGTACTGTAACAATACAGGCTTTGACCCGTTCAGTATTTCAATCTCCTCATCATCTTTTAATGCAGGAAGTTTGCCCGTGGCATCCATGTCTCCCGGAATTTTAGCCCAGGCAGCCTTTTCGAAAGCACCTGTAGTTCCTGCTGAGTAACCAATCTTAAATTCATCGGCTTTTGCGTTGCCGTCGGTCTTCAGCAGGGGAGTAAGCTCAGCTTTAAACCTTGATCCGGGATTTACAGGTTTATGCAGAATGGCTGCCGGTTTTTGTAACTGAACCCCTTGATCAAGCACCTTTGCATAACCGCCTGCCTCTGAAGCGCACCACCAGATAAGCACAATGCCTACAACTATCAGGAATGGAGCGCTCAGGTTTTCAAGCCATTTTATACTCTCGCTTCCGCTCCAGATAAAGTAGATATTTATAAGCCAAAATACAGCGAAGCTGAGGAACTTGCCTAAATCAAGCCCCATTGATGCATGGTTACCTGTCAGCGCATTCCAAATGGCATAAATGGCCAGGCCGCCAATCCAGGTTTGAACGCCAAACCAACCGCAGGCTACTATAGCCCGTACAATGGCTACCAAATGAATACCCGCTGTTCCGAATGCGGCACGACCCAATACAGGAAAAGGCAAACCGTACTTTACCCCGGCATGCCCGTTAAGCACCATGGGTATGCTGATGATTACATTTGCTAAGGCTATAATAATAAGCGCCGCCTGCCAGCTCAAGCCGGATTTAACCATATATGACGACAGCATATAGGTTGGAATACAAACTGCCATGCCTACCCATAAAGCTGCCAAATGCCATTTATTCCAGGTTCGTTGGTTTGGCGGAACAGGGGCGAGATCAGCGTTATACAGGGGCGAAGAAGTAATGTTCTCGGGCAATGAAGCTATAGCATTATCGGGCATATTTTTAAAATAACCTCAGTGTATTTATGAATGCAAACAGGGAGGATGCTTTGAAATGTCAGTTAACAAATTCGTCGGCAACAGCAATTGAAGTTGAAATTATATCGAGTCCTTCGTCGAGCTGTTGCTTGGTGATGTTCAGGGGCGGTGCCACAAAAATCAGGTTCCAGCGTACAAAAGTGTACATGCCCAATTCCCTGATTTTGCCGGCAACCTTATTCATTATCACCATTTGCTCAGGTGCGGCATTCCAGGGGGCCATAGGCTCCTTTGTTTTGCGGTTTTTAACCAGCTCGAAACAGCCAAAAAGACCGGTATTTCGCCAGTCGCCAATAGACGGATGCTTTTGCATCATTTCTGCTGCACGGGCATCAAGGTGCCTGCCCAGGGTATTCACATTTTCAAGCATGTTTTCCTCTTCATAAATATCCAGCACGGCCAGTGCTGCTGCGCAGCTTACCGGGTGTGCAGAGTAAGTAAGGCCCAAGGGCAGGAATTTATCGTCGAAATAATGAGCAATTTTATCGCTCACCATCATGGCTCCAAGTGGCAGGTAGCCGGCTGTAATGCCTTTGGCCATACACATAATATCAGGGTCAACACCTTGGTTTTGCACCCCGAACCATTTGCCTGTACGCCCGAAGCCGCTCATTACTTCATCTGAAATAAGCATGATTCCATATTTATCGGCAATGGCGCGCACCAGTTTCCAGTAGTTTGGCGGGTATTTAATACAACCCGATGTGCCTGATTCTCCCTCCATAATGATGGCTGCCACATTGCCCGGACCTTCATACTGAATCACCCTTTCCATGTGTGCTGCGGCACTTTCGCCGCATTCTTCAGGGGTGGCGCTTTTCCAGGGGCAGCGGTAGAAATAAGGGTTTTCTACGTGTACCACATTGGGCATGGCCTGGCTGTCTACTGCTAATCGCCGTGGGTCGCCGCCGGCGCTTATGGCGCCATAGGAAGCCCCGTGAAAACTCTGGTACAGGGCTATAATTTTATGCCTTCCGGTATATACCCGTGCAACTTTTATGGCGTTTTCAATTGCTTCTGCGCCGCCAAGCGTAAACAATGTTTTGGTTAGCGAACCGGGAGCTATTTCGGCCAGTCGTTTGCCGAGATCGCCGCGTGCTTTGGTTACCATACCCGGGTGAACATAGCTGAGCTCGTTCATTTGGTTCACAACCGCCTCGGTAACTTTTGGGTTGCCGTGGCCTATATTCACATTCATCAACTGCGATGAAAAATCAATATAGCGCTTGCCGTCGCGGTCGAAAACGTAAACGCCTTCGGCGCGTTCAGCGTTAATGGGGTTCAGGCCGGTTTGCTTGCTCCAGCTGAAAAGTGTATAGTCAAAACTGTTTTGCAGCACCTGCTGCTTATCAATATCTTGTACCCAGGTTTCCTGCATTCGGTTTGGAAGGATGGTGTGTTTTTGTCAGGTATATATAAACCGGGGAATCTTCTCGGTTTATGAGTTTTAAATTGGTAAGGAGCTTTTAATCAGCTCATCCAATTGGTACGACTTTCGGGATTCCACTTGGTGGTAACCTTTTTTATTTGGGTCCAGAACTCAATAGAGCTTTTGCCCGTGATGTCGCCGGTTCCGAATTTGGATTCGTTCCAGCCACCGAAAGAGAAGGGTTCGCGGGGAACAGGAACGCCAATATTAATTCCGATCATGCCGGCAGATGCATGCTCCATTACGTAGCGGGCAACGCCACCGCTTTGGGTAAATACGGCGGCAGCGTTTCCGTAGTTTGAGCTGTTTTCAATGGCAAGGCCTTCGTCTAATGTTTTAGCCCGCATTATTGCCAATACCGGCCCGAAAACTTCTTCTTTGGCAATGGCCATATCAGGCGTTACGTAATCAATAACAGTGGCGCCTACATAAAAACCGCCCTCTTTACCTTCAACAACCGCATTACGACCATCGAGCAGAATTTTGGCCCCGGCGCTTTCGGCATCGCTTATATATTTTTCAATGCGTTCTTTTGCAGCCGCGCTGATAACGGAACCCAGGTTTTTACCAACCTGTATTTTACGGGCTTCATCTACTAATTTTTCAATGATATGGTCTACAGAACCAATGGCAACCATGGCTGAGCCCGCCATGCACCTTTGCCCCGCGCAGCCCGACATAGATGCCGCTACATTAGAAGCAGTCATTTCAACATGGGCATCGGGCATAACCAAAAGGTGGTTTTTTGCACCGCCAAGCGCCACGCAACGTTTCAGGTTAGAGGTGGCACGCCTGTAAACAACTTTGGCAATTTTGGTTGAGCCAACAAACGATACTGCCTGTATATCAGCATGGTCGCAAATGGCTTCAACAATTTCGCGTCCGCCGTTAACAATGTTCAGAACTCCATCGGGCAAACCTGCTTCTTTCAGCAGCTCTGCTATGCGGGCCGAACTTAAGGGAACCTGTTCCGATGGCTTTAAAATCATGGTATTGCCTAAAGCTATTGCATTAGGAATGGTCCAGTGGGGAACCATGTTCGGGAAATTAAAAGGCGCTATGGATGCCACTACGCCCAATGGCTTGCGTTCGGCACGGCATTCAACCCCCTTGCTTACTTCAAGTAATTCACCCGCAACCAATTGCGGTAATGAGCATGCAAACTCGGTGAGCTCTATGGCTTTTTCTACCTCTGCCTTTGCTTCATCATAAGTTTTGCCGTTTTCTTCGCGTACCAGCTCAGTAAGCGAAACCATGTTTTTTTCGAGCAGGGTTTTATAACGATAAAAAACCTGGACACGCTCTTTTATTGGCATACCCGACCATGCCGGGTATGCTGCTTTTGCAGCTTCAACAGCAGCATTCAAATCATGCATTCCGCTAAGCGGAACGGTAGAAAGTAAAGAGCCGTCTACCGGGCTTAAAATATCTAAAGTATCTGTATTGTACGACTCCTTAAAGCTGCCTCCAACAAAATTCCGCACGGCTTCATACTTCATTGTCTCTGTTTCCATAAAGGTGTAAATATTCCGTTTTTCATTGAATAGGGGGTCAAAGTATCAGGAATATTCGGAATATGCAAAAGGCGGGTTCTGAAAATTGCTTTTTAAGAATAATTATAAATTGCTTATTGTTGGATTGCCGAATTATAATGTCGTAAAACTGCCCATTACGAAATATATTATGGATGTTTTGCCAACTTGCCCAAGCATGTTATGATGGGCTCTATAACCGCGTTTCTTAAATAAAGATAAAATCGGGGTGAATCAATATGTAACATACAAGGAATAAGTATTCTATAACTGATTGTATGTTAGGTATTTACTAATGTTCGCTTATTTCGTCTCAGCGTTTTCAGGAGCCATTGCAGTATATTGTTTTAAAACATGCCTGCATTAAAAAAATGAAAGCCACCCCGGATTCCGGAATGGCTTTGCAGAACTAATAACAACTCTGAAATTGTTTAAATTATTTTGAACCCGCTTTGGCAATTGTTACTTCTGAACCATCCCTGATTTCTTCGGCAGCGGCCTTAACCAGTTGATCGCCTTCAGACAAAGGGCCGAAAATTTCAACGCTGTCATGTGCAATTCTGCCGGTTCGAACGTCTACTAACCTGGCCTTTCCTTCGGCAACACGAATTACCGCCAAATGCTCCGATGAATTTATTAACGCAGTTTTGGGTACTACAAGGCTGTTGTCGGTTCCGGCGAAAGTAAAGCTTACTTCGGCAATCATGCCCGGAAGCAATTTCCCGTTTTCATTCGGAATATCGAATTCAACGCGTTGGGCCCTGAGCCTGGTATCAAGGGCCCCTGCAAGGCGGGATATTTGTGCTGTGAATTGCGCTTCAGGCAAAGATTTTACCCGGAATTTTACAATGCCGGCTTTATGAAGGTATGCCACATAGGCCTCAGGCACTGCAACAGCCAGTCGCAGTTTTTTATGCTCCTGCAAAGTAAACAATGGTTGTTCCGAACCACGGCCCGATGGACCAACATAAGCACCTGCGCTTACATTACGTGCAGTAACCACACCACTGAAAGGTGCTTTTAAAAGCAGGTAATTCTTTGTATCTGTTATTTCCCTGATAGATGCTTTGGCTGTTTGCAGTTGCGCATAGTCGGCATTGCGTTTGGCCAATGCCACATCTATGTCGTAAGCAGAAACAGCTCCGGCTGTTTTGGCAGCTTCAGTTAAACGCTCATAGTTTGATTTGCTTACATTGTACA
>JAZKBN010000015.1:83342-97366 GCA_040388605.1 Bacteroidota bacterium | reverse complement strand
TTGAAGTACCTCCGGCAAAATAGCAGCCATTATCAATCGGCTCAATTGTATTTACCTGATCTGTTCTGCGCCAACCATAGGTTTTTTCCCAAATTACTTGTTGAGAGAAACTTGCCTGAAATGCAATTAATGCTGCTGCCGTGAGAATGAAAGTCTTTAACATGCTAGGTATATATCTGAACAGGTGAATTTAGCAGCTTAATTATTAGCCGAAAATGTGCAGTGCTTCCAAATTTATAGCACACTTTCGGTTAATACCAGCCCGCTTTCCTTATTTTATAACTACAAGCCTACGATTAGCTATTTCAATTCCGGCGTTTCGAATTCTAATATTGTAAACTCCAGAAGAGAACTCAGTAAGCGGTACTTTACAACTGCCTTTTTCAGACAATAATTTAATCGTCATAATTTGGCGGCCCGTTGCAATTTCAATTATGGCAGCTTCTGCGCCTGAAAGATGGTTCTTTAACTCATAATTCAATACTGCTTCTTCTGAGGCCGGGTTAGGTACACATTCCCCAATAAAAATTTCCCTGCCTCCTGAATTAACTTGAGTAACATTGTCACTACTATCATCTTTTGCAGCAATTCTCCCTATGAAGTGAATATCTAAATCCTCAGGATCAACGCATACCGGTACAAATGAAGTTCCAGTCATAATATGCCAATATGAAGGATTGCTTGCATAAGATAATTCACATTCTGCCTTTGCTGATCCTGTTAAACCAGAACATGCCTGGTTAATATTATACTGGGTGCCACAATTTTTTCCTGTCTGTTGTTTCGTTATACCGCCTGATCCCTCTGGATTTACTGTTCCAATAAACTCATTGTCATACTGATAATAATAAATATCACGTCCACTTTCAGTATGAATAGATTCCCAATCATCAGGACTTATCCAACTGGATCCGCTTCTGTCAGATGGCCAAATATTACCGGAAGGTTTTTCGACTAATAAAGTAACGCCAGTGCCCCCAATATCTTCCATTTCTGTATTACTCCCGTATATATAAACCCCGTATTGCTCCGGGTATAATGGGTTAATCAGGAGATCGCTTTCCGGCACAAAGGTATTGCAGTTAAGCTTCAAAGTTTGGCTTACGGCACCGTTGTTTGCTACCCTTACGCCGTTTTTACCAATATGGAAAATATTGTTCTGAATCCAATCGGTACTGCCGTTTACAAGATCAATACAGTTGCTTTCCGCCCAAATAACATTGTCGCTTATCAATTGGTCGTCAGGTGTACAGGCATATTTGTATATGCCGTTATGCGCTATTATTAAGTTATTCAATGCAGTAAGCCTGCCCTGGGAAGATGATATTCCGGTAGATGTTGCTTCAATTACGTTATCGTCGAAATACCCGATGGTATTGCCTCCGGTAAGCCTTATTCCATTTCCGATAATCGGGTATTCGCCTGTTGCATACATATTGCATTGGTTTGTATACACTTTGGCCGAGTTGCTTATATGCAGCGCTGTTTGCTCACCAATCATTGCCGTTCTGCCTATACCGTCATAATTCAGGCTGCATTTTGCCGCACTTACTTTAACGGCATCCATTCCTACAAAAGTTTCGTTGCCAATGCTTTGCCAATGCAGCGTGGTGCCGGTTGTGCCCGGACCTTGAATGTTAATTGCCGAATTAACCGCATATAATGAATTTCCCCTTGTAGTAATTTGTGCATTGCCTACCACTTCAATGGCCGATAAAACATTATCTGCAGAGCAACCTTCAATTCCAAAATTTGGCGCATTGCTGCCTGTGGGTTCACAATGCAGAAAATATTCAGCATAAGTTGGTGTTGTTTTGTTCATAGGCACAAAAGCGCTTTCCCAAACATTTGATTCATATTGTAACAAGCCATCCATATTTACACTATAAATATATGGGTTTGCCGAATTATGAGGCTGATCTACCCAAATACCACGGTAGCAGCGGTCAAAGTTTAAACCTGTGGCGCTGATATTTAAATCTATACTTTGGTGCGGGACGCCGGCAATTTCTTTAGGGTACCCTATTCCGTAATAGCTGCCTGCTAAAGTTAAGTTGCCACCGGCAACAACCAGGCGCGATTGCGGGGAGCCGAAATTAGCCGACCCTAATATACCGCCCCACATCACTTTACAGGCAGATTGGAACGTGACGCTGTTGCTGATTGTAAGTGTGCAATTGTCAAGAATCAGGTTAGGCCCGTCTATTACGCTGCAATCCGACAAACCATCGTTGGGCAATGGGTTCCGAGCGCCTGGTTGAGTACCGCCGTAGCTGCCTACCAGAATAGTTACATCGGTCATATTAATATCTCTTGTAAATGTAAAAGAGTTATATGTATGATATACACCTGAAGCAAGTGCTATGGTATTGGCATCAACCCTTTGGAAAGCATTCCAGCCGGTTGAAGAGTTACCATGCGAGGCAAGCCAGGCTTCCAATGACATTGGGGTTAAAAGCGGGTTTTCCTGGTCATAATCCTCCAAGGCCAAACCCCAGTTATAGCTTGAAGGGTTATAATTGCATGTTATACAATCTTCCACTTTTACTGTTTTTACTGCGCTGTAGCTTGCGCTGCAGACTCCTAAAGGCCTGGCAGTAAGGGTGCGTGTGCTTGCTGTGCTGTATTTGAAAACATAAGGATCGCCGTTTAAACCGCCTGTTACGCCAACCCCGGTCCAAACAATCTCTATACCCTCGGCTGAGAATTTGGGTAACACAAGATCAACATTGGCGCAAACAGTAGCACTCGGGCAATCGAGGGTAAAGTTTATTACAGGCTCAACATGCACTGCATGTGTAACGCTTGTGGTGCAGTGTGCCAAATTGTCAATTACCCTAAGGGTAACATTGTAATCTCCGCCGGCTGTTGCCTGCAGCCAAATAAAGCTGTTGTTTAAGCTGAAAGAAACCCCGCTGGTTAGCCGGGTTAAACCGGTACCGGGAGAAATGAGCCAGCTGACCGTATAGTCAGAAGGCATTTCAGGATAGCTGCTGAAAGTGGGGCTTTCCACTTTAAAGGTAGTGGGTACGCAGTAAATAATTGCAGGCATGGTAAATTCAGGGGTAATATTGGGCCTGATTACAATG
The DNA here is from genome assembly GCA_040388605.1 of Bacteroidota bacterium. Lineage (GTDB taxonomy): Bacteria > Bacteroidota > Bacteroidia > Cytophagales > Flexibacteraceae > JAZKBN01. The sequence continues at coordinate 94,277 of JAZKBN010000015.1, read as the reverse complement.
GTGCCAATTGGGTACCTGTTAGTTGTTGTGCATGAATAGCCGGGCGCTAAGCCCACGTAATAATTATATGTGCCTACAGCTGTGGGTAAATCATAATACAGGTACGCTCCTGCCGTGCTGCATGGCACCTGCACGTTTCCGGTGGCGGTTGTATATATGGCATACCGGTTTATTGCTGAATACGGGCTTACCTGGTAGCTTAGCTGCGCAGATGTGCCATAGCAGTAATAGTGTGTTGTCGGCGTTATTGTTTGCACATCCATTACATTAGGCAACACATTAAATATGAAGTTCTTATCATTTGAACAGCTGCCTGTTTTGCTCTGTGCATGTACCGAAACTGTGCATGCGCCTGTTGCAGTAGGTTTAAAGCAATAAAATTTATTTACGCCGCTGCTTGTTGAGCAAGGTGTTAAAGATGCATAAGCAGGAGATAAAGACCATGTAAAATTATAATAATCAAGGTCAGAGGGGCTGTTGGTGCTCACCGTATTTTGAACCATTAAGGTTTCATTTACGCAGTACACCGTTGTAAGTGGTGTGCTTAGTGTTTGGCTTATTACCGGATTGTTGTACCAACGGTCTATTTTATATCTTACCGGCTCTACACCGCAGTAATAGCCCGGCGCAAGGCCAACGTAGTATTCAGTAAGCCCTAATGCATTTGAAAGCGTGTAATAAACTGTGTTTGAGGTACTCGTAGGTCCTGCAACATCGGTACCTGTACTTGAAGTATAAACGGCGTACCTGTTCGCAAGGTCTGTGCCCGCCGTTGGGATAACAGTATAAGTTGTGGTTCTGGCAGCAGTATAAGGACCGCAATAGCTGTGAAGGCTGGGATCTTCATATTGGGCAGGCATTTTGGGAACCGGCAGAGCGAAGAAATAGGCATCGTCAAAATCAAACTCTCCCAGGAAGGGCAGGCTGGTACTCAGATTCTCGGTTATTACCACATCAAGTTGAACGCTGCCTGAGCCTGGCGGAACGTATTCACAAGTGAACATTGTGAATCCATGGGCATCACGCCCAACTGCGCTCAGCGGCTTCGTTACGGCGGTCCCGCTGTTCAAAGTAACCCTGAGCGTAGGAGTCCTGCTGATATTGATGGTCATTAAAAATGAAATTCCGAATTTATAAGTTTTAGATGCCTGAATACCACTTACAGTATAGCTTAATACGGTTCTTCCGGGGGAACCCGGAGTAATATAATTATTGATTATCGCAGAAAAATATCTTTCAGCTGTAACCGCATCTGTTGAGCTATGAGGGAACAGTAAGTAATCATTGTCGCCCCTGCTTGTTGTGCAGGTTGTGCAGGTATAGCAGTTAAAAGGGGTTTCGTTAGTTGCCAAACAAGTCGGCATCAATGAGCTGCCTGAAACGTTAAAATCTGCGGTATAATTTGTTGCAAGCAAATTACAGACTGTAGAAGCAGTATAAACCACCTCGGAGCTTACAAATTCAGCAGATCCGGCATCTGTCAAATTTATGCTCCCTTCGGCGCGCAGGCTTAGCTTACCTGTAGGTTGAGAGCAAAGCACATGACCGGATGTCATAAATACTCCGGTCATATTATTCCCCGAAATAACAGCATCCCCCCTAATTCGCCAAACTACATTGTTCGTTTTTGCAGATCCCATAGCCTGGTTAAAAGCCGGCCACACCGTCAGCTTACTCCCCACCTCTATCACATATTGGTCTGTTGCGCTTCCGCTGAAAGTAAATGTATTATTCAGCACCACGTTCTCACCGAGGTAGGTATAGCCGGGGCTTATGGTTTTTGCCCCGGCGAAAACTGTATCGGTATTGGCGGCATTAAAATTATCGGGCTTGTAAATGTCGTAAGGCGCCAGCCTGTCGAAATGCGCGAGGGCGTTTATGGATGCCGTTTCACTTAAATCTCCCAGGTTGGCTGCCGGCAGGAAATTGTTGCTGCTGTATTGGGCTGCGGCCTTGCCGTACATATACAGGCCTATATTAGATTTCAGGCTGTCGGCGGCCAAAAGGGCGTAATTTTTCAGGTTCCTGAAATCGGGGAAGGCATGGCTTGCTGTCCGGTATGTGGCCATGCTGTCTTTAGAAAAGTAAATTTCGCGCCCGTATATATTCGGGTTAAAGGTGATATTGTTATCGGCATAGAGCGATGTTTGCCCGGCCCTGAGCTTGCCGCCGTGTATATACCTGCCCGCTATAACGTTGCCCGAGAACACAGCCCCGTTGGCTATGCTTACATCGCGGCTTACCACCCAGTAAATATTTTCGGGCTTTACATTGCCCAGCTTCACATAAGCGTTTGCTTTCACCTCGAAATCGCCGGTTAATTTTATAATATAAACCGCGCTTGCCGAACCGCTGAATTTTAAGGTATCGTTCAGCTTCGTATAACCCACATTTACCGGCGGCGCCGATTTTGCAATTCCGCCATCGTCTTCCAAGGGATCGCTGAAGGTGTTTAAGCCTGTCGACAGCGAAAGAAAGCTGATTTCATGATTAGAAATGCTTGGGTAATAACCCACATGATTTGTTTGGGTATTTACCCAGGTTCTGAAAGTACCCACGGCTGAGACAGCAGCGCTAACTGAATCTTCATCAGAATCATTGTTTCCGGGTACGGAAAGACCCGTAACGGTTCCCGCGCTTCCGTATCTACCAACAGTTGCCACACGGTGCACGGTGTACTCTATGCCCAATGTGTTTGCATCTGCCACAATATTGGTTGCTGAGAACACGGCATACTTACCGGCTTTGCCCAAGGTTTGTGCCTGCGCATGGGGGCTGCAAAATACTATAATCAAAAGCGCGGCAAAAAGCCTGCACAATAGTGTTTTGGTGTTATATAATTGGTTCATGCTGTTTTTAAAATGGGCGAATTGCAGCCGCAGGGATGTCGGGTTATGTTAAAATTAAACGCTATTATAAAGACCGGTTGAAAAACAAATCAGAAACGATGCTGAAAAAGTAAGAACCTATATCACAGAAACAAAATTAATTTATTATTAACCGCCTTAAAGCAGGAAATATGCAATTTATTATTGCATATAAACTATAAAAACCTACCTTAAGGCAATCAAGGGTGGCCGGATACCCAATGCACTATTGTATCTGCGCCAAATTATTGCAACAGGTACCTTATGCAGATTCGCCCTTCAAACCATAAGCTATAAAACGCAGCTGTAATTGCAGCTGAATCTCCCGGCAGAATTTAAAAAAGCAGGCCGGCCAAAGTTGCGCTCAGGTAGCTGGCAAGGGTGCCGGCAATAAGCGCCCTGAAACCAAGCTGGGCAAGGTCTTTACGGCGCTCAGGCGCAAGCTGGCCAATGCCGCCTACCTGTATGGCTATGCTGCTGAAATTCGCGAAGCCGCAAATAGCAAAGCTTACTATCATCTGGGTTTTGGGCTGCAGGCTGTGGGCTGCGTTCATTTTTACCAAATCGAGGTAGGCCACAAATTCATTCACCACCATTTTGGTACCCATGAGGCTGCCTGCCTGCTGTATATCGCTGCTCGGTACGCCCATAAGCCATGCCACACCGCTGAATAACACACCTAAAATTGAGTTCAGGCTAACCTTGCTTAAATCGAAGCCGCCGAGGCGCTCGGGTGTAAGGCCTGCATAAGCCGAAAGCAGGTGCCCGGTATAGCCTATTGTATAATCTACGAGGGCAATAAGGGCTATAAAGCCTATCAGCATGGCCACTACATTGAGGGCTACTTTCAGGCCGTCGCCGGCGCCGTGCGATATGGCATCAACCAGGTTGGCATGCTGGCGCTTTACTTCAATTTTAACTTCCCCCTTGGTTTCAGACACCTCTGTTTCAGGATACATAATTTTACTGATAACCAGTGCGCCCGGCGCTGCCATCAGGCTGGCGGCAAGCAGGTACGGGGCCGGTATGCCTAAAGCTATATAAACAGCCATTACGCCCCCTGCTATACAGGCCATGCTCCCGGCCATAGAGGCAAGCAGCTCGCTGCGGGTCATGCCCTTCAGGTATGGCTGAATCATTATTTGGGCTTCCACCTGACCCACAAAAATACTGGCCACATTGCTGAGCGCTTCTGAGCCGCTAACACCCATGGTATGGTAAACAGCACGCGCCACCAGGCTTACAATACGCTGCATAAGCCCCAAATGGTAGGCAACAGATACCAAAACAGCCACGAAAATAATGGTGGGTACAATTTTAAAGAAGAATATAAATGTGTTCTCGCCCCCGAAAGATTGGGCCATGAGATCGTTTTTTACCAGCGCCCCGAAAACGAATTCACCGCCTCGGTCAGAGAAGGACAGCAGCTTGGTTACCGCTGCGCCAATAGCCCCGAAAAGTGTTTGCCCGAATGGCACTTTCAGAATAAAAACCGCTAAAACCGCCTGTATCAGCAGGCCCGATATTACAACACGGTAGTTTATAGCTTTGCGGTTATTCGATAGTAAAAAGGCTGTTGCCAATATGGCAGCAATGCCGAGCAGGCCGGTAAATCTTTCCAAGGTATAGTTTTATTATGGTGCGTGGTATGCGCCCGGCCTTATTGGCTTAGCCGCATAACCGAAGCAACAAAATGAAGGATTCACAAACTTAATAAAATTTACTGCTTTAAACGGCCTGTTCTGCCGCCGGGTAGCCTGGCTTAGGCGGAAAAGGCATAATAAATATGTTACAAAGCCCGGTTCGGCATTGCTGAAAACAGGTGCCTGGTATGTAAACCGGGTTAAACATGCCTGATTCAGGCTTTGGGAGCAGCGTCTTCGGGCTTGGCGGCGGCTTTGGCTGCCTTAGCCCTGGCTTTTTCAGCTTGTTTTACAGAGTTGAGGTGCAGCAGCAATACCGGTATCAGGAATGCGGCGGCAAAAGGACCCATAAACATATCTGTCATGGTGCGGCCGCCGTCGGTAAAGTTTTTGGCATGCAGCAGCTTGCCCATCACATTTAAAAACACCCCGAAACTGAACACAACTGCCATAAGCCTGGCCGCCATTATGGTTACCGAACGCTTATTGAAATAAACAAAAACAAGCGCCCAAAGCAGCAGCAGGTGAATAATAAAATACAGCCCCTTGCTCCATAGCCATACGTTGGCGGGGTTAAAGGGGGCATAAGGCTTTATGGCCATCAATATTTTATAGCCTGTTCCCTTTAGCACAACATGTGCGCCCCATGCCAGCCAATAAAACACCTTATGCGCAAACTGCCTTTGCAGCGCCATCAGCAAAAAAATAAAAACCGATAAGCTGATGCGCAGCGAACGGCTTTGCAGCATTACAGAAAGTTTCTTCATTAATTATGTTGTGCCGGTTAATTGCCGAAGCGCTTTTAAATTTGTGGTATTGCTGTTTTTAAGCAGTTTGGAAGGCGCTTAATTCTGCTGTGCCCGAAAATACGAGCTTAACAGGTCCGCTGAGTATTACGTTGCTGAGCCTGTCGGCCTCCGGCCTGAAGCTTACATGCAGAACGCCGCCTATGGCAGCAATGCTTACACGGCTTTGCTCAGTGCGCAGGTAATGTACTGCGGCGGCGGCGGTAACACCGGTACCGCAGCTCAGGGTTTCGGCCTCAACGCCGCGCTCAAAGGTGCGAATTTGCAGGGCTTTATCTGTTAATAAATCAGGAACACTTTCAGAAGCCTTATTGTGCTTCTTTACCCCGCTGCTGATGAAGTTAACATTGGTTCCGTTTACTTCGGCAAACTCGGCACTGTGGCGCAGTTTGCTGCCTTCTTTTTGCACCTTGGCGGCATCGGGCATTTTATCAGTAAAAAGCACGAGGTGCGGCGAGCCGGTATCAAGGAAATAAGAGTTCTTATCGCGTTTGCGTATTCCGGCTAAATCAATATCGGCCATGCTGATGCTTACATAGCCGGCAGTTATTTCGGCGGTATGCAGGCCATCGAAGGCCATAAATTTTGTGTTGTTACCGCAGGCGCCTATGCTGTTGGCGAAAGATGCGGCGCAACGGGCGCCATTGCCGCAAAGGCTTCCGGGCTTCCCGTCGGCATTATAATAAAGCATCTCGAAATCGGCTTCGGTGTGCAGGCGAATAAGTATAAGGCCGTCGGCGCCAATGCCGGTATGCGGGCTGCATAAGGCGGCTACGAGGGCAGAATCTGTATTGGGGAATTGGTTTTGGCGGTCGTCAATAAGAACAAAATCATTTCCGGCGCCGTGGTACTTGCTGAAATCCATGGTGCAAAAATATAGCGAAAATTTGTTTTCTCCGGAATGACGGGAAATTAAGCCGACAAAATTCCGGTTTGCTTAAGATCTTCCGCACATTATTTTAATTGTAAAAAAGCCCCGGTTCCGTATTAAGGCAATACCAACCCGGTGTACAGTCGGCATGGAATATGAACCTGAATATAAGGCTTAACAATACGTTTTTACATAAATTACAGCCCTAAATGCTTAATTGGGCTGTTTTAGGCCCCTTTTTGGAACCTGCGTACCAAGTATGCATAATAGGGTTAATTCATGCCCTTATATTCATTACCTTTCACCAGCTAACATGGCCCGCATAAAAAATTCGGCCTGTTTATTTTACAATTTTGAGCCTTATGATTTGTAAAAAACAAATCCGTTGATTAATTTTACGACACCATAAGGACGAATAACTAACCACACCTACAGAGGAACAATATATCATGGCTCTCGCAGACGCTAAAGAATCAAAAGAACCCAAAGAGAAAAAGAGCAAAAACGCCGATCCGGCCGATGAAAAAGCAGCGCGCTTAAAAGCCCTGCAGCTCACTCTTGAGAAAATAGATAAGCAATTCGGCAAAGGAACGGTTATGCGCCTTTCCGATGAGCGCGTTGTGGATATAGCCTACATACCCACCGGCTCTCTCGGGCTCGATATTGCCCTGGGCATAGGCGGCCTCCCCCGCGGACGCGTGGTTGAAATTTTCGGCCCGGAAAGCAGCGGTAAAACCACCCTGACCATGCATGCCATTGCCGAAGCCCAAAAAGCCGGCGGCCTTGCTGCATTCATAGATGCCGAGCACGCATTTGATAAATCTTATGCCGAGAAACTGGGTATAGATACCACCCAGCTCCTCATAAGCCAACCCGATAACGGTGAGCAGGCCCTTGAAATTGCTGAGAACCTGATTCGTTCAGGCGCTATAGATATTATTGTAATAGACTCTGTAGCCGCCCTGGTACCCAAGGCCGAGCTCGAAGGCGAAATGGGCGAAAGTAAAATGGGCTTACAGGCCCGTTTAATGAGCCAGGCCCTGCGCAAGCTTACAGGTACAATAAGCCGCACGGGCTGCACCTGTATTTTCATTAACCAGCTTCGCGATAAAATAGGTGTAACCTATGGCAGTCCGGAAACCACTACGGGCGGTAATGCCCTTAAGTTCTACGCATCTGTACGCCTCGATATTCGCCGCATAGGGCCCATTAAAGAAAGCGCAGATAACATTGTGGGTAACCGTACCCGCGTGAAAGTGGTTAAAAACAAGGTGGCCCCCCCCTTCAAGATTGTCGAGTTCGATATTCTTTACGGACAGGGCATAAGCAAAACCGGCGAGATTATAGATTTGGGTGTTGAAATGAACATCATCACCAAATCGGGAAGCTGGTACAGCTATGGTAAAGACAGGCTGGGCCAGGGCCGTGAGGCCGTGCGAGAGCTCCTGCTTGCCCACCCCGATGTTGCCGAGGAAATGGAGAACAAGATCAAGGAAAAAATTAAGGAGAAAATTGGTAAGGAAACCCCTGCCGCCCCGTCATTTGACGATGACGATGACGAACCGGAAGATTAATTCTTCTTTGCAGGCCCTTGATCCCGGAATCTAAATTCTGCCTGATTTTGCCTGTATTGCAGCCTTACAAAGCCAAACAAACAGCCTGTTCTTAAGCCTAAGCTTAGGGACAGGCTGTTTTGCTGAGTTCTATGGCAGGCTTTTAACAGGATTTCCCTAAGCCTGCGGAATGCTTTCTTCGAGCATTACCCCTGCTGCTTTATTTAAATAGGTACATGTAAGAGCGCCTGTGCTCACAGCCCATTTATCCACCCCGGCATCGGCGGCCTGTTGGCAGAAGGTGGGGTAATCAGTTTGGCCCTGTTGGTGAATGCTGAGCGCATTTTTAAGCATTTCAACTGATGAAGTATCGGCAATATGCTTATTTGGGTACTTTGGCTCAGATATGATTTGCTCATTGTTTTCGCCACGGAAAACGGTATGGCCGTCGCTTACATAGGTTTCGTAACTGCTTATTCCCTTGTTTTTAATTGCCTGAATATAGGCCGGGAAATCGGCGCCTGATTTTACCTTAGCGTGTATTTCTTTGTGCTCCTGTAGGGTAAGCATTTTTGTGTTGGGTTGTGTTTTAAAAGCACCGTAATAAGATTATGAATATAGCGGTATTACTGCGGAATATGGCGGCTTGCCGGGGGCCCGGTACCCGTACTTTAAAAAGCATAATGCAAAAAGTGCTTATGCTTCTCGTGCAGCAATAGAAAGCAAGTGATGCTAATGGAAGTGCTTATCGACCACTTAAAAACTTGAGGCCAATCCATAGGAAAGTATAAGGAATTTTTGGAGGACCGATCTGGAATGCAGCCTTCTTGTCGCTAAAACAGTATTAAGACAAGTTTTATATAAACAAAACTACTGTAAATCTATGGCATAATCTTTAAAAAGAGGATCAACACTAAGTCTAAGTTTAAGTAAATCAGGAATTAGCTTATTTGCTGATTTTAAGTTTAAATCGCAGTTAGCTTTATCCTCTAAAGATTTATATAATCTAGCTAAATTATAATGCCCGATTCCTCGGCTACCTACTGCCATTGTTGTATATTTCATTATATCCTTTAATATAAGTATTTGTCGGTTGGCAGTACTTTGATTTTGTTGATTAACACCAAGAGATGCTAGTCGATCCATTTCAGACCAGTAAGAGGTAAGATTTGGTAAGGCCAAATACCGATCTACTTCTCCTTGTAAACCGTGTATTCCACAGATATAAGCAAAAGTTTCATTCTTTTTACCATCATGTTTGTCTTGATTTAAAGAACCGCTACCTGAGCTTCTTATTCTACTAAAAATAAGTGTAAGCGCAGTTGCAGTTGAAGCAATTAAAACTAAGAAATGTGTAGAACTGCGGTCTGGCTGTTTTGATTTTTCACCTTCAGAAGGTTTTTCTTCACCAGAAATACCTTTCGCACGTAATTTTATCTGCGGTTTTTCTGGAAATTCTCCATTTGCAGAAGCTAAGATTGAAACTCTATAACTTTCATTAGAGTTTAATGAGGGCGTTGAAATGTCAATTTTTTGGCTATTTAAGCTGTCAATAATCGGAATAGGGGCTTCAGAGTTGACTCTAAACTCCCTTATTATAGCTGGTGGAATTGTAATTCTACAAACTATATTCTCAGCAGGAGCACTACCTGTGTTTTCGATTGTTATATGGTAAATAATTAAATTCCCTGTCTGACTTTCAAAGGGCAAAACTTTTTCAGTGGAGTACTGTAATTTGGGTTCATCGTTTTGAAAATAGTATAATAGAGATCCAGCGATCACTGTTACCACTATTGATAACGCTCCAGTAATTATATTAGACAACCAGGTAGATTCCTTCATAATGCGGTGTGTTTAGTGTTAAACTATGCAATATTATATACTAAACAGCAATATACTAATTTATATATTTAAAAAATAATTATAACTTTATTCTGACATGCGACGCTTTTAATATTAATGAACTGAGTTCTTACTACTCCATCGTATCCTCCAACCCTTTCGCCACCCTAGTTCGCCTGCAATACACCCTACCGCCAGTGTAACCAATACCAAAAACTCTATATCAAAAAGAATTCGCTCAAGAATTTTAAGAATTAAACCTATACAATGGCTCACCAATTCGAATGCTCACCGTACTCACAAACCACATGCCCAAGGTTTTAAGCTATCTCAACCAAGAAAACAAGCTTGCTGTGTTGCGTCATAGCACGAACATAACCTATATATCGCGCTTCGACATAAATACATTAAAAGGTACCCCATGCCAAAAACCAATCAAATAGCTGCGCTAAACACCACTAACCCTAACAATCCTTCACCGGGCAAGGTATGGGCCCCTTCTTAGGTATGCGGCGCCTGCTGCGGCTGCTGGTGCATCCGTCGGCAAAACCTGCGAACAGCAGGGCGAGCAGTGCAATGGCTAAAAATCCTTTTTTCATTTTTATTTAGGTAACCCGGTTAAAGCGTTGCAATCTAAGCAAAAACGAAACGCGGGCAGCTTAATTGTAATACTAATAACCTAATGGTAAATATCAATTTTAGGACAGCGGGTTGCCCCTTGCGCTAAATCTGCCGAACTTCCGGCCATGATTTTACTCGACGGAAAAACAGCCTCTGCAAAGGCGCTTGAATTGCTGGTGCCACGCATTGCCGAAGTATCAGTACACCTGGGCCGCCCCCCGCACCTGGCCGCTATTTTGGTAGGTAACGACGGCGCAAGCGAAACCTATGTAGCCAGCAAAGTGCGGCATTGCGAGCAATACGGCATTAAAAGCACCCTCATACGTTTCAGCGCCGAAACAAGCGAGGCCACCGTGCTCGATGAGATAGAGCTCATAAACGCAAATCATGATATTGACGGCCTCATTGTGCAATTGCCACTGCCTGCGCACATGAACCCCGACAGAATTACGATGTCGGTGAGCCCGCATAAAGATGTGGATGGCTTTCACCCTGAAAACCTTGGGCGCATGGCAAAGGGCCTAAGATCTTTTATAAGCGCTACGCCCTTCGGCATTATTAAAATGCTGGAGCTGTATAACATTGAAACAGCCGGTAAGCACTGTGTAGTATTGGGCCGAAGCCATATTGTGGGCCTGCCCGTAAGCCTGCTCATGCAACGTAATACCTACCCCGGCAACGCCACCGTAACCATTTGCCACAGCCGCACCCCCGATGTGGCCATGCACACCA
>JAZKBN010000015.1:0-83332 GCA_040388605.1 Bacteroidota bacterium | reverse complement strand
GCTTTCCATGTTGCAAGGGAAAGTAATCCCGAAGTAAAGGCCGATATGGTGAAAGAAGGAGCCGTGGTAATAGATGTTGGCATTACCCGTGTGCCCGACGAAAGTAAAAAAAGCGGTTTCCGCATACAGGGCGATGTTGATTTTGCCGAAGTGGCCACTAAATGCAGCTACATTACCCCGGTGCCCGGCGGCGTTGGCCTGATGACTATTGCCGCTTTACTCGAAAACACGGTGCTTTCTGCTGAACGAAGGGCTGGTACACATAAAAAGCGCTGATCAGGTAATTACATAACAGCCAGACGAATGCGCATTACTCATATAAAACACTTGCAGGGCCTGAAAAAAACCGGACCTTTGCGGCCCCTGATTGTGTAAGGCATTTGCTTTACACGCCTGCTTATACAGGCAAAACAAGCAGCTCTTAACCGATTCCGGCTGCCGAAAATCGAAATTATGTTTATTGAACCTTATCACCATAGGCCCGACGGAGCTGCCGGCTTTGAAACCGGCTGGATTGAAGTTATTTGCGGCTCTATGTTCAGCGGGAAAACCGAGGAGCTTATACGCAGGCTTAAGCGCGCCCAATTGGCACGCATGAAAGTCGAGATTTTTAAGCCGGTGGTAGATACCCGCTATCATATAGAAAATATTGTAAGCCATAACCACAATTCCATACGGAGCACGCCCGTTACTTCTGCAAAAGAAATAGCCCTGCGCAGCACCGATTGCGATCTCGTAGGAATAGATGAAGCCCAGTTTTTCGATGATTCCTTAATTGAAGTTTGCGAATTCCTGGCGGGCCGCGGCAAACGCGTGGTTGTTGCCGGTCTCGATATGGATTTTGCCGGGAAACCATTCGGGCCCATGCCCGCCATGCTGGCCATTGCCGAATATGTAACCAAGGTACACGCCATTTGCATGCGCTGCGGCAGCCTTGCCTCATTCTCTTACCGATTGGTGCATACCAACCAGCAGTTCCTGCTGGGCGAGCAGGATGCCTACGAAGCCCGCTGCCGTCGCTGTTTCCTGCATGGCATGGAGCAAAACGGCTGATAAGCATCAACTCTGCGGCCGATTTTACTGCCTGCCTGTTTAGGTAAGAAATTATTATTTACATTGTGCCCCTTGCCCGCTGAAAGGGCCTGCTTAAAAAATGCCTCAAACTGTTAATAAAGCGCCTGAAGTTTTTTATACATCGGTAAAACCCGGCACTGTGCCTGCCTTTTTAAGCCATACCCAAAATGCAGCAGGTTCATTAATTCGGGCATATTCAGGGGCATCAGCATTTATTAAATCCTGTTTGAGTAATAAATTTCCAGCTGCTTTAGCCGGGCTGTTTTTTGCCTTTTTCATGATTCCCGGCCTGCTTTCGGCTCAGAATGTGCCTTTGGGCACATGGCGCATGCACCTGCCCTATGATAATATTATGCACGTTGAAGCCGTGGGCAATATGGTTTACGCCGCTTCAACAGAGGGCTTTTTCAGGTTCAGTAAAACGAACAATACCATTGAGATTCTCAGCAAAATAAACGGCTTCAGCGAAACGCGCATCAGTGATTTGCGCTACGACAAGGAAACCGGTGTGCTCGGCATAGCCTACGAAACCGGTAATTTCGACCTGCTGAAAAACGGTACCGACATAGTAAACATTAACACGCTCAAAAACCTTGATGTTACCAAGCGCAACATCAACAACATTTTTATGAGCAAGGGCCGCGCCTACCTGGCCTGCGAAATCGGCCTGATTGTGATAAATGTTGATAAAGAGGAAGTGTACGCATCAAATACCGGCTTGGGCGCATCTAATGCACAGCTGGCGGTGCGCTCCTGTGCGGTATTCCGGGATTCGCTGTTTTTGGCTACCGATGCCGGGCTTAAAAGCCTGCCGGTAAACCTCACTTTTGAAAACACCCTGCTTTATAAAACCTATAATGCTGCATCAGACGGGCTGCCGGTAAGGGCTTATAATTTTGTAGGCGCTGTGAATAACAGCCTTGTGGCCTGGGCCATGCACCAGGATGCAGGCACCCAACCAAGCATTAATGTAAACGCCGGCTTATGGGTTCGCAAGGGGAAACGCTGGACACCCCTTACGTTCAGCAATTTTAACCCGGGCCTTGGTGTGCGCTCAGTTAACGCTTCCGGCGATACACTGCTTGTTTGCACCAACGACAGCATTGTTAAAATTACCCTCGGTGCAAACCCTGTTGCCACAGTTTTTAAAGATACCGCCTTCCTGGCCCCCAACCAGGCCACCTACGATGCTGAGAACCGCATCTGGATTGCCGACGGCATTAACGGCCTTGTAGGCAGGCTTGATACCGGCCTTGGCTTTGTGCATCCGCCGCAGGGGCCAACGGTGGCGTCTCCGTTCCGGTTATATACTTATAATAACCGCCTGGTGGCCCTTCCCGGCGGCATCAGGAACGATTTTTACAACGGCGTGGGCCTGCAAAAAGGCATTGGATTTTATGAAAACGGCAAATGGACAGAAATGAAGCCTTATGCCACCCCCGGCCTGCCCCCCGGCCTGACAGATTTTGTGGACGCCGGCTATATAAAATCTAAAAAAGCCTTATACGTAAGCACCTATAACTTCGGCCTCGTAATTATACCTGATAATCCTGCCGATACGGTCAGGTTCCTGCCGCAGGACAGCCTGGGCCTGGTGCCTATTGCCAACGGTTTCCCCAGCCTGCGTATAACATCCATACGCGAAGATTTCAGCAGCAATATATGGTTCAATGTTTTGCTTTCGCGCTACCCGGTGGGCACGCAAAACGCAGCCGGCAAATGGAGCAATTACCTCTGGACCGAAGATAACCCGCAAAAGCAATACCCATACGATATGCTGATTGCCGGCAATAACGATAAGTGGATAGTTTGCGCCCCGGCCAAGGGCCAGGAAAGCCAGGGCACGCTGATGGTGCTGCGCGATATTACCACCAATAAAATGCTGACCGAATCTAAGCTCAGCGGTAACCTGCCATCGGTAGTGGTGAATGATATTGCCCTTGATGCCGACCAAAGCATTTGGGCAGCCACCAACAAAGGCTTCTGCGTATTCTACAGCCCCTCTTCGGCATTCAGCGCCGAAGGCATAAGCGCTTCAACTCCAATTTTCGACGGCCGGCCCGTGCTTGAAAACGAAATTGTAAAGTGCATAGCCATAGACGGCGGCGGGCGCAAATGGGTAGGCACCGCAGCCAGCGGGGTTTTCCTTTTCAATAAAGACATCACCAAGCTTGAAGCCCACTTCAATACCGAAAACAGCCCTCTGCCAAGCAACCTGATTACCGACATTGCCATTATACCTGAGAGCGGCGAAGTGTTTTTTAATACCGATAACGGTATGATAAGCTATCGCTCATCGGGCACCGGCGATGCCTTTAACCAAGCCACCGAATGCGGCGACGCCCATGTGTTTCCTAACCCGGTGAGGCCCGGCTACAGCGGCGATGTGGCCATAACCGGTATAACCGGCAACGCCAACGTAAAAATTACCGATGCTGCCGGCCGCCTGGCTTACGAGGGCACCGCCACCGGCACCACCTTCACCTGGAACCTGCACGATTACGCCGGCCATGCTGCCCGCACCGGCATGTATTTCGCATTTATAACGGCAGCCGACGGTACGGGAACATGCGTGCAGAAGTTTTCGGTAATTAAGTAATTGTTCATTAAGCGTCTGAAACATAAAAACCCGCAATCGGAAATTAATTCCGTTGCGGGTTTTTATGTTTCAACAGTAACCGGTTTTTAAGTTTTGCCTGTTGCTTAATCTTTCATCAATCTTAGTTTAACATTGCCCGCAACAACCTCATACAAACCGGCGGGCAGGTTTTGCAGGCAGATATCGGTATTGGCATCTGCCACGCCTTTGTAAACAACCTGGCCGAGCAATGAACGGATAATTACATCGGTTTTAGCCTCAAGGCCGGCAATGCGGAATTGAGATTGAGCAGGGTTGGGAACAAGGAATACATTTTCATTTGCAATTTGTGCCGAAAAGCCGGTAACAAGATAAGGCGGGGAAAGTCTCGATTTGCAGCTGTCGGTAATGGCGGCTACGGTGTAGCTTCCGGGGCCATGCATCGGAATTATTTGACCGCTGGCTGCTGGTATCAATAAGCCGTTAAAATACCATTCATAAGCAGTTCCGCCGGGTCCCGCATTCAGCGAATCTCCGGAACGGGTAATTTGAGGGGTATAACCGGGCAGCATAATAACACTAATGCTAACCGGGGCTGAAATGCACCTGCCCGATTTTATTTGCAGGCTGTAAGTGCCGGCTTCCTTTATTGTTTTATGTTTCTGCACAGTACCGTCAGACCATAAGTATGGCGATTGCAATGCAATTTTGCGTATGCGGTGGTTTTCAAAATCAGCAATAAGTATATCACCTTTCTTATCGAAAACCATACGGGCCAATCTGTTGAATTTTGCAGATGTCGCATCGCCGTCTTCCATGCCCGTATTAGTGCGACCGCCGGCTACAAGGCGGCTGTTGCCGTTTGAATCAATACGTGTAAGGTAGCTGACAGATAAGTCAGATACGAAAATGTTCTGTTCGTCATCGGCCAGTATGCCGAACGGGTAGAGCCAATTACTGTTTGTAATATAACTCACTCGGGTCGGTGTTATTTTAACAATATTTATGCTGAGCGCGTTTGCCACATAAACATTGCCTGATTTATCAAGGGCAATATCTGCCGGAAAAAGGAACCTGACCGTATCGAAGATGGTTGTAACAATACCTGCCGGTGTTATTTTCCTTATTTTGTTGTTAAGGCCGTCGGTTACTAAAATGTTACCATCTTTATCGCAGGCCAAACCGGCCGGGCCGTTGAACATGGCGGTATTTCCCGGCCCGTCGGCAAGGCCGGCCGTGTTCTTACCTGCAAAATTGCTGACCATTCCTGCAGATGATATTTTTTTTATACGATTGTTGCCGTAATCGGCTACATATATATTGCCTTCAGAATCTGCTGCAACGTCGGTAGGGTAGTTAAATGCAGCAGCTGAGCCCATGCCTTCGCGGTCGCCGGCAGTGCCGCTGCCTGCAAAAACGCTCACCATGCCTTCAGGCGATATTTTTCTTATTGTATGATTGCTGTAATCGGCAACGTATGTATTACCGGCGGCATCCTGCGCAATGCCTTCAGGCTTATTAAACTGCGCCGACTCTGCCGGGCCGTTATTCTGCCCGATACCGAAACCCGCAAATGTTGAAACTGTATAGCCCCATGATGCAGTATCGGGGCCGGCATTCAGCCAAATACTGTCGCCGGGGCAAATGCCGGGGTTGCCTGATGCACTAATGCTTCCTGCTGCTGCCGGGTTCAGGTATACAGCTATATAATTATCTACATCGGAAGTGCAACCGTTAACAATGGTTTGAACACCGTAATTGCCGGCGCTGCCCACTCTTGTGGTACGGCCGGAAGTTCCGTTGGTCCATAAATACCCGTCAATGGTATCGGCTGCTGCAATTTTGCGAATAAGGTTGTTGCCCGAATCAGTAATAAAAATGCTGCCGGCTTCGCCAAGCGCAATACCCTCGGCATTATTGAACTTAGCATAAATACCGGGCCCGTTATTAAATGAAGCATCACCTGTGCCTGCAATTGTGCTTACAGTTCCGTCGGGCGTAATCATTCTTATCCTGTCGGGCCTTGCCGGTGTACTGTTCCAGTAGCGTTCAGTTAAATATATATTGTCGAGACTGTCTGTTACCAAAGACCATGGGCCTGCGAATTTTGCATCAGTACCTGTACCATTGGCATAGCCCCCGCTGCTGCCGGCAAGTGTACTTACCGCGCCTGTAGGAGTTATTTTCCTGATTCGGTAATTATAATAATCGCTTACAAAAAGATTTCCTGCCCTGTCGAACACTAAGCCTCTTGGTGTGTTGAATAAGGCTTTATCAGCAGTACCATCAGCAAAACCGAGCCTGGTATTTCCGGCTACGTTCGAAATTACACCGGTTTTGGAAACTTTCTTAATGGTATTGCCTGAAGTAAAGTAAATAAAACCATCGGGACCGGCTGCAATGCCGGTTATGTTCTCCAACAAAGAGGCAATGGTAGTTACAATACCCGCGGGGCTTAATTTCCGTATCTTTCCTATGCTGTTATCAGTAATATAAATATTTCCTGAGTCGCCAATGGTAATGCCGTCGAAACCGTTAAAGCCCACAGAAAGCGCCGGACCGTCGGCTCCTGATGGCCCGCCATTCCCGGCAATGGTTGTAACAAGGCCGTCTTTTGTCATTTTACGAATCCTCCTGTTGCCTGAGTCGCCTATCAGGAAATTGCCGTTATTATCACGAACTATGCACCTGGGCAGGAAGAAACCTGCTGCGGTGCCCTGACCATCTAAATATTCGGAGCCGGAATGACCTGCTATGGTGTTTACTATAACATTAAATTTAGCAGCACTTAATGTTACGCTGTCGCCGTGGCATAATTTTACTGAACCCAATGCTGTTACAAAATTGCCGGGGCACAGTGCCGCTGAAGACTGAACTTTGTTTTCAACGAAATTATTGCGGGAACGCTGACTGTTGATGGAAAAAGCCTTGTTTTGCGCGGCTGAACTGAACGTTACCAATAAAAGGCCGATGCTAAAAACAGCAGAAAATAATGAAATGATGCGGCCATTATAACCGCCGTTTATAATTAGATGCATTGGTAAAATGTTTATATAAAAACAATGTATGCTTATATAGCGTTCTATCTATATAGGTAACCGCAATTTGCACATTTTCTCATAAAAAAAACAAAGCCGATTGTGGTAAAGCGGGCAAATTTGTTTATAATAATTCTAAATTAGCCCAAAACGGCCCTGATCTTGCCCTATATGATATTTGTCAGTGTTTTTTAAGGCCGGCAAGCCGTAAATTTGTAGTCCCTTCATATCAGGGACAATTTTGTAATACCCTTCATAAGGGGAATCACATTCATGACAGAGTCATTCAAGGTTCTTGGCTGCAACCACCATACTGCCCCACTGGCGGTTCGTGAAAAGCTCGCATTGCGGGAAACAGCCATACGCAACCTGCTTTTGCAATTAAAAGAGCTTCCCGACCTTAGCGATGCTTTGGTTATAAGCACCTGCAACCGCACCGAAATTTACTACGCAGCCCCACAAGACCACAGCGAAGCCATTATTGCTCTGCTGGCCGATGCCTGCGGCCAAAAAGCCGCTGACATTGCCCCCCACCTGCGCCATACCACCGACAGCGCCGAAACCGCCAAACATCTTTTCGATGTGGCCCTTGGGCTCGATGCCTCGGTTGTGGGCGATATGCAGGTAATAGGCCAGGTAAAGCAGGCCTACCAAATGTGTGCCGATACCGGCCTTGCAGGCCCTTACCTGCACCGCCTGCTGCACACTATATTTTTTGCCAATAAGAAAGTAGTACAGGAAACCCGCTTCCGCGAAGGCGCCGCCAGCGTAAGCTATGCCGCCATGGAGCTGGTGCAGGAACTCACCGGCGAACGTACCGATACCCGCGTATTGGTGCTCGGCCTTGGTGAAATTGGCGCAGATACAGCCCGCAACCTGCACAGCAACGGTTTCCGTAACCTGCAGATTTGTAACCGCACCGAGGAAAAAGCCGCAGCATTGCAGGCCGAGCTCGGTGAAGGAGCCACCCACATTGCCTTTGCCGAAGTATGGAACGCAATAGCCTGGGCCGATGTGGTTATCAGCTCGGTTGCCGCAGATACCGCCTTTATTAATGCCGATAAGCTGGCACCCGCTATGCAGGGCCTCAGCTACAAGTACTTAATAGACCTGAGTGTACCCCGGAGCATAGACCCCGCCGTAGAAAACCTGAACGGGGCCCTTGTATATAATATCGACAGCATTAACGTGCGTGTTTCGCAGGCTTTGGAAGTACGTATGGCCGCTATTCCGCATGTGGAGGCAATACGCGATACAGCATTAGAGGAGTTCGGCGACTGGAGCCGCGAGATGATTGTTTCGCCTACCATCCAGAAACTGAAATCGGCATTGGAGCAAATCAGGCTCGAAGAAATGAGTCGCTTCACCCGTAAAATGAACGACGACGAAAGCCGCCTCGCCGACCAGATAACCAAAAGCATAATGCAAAAAGTGCTCAAGCTGCCGGTATTGCAATTAAAAGCCGCCTGCCGCCGCGGCGACGCAGATACGCTTATAGATGTATTAAACGATCTCTTTAACCTGGAAGCACAGCCCGAACCAGAGGGTTACACAGGGCATTAAGATTTTTGTAAGGCCGCTCGAAAGAGTGGCCTTTTTATTTAGGGTTCAACCTGCTTTGGCTTCATTGATCAGCCATGAAGCAATGTTAGCCCGGCTGATTTTCATGGCCGGTAAAAACAAACAATCTCTGTCTGTAATTATACCAATACACATATCAGCTGCAATAAGCTATTTCAGGTTTCGGCAAAGCTGCTTCAGCTATTTTGAAACGATGGCCCGGCTATGGTACCCGGCAGCCGCAATAGGAGCAGGCTTGGTACGCGGAATGCAGCTGCCTATATCGCACCTTTATTATTCATTTCCCGAATTCACTTTATATAAAACCGGCCTTAATAAGTACCGGGCTACGCAATAAGCAAGCGAACAAATTATAAACCTACCAATTTGGTAGACTAAGTATTTTTTGTACCTTCGCTTATGAAAATAAGCCTGTGGCAGGGCGAACCTTTTTTCCCGCATGCCTCAGAACAGCATAACCGGGAAAGCCGCAAGAATTCTCTTCCGCATCCTGAATAATTTAACAAACAAAATGCCCGGGCAAATACTCATTATCGGCGGGGGAATAAGCGGCACGCTAACGGCAATCGGGCTTTTGCGCAGCAGTTTTTCCGTTCCTGTACATGTTGTATTGCTGGAGCGCAACCCCCTTATTGCCCGCGGGCCGGCTTACAGCACAACCCGGCCCGAGCACCTGCTGAACGTGCCCGCCGTTCGCATGGGCCTTTTTCCTGAAGACCCTGCAGGCTTTGCCGATTATCTGCGCAGCCGCAGTATTGATTTTTCCGATAATGATTTTATGCCGCGCAGCCTTTTCGGCGATTACGCAAGCCATACCCTTGAAGCAGAAATGCAGGCACTTAAAAACAGCAGGGCTAAAAACATCAGCTTCGAAATCATAAGCGCCGAAGCGGAATCCGCAAGCCGGCAGCCCGATGGCAGCACAGAGGTTAGCCTCAGCAACGGGCAAACCCTTTTAGCCGACTATATAATTTTGGCTTTGGGCAACCTGCCCGCCCCCGGCCCCGCAGTTACAGGCACTAAAACCCCGGCAGGTTTTATAAATAACCCCTGGCTGCCCAATGCCATATCATCTGTTAACCCCGGGCACGAAGTACTTATACTGGGCACAGGCCTAAGTATGGCAGATATGGCTCTCAGCCTGCTTGCCCAAGGCCATACCGGTAAAATAACAGCCGTTTCATCAAGGGGCCTCATGCCCGAGCAGCATAAGCCGGCAAAGGCCTGTCCAAGCTTTTACCATGAGATTGCCGGCATACAATCGGCAAGAGCTATAATGGGCGTTTTGCGTAAGCATTTGGCCATTGCCGACTCGCAGGGTTCTGATTGGCGTGCCGTTTTAGACAGCCTCAGGCCGCATACACAGCAAATTTGGCTTTCTTTACCGGTGGCCGAAAAGCAGTTGCTGTTAAAATATATTCGCCATGTTTGGTCGGTGGTGCGGCACCGTATGCCCCCGCAGGTTGCTGCCGAAATTAACGCCATGCGGGAAAGCGGGCAGCTGCAAATAGAAGTAGGTTACCTGCGCAGCATTTCAGCGACTGAAGGCGGCAAAACAGCTGTTTTATTCAGCAGGGCATCGGGCGAATTTACCCTTGTTGCCCATACCGTAATTAACTGTACCGGGCCTGAAAGCAATTACAACAAGGCCCAATCTCCCTTAATCCGCAGCCTTTTGAGCGAAGGCATTGTGCGCACCGATGCCCTTAACATGGGCCTTGATGCCCGCCCCGACGGCTCACTTTACAATGCCGAGGGCCAGGTAAGCGAACGCTGCTTTACCCTTGGGCAGCCCATGCGCGGCATACTTTGGGAATGCACCGCTGTGCCTGAAATAAGGGTGCAGGCAAAAGCGCTGGCGGCGCTGCTGAGCAGGCTTATAAACAAATCTTTACTTCTGCCTGGTTCGGCAGAAGCATAAAACCGAAACCACAAACATCCTATGAATTTACAAACCACATCTATGCCCCGCATAGGCGATATGGCCCCTGATTTTGAGGCAAACACAACCTGGGGAAAGCTTAAGTTTTCAGATTACGGCAAAGGCAGCTGGGTAATCTTTTTTAGCCACCCTGCAGATTTTACACCTGTTTGCACCACCGAGCTCAGCCGGTTTGCCCTTGAGGAAGAACGATTCAATAAGCTGAATGCCAAAGTTATTGGCCTGAGCATAGATAGCATTCACAGCCATGTGGCATGGGTGAGCAATATTAAAAAGAACATGGGCATAAGCATAAAGTACCCCATGATTGCCGATGTGGACTTTAAAGTTGCCAACCTTTACGGCATGCTGCAACCCAACGAAAGCGAAACAGCTACAGTGCGCGCAGTTTTTATAATTGACCCGACAGGCAAAATCAGGCTTATAGTTTACTACCCCATGAACGTTGGCCGAAACGTAGACGAGATTTACCGCACCCTGCTGGCTCTTCAAACATCAGATGAGCATAAGGTTAGCTGCCCCGTTAACTGGCAGCCCGGCGAAAAGGTAATAGTTCCCCCGCCCAAAACCCTCGCCGAGCTTGAAATACGTGAAAACAGCGGCCTTGAGCAGGTAGATTTTTATTTGGCGAAACGCAGCCTGTAATTAAACGGCATTTTCCCTTTACAAAAAAAACAAAACCAAGCCCACAAAAAAACGGGACCGGGCAATAAACCCGGCCCCGTTTTCATTTTGGGCAATATGAGTATGCAGCCTCTTGCTTAGTTTTTCACCAGCTTAAGCCTTACCGAACCTATACGCACTTCATACATGCCCGAAGGCAGGAATTGTATATCGGTTTCGGTATTTGAATCGGCAAGGCCGGTGTAAACTTTTTGGCCTGTTATGTTTATAATCTCAAGCGGGCTGCTTTGCACCAGGCCTGCAATGCGGAACATGTGTCCGGCAGGGTTAGGTACAATTTGCAGGTAAACACCTGCCTTGGCGGCCGTGCCGGTAATTAAAAACACTTCCGACATAATACCGGTGCATCCGTTGGCATCTTTAACACGAACGGTATAATTGCCTGCGCCCAATTGAGGTATTCTCTGTCCGGTGTAACCGGTTTGCACAAAGTTGTTGTAATACCACTCGTAAGTAACACCGCCGGGGCCGGCATCTAATGAATCGTTAACAAGTGTAATTACAGCAGTGGCCGGCAAGGGGTTAATGTTAACCGTAACGGCATTGCTCACCACCGATGTACAGCCTGCAGCAACTGCCTGCACCGAATAGGTTCCGGCGGCGCTTACCGTAATGGTTTGGGTGCGTGCCCCGTTGCTCCAGATGTAGCTTGCGGCAGGCGTGGCTGTTAGTGTGGCTGTTCCGCTTCCGCAAATAGCCGTAGGTCCTACTGCCGATACAACCAATGCTGACGGAATCGGGGCCATGGTAACCACGAAGTTATTGCTTACCGCCGATGTACAGCCGTTGTTGGCCACTTTAACATTGAAAGTGCCGGGTGCGCTTACCGTAATGGTTTGGGTGGTTGCCCCGTTGCTCCAGATATTGCCTGCAGCGCTGCTTGAGCTCAGTGTTACCGGGTTTCCGCCGCAGATATTGCTTTGGCCTACGCCTGTTACCACGGGAGTTGCAGGTGTTTGGTTAACGGTTATAGAATAGGGCGCACTTATAAGCGATGTACAGCCCGCGTTGATAGACTGCACTGTATAGGTGCCCGATGCGCTCACTGTAATCTGGCGCGTTGTGGCCCCCGTGCTCCATAAGTAGCCGGCCGAGTTAGAGCTTGTTAATGTAATGGTGCCCGGTGAGCAGATGTTGGTGCCGGTACCTGTAATTACAGGTGTTGCGGGAACAGCGCCCAATGTAACCGTAATGGTATTGCTGGCAACAGATGTACATCCGTTAGCCGTGGTTCTTACAGTAAATGCGCCGGCTGCCGAAACGGTGATGCTTTGGGTGGTTTCGCCGTTGCTCCAAACGTTATTATCAGGGGAAGAAGAGGTCAATGTT
Organism: Bacteroidota bacterium; assembly: GCA_040388605.1. Classification (GTDB taxonomy): domain Bacteria; phylum Bacteroidota; class Bacteroidia; order Cytophagales; family Flexibacteraceae; genus JAZKBN01. Next base: position 71,106 of record JAZKBN010000015.1, on the reverse strand, counting down.
ACGCTGCCGGTTCCGCAGATGCGCGGGGCGCCGGCTACGGTAATAAGCGGGGCGACAGGCAGGGCGGTTTGCGTTACCACAAGCTCATTGCTTATGGCAGATGTGCATCCGTTTGCCACAATCTGCACCGAGTAGGTACCGGGGGCGCTCACGGTTAGCTGGCGCGTTGTAGCTCCTGTGCTCCAAAGGTATCCGGCCGCGTTAGGCGACGACAGGGTAACAGTGGCTGTTCCGCAAAGGTTCAGGCTTCCGCCGGCCGTAATGATTACGGCTGCCGGTATGGCTGTAACTGTTACAACCGTTCCTGCGCTCGCTGCCGATGTGCAGCCTGCTGATATGCTCTTTACCGTGTAAGTGCCCGCGGCATTAACGGTAATGCTTTGGGTGGTATCAAGGGTGCTCCAAAGGTTGCCGGTTGCCTGCGACGAAGTTAGGGTTACGCTTCCGCTTCCGCAGAAACGGGTGCTGCCATCCGCAGTAATGGTCGGCGCCGTGGGTACAGGGTTTTGGGTTACAGTTATTGGTGTGCTTGCTGCTGAAGTACAGCCTGCCGCGCTGATAAACACAACGGTGTATGTTCCGGGTGTGTTAACAGTAAGCTGGCGGGTGGTTGCCCCGTTGCTCCACAGGTAGGCAGCCGGGCTGTTTGTTGAAGAAAGCAATATTGTGGCCGCTCCGCAAAGGTTCGGCGAGCCGGGAAAGGTTACTGTTGGGGTAACAGGTGTGTTGTTTACCTGCACAACGGTAACAGGGCTTGCTGCCGATGTACAGCCGGCCGATGCCTGCTTAACCGTATAGTTTCCTGCGGCGCCCACTGTAATGCTTTGGGTGGTATCGCCGTTGCTCCAAACGTTACCTGTTGCTAATGAAGAGGTGAGGGTAATGGTATTGCCGCTGCAAACAGGGTTGGTACCTGTTGGCGTAATTGAAGGGCTTGCAGGTACAGGGTTAGCTGTTACAACCACAGCTGCCGACGCTGCCGAAGTACAGCCGTTTGAAATGGCCTGCACGCTGTAGGTGCCGGCTGTATTTACAGTTAAAGTGCGGGTGGTAGCGCCTGTGCTCCATAAATAAGCTGCCGAGTTAGAGGCAGTTAGCGTGGTGGTTGCCGCTCCGCAAAGGTTAAGGCCGGTATTGGTTACTGCAGGCACACCGGGGAAAACGTTTACTGTTACAAAAAGACCTGCTGAAGCTGCGGAAGTGCAACCCGCAACCACATTTCTTACCACGTAGTTACCGTTTACTTTGGCAATTATGCTTTGGGTGGTATCGCCGGTGCTCCAGATGTTGCCGGTGGCAATGCTTGATGTAAGCATAACCGAATCTCCGGTGCAGAAGCGGGTTAGCCCGGCAGCAGTAATTACAGGTGCGGGCGGCTGCGGATTAAGGGTAATTATTACCGGGGCGCTTGCATCTGAAGTACATCCGTTGAGCACGCTGCGAACAGTATAGGAGCCTGCAACACGAAGCAGCACGCTTTGTGTGGTTGCGCCTGTGCTCCATAAATAAGCGGGGGCATCAGAGGCGGTAAGGGTTACTACGGCGTTTCCGCAAAGGTTAAGCGTGCCTGAAGCTGTAACGGTTAGCGCAGCCGGAACCGGTTTAACGGTTACAGCAATAGGGCTGCTCACAGCCGATGTGCAGCCGTTATAAACAGTTTGCGCGGTATAGCTTGCTGAATCTGTGGCTTCAGTTGTTTCTGTTGTATCGCCGTTAGACCATATATAAGAGTCAACTTTGGGTAAGGTAATTTTCCTGACCTGGTTATTTCCCTGGTCGCCTATATATAGTATGTTTTGGTAAAGAGCCAATCCCCAGGGCGTTCTGAAGCTTGCCGTGTCGGCATCGCCGTTAGATGAGCCGGCAATACCTGTACCTGTAATGGTGCTTACAAAGCCCGAGGGCGATATTTTACGTATGCGGTGATTACCCACCTCGGCCACATATATATTGCCTTTGGCATCGGCCTCTAAATTGGCAGGCAATGAGAAGCGCGCCAGAGATGCAATACCATCTGCAAAACCTGCCGCAGCGCCCATCCAGGTTGTTACCACGCCGCTCTTGGTTACCTTCCTTATGCGGTTGTTGTTGTAGTCGCTTACAATAATTACCCCGTTTTTATCTATAGCAACGCCCCTTGGGTGATCAAATCTTGCGGCTGTTCCGGTGCCGTCGGCAAAACCCTGCGCACCGTTGCCGGCTATGGTGGTAACAGTACCGTCAGGTGTAATTTTACGAATGGTGTTGTTATAAGTATCTGCCACAATTACGTTTCCTGAATCATCGAAGCAAATGGCAGCGGGCCTGTTGAACATGGCGGCTGTTCCGTTACCGTCGGCAGCACCGGCGGTGCCGTTACCGGCTATTGTGCTTACCGTGCCGGTTGTGCTTATCAGGCGTATGCGGTGGTTATTCTGATCGGCTACATACAGGTTTCCAGCTGCATCTGCCATAATATCCTGCGGTGCCGCAAACCTGGCTGCGGCCAGGTTACCATCGGCAAAGGCAGGTGCGCCGCCAGTTAATGTTGTTACCACACCATCGGGTGTAATTTTACGGATACGGTTATTACCGCCGTCTGTTACATATATGTTTCCGGCAGCATCGGTGGCAAGGCCGTATAGGTTATTGAATTTAGCTAAAGCGCCTGTGGCATTTACATATCCGTTGGTGCTGCCTGCCAAAGATTCAACCTTAATTCCGCCGGCAACACCCGCGCTTAGGGTTACGCTGCTTCCGCGACATATAGTAAGGCCTGAGCCCGGTGTAAGCTTTGGTGCCGGAATTGCGCAAACTGTGGTACGCGCCAGGCTTGCAGGTACAGGGAATGGAATTAAAAAGTCGGCACAGGAAGCCATATTGGTGCCGGAATAAGCGTGGGCGTTAAAGTCCCAGGGATTCGCACTGTTTTGTGCATCTGCCCCGTTCAGGACAAAGGCCATGCCCAGGATTTGAGTAGCACCTGTCCCGACAGTAAAGTAATCAGTGGGCCTTAAGGTGAATTGCCATTTGCCGTCGGCAGTTTTGGTCATTGCTGTTCCGGGACCGGAATTCCACGCTGTTTCATTATACCAGGTGCTGCTCCAGTTCGAGGTGTCAGTTAGAGCTCCGCTGTGCAGCCAGGCATTGCTGCGGTTGCTTAAGCCCCCGACGTTATCGTTACAGGATGAGCCGGGATCAACGGTAATGGTAATATAATCAGATGACGTGGCGCCATAGGGCGTAACGGTGAGGTTAGGCTCATAATGTCCGCCAACAACCTGGGCAAATGCGCCCAAAGTGCATAGCAGGCCGGCAATAAAAAGTAATGCTTTTTTCATTGGAATTATAACAGGTAATAAACTGAAATGTGTTTGATTGTTGATAACGCAGCCAAACCCGCCTCTATAAGCCGGTTTGAAAACTTCAATAGGTGAACGCAATACCTGCCTGCTGCGGAAATTTGTGTTCTGCGGCAGACCGGCAAAGGGGTAACAAAAGTAAATAATAATAGTTATAGAACGGCTTAACTCGTTAATATTTAATATAGTATTGCATAAATCGACACCGGTATTTAAACAGGCAGGGGTGCGTGTTTCTTATATAGCCGGTAATGGCTGTGCGTTTTTGCGTAAAACATTATTCCAATACGCATCCGCAGAGAATAGCTTTGTCTTCGGCCTAAGCCTGCAATTTGTTTTCGGTACAGGCTTTTGCGGAAATGCTTATCTTGTATTCAGTTATTTAACCCTATGAATACACTCAAAGATGAATTCCAATACTTACTTCGCAGGCAGGCCGAGATACTGCGAACGTATGAAGGCCGTGTAATTGTAATTAAAGATGAAAAAGTGCAGCATGATTTTTCATCGGAAGACGAAGCTGCAAAATGGGCAGAAGCGCGCTTTGAACCCGACAGCTTTTTAATACTGAAATGCCAATCAGGCAGGGAGGCGCAGGCCCACAGGTACATTAACCCGAATAATTTTATCGGGGGTAGGTAATGCAGGTACACAGGCATACATCTTCCCCTGATACCTAATATAAACTCCTTTGCGCTATTATTAGTAAATTGCAGGCCCTTTCGCTTTCATCCTGCATTTATTCATGTTTTGTTTCCAAATACATTTAATAGGCCTAATTCCTGTTACGCTATGGCTTATTGCTTTTCTTTCGCTGGCATGGCTGCTGGCTTATAACACGCTTAACAAAAGGAGAATACGCATTAAAGTCCTTTCTGCCGAAATTGAAGAGCTGCGTTTGAAGCTGGGCAGCACCCAGTCCCTTATTACCGCAACCAATAACCCTGAAGCTGAATCTATACGCATGCGATACGCGCAAACATTGCTGGCCTGCAGGCGGGAGGTGCGCGAATACAACAGCTTTCTTTCGGAAAGGCCTACTAAAGATGTGGCTAAAGTTTTTGGCTTTACAGCTATCAGCATGCCTGTGGCCTGAAAAGGCAATGCTGCGTAAACCAGGTTGTCGGACCCAAAAAGAAAAAAAAGATTAGATTTTTTTATTGGGGTATTGCGGGAAAAGAAAAAACGCCTACCTTTGCAATCCCTTCTGAGAGCAACTGCCCGAAGAAAGGGATAAAAAGGGAGCTTAGCTCAGCTGGTTCAGAGCACCTGCCTTACAAGCAGGGGGTCACTGGTTCGAACCCAGTAGCTCCCACATCAATTAAAAGGCCTTACAGGAAACTGTGAGGCCTTTTTTTATGATTATTCTGCCGTTTTTGGGCATAGTTTGGACCAGTCCGGAATTTGGGGGGGCGGTATAAATTTTCTCCTTCAATTGCGCCAAAGATTTTTAGGCTTGTAACAGCCTTACAAAGCCATTGCTGATTACAGCTTATCGGATTATTTTGAAACAGTAAAGACAGGGCGTGAAGGAAGAAAGTGTTTAATCTTTAAGAGAAGAGCAGCGGCCCTTCGGGCTACTCCATTCGCCTGTAGCCGGTGATTTTGCATATACGGCGGCATGTTGACAAAACCGGGCAAATGCTGCCATGCAATACAAAAAAAAACATACGCAGTACTCAACAATTCCGGACCTGTAAAAGGCATACCGGGCTAAGGAAAGCGTAAGCGCCGTACTGTCGGGCCCTTTGTTCAGACTGTACAGAAAGCAGCTGCAAGGTTAGGTACAAAACCGTGTGAACAGGGAGCCGAACCTGCCGAGCTTTTGCCGATAACCAGGCCGGTATTTTTAATGCCTGCACTTTTTCATCCGCCGCCTAAACCAAAACACCCCTGCCCGAATAAACGGACAGGGGTGTTTTTCAAAATCCGGGAGGCCTTGTACCCTAGTCGAAAATCACTTTCATTTCCACGCGGCGGTTCAGCTTACGGCCGGCCGGGGTCTTGTTGGTGGCTTTAGGCTTGGTACTGCCGAACCATTCTGCTTTCAGGCGTTTTTCATCGACACCGTTTGCTGCCAGGTGGGCTTTAACCGCCTGCGCACGGGCCTTACTGAGCGCCATGTTCACTTTCGGACTGCCTATATTATCGGTATGGCCGCTGATTTTAAGCTTGAAGGTTGGTTTGGCTTTCAGCAATTCTGCCAATTGGCCCAGCGATGGGTAAGAAGACTTGGCAATGATGTTCTTGCCGGTTTCAAACTCAAGGTTAGCGAAGGCCGTTTTAAGAACCTGTACTTCGGCTGCTTTCAGCTCTGGGCAACCGTTGTTAGAAACCGGGCCGGGGGTAAGCGGACAATTATCTTTATTGTCTTTTACACCATCGCCGTCGGTATCGCCAAACGGACAACCGTTGTTAATTGCAGAACCCGGTGTAAGCGGACACTTATCTACGTTATCAAATACGCCGTCGCCGTCAGCATCGGCCCATGGGCAACCTTCGTTCTCCATTGGTCCGGCCACAGAAGGGCATTTATCATCATTGTCCAACAGGCCGTCACCATCGGAATCCGCAAGCGGGCAGCCGTTATTGGCGGCTTTGCCGGGCTTATCTATACATTGGTCAACGTCGTCGAAGACACCGTCAAGGTCGGTATCAGGGCAGCCATGGTGATCTGCGAATCCGGCCTTATCAGGGCATTGGTCAAGCTTGTCGCGTACCTTATCGCCGTCACGATCAGGGCAGCCATTCATTTCAATGGTTCCGGCCTCATCAGGACATTCGTCTTTGCTGTCTATAATCTTATCGCCGTCGCGGTCAGGGCATCCCTGCATCTCAACGGTTCCTGCCGAATCAGGACAAAGGTCTTTGTTATCGGGCACGCGGTCTTTATCGCGGTCAGGGCATCCGCTGAATTCAGGCAGGCCGGCTTCATCAGGACATGCGTCAAGGTTATCAGGCACTTTGTCCTTATCAGTATCGGGGCAGCCTTTAAATTCGCTGTACCCGAAAAGGTCGGGGCAGGCATCGTCGCGGTCAGGAATACCGTCTTTGTCGGTATCGGGGCAGCCGTGGAATGCTTTGAGGCCTGGGAGCTCGGGGCATTCGTCTGTTTTATCAGGAATGCCGTCTTTATCTGTATCTTTAACAACCAGCTTTCCGAAAACGAAGTTCATGCCCATCCGGAAATTGAAATTGCGGCTGGTGCGTGCGCTGCTGAGCGCAAGCAGGTTATCTGAAGTTCCCCAGAATTGCAGCGGCCCCGGCTTAAACATGAGGGCAAAGCCAATGTTATTGTATGTGCTGTTGCGTATGCTGTAGCTGAGCGCAAGGTTTACTATGCGGCCCACGCGCTGATCAAGGTTAATGGTAGCCGAGGGACGAATTTTCTGGTAAAAATCAGCAAAAACGGCACCGCCCAGCTTTGTGTTGCGGGCCAGCACATAAGTGCCCATTAAATAAGCATTGGTGGTAAGCATTGAGTTATAGGCATTGTGGGTATTCACACCCTCTGCCTTGTTCTCAACAGAATCACGCAAATCAGAAATCTTTGTTACTTTTTTACCGCGCAGGAAATCATCGAGGTTCTGGCCCTGCAGGGCTATGCTGCCGCCGCTGTTGCTGTAATTGGTAACGTTGCTTTTCCAGTGAATAAAGCCTAAATCGTTAAAGCCGCCGTGGAACTGCAGTTTGTCATTAGGCTTATAGCTCAGGCCGAAGTTGGCGCTGAAACCCTTATTTTGGGTATTAAGCAGGTAGTTATTCAGGTCTTTGTCTGTCTTGAGATCAAAAGCATGGTCGGGATCTGTGCTGCCGGTGCTGTAGTTCAGGGTATAATCTGTATTGCCTGAAACAAGGAAAGATGTGGTATCGGTATTGAGCGTAATGTTAGACTTGGTCATATACGCATTAGACTTACCGAAGAGCAGGTTCAGGCGACCGCCTATTACCCATTTATCGCCCAGCAATTGGGTTATGCCCAGGCCGTATTCGCGGTAGTGAACAGCGTTTAGTGAGGTGCTGCTGAGGTCGGCGCTGCGCTGCTGATCCATAAAGGGGCCGTTGCCTTCCCAAGCCAGCTGCATAAGGTCTTTGCTGTAGCCGAACCGGAAATCAACCTTTTCGCTCACGTTGAACATCCACCAGGCGTTTTTAATTTTTACACGTACCGAAAGTAAATCGGTAGATGCGCCCCAATGCAGGTATTCCTTATTGGTCATCTGGCCAATGGCGAGGCCGGGGTTAATAATTGTGCTGTCGCCTTTGCTGTATGTAACATCAGATATGCTGAAGCCTGTATTCTGGAAATCGTAACCGAAGTTACTGATAACCGGCAGGCCAATCTGCACCTTGTATTCAGGCACCAGGGTAGGGTTATTGTAAGCGGCCTGCCCAATGTTGTTCATAAAGGGCAGGGTCATTTCGCTTTGTGCCGATGCCGGGATTACCGCGCAAATCAGCAGGGCGAGGGCAGCTGTCAGGTTTAAAAGTTTTTTCATTATATGTCTTTCGGGCTATCTGTTGGGGGGATATGTCAGCCTGTTTTTCTTTGGGTCTTTCTCTTTGTTTTTGAGGGCTCCTGTTAGTCGTTCAGGTTAATTTTGGCCCCTATTCTTACCCCCACCTGCAACTTGAGGCGGTATTCAGGATAGATGCGCGAAATAGTGCCGGCAGCCGCATTGGTAGTGGTAAGCCTGGCTTTGAAAATTGCTTTTGTTACTTTCTTATCAAGCAGGTTTTTATAGCGCTCATGCGTTACGGCAAACTTGCGATCTGTTTTTTCTGATACCCCGGCCGGCACTTTGCCGTCGGAACCGGGCATTGCCCCTTTAATAATGATGGCATTGGCATCTGTAAGCTTGCTTTCCACCAAAGAGTCTATACGTTCATCAGTATCGGTAATGAAATAGAGGTTGGCGGCGGCATTAACCGGCAGGCCGTTTTCGGCATGCAGCTTAATAATTACTTTTTCAACATCGGCGTTTGCGTCGTATTCAGGCAGGTTCAGGGTAATGGTATCCTGAACGGTGAAAGAGGTTACACGGCCGTCGAGGGGCAGGGTAAGGTGGCCTACAAAACCTATGCGGCTGGTATCGAAGCCCCAATAGTCAATATGCCTGCTGCTGTCTGAGCCTACATTAAAGGTATAGCCAATTCGGTTAGGCGCTGTGGAAAGCACGCCGCCAATTTTACCTGCTACAGCGGTAATGTTGCTGTTGGTGCTGTCTACACGGCTGTATGAATAGCCGCGTGTGAGAGAAGTGGGCGCAAGGCCAAGCAGAAGTGGGTTTCTTTCGGCCGGGTTAACATTTATGTATAGGGGGTTATTCAGGGCAGGGTTGGTAACCTTCAAATCTGCCACCTGCCCGGCTTTGGTATAAGAGCGCACTTTGCTCAGGCGCATAATAATTGGGGCGCCCACGCTGCTGTAAATAGAGCATTCAACCCTTGGGTTAATGAAATACATTTCATTCGTAGGGTCGAATGAGTTGTTGAAAAATTTAAGGGCAAGGGTATCTGCCTCATCTACGCTCATGTGGAATGCGCCCAAATAACCTTCTATGTATTTAATGTCCATAGATTCTAAGTTAACCTCTGAGGTTACACGCCCGCCTGCATTATAGGTGCCGCCCGTTGCCGGAATGGGCTCCATATTAAGCTGAACAGTTACCGAGTTATTGGTTGTGGATTTTGAGAAATCAATGGCATAGCCGGTAAGGTTGGCAGTAAAGTTTACCACGGTATCGGTAGCGGGCAGGGTAACACTTACGCTGAAATTGGTGTTCGGCGTTTCGGGTTTGGCAATGCCCAAAAAGGTCATGGTAGCTTTTACCCTGGTACCTAAATTATTGCTGTTAACCCTTACGCTGATGTTGCCGCTTTTCATAAGAATGTATTTCAGCTTGCGCTTTTCTGTCAGGGCAGCATCCGCATCGCCTGCATCGAATGTCCATGTACGGTTCATGGTAGTGGCGGTAGCCGGTACAGAAGCCGGGAAGGCCGGGAAATCAAGATTTCCGGGCTGCGACCTTGGCAGGGCCAATGCCTCTTCAAGGGTTTTGCTGTACTTTATAGTAGTGGCGCTGAAGTAGTAAAACTTATCGGCGCCGGTAAAAACGCGCAATGAGCTGTCTTTAACACGTTCTGCCACAATATTGCCGAGGTTCATATCGGCATTAATAATTTGGGTGGCAAAATCAGGCGTATAGCTGTCGAATTTGCTTTTGTCGAGATCTGTGAGGTCGCAGGCCGAAAAAAAGAAGGCCAGAACCATTGCAGGCACTATAGAAGCCCGGCTAAAAATGTGGCGGTAAAGTTGTGACATAGTAAGAATTGCAGGCGATTAAAACCTTTTTTGAAATCAGGGCCAAATATGGTTAAAATAAACGAAAAAAGGACCGATGTGTACTTTATGCCTTTTTGTAACGTTTATGCAATCAATTGCAGACGGCAATGAAATACAGATAAGCAGGGCCCTGTGTAAACATGTAATGTTCACATTTTTGTAGTTTAAAAAGAAAATAAGCCATAAAACCCTGCACTATGCCTCCTCGTACATTTAATCGGGCAATTTTCTGTATTTGACCGTACCTTGCCTGCCCGTTAGGCTGCCGGTAAAAAATTAACCCGGTTGCCTCAGCCTGTTTCACTATGCTTTCTTTTATTCTCTGGGATACAGCCCCTGAAATTCTTGCCGCTTTTTCTGACGAACCTGCTTTCGGGGTACGCTGGTACGGGCTTTTCTTTGCCTCGGCATTCCTGGTTGGGCAGTTTATAATGGCCCATATTCTTAAAACCGAAAAGCAGCCCGCCCGCGAGCTCGATGCCATATCGGTTTACATGGTTGCGGCTGTTGTTATAGGCGCAAGGCTGGGGCATTGCCTGTTTTATGAGCCCGGTTATTTCCTGAGCCACCCCATTGAAATTCTTAAAGTATGGAAGGGCGGGCTTGCCAGCCACGGGGCAACCGCCGGCATACTGTTCGGCATTTGGCTCTACGCCCGCAACCGCAATAAAAGCTATCTCGGCACGCTCGACAGGCTGGTAATTACCATTGCCCTGGGCGGTGCTTTAATTCGTTTCGGCAACCTTATGAATTCTGAAATTATAGGCAAGCCGGCCGATGCGCCCCAAACCTTTGTGTTTGCCCGCAGCGCGCATGATGTGGTGAAAGAGAATTTCGGAACACAGGTAAAGCTCAGCGGCATATCGCGCACCGGTAAAGACACCCTGGTTAAGGGCATTCATTACCCCAAACTCCGTATGGATTTTACATTTGCGCCCGGAATAATCAACCATGCCGCCGTAGATAATTTCCTGAAAAGCAACCTGCCCGACGCCATGCGCGGCTATTCTGAAACCAATGACAACTACCGCTTTTTCGATGCTGTTCCGCAAACAGTAATCAGTGAGCAAAACAAGGTAATTACCGCTGCGCTCTTTGTTTACGGGGTACCCCGGCACCCGGCCCAGCTTTACGAGGCCCTAACCTGCATAGTGCTCTTTTTGCTCCTGCTTTATCTCTGGAACCGTTGGCGCGAAAACACGCCCCCGGGGAGCCTCTTCGGTATATTTGTAATATGGGTATTTACTTTGCGCTTCTTCTACGAGTTTCTCAAAGAGAACCAGGTGGAATTCGAAAACAACCTGCCGCTGAATATGGGCCAATACCTGAGCATACCGCTTATATTAGCCGGCATCATTGTAACATGGATGGCTTTTACAGGCAGAACCCAAAAGCAGGTAAGTACAAAAAATTGAGATTCTTTTTAAAACGAAACCTCCCCTTAATGCTGTTCCGGCTTTAGGGGGAGGTTTTTTGTTTTTTTCTGTTTTAATTCTTCAAGGAACAAATTAGCCGGTGTGCCGGTTATTTTCCCGGCAAGGTAATCATTTAGTTCCCTGATTGAATTTGCCAACTCTTCTAAGAAAAGCGCTTTTGCAGCCGCCAATTCAATCCTGACCTTTTTAGAATAACGCGGTCTTTCAGTTTATTTCCAAAGAGTTTTGTCCTCAGTAAGGAAATGCCTTGTCATAATATGAATGCGTTAATCCTCTTTTAAACCAAAATTAAGGCTGAAGCTTAAAACCGTCAGGCCTTTGTTTACAAATATACAAAAGCACCACCCTTTTTCAAACACATGGTCCTACAAGTTTCATTGCATATTAAGCAAATTATTTACATTGCATTTGCATTTTTCCCCTCTGTACCCATGACACCAAAATACCATGTCTTCCTGATAATTACCTTGGTTTGCGGCTTTTTTGCAACAGTTTCAAAAGCCCAAAACGCAGTTTCCGCCGTCGGTGCGCCCGATGATTGCCTAAATGCGCTGAGCCATGTAAAAGTACCTGCCCTTTTCCCCGGCGGGCACGAAGCGCTGTTTACCTATATTAGCAGCAATGTGAAATACCCGGCCGAATTGGCAGCAAAGGGCATTTCAGGCAAAGCCTACATTTCTTTCATAGTAGATACCAAGGGTCGTCCCGATGATTTTACCCTGCTCCGCAGCAGCGGAAACACATCGCTCGACGATGAGGCCCTGCGCGTAACCAAGGCCATGCCCGCCAACTGGAGCCCAGCCGAGGAACCCGCCGGAACAAAAGTTTGCCAGAAAATGGTAATCCCCGTATCTTTCAAAGCCGATGTGGCGCCGGTTATGCCCGTAAGCGCACCGGGGCATAAATAACAGGCTGTCAAATGCCGTTTATATGGGCCATATTTGCCCCGCAGCATTCTTACCTATGCTGCCGGGCCTTTTATGCCCTGTTTCCGCCTGCCCAATTTAATACCGCTTAAATCCTTTGCTTTCACTTTATAAATCAATTCTTTAATATCAATATGTTACATATAAAAAGCCATATTAAGCTGTTTGCTCTTACTGTTTGCTGCTTTTCGGCCATAAGCCTTTCGGCGCAAAGCAATGCTAAAAAGGCAGCCACCCTGCAAACCGATAAATTTACCCCCGAGTGCGGCAACATATTTAAAAAAACAGATAAGAACGCAAGCTTCCCCGGCGGAAAAGCAGCCATGAGCGCATTTACAGACAAAAATCTTAAATACCCGGCTTCTGCACTTAAAACAGGCGCGGAAGGAACCTCTCTTGTGGCTTTTGTTGTGGATAAATACGGGGCGCTCAGCCAATTTAAAATTGCCAAAAGCAGCGGCAACAGTGATCTTGACCGGGAAGCCTTACGCGTTGCCAAGCTGATGCCCGTTTGGCAGCCCGCAGAAAACAATATGGAGCACGGCCCCGAAAAAGTTTGCAGCGAATTCCTGCTGCCCTTAAATTTCATTCTCGGAAATGAAAAAGCTTCACAAAAGAAAGCCGCTGATAAAGAGTAAGCAGCAGGCAAAACCTTACATACATCTTGCAAGGGGCGTTAGCCCCTTTTTTATTTATACATGTTACCTGAATCAATAAACGAGTATATATATTTGTAAAGATAGTACGCTTTAAATTACTGTTACATTGAGCTTTACTACCCCATTAATACACCCCACCCATGCAATAGTACCAAAAGCTTCGGCGCTGCCTGTGAAGACCTGGCTGGCTCTGCTTTTCTTATTTGCATCTTTTTCCTGCATTGGCCAAAATATTCAGGCCACGGCTACCACGGCCTGGTGCGATGCATATTATACCGATGTTGAACGCCCTTCGCATTTTCCCGGTGGTTCAGTTGCGCTTGAAAGGTACATTTACCAGAATCTTGAAGACCCTTCTGCAGCTTCGGGCGAGACTAAACTTAAGGGAAAAGTAGTGCTTGGTTTTATGACAGATAAAACCGGCACAATAAAGGATGTACAGGTTATTGAAAGCATGAACGAAGCTTACGACCTTGAGGCCGTACGCCTGCTGAAATCAATGCCCGATTGGGTGCCGGCAGAACACCAGGTACCCGATGGTTGGGTTAAGGTTTGCCAAAGCCTGACCATAAATATTGCATTTTAGCATTCGCCATGCCGGTTAATTGTATAATCACCATTTAATTTCCACCGGAAGCCATGCGAACCTGTCTTTTTACCCTGCTCCTGCTCACAGTTACATCTGTGAGTCGCCTGTACGCCCAAATCGGCGACCCCCAAGGGGTACATAAGCTGCACAAAGCCATTAAAGATACTGCCTTTGCAGAGCACGGCACCCATTTCCCCGGCGGACCCGACAGCCTGTTCGCTTTTATGCAGCGCACCATTAAATACCCCAAACAAGGCCTGAAGAAAAAGTACCAGGGCCGTGTTTTCGTGGAATTCGTGGTAGACTCGGCCGGTACGCTCAACAATGTGCAGGTGGTACGCAGCCTGAATGCGCCGCCGCGAATTCAGAACGTATTCAACAAAGAGGCGGTAAGGGCTGTTAAAGCCATGCCCCGCTGGCTGGCGCCCACCCTGGGCACCGGCAAAGACAAAGCCAAGGTAAGCGAGGTAATGGTTTTACCCGTTGAATTCAGCCTGGAAAAACGCAGGTATGCCGACGGGAATTAATTGCTTAATTTGCGGCAACATAAAACCTGATTCTTAAGTTTTGGAAGTATTAATTCAAAGGGTTTCCCTTAACGGAATTGCTTTGCTCGTTTTTATGGTATTCAGCTGTTCTTCGGCTAAAGCGCAGCAGGCTTTAACAGACAGTACGCTAATTAAGCGATACAAGCTGCAGCACGACAGCGCAATTCAGGTATTCGAGTCTAAAAAGCACATTATGTCTTGTGCTGAAGAAGTGTTTACCATGTGCGATACACCAGCCAGGTACCCGGGTGATAAAGCACAGATGGATTGGCTGTTGGCCGCAAACATTAATTATACTCCCGAGCTCAGGCAAGCCCTGCGAAATACAAAAGCAAAAAAGCGGAGAGCATTCGTTTTGTTTATTGTTAACAAAACAGGAGGTTTGGAGTCTTTTAAAATTTGTGGAGGCTTGGGCACCTCGGGTAATGATATTATTGATAAAGAAGCTTTGCGTGTTGCTGCCACCATGCCTGACTGGATTCCGGGTTCACAGTTTGGTTATAAAGTGTGCAGTACTCAAGTTGTACTTATAAAGTTCAAATAAGGCCGCAATGCAATTAACCGGTTTTTATAATTCATGCGGGTTTACCAATTTCAAGCCGGGTACTTTTTTGAAATCGGCGGTATTGCGGGTAATTAATTCGAAATCATAAACGAGGGCGGTGGCGGCAATAATGGCGTCGCCAAGCTTAAGTTTGTGTCTGCGGCGAATTAAAATTGTACGGTTTGCAATGTTGTTTTGTAAACCAATAATGCCAACCGCGTTCAGGAAAGTTACAATTTCATTATAAGATTTACTATCCATTTCATAACCTAAAACTTCAATTTTAGTAACCACGGAGATCCAAGGCTCAGCACCCATTACCATTTCGAGGTAGTTCATTCCTGCGGCAGGCAATTGCTTGTTGAGGTAATAAATTACTACATTAGAATCAATTAAATAGTTCCTGGTTTCACTCACCTCTGCCTTCTTTAATATGTTGCAGTATTTTGGCAGCTGTTTCATCAGACAGCCCATCTACATCATTTATTGAAAACCGGGTTTTACGCCATTCTATTGCAGGCTCTTCAGAATACTCACTATTTCTAAGAACAGTAATTATCTTTTGTTCGGCAAGGTCTTCAATAGCCTTATATGCTTTGTCGTCGTTTATTTCTAAAAGTACCGTTTTCATGCCTTTGGGTTTTAATTGTATTGATAAATTAGCCCTAAACAAATATAACGAATTCGCTGAAATATTCGTATTCGGAAGTATTTATAAAAGCCCTGTCATCGCTTTATCTAAGAGCTATGATTTTCATGCATTACTTTTTTAACTCTACTCCTCCCCAGCCTTTGCCACCCGTATGCCAATTGCCTCTATGCCGGCAAGCGGGTTTTCGCGCATGTACTGCTTTACTTTCAGGGTATAATTGCCCTTATACGGGAACTTTACATTTTGGATAGCGCGCACTTTTAAATCATAAATATCGCCTATGCCTTCGCCGTATGGCTCGCCGGTAACAGGGTCGGCCAGGCGAATATCGTGCAGTCGGCTGCTGAGGAGGCGGCCGGCGCTGTCTTCCAGGTAATAAGTTACGTAGAGGTTGTAATAGGGATATTTATCGGTACTGCGCACATTGTAGCTGATATCGGCAGCCTGTGCAGGGTCTTCTATACGGAAAGGAAAGCGGGCAACGCTGTCTTCGTACCATTTGCCTTCGGTAATATCATAATGCTGCTCGCTGATGCGGGCGCTGTCGCAGCCGGAAAAAAGGGCGGCGGCGCAGAGCATGGCTGCAGGTAAAAGCAGGGCAAAATATTGTTTCATAGGAGCCTGTACAGGTAATTTCCCGGACAGCAAACTTGCATTTAACTGCCCGGTTGCTGCCCGAAAATATGGGGCAATGTGTTTTAGAGTATTTAATCCCGGTTATTCTTCCGGCTCGTCGGGCGCGGCTATATCGGGCATTTCGGTTTTCTTTTTGCGGGGCTTTTTAGCAGCCTCGGCAGGAGTAGGTTTAGCAGGTTTCTCGGCTTTTGGCTTGGGTGCTGCTGTAGCTTTTACAGCCTTAACGCCTGCCGGTGCACCGCTTTCTGAGTCTTCCTCGTTTTCTGCTGCCCCAGGCGCTTCAGCTGGGCCATAGGCTACCGGCCGCCTGCTCTTTTTAGGCTTCACTACCTTTTCCTCCTTAGGCGGTTCACCCGATGCCCTTGCCGAGCTGCGCTCAGGCACCCTGGCGGTTTCAGGCATTTCCTCGGGACTCATGCGGTAAGAGGTACGCAGTTCTTCTTTCAGGAAGGGGGCGGTAAAGCCCCTTGTGCTTTCAGCCACCTGCTCGGGGGTGCCTTCGGCTACAATTTCACCGCCTTTGTCTCCGCCGTCGGGGCCGAGATCTATGATGTAATCTGCGGCTTTTATAATATCGAGGTTATGCTCAATAATGAGCACCGAATTCCCCTTATCTACCAGTTTCTGCAATACATTCAGCAAATGGTGAATATCGCTGAAATGCAGGCCGGTGGTGGGTTCGTCAAGTATATAGAGGGTTTTGCCGGTGTCTTTCTTGCTGAGCTCGGTGGCCAGCTTTACGCGCTGCGCCTCGCCGCCGCTGAGGGTGGTGGCATGCTGACCAAGGGTGATATAACCCAGGCCTACATCGTTCAGGGTTTTTATGCGGCGGGCAATGGCAGGCTGGTGCTCGAAGAAATCGGTGCCCTGCTCCACGGTCATGTCCAATATATCGGCAATACTCTTGCCCTTAAAGCGCACTTCGTTGGTTTCGCGGTTGTAGCGTTTGCCTTTGCATACTTCGCAGAGCACATGCACGTTGGGCAGAAACTCCATTTCAATGAGCTTCATGCCGGCGCCTTCGCAGCCTTCGCAGCGGCCGCCTTTTACGTTAAAGCTGAAACGGCCGGGCTTGTAGCCGCGAATCTTGCTTTCGGGCAACTGGGTAAACAGGGTGCGAATATCGGAGAAAACACCGGTATAGGTGGCCGGGTTACTGCGCGGGGTGCGGCCAATGGGGCTTTGGTCTACCTCTATCACCTTGTCAATATGCTCAAGGCCTTCTATGCTGTCGTAAGCCAATGCATCGCGCTTTGAGCGGAAGAAGTGGCGGTTCAGAATAGGGAACAGGGTATCATGTATAAGCGAGCTCTTGCCGCTGCCCGATACACCCGTTATGCAAACCATAGAGCCGAGCGGCAGTTTCAGGTTTACAAATTTCAGGTTATTGCCCCGCGCGCCAAGCAGCTCAAGAAATTTGCCGTTGCCGGGCCTGCGCCAGGCAGGAAGCTTTATGCCGAGCCGGCCATCCAGGTACTTGGCGGTGGCGGCATCTGAACGGAGAAATTCTTCGGGGGTACCCTGTGCTACTACGGTGCCGCCGTGCCTGCCTGCACCAGGGCCTATGTCTACAATATGGTCGGCATGGAGCATCATGTCTTTATCATGCTCCACCACCAATACCGAATTGCCTATATCGCGCAGGTTTTGCAGTGCGGTAATCAGCTTTACGTTGTCGCGCTGGTGCAGGCCTATGCTGGGTTCATCAAGAATATACAGTACACCTACCAGTTGGGTGCCTATTTGGGTAGCCAAACGAATACGCTGCGCCTCGCCGCCGCTGAGGGTCTGCATGGGGCGGTCAAGGGTCAGGTAATCAAGCCCCACATCAAGCATAAAGCCTATTCGCTTGCGAATTTCCTTCAGAATTTCGGCAGCAATCATATTTTGCCTGTCGCTGAGCCTGGTTTCGAGACCGGCAAACCAGTTGCCCAGGCCGCGAATACCCTTTTGGGCAAGCTGCATAATATTCTGCCCGTCGATGAGGAAATGAAGGCTTTCCTTTTTCAGGCGCATGCCCTTGCATTCCGGGCAAACGCTCACCGACATGTATTCCCTTACCCATTCCCGGCTCTGCTCCGAACCTTCGGCATATTGCTTTTTCAGGAAGGGAATAATACCCTCGTACTTGCTTTCGTAAGCGCGGTTGCTGGTTTTGGTACGCATTTTAAGCGCCTCTTTGCTGCCGTAAAGTATGATATCAACTATCTCTTCGGGCAGCTCGTTAATGGGCTTGCTGATGTTCTGCTTATGCTGCTTAAAGAGCTCTTCAAGCTGGTTAAACATCCAGATGTCGCGGTACTCGCCCAGGGGGGCAATGCCGCCCCGGCTTATGCTCAGGCTGCTGTCCGGAATTATCATATCCTCGCTTACCTCCTCAATGGCCCCCAGGCCGTTGCAGACCGGGCAGGCGCCGTAAGGGCTGTTAAAGCTGAAGCTGTTAGGTGCAGGCTCATCATAAGAAATGCCGCTGGTTGGGCACATCAGGAACTGCGAAAAAGCTTTGCTTACGCCATCTTCCCCCTGCACGAACATGAGGCCTTTGCCGTGCTTCAGGGCTACCTGCACACTTTGCGCCAGCCTGAAACGATCTTCGGGGCTAACCAGAATGCGGTCTATTACAATCTCTATATCATGGGTCTTGTAACGGTCGAGCTGCATTTTGGGGGCAATTTCCTGCATATCGCCGTCAACGCGCACCTTGGTGAAACCCATTTTGCGTATCTCAACAAAAAGCTCCTTGTAATGGCCTTTACGGCCTTTTACAACAGGGGCCAGGATGCTCAGCTTTTTGGTATCGAAGTCGGCCAGTATGAGGTCTATAATCTGATCCTCGCTTTGCTTCACCATTTTCTCGCCGGTAACGTAGCTGTATGCCTCGCCGGTGCGGGCGTAGAGCAGGCGCATAAAATCGTAGATCTCGGTAATGGTGCCTACAGTACTGCGTGGGTTGCGACCGGTGGTTTTCTGTTCTATGCTGATAACGGGGCTCAGCCCGTTAATTTTATCCACATCGGGGCGCTCCATATCGCCGAGGAAAGAACGGGCATAGGCGCTGAAGCTTTCCATATAGCGGCGCTGTCCTTCGGCATAAATGGTATCGAAGGCCAATGAGCTTTTACCGCTGCCGCTTATTCCCGTTAAAACAACCAGTCGGTTGCGGGGTATGCGGACATTTATATTCTTTAAATTATGCTCCCTTGCCCCGAAAATTTCGATAAAATCATGACCTGTCGGGTCGGGTGCGGGCAGGGGTTGGGCAGGTATATAATTATCTGCCGCGGAAGCGGGCAGGCTTACGTCGGCAGAAGTAATTTTGCTTTGGTCGGGCATAAATACAAAAATACGGAAAAAGGGATTGGGAAACGAGGGCAGGCGCGAAGGTTAGACAGGGAAGGGAAAATCTTTGCAAATAGGGCCGGGGCATAAATTCATAAGGCCCGCAGAAAAGAACCCTTTGCCTGCCATTCATTACCAACGGCGGGAATGCGGAACCCAAAAAACTCCAAGGGATAACCTAGCAAGTTCATTTCCGAAAAATCAGCTCGTTTACTGTAAGCTACCTGTTGCTCCTGTTATTGTGTGAGCCTGCTTAACTCTTACAAATAGCATTTAAATCTGTGAAAGAAATTATTAAATCCATTCAAGTCAAAATTGCAATTTACAATTAATTCGCAACTTAATATAATTAGCAAGCAGAACCGGGGGACAAATAATTTACGCTTGTGGCATAGATGGAATAGCTGGTGTTGAAATCTGTGTTTTAACAGCCTTTGTAGGAAACAGGCCTTTTAATATTATGTATGTTAATCCAAGTACATTTAACGTAGTAGTAGAAAGCAGAGTAATAACAACAATATCTGAAAGGTGCGTTTTCTGTTCCTTAAGAATCTCTTGTTCTTGAAGTACAATATACAGTGTTTTATGCAAAAAATTTTGAACAATCCAACAAGCCCAACACGTAATTAACACCCGAGCAATCGTATTGGATATATGCCTTATAATACCTTTCGTTTTATCTGTCCATTTGAAAGGAGTGTATTTCCTCCATGACAAAATGTCGGCACTTTCTTTGACGCCACGTGGCTCAATAATTATTGAATCATCTGGAATTGTCTCACTATTCAGAAGTTGATCCATCTTCTTTTTTCACAAATTTAACAAAATAATTTAAAATTATCTGATTTGGAATTGGGGCACTTTTTATTGCATTTCCCTTTTGCTTATTCCAAACAATATCCCAAGGTGAATCTTTTTCATGTGTCCAGTTTGAAAGCTTAATTGCAGTCCATTTTCCAAATGTCTTCCAAACGGATTGCAATTCATACATAACCTTGGTATCATTCGAAACTTCGACACTTAAAGGTTCAGAATCAAAAATATGACCATTTCCAAACCGTTTGTAGAGATGATATAAATTCTCAACCACAGGCCCATAAGTCCATGCACAAATACGATCCTCAAAAAGAGGGAGACCATTGCTGCGCACTAAATGTACTCCTTGAGCAATATAAACAAGCTTAAGCAATTTCATTAAGGACATTACTTCGCCAGATTCGTTTGCCTTTGAAATAAAAAACTGAGCAATTTGCTGTGCTGTGAATTTAGTGTATTCCGTAGCTGCCATTTTGTTACAATTTAACACTGCTTATTTATACGAATTACAAATAAGCAACCAAGTAACGCCAAATAAGAACCTATATAAAACACAACACAACACAATATAGGCAATTGGCTAAATAACTACACAAGCGGCAATTTGTCGCTATAAACCTTCCGGCTGCCTCCCTAAACCTTCTTAACCAGCCCGTACTTCTCAACCACGCTCTTAACGGGGTCAGAAAAAGAATCTGTTTCGGCCCACCGGTTTATGGCTCCGCCGGGGTAATGCACCACAATATTATCTTCCGATCCCTTAGTCTCATAAGTAATCAGCTTGTGGTTACTGAGCTCATGTATGGCTTGCGCAATAATGTAATCGGTGGGCATGGGAACCTGCCTCATGAGCGAAAAAGCCTGTAATTCTGCCTTGGGAAAAATACCAGCGCCCGCAAAAAGCCTGTCGGAACGGAAATACATCATGGCCAGGATAAAGTCTTTTATCTCCTCTACAGAAAGATCATACATAGCTGTTCAGCCTGCTTAAACAAAGGAAAAACAAGAATAAGCTATTCCTATACCCCTAAAACATTCGGCCAAACGCCGAGCAGCAGGGTAACGGCAGTGCAAACCAACAGAACCAACCTGAAGGTGCCGCTCATTTCAATTTTTTCGTTGCTGCCGGGGCGCATATACATGGCTATTACCACCCTGAAATAGTAGTAAATACCCACTGCGCTCATAAGCACGGCGGCAACAAGCAGCCAAACCCATCCCCTTTCGAGGGCGGCGGCAAATACAAAAAACTTACCGAAGAAACCTGCCGTTAAAGGAATACCGGCCAATGAGCACATAGCAATGGTGAGCACTGCCGCCGATGTACGGTCGGTGGTGGCAAGGCCGTTAAAGCTGTCGTAATTATCTGAGCCGCGTTTAGCCGATACCGCAATAAGTACCCCGAAAGCCGCTATAGTGGCCGCCGAATAGCTGATGCTGTAAAACAAAATGCTCATGGTGCTTACCTTGCCCATGGCCGCAACGGCCAAAAGCATATACCCGGCATGGCTGATGCCCGAATAGGCCAGCATACGCTTAAAGCTGTCCTGCTGCGTGGCTATAACGTTACCTACCACTAATGATATAATGGCTATGGCTGCCACTGTTGGCCACCACTGGCTGTAAATATCTGGGAAGCAGGTGCTTAGCAGTTTCCAGAGGGCAGCAAAACCGGCGGTTTTAACCACGGTGCTCATGAAAGCGGTAAATACGGTTGGTGCGCCTTCGTACACATCAGGTGTCCAGAAGTGGAAGGGGGCGGCGCTGAGCTTAAACAATATACCAATGACCACCAAAATAAGGCCCATCAGCAGCATTAAAGATGTGGTATTGGCACGGAGCTCGGTATAGGTGGCAATTTCCGGGAGGCTGAAGCTGCCCGATGCACCATAAATAAGTGTTACCCCGAAAAGCATGATACCCGTGGCAAAGCTGCCCATCAGCAGGTATTTCAGGGCTGCTTCGTTGCCCTTCAGATCACGCTTGTTAGAGCCGGTAAGTACATACAGGCTTATGCTCAGTATTTCTATGCCGAGGAAAAGCATGAGCAGGTTCTCGTAAGTAACCATCATAATGGCGCCTACGAGGCTGAAAATCATGATGCTGAAGTATTCGGCGGGCTGCGAGTGCAGGCGTTTTACGTATTGCTCGCTAAGCGGAATTACCATGAGCGCCGATGCAAGAATAATGGCCGTAAAGGCATCTGCCACACGGTCGGTATTCATCATGCCGTTGTTGAACGAGCCGAAATACATGAGCGTTTGGTCCCATTCCACGAAATTGGAAATAAGGGCCAGCAGCACCGAAAACATGGCAAAGGGCATCTGTATGGCTTTGCTTTTAGCGAAGCCAAGGAAAAGAGTGACTATACCCAGTACCGAAAGAACTATTATAGGAAGCAAGGCGTTTTTAAGGGGTAAGGGCTATAATGTATCGTGGCAAGGGGCTTTGGCGCTTTTTGCATTTGGCCCGGCTTACCCTGATATGGTTATTTCCGGTTTATGTTCTTCGGGCTAATGCCCTGTTTTGTATTCTTTAAATCTGGCAGTTGCCTAAGCTTCGGCTTAAAACAACTGTACCTGTTCGGCTGATGAATAACAGCCGGTTCTTACCTAACCAGGGCGGCCTGCTTCAGCAGCTTGTCTACGGCCGGGCCGCAAAGGTCAAGGAAGCTGTCGGGGGCCACGCCAATCCAAAGCACCAGGGCGCAAAGGGGAATGAGGGTAAATGTTTCTGCCGAGGTAAGGCCGTCGAACTTAACAGTAAGCTCGCTCTTCTGCCCGAACATAACTCCCTGGAACAGGCGAAGCATGTAAACCGCTCCCAATATTATGGTTAAGCCGGCCACAGCGCCAAACCAAAGCCAGCCTTGGTTCATGCCCCATTCATACACGCCTTTCAGCAGCAGGAATTCGCCTACGAAACCGCTGGTCAGGGGCAATGCCACCGAACCGAGCATTAAAATCATGAAGTAAACGGTAAGTGATGCGCTGCTTTGGGTAATACCGCCCAGCCTGTCTATATCGCGGCTGTGGGTACGGCGCTGCACAAACTCAATAACGGCAAACAGGCCTACCACGCAAACACCGTGGCTCAGCATTTGAATAACCGCCCCGTGCATGCCGCTGAAAGTAAGCGAGAATACACCCGCCGCCATTAAGCCAACGTGCGCGAAAGATGAATAAGCCACCAGGCGCTTTATGTCTTTCTGCCTTAATGCTATTACAGAGCCGTAGATTATACCGATAACCGATAAGGTCATAACCGTTGGTCCCCAGCAGTGCACACCTTCCGGCACAACAGGCAGCAGCCAGCGGATAACGCCATAAATGCCCATTTTCAGCATAATGCCGCTGAGCAGCATGGTACCTGCGGCAGGGGCCTCGGTATAAGTATCGGGTTGCCAGGTATGGAAAGGGAAAACCGGCATTTTAATAGCGAATGCTATAAAGAGCATCCAGAACAGCCAGCACTGCACGTTTCCGCTAAGGTTACGGCCAACAGCATAAATAGACTCTAATGAGCCGCTGTAGCCGCCGGGCAGGTATCTTGTCTGGTACCAAAGCGCAACCAAACCCACCAGCATAAACAAGCTGCCGAAAATGGTATAAATGAAGAACTTAAAGGTAACCTTAATGCGCCTTTCGCCGCCCCAAATACCCGATATGAAGTAAATAGGTATAAGGGCCATTTCCCAGAAGAAGTAAAACAGGAATGCATCCTGCGCTACGAATACGCCAATGAGGCCGCTCTGCATAATGAGCATGAGGCCGTAAAAAGCAGGTGCAGTATTCCAGGCCTGTAAAGTCTTGTTATCGAAAGTGCTGAGTACGATAATCGGGAGCAGGATAGTGCTCAACAGCACCAAAATAAGGCTTATGCCATCCATACCCACGCTGAAACTCAGGCCCGCCGATTTTATCCAGGGAATGCTGAATGCCATTTGTACGCCGCCTGCGTTCTCGGGACTCAAATCGAAGTAGTATGCGGCATGACCTGCAAAAACCAGTTCAATCAGCGTAAATGCCAGTGCGGCATAGCGGGGCACCTCGCCGCGCAGGAGCAGCATCAGCAGCCCGGCTGCGAGGGGAAAAAGAAGGATTAACAGTGTTATCATCAGTTCGCAGGCTGCGAAGGGCAATAGTATTGTGGGTACCGGTTTTTAAGGCCGGGCAATAAAATTTTATGCTTTATCCCTTTAAATGCTCCCCTGCCTTTTAAAGCAGCAGGAAAGGGCAATATCTTTTGAAGAACTGAAAGGCGAATATCTCAATTTGCCTTCTGAGCCTTATTGGATATGCCTGAACCCCAACCAAGGCAGGATGATGCAAGCTTCCCGAAACAGGCTTAAATATGTATACCGAAGTTAAACAGCAATATAGCCGTAACCGCAATAACCATAATGAATACGTAAACGCCTATAGCGCCTGTTTGGGTTCGGCGCAGCATGGCGCCGCCGCCTTCAACGGCCTTACCTACGGCATTCACAATGTTATCTATCACCAATACTTCCATAACCGAGCTGAAGAAACGGCTCAGGGCGTTGAGCGGCGTAACAACCAGGTTGTCGTACAGCTCATCTATATAGTATTTGTTGTAGACCAGGTTTTGCAGGAAGCCAAGCTTCTCGTCTTCGGCAGCCGGGCGTTTCTTTTGGCTCACAAACATGAACCAGGCCAGGCCCATTGCAACCAACGCAGCCGCAACCGATACCGCCATGAGCGTAATTTCTTCGGAATGCGAAGGCACATGGTGGTTCAGCAGGCTGGGTGCGGCATCTGCCTGCGCGAACAGGGGAGCCATAAACTCGCTCAGCAAATGGTGATGGCTGAATACTTCGGGCAAACCGAGCAAACCGCCTGCGGCAGCAGCCATAGCCAATACCACTAACGGTATAAGCATGCTCACCGGCGACTCGTGCAAATGGCTCTTCTGGTGCTCGTTACCCCTGAAATCGCCGCTGAAGGTTAAGAACAGCAGGCGGAACATGTAGAACGAGGTCATTAATGAGGTCAGCACCCCGAAACCCCACATAACGGGGCTGTGCGCATACACATGCGCCAAAATTTCATCTTTGCTGAAAAAGCCGCTGAAGGGCGGAATACCCGCAATGGCAATGGTACCTACAAGGAATGTTATATATGTAACCGGGAG
This sequence comes from Bacteroidota bacterium, assembly GCA_040388605.1. Classification (GTDB taxonomy): domain Bacteria; phylum Bacteroidota; class Bacteroidia; order Cytophagales; family Flexibacteraceae; genus JAZKBN01. The sequence continues at coordinate 46,120 of JAZKBN010000015.1, read as the reverse complement.
GGCTTTGCTCAGGCCGCCCATACGGCGAATATCCTGCTCCTCGCTCATGGCATGTATTACGCTGCCTGCGCCAAGGAATAAAAGGGCTTTAAAGAATGCATGCGTAATTACGTGGAACATGCTCGCCGTATAAGCGCCTACGCCGAGGGCAAGGAACATATAGCCAAGCTGGCTCACAGTAGAGTAAGCAAGCACTTTCTTAATATCGTTCTGGAAAATGCCTATGGTGGCGGCAAACAGGGCTGTTGCAAGGCCTATTATGCCCACAACCTCAAGGGTTGCCGGGGCAAGGGCATATAACACGTTGCTGCGTATAACCATATATATACCGGCCGTAACCATGGTAGCTGCGTGAATAAGCGCAGATACAGGGGTAGGGCCTGCCATTGCATCGGGCAGCCAGGTGAACAGGGGAATTTGTGCGCTCTTGCCGGTTGCGCCTACAAAAAGAAGGGCGGTAATGGCCACAATGGCCACATCGTTAACCGGGAAGGTTGAACGGGCCTTGCTGAAAATTTCGGCGTATTCGGTGGTTCCGAAATAGCTGATAAGCATGAAGATGCCCAGCAGGAAACCCAAATCACCAATGCGGTTCATGATAAAGGCTTTGCGGGCGGCATTATTATAAGCGGTATTGGTGTTCCAATAGCCAATGAGCAGGTAAGAGCAGAGCCCTACGCCTTCCCAGCCTATGAACATGATTACATAGTTGCTGCCCAAAACAAGCAGCAGCATGTTGAAAAGGAATAAATTCAGGAATGCGAAGAACTTGCCGAAACCTTTATCGTGCAGCATATAGCCGTCTGAATAAAGGTGGATTAAGGTGCCTACGCCTGTAATGATCATGAGCATTATCAGGCTCAATTGATCTATCTGGAAGCTGAAATCTATGCTGAAAGCGCCTGAAGAAATCCAGTTGAAATAGGTGATGCGGGTGGCTACGGAACCGTTGGCCAAAAAATCATTAAAGAGCAGGCAGGAGAGCACAAAAGAACCAAAAGCAGCGCCAATGCCAACGGCAGCGGCAGCCTTTATGGGCAGCCTGCGGAAACCAAGGCCATTGATAAGGAAACCAAGCAGCGGCAGTAAGGGAATAAGTGCTGCCAGGAGTCCGGATTTAGTTGTGAGCATTTAGTTCTTCCTGATATTATTAACTTAGCTGAATCGGGTTGATATTAAGGCCTTTAACAGGCCTGCTACCATTTTAGGCGGTTCAGTATATTTATGTCGGTTGTGCGCAGGTTGCGGTAAATCATTACAATAATGGCGAGGCCTACAGTAACTTCGGCAGCGGCCACAGCCATAATAAAGAACACGAATATCTGCCCGTTAGGGTCTGAGCGATAGGTGCTGAAAGCGGCCAGCAGAATGTTTACGGCATTCAGCATAAGCTCTACGCTCATGAAAATAATGAGCGCATTGCGGCGCACCAGCACGCCCACAATACCAATAACAAACAGCGCACAGCTGAACAGCACATAGTGGTTCAGCGGTACTTTGGTAATTACTTCGGTTACGTTTTGCATGGAACGGCGCCTTTAAACTGCGCTGTAAATTTTGTTGCAAATACGCTTAGCTGCGCGGTATTCGGGGGTTTGCGCTTTGCTTAAGCGGTATATATGTTTACGGCCAAGGCCGACAAATTTAGTACTTAAAACGAATTCTTTTCTCCTTCTTCACGTTTGCCGAGCATAACCGCGCCCACCATTGCCGAAAGGAAGAGTATTGAGGCCAGCTCGAAAGGCAGCAAATAATCGTTAAAGAGCACCTTGCCCAGGTTTTCAACCAGGCCAATCTGCCCGTTGTAGGCGGTTACGTTGCTGCTGCGTTCGGCATCCCAAAGGGCTGCCACCATAACGAGCAGCAATACGGCGCCTGCAAGGCATGCTGCCGCTTTACTGATAAAGCTTCGGTGCCCGGCTGTTTCCTCGCGCATGTTCAGGAACATGATTACGAATAGGAAAAGCACCATAATGGCGCCCATGTAAACAATCAGGTTTACGGCGGCCAGGAACTGGGCGTTAAGCAGGAAGTAGTGGCCGGTAAGGGCCAGGAAGGTAAGTATGAGGTACAGCACGCTGTGAATGGGGTTCTTGCTGAACACCACCATTAAGGCGCTGAGTATGGCCACAAATGATAAAAAGTAAAACAGCTTGTCGGCCATCGGGCTTGGCTTTTTGGGGATTCGGAACGCAAATATGCTTTTTTTTCTTTTAAAATTCGTCCGGGCAGGAAAAATGCAGGGCTTTAAGCATGGTTCAGCGGGGTTTTTAAGCGTATTCCAAATGATTCTAAATAAGATTCATACCCATAAAGGGCATCAGCCGGCCGGTTTTCGATTCAGTATATATTGTTCAATACGGTAATACTGCTCCAAAACCAGGGTGTTGGCAAGCAGGGCTATTATAACAATATCAGTATAGCCATATACATCTGAATGGCCACGGAAGGGGCTGTTGGCTGCGCAATAGTAAGTAAGGCTTAATGCCGGGATCGGCAAAAAAATAATGAGCAGGTATTTAAGTCCGCCTTTGAAACGAATAAACAGTAAGCCGAACAAAAGTTGGGCGGCAATAAGACCAGCAACAGCTCCGTAATCCATGGCCTTGTTTTTATCGCTGTTGAATATAAGCCCGTAAAGGCTGCCAATAAATGCAGCCATGCCTGTACCTATAGTCAGAAATAAATAAGCATTTAGGCGACGGAATAAGGGCATTGGTATAAATTTCCCGCAATTTAAAGATTCCCGTAATTGATTTGGTATATCAGCTTATATGGCGTTTTTAAAATAATCACTTCATATAAATAAACCGGCTCATCATAAACCCCTGTCCCTTTCGCCGAAACTGCGGAATCCAAAGTGAGGCGGCAAACGTATAGGCCGAAAAGGGGTGATCTGATAAAACAGCCAAAATTCTGAATGCCAAATCGCCGGTGAGCTTATTGCGGCCATTGCCGTATTTCATGCGGTTATACCCGAAGCCAAAACCCAGGGAGGCCGTTGTTTTATTGTAATACGAATCGTAATGCTGCCTGGCTTTCCCGTTAACAGAATTGTAATTATACCAGGCATCTGAAGTTACGCCGGCAATGCCTGCGGTAATTTCTGAATAAAAAAGGTTACCGGGTATTGGGTTCCTAATCCCGGCGTTCAGGCTGAAAATGCTGTTGCTGCGGTACCAATGCCGCATGTGGTTGGCATAGTAAAAATTGGTATCGGGGCGTTTGAAGTGCCTGGCTTCAAAGTTGAAAATCAGCTGTACTTTGTCGGTTGACCGTAGCATGTGGGCAATGCCCAGGCTGATGGCAAAGCCGCCGGTTTTAGCCGCGGTAACTTTTACAAATTGCACAGGTGCCAGGGAATAACCAAAACCTATACTTATTTGCGTTCGGCTTTCAATCCAGTCTCCGTAATCGCTATAGCGGTTGCGGCGTTTGAACCTGGCTTGGGGATACGGGCTGTCTATCCGGTTTAAGTTGCGGTTATACGCATCGCGATAGCTGTACGGGTCGGCGGGGGGCTTGGGCTTGGCGGTGTCGGGCTGCGGGGTTTCCAGGCTTGCAGGAACCTGCAGGGTGTCCAGGGGTATGGGGTGGCCCTGCTGGGCTTTGGCCTTAAAGCAATGGCTGCACAGCAAGACGGCAAATATTATAAAAACGGGAACAGAGGGTTTCAAGGCATTGGCGGTATAGGGCTAGTTTAATTGGGTGGCGGAAGTATGGGGTTTGCGTTTTGTTTTACTCTTTAACCAGTTTGCCTGTGTTCATTCCATGCTCGTTTTGGAAACGATACATGTAAAGGCCCGGGCTTAATTCTGAAACATCAATGGTGGTGCCCGGGTGGCAGGGCCTGCTGCTTAGCAGTTGGCCGGAATTGTTGTATAAGCTTAAAATTCCCGGTGCCTTGGAATTGATGCTGAAGGTTGAACGGGCGGGGTTAGGGCAGATTGTGACGGCACTATTTTGCTTTTCTCCCGGCAGGTTCTTTAGTAATGTAAAATCATTACCTAAGCCTGTCATTCGCGCAAAGTAAAATCCTGAAAAACCAGGCGCAACAGGCGATTGGCAACTCCCGGAATAAACGGCGGTACCGTTTCCTTCCCATGACATTGCAAATAGAGCTTTAGCTGTTAATGAATCATTCGGGAGCTCAATTGATCCTGCTAAGGAACCATCAGCATTATACTTTCTTAAGCGTTTTTCAGCAGGACTTGCAAGTTCATCAATATGAACAGTTAATATTTCACCTTGAGAATTCACAGCGGGTAAATTCAGGGTGCCGTTGTTACTTCTTATCCAAAGCCTCTGACCTAAAATATCATGTTTTGAGATACTGGTTTTATAAACTAAGCCGGCAGAATCAGTTTTGGTATCTATTACAATCCTATACCCCCCCGGCGATTGTAAAACGCAACCGTAGTGATGATAAGTGCCGCCGGAATCAGTCGGGTAAATTGTAGGCCTGTACAGATTACCGGCTGTATCAATTTCAATTGTGGCCATATTTTTGGAATTCGTCGGCCCGCTGAGTACAAAATAAGAATTGCTGCCATCTTTTGCTTCAACACTTATATAATCATCAGTTACACCATCTATAAAATCATCTTCAATATCAATTTTCCACTTTATATCACCTTGGCTGTTAATAAACATTACAAATGCAACCTTATTACTATCAGGCCCATAAATTCCGGAAATCATCATACCCCCGTCTGCACTTATACTATGACTCTTAAAAACATGTCCGGCCAGTTCAGGGTATTCCCTTTGCCATAATATATTTCCCTGTTGATTCACCTTAATTACTTTACTGCCTGAAAAACCTCTGGGGTACATAGATATCGGCAAACGGTAAGTAAACGGAAGCAGGAAATTACCATCCGGTCCTTTCTTTAATTCACCTTGGGAATGCAGCAAATTATACCAGTTCATTGAATAAGGGTAAATCCTAAGATTTACAGTGCTTATTAATTTGAAGTTACTGTCAAGATTCAGTAATACAATTTCAGGGTGCTTTGCGTTTCTGGAAATTAACACTCCTGTGGAATCTAAGTACCCGGTAGCCAAATACCCTGTATTGGTTTTTGCAATACCAAATACCCAATTATGCCTGTTATAGCCGGGAGGGTAAAATTTCTCCTTAATTATTTGCTGTCCCGTAACACCTTCGAAACAGAATAGCAAAACCGCGAATGCCAAAATTACCTTTCTCATAAACACAAAATAAAAACCCGTTAAAATACCGGTTGCCAATGTAGGTAAAATTCAAATCGGTGTTGTCAGATTAATTGAATTTTAAGCGCCGATGCGCAAATTTTTAATCTCCTGATTTCCTGTAAGGATTCCTAAGCACATTCCTTTTTCTTCCTACCTTTGCTATCCGCCCTTAAAAATGCAGACAACTCCTTCATCTCTTAAAACCGGCCATCCCGACATTACCCTCACCAAGCTCGACGACCTGCTCAACTGGGCCCGCCTGAGCAGCCTGTGGCCTATGGGTTTCGGTTTGGCATGCTGCGCCATAGAGATGATGAGCACCTATGCATCGGGCTATGATCTGGATAGGTTCGGGGTAATACCCCGCGCATCGCCCCGGCAGAGCGATGTCATGATTGTATCCGGCACCGTAACCCTTAAAATGGCCGACCGCATCAGGCGCTTATATGAGCAAATGCCTGAACCGAGGTATGTAATCAGCATGGGCTCCTGCTCTAACTGCGGGGGGCCTTATTGGGAGCACGGCTACCATGTGCTCAAGGGTGTCGACAGGGTTATACCCGTAGATGTATATGTGCAGGGCTGCCCCCCACGCCCCGAGGCATTAATCGGCGGCATACTTAAACTGCAGGAGCTCATAAGAACCGAAAGCGGCACCGCGCCACGCGCCGTAGAACGCCTGCTCGGCCGCAATGAGAAACCGGGCTTTTCCGTTGGACCTGACAGGCGGAGGGAAGAATTTGCCCTTGCTGCTGAAGCTGCAAGGGCCGCAAACCGGGGCAAAGGTTTTACCCCCGGTACCGATCCCGGACCAATAATCTGAGAATCTGCGGCCTAAAAATTGCCCGTAAATATTGTTTCAGTACCGGCAGTTTGCAATACTCATTTAATTGACTTACTTGCCATACAATTGCATTAATTCAATACCTGCCTGTGTACCAAATACCGCGAAAGCAATTGGCACGCATGCAAAAGCAACAGGAAACATTCCCTGTAACATACTCTAAACCAATTCAGCAACCTTTTAACTCCCCTGTTTTAAATTAAATATGCCTGTAAACCTGCATGATATCCGTTACGTATATTTTTTGGGTATTGGCGGCATAGGCATGAGCGCAATTGCCCGTTGGTTCAGGGCGGCAGGCGTACCCGTTTGGGGATACGATAAAACCCAAACACCCCTTTGTGCACAACTGGAAGCAGAAGGCTGTAACATTCACTACGAAGACAACATAGCCTTAATTCCGGCCGAGATTTTAAACAATCCCGGGCAAAGCCTTATTGTATGGACCCCGGCTGTACCCAAAGACCATACCGAGCTTAACCTCTTCAGCAATAAAGGCTTCCTGCTGAAAAAGCGTGCCGAGGTTTTAGGTATTATTGCATCGGGTCACAAATGCGTGGCGGTTGCCGGCACACACGGCAAAACCACCACCAGCAGCATGATAGCGCACCTGCTGCGCCATGCAGGCCGAAACGTTACCGCATTTCTGGGCGGCATTACGGTGAACTACCAAAGTAATTTATTGCTAAGCAGCGCGCCTGCTTCAGAAACCATTTTGGTGGCTGAGGCCGATGAGTTCGACCGCAGCTTCCTGCACCTGCACCCCGATATTGCCGTGATTACGGCAGCAGATGCTGATCACCTCGATATTTACGGCAGCGCCGAAGCGCTTACCGAAACTTTCGGCATGTTTGCATCACAGGTTAAGCCCGGCGGGCACCTGTTTATGCGGCAGGGTTTGGGCCTGCCGGTTCCGGAAGGGCTTGCCTGCATCAGCTATGGCTTGGAGCAGGGCACTTTGCATGCCGGGCAGGTAAGGGTAATTCCCCCGGTTTTTCAGTTCCCCTTATATTTCAGGCAAAGCAGCGGTATTGATGAGCTGCTTGCCGATATTACCCTTCAAATGCCCGGCTACCACAACGTGGAAAATGCCGTGGCTGCCGCAGGGGTTGCCTTCGAATTGGGCTTAAGCAGGCAGGAAGTGGAGCAGGGCCTGGGCTCTTACCTGGGAGTGAAACGCCGTTTCGAGTACATAGTGCAAACCGATGCCTGTATTTATATTGATGATTATGCCCATCATCCTACCGAAATTGAAGCTTTTTTAAAGAGCGTACGCGCCCTGTATCCTGACCGAAAACTTACCTGCATTTTCCAGCCGCACCTGTTTACACGCACCCGCGATTTCATGGCCGGCTTCGCCGAGGCCCTATCCTTACCGGATGAACTGATACTTACCGAAATATATCCGGCTCGCGAAAAACCACTGGAGGGTATAAACAGCACAGTTCTGCTTTCTAAAATTAATTTAGATCATAAGCAACTGATGGACAGCAAACTTATACCCGCTTACTTAAAGTTAAACAAACCTGAATTGCTGGTTACCGTAGGCGCCGGCGATATAGACAGGCTAATTAATCCGCTTAAAGTGATACTTGAAGCTTAGTTTCACTTTTCCAACAACGTATTTTGCTTTTTTAAGCCATTCATTGTGTTTTACATATATAACGTATCATTTTTCAAATTTTAGGAAAGAAAAACTTTAATGTCGTTGCAGGTTAAAAACGGATGCTCTAATTTTAGGCCTTCAAGTAACGCATGAACTGAAAGGGATAATCTGCCGGAAATTACGGACCGGAGTTTATCTTAGACAGGCGGAAGCAAATAGATTTCCCGCATTAGTTACTGAATATTTATCGGCATTGAACCGCTGAATAACCGGCTATGAAAACGAAACCATTTCACATCTCGCGGCGCCTGAAAAGGCTGCTCGGCGGCCTGGCCCTCGGGGCTATGCTGGCCGGGGCCGGGGGGCTCACGCTGAGTCGTGCCGCCCGCCGAACCTGCAATGCGGTTCACGTGGAAATTACCAATGCCGGTGAAAACAGCTTCGTACAGCAGTCTGATATATCAGATATGCTGGGTCGTGGCCAGGCAAAGTCAATAAGCGGCGCTCTTCCATCGGAAATTGACACCCGGGTTTTGGAAAAGCGTATTCTGACCAACCCCTACGTACAGGAGGTGCAGGTCAGCCGCAGCTTATTGAACGAGCTTAGTGTAAAGCTGCAGCAGGTAAGGCCTGTTGCGCGCTTAATATGCGGCGCAGGCCGCGATGTTTATATTTGCGATAACGGCGCCCGTGTGCCGGTAAGCCCCAGCTGGACAGCCCGAGTGCCCGTAATTGACGGCGAGCACGCCCGTAAGCTGGCCAGGCCCGACAGCGCTTCGGCCAATGAAAGCGAAGCTGCCCTGCAGCTGATGAAATTCATCAGCGAAAACGAGCTCTGGCGCGAGATGATTGCCCAGGCAACGGTAGATAATGCCGGCGAATATATACTCTACCCCCAGATTGGTAAGCAGAAAATTTACTTCGGCAGGGCAGAGGATATTGAAAACAAATTCAGTCGCCTGGAAGCTTTCTACCGCAAAATAGTACCCGCAAAAGGTTGGGACACCTATTCTAAGGTTACTCTCAAATTCAGCAACCAAATTATCTGCGAATAAGCTTCGCAGTACCAAAAATAAACTGCTTCTGACTTCGGCCTCTTACAGGCTTAAAGCCCGAACAGGCGCCTGACTGCCTTAATTTACCGGCAGCCTGTTGCCGGCCCGTCGCTTTGCATTTAACACCTGCAGGCCGGGCACAAAACAGCTTATAAAGCTTCGCCTGCCTTATACTGCTGCCTTTCTGTAAAAAACCACAATCGCAAGCCCGGGTATTCTGCCCGGTGTTACCGGCAGCAGTTATTATGCCGGGCCCCTTAAGGGCAAAATATATTACCCCATAAGCGGCAGGCCATGCCAACCGTTTATACCGCTGCAAACAAAATCCGATTAAATTAATTTCAACCCGACACATTCTCCCCTGCTTTCATGAATCCAGACCAAATAGTTGTAGGTATCGATATTGGTACCACAAAAATATGCACGGCAGTAGGCCGCATGAACGAGCATGGCAAGCTCGACATACTTGGCATTGGCTATGCGGCATCTGAAGGTGTGGCAAAGGGTATGGTATCTAACATTGAAAAAACCGGGCTCAACATTATTGCCGGCGTTAAAGCTGCCGAAGAAGCTTCCGGGGTAGATATATCTTTAATAAACGTAGGCATAAGCTGCCCTAAAATTCGTGTTGCGCCAATCAGCGGCAACATTATACGCAACAACAGCCAGGGCACCATATCTGTTGAAGATGTGGAGCGCCTCCGTACCGACCAAAGCCTTACCGTGTTGCCCTCGGGCAACAAAATTATTCACATGCTTCCGCAGGAGTACCGCGTAGACGGCGATGAGCCGGTAAGCGACCCTGTAGGCATGTCGGGCGTAAAGCTTGAGGCGGCATTTCATGTAATTATGGCCCACAACATGGCCATAAGCCACACCGAGCGCAGCCTTACCCGTGCCGGCCTCGAAATAAAATCAATGATTTTCGGCCCGCTGGCAGCAGCAATGGCTGTGCTTACCGAGGAAGAAAAAGAAGGCGGCGTTGTGCTCGTAGATATTGGCGCCGGTAAGGTTGACCTTGCCGTTTTCCACCAGGGCATAGTGCGCCATACCGCTGTTATTCCGTTGGCAGGCAATGTAATTACATCTGATATTAAAACAGGCCTCGGCCTGCTCGATGCCCAGGCCGAATACCTGAAGGTGAACTTCGGCGGCGCCCTGCCTGAAGATGCCGAGCCTAACGGCGTGGTTGAGATTGAAGGTATCAGGGGCCGTGCCGCCAAGCAGGTATCTGAGGAAGCCCTTGTAAATATTGTTCACTGCCGCATGGCCGAAATACTGGCTTACGTGCATAACGAGATTATTTTCAGCGGCTACGAACAACAGCTGAACATGGGCATAGTGCTCACCGGCGGCGGCGCGCAGCTGCGCAACGTGAAATACCTCTGCGAATACATTACCGGCATAGATACCCGCATAGGCTACCCCAATGAACACCTGGGCTCTACCAAGGGCGAAGATTTAACATCGCCGGCAAACGCGGTGGCAATCGGCCTGGTGCTTGCGGGCTTCCGCAACTTTGATGCGCGCGAAGACCGTTACGATGTAATGCGTAAATCGCCGAAGCCCAAAACCAACAGCAACGGCAAACCCGCAGCAGTAGCTGCCGAAAAGCCTAAAACCAGCTTACTCGGTGGCTTTTTCTCAAGCATTGTTGATAAAACAAGAAACCTGCTCCTCGACGACGACGATTTGAAGCAAAACTACTAACAAACTCTTTGCCTTGCCGCGGGCAAAGGCCTGCCTTGCAGGGCCTGTATATATTTTACCAATTTAATAAATGAACAGGATGCAGGCTACAGAAAGTATCACGCTTACAGAAGCAACGCTCATTAAAGTAATGGGTATAGGGTGCGGGGGCAGCAACGCCCTGGCTTACCTCTTCAGGCACACGCCGGGGGGCATTGGCTACATATCGGCCAATACAAATACCCAAAGGCTTGTTGAAACACCGGTACCGGTAAAAATACAGCTCGGCGGAAAGCCCTTAGGCCCTAACCCCGAAATGCTCTTTGCCCGCCAATGCACTGAGCAAAGTGAGCCCGAAATTCGGGAAGCGCTTGAAGGCACAATGCTGCTGTTCATGGTAGCAGGCATAGGCGGTCCAACGGGCCGCGGCGCCGCACCGGTAATAGCACGCATAGCCCAAAGCATGGGCATAATAACTGTTGGCCTGCTCACCCTGCCCAACCCGGCACAGGAGCCCGCCAAATACGAAGCCGCAAAAATCGGTTTGTCGGAACTTCAGCCCTATTGTGATTCAGCCATGGTAATTGATACCGGGCAAATTGAAGAACTTTACGGAGCCATTAGCGAAGACGATAAGTTTGCAATCATTAACCGCATTTTCCAAAATGCAACCGAAGCAACAGCAGATATAATTGCCTATACAGGTATTATAAATATTGACTTCAATGATATAGCTTCAATACTAAGGAAGAGCAACAGCCTCTTTATCAGTTCCGCTGCTGCCGAGGGAGAAAACAGGGCAATTGAAGCAGCAAAAGCTGCATTAAATACTACCCTGTTAAGAAAACAAGGCATTAAAGGCGCTAACAGGATACTGCTTAATATTCAAACAGGTATTTATGACATAAACCTTGATGAATATTCAGAAATAACTGAAATGGTATCTGATGCTGCCGGGCCTTTTGCCCGGGTAAAATGCGGCTACTCAATGAACCCGGAAATGGGCGAAAAAATCAAGGTATCGGTAATTGCCGCTGATTTCCGGGATTAATAAAATGAAGGCTTCGGTAATTATTACCGGCGCCAAAGCTTAAATAAATTATAAAACATTCAACCTGCTACCACCTACGAACTCTAAACACTTCTTATTATGTTAAACAAAAGCTACAGTTTTGAATTGCCGGAGCTGAACAAGTCTATCATCAAGGTGTTTGGTGTGGGCGGCGGCGGTTGCAACGCGGTAAAGTACATGTACGGCAAAGGCATCCGCGATGTCGAGTTCGTGGTATGTAATACCGATGCGCAGGTGCTTAAAACCAACCCCGTTCCGCTGAAAATACAGATAGGCGAATCGGGCCTGGGTGCCGGGGCCAACCCCGAAGTGGCACGCGAAAGCGCCGAAAAAAGCGAAGGCCGCATAAAAGAAGTGTTATCTGACGGCACCAAAATGGTATTCATAACCGCCGGTATGGGCGGTGGTACCGGCACAGGCGCCGCACCTGTAATTGCCAAAATTGCCCGCAGCCTGGGCCTGCTTACCGTGGGCATTGTAACTACGCCCTTCGGCTGGGAAGGCAAAGCCCGTATGAACCTTGCCCGCAAAGGCATAGAGGAGTTACAGGAAAGCTGCGATACCGTATTGGTTATTCTCAACGATAAGCTGCGCGAAATACACGGCAAAATGAGCTTTAAAGACAGTATGGGCATTGCCGATACCGTACTTTGCGACGCCGCCAAAAGCATTGCAGATATAATTACCTATACCGGCATTATTAACGTAGACTTTAACGACGTTAAGAATGTTATGGAAAACAGCGGAACAGCCGTAATAGGCACCGCAACCGCAGGCGGCGACGACCGCGCGCTCACCGCCGCTAACGCCGCCCTTAACAGCCCACTGCTCAACAACCGCAACATACTTGGCGCCGAAAATATTTTGGTGTCTATTGTAAGCGGCTCCGAGGATTTAAGCCTTGACGAGTACAGTGAAATTAACGAATACTTCCAGGACCTTACCGGCAATACCGCTAACCTGAAAGCAGGCTACAGCGCCGATGTGGAGCTTGGCGATCAAATTCGTGTTACCGTAATTGCCACCGGCTTCAGCTCCGATGAAGGCAAGGAAATACGCGAAAGCTGGTTCGAGGTAAAGAAAAAATCTAAATTCCCGGGCAGCGATGACGCTGCCACCGCAGAAGCCCTGAACAAGGCCGCTGATGAGGCTCGTCTTGAGGCAGAAGCCAAAGCGGAAGCTGAGGCAAAAGCGGAAGAGGAAGCCAAAGCAGAGGCGGAAGCCAAGGCTGAGGAAGAAGCAAAAGCCAGGGCAGAAGAAGAAGCAAGAGCAGAAGCCGAGGCCTTAGCCAAAGCTGAGGCAGAAGCCAGGGCTGCTGAAGAAGCCCGCCTTGAAGCCATAGCATTGGCAGAAGCCGAAGCAAAAGCCAAAGCAGAGGCGGAAGCCAAAGCAGAAGCTGAGGCTAAAGCCAAGGCAGAGGCTGAAGAATTGGCCCGTTTCGAGGAAGAGGCTAAGGCGGAAGCGGAAGCGCTGGCCAAAGCTGCCGCTGAAGCCAAAGCAGCTGCTGATGCCAGGGCAAGGGAGCTTGCCGAAGCTGAAGCAAGGGCGAAATTCGAAATTGAGCTTAAAATAAAGCTTGAAGCAGAAATAAGGGCTAAAATTGAAGAGGAAGCCCGTGTAAAAATTGAAGCCGAAATGCGCGCAGCAGCAGAAGCGAGAGCAGAAGCAGAAGCCCGTATTATTGCCGCCGCCAAGGCCGAAGAGGCCGCTAAAGTTGCAGCCGCATACGCTGCAAGCCAGGCAAACCTGCATGCAGGCCACAAAGGCAGCGAGCATTCAGGCAGCAGGCAGGGCCACCCCGGTACCGCCGATACAGAACCCGGTTTTGTAAGCGGCAACTTCCAGGCTGCCGGTTCAGGGCAAAGCACATCAGGCCCCGATGCATCGGCCCAAGGAAAATTTACCGCCCAGGGCGTTCAAAACCCGGTAAGCGGTGCTGAGCAAAAATCAGGATACGTACCGTTTACCATTGTTGCTCCCAACCCTGCCTTTGAGCAGGGTGCCGGTCAAACCGATAAGGTAACAGCATCGGGCACAGAAGAAGCTGCAGTAATTGCCGATAAAAATGTGGTTGTTGCTGAGCTGCCAACCAATACAGAACGGGGCAGCGGTATGAAAAATGTAATTGAATCTTTGAGCCTCAGCGGGCAAAAAGGCATATCGTCTGTACAGAATGAATTGGTTCCGGTGCCTAACCAGGAGCTGATAAACCGCTATCGCCTTGATGCCGACAAGCGCCGCGCACGCCTGCGTGAAATGGGCCGCAACCAAATGGACGGCGATACCCTGCAGAACCTGGAAATACCCACCTACCAGCGCCTGAACATAGTTTTACCCGACGTAACAACCGAACCGAGGTTGAGTAAAAAAAAAATTAATCCCGACGGAGATATCCAAAAAGGTTCCTGGCTCCACGACAACCTGGACTAATATGTAAATTGCTTTTGCGCAGGTCTTTGAAAAAAGAAATGCCGGGAGATTACCAACACTTCCGCCATGTGAATAACGTGGCGGATTTTTTTTGTGGCTTAAGCGCTGCATTCATTCAGCCGGGACCAGCAATTGAAACCCGGCCTAAATACCTAACTTGCGCCTTATTGCCTGCCCTGCGCAGGCCAAGCGCTGTATAATGCCTCCCCACCCCGCTTTTACCGAAAACTATATAGGTTATGCACACCTGCCCCTGCATTGGCTCCCGGCCATGCTTTTCAGCGGCAGCGCAGGCAATGTGCCTGAACCTGTAACTATTCCCTGGGCCGGTGAGCTGAACAATACCGTTTTACCCTACCTGCAGGGTATTGAAGCCTGTAACATGGCAGGTGGCATACATGCGCTGGTCAGCGCTGCGCTTATGCAGCGCTGCCCTGTGTTCAGCTTCGGGGGTATGCCTGAAGCGCATGCTTTTGCAGAATCGGTAAAAGCCATGCTGCCCGAATTGCAGGCATTGGTCAGAACTACGGGCAGGTATGTGCAACTGCAAAACCTGCAAACCTATACCGAGGGCAATTTCTGCACCCTTATGCTCAGCTTTACTACCGGTGATGCCGCCGGCCAGAACATGGCCACCATCAGCACCGATGCCCTGTGCCGCATGCTGCAGGCGCATTTCGGGTTGCCTAAAGGCTCATGGTTTATAGAAGGCAATATGAGCGGCGATAAAAAGTATTCTTCGGCTTCTTTCTTAATAACCCGCGGAAGGCGGGTAAACGCATCGGTTAGCCTGCCTGCTGCCTTGCTTGCCGAAAAGGGATTAAGCGCCAAAAGCATTGTCGCCCTGTGGCAGTCTGATGCCGCCCGTTTTATCAGGGCCGGGGAAAAGGGGAATGTTTTTGGAATTGCCGGCCCTGTGTCGGCGGTATTTACCGCAACCGGGCAGGATGTTGCCTGCGTTGCAGAATCTGCCCTTGGCCTGCTCAGGGTGCAGGAAAACAACCAAAACCTTGATGTGTATCTTACCCTGCCCGGGCTCCCGGTTGGCTCGGTAGGCGGCGGTACTGCCCTGCCGGCAGCCAAAGCCATACTTCAAACATTAGATTGCGCAGGCGAAGGCAAAGCCAACAGGCTGGCAGAAATTATCGGGGCATTTTTGTTGGCAGGCGAGGTTGGGAAAATGTTGGGGGTGTAATTAAGGTAAATTCAGGTTAAGGAAATAAGGGCGCGTATTTAGGCCGGGCCCCTCAATCGCCGGGGCTTGGCTTGCCTTTTCTGTCTACGAAATAGAAACTTTTGGCAGACCTTCGGTCGTAAGCTTCGCGCTCCCGCGCTCACTTACCACGCTTCTAAATCGCGCGAAAAGCGCGATTTGCCATAACTTTCAAATATTTTTATCCTGAAAAGGCGGGGATTCCCAACGGGCAGAGCGATTTTCTTTCAAAATTCCTTAACCCGAATTCACGTTAATTAAAACAGCCGCCTGACCGGTGGTTTAAATTTTATAAAACCCTGAATTCAATTTGCCTACTGCACCTTTGGCTTCATAAACCAGCCGGGGCTTACCATTAAAAAATCGCTGCGCTCTTTCATTATATTTATGGCTTCTTCCTTGGTTCCGAGAAGTGCATTGTATTTAGGGTCGTGGCCGGGGTTATCACCTTCGCGCCAGGGGTAAACCTTCAGCACATTGTTCAGCTTAGGGTTTTGGTCTTCGGTGGTAATAACGGCTATGGGTTGCAGCTTGTGCATGCTGTCGAGGTTGGCAGGGGTAAATTCCTTGTAAAAGGTATTCACGGCCATATCGCGAAGCTTGGTAATAAAAAAGTTGGTTTTAGCGGGGTCGTCAGCTTTTTGGCCGTTTATTATTAAATCTTTACCCTGTACTTCAGCAGTAAAGCTGTCGGCCGGGCGGCCGGGATAAGTAACACTTACTTTGCGCAGGCTTTGCGGTGCGCTGCGGAAAATATGAGGCTCGCGCCAATCGTTCGGCGAAACTATGTAGCGGGTACTCAAATAGCCGTCGAAACCGGGAATATAGGTTATCCAAGGCGTATCTGAACCTTGCATAAGGAAATAGGTGCCGAGGTAATTATCGGTTCCATGGCCTACGAAATAGGTTTTCAGCAGCTCGCCATGCACGTAAATTTCCACTTTATTATGGTCTGTGGCCAGGCTGCGTACAACGGTATTGTGCTCGGCCTTGCTTACCTGCCGCTTAATATCCACATCGTGAATGGTTTGCAAAAGCACCTGCATGGTAACAGGAGCAACCTCCCAGGTTTTGTTCAGGGTCCAGGTGCTGTTGGTTCCGCGTTCCAGGGTCCAGTTGCCGCCTGATTTGGCGCTGATAAAAATCTTATCTATGCCGGCAGTATCGGCCACGGCAAAATTGCTGTCTTCGGCTTCAAGGGTGCCGGTTTCGGCATTGCGGGTAATGGCTATATAGGTAAGTATGCCCAAGGCCAAAACGGCTAAGGCAATAAAAAACAGCTTTTTGGAACGCATGAACATGAAAAAGGTTATTTAGGAATTTATGTAGCCGGCCCTGTATGCCCGGCACTAAGAATTGAAGGAATTATAGAATGAGCAGCATTGGGCCATACAGGTTCAAAGGCTTAGTCAGGCCTTTATTTTAAACCTGGTGTACCTGCGCTTCCTAAGCCATACCATAAGCAGGCCGGCAAGAATTACAACTATGGGGGGGGCTGCCAGGTTTATTACCTGCCATTTCAGGCGTTCTTCCTGCAGCCTTGGCCTGTCGAGCGGGCGCAGTATAACGCTTTTGGCCTTGCTGAGAATGAGCCCGTCGGCATCGAGCATATAGGCTAAAGTATTCAGCACAAAATCTTTATTGGCGAACTGCACCTGCGCAAAGCGGTCGAAGCCAAGGGGGTAGTTTTGGCCGGTTCGGCGGTTAATATCGTTACGTACAAAATCGCCGTCAGATACCACGAGCACTTTGCCGGGCTTATCCTGCGCCACAAATTTGAAAGTCTTTTCTGAATGCGGGGCCAGGCGGTTTTCGTACAATGAGCGGAAGCTGCCTTCGAGCAAATAAGCTACCGGTATATTGCTGCGGCGGTAGAGCTCAGGCTTAGGCTCGGTGCGGGCTTCGTTAAAATCAAGTCGGGCAGGGCTTGCCATTATGCGGCTGTACTTGCCCGTCATAAGCAGGGATGTTTTAGTGATGCCTGCTGTGCTTACAGTATCTATGCTGCCTGCAAAACGCATATACACGGCATCCAGGTTCTTAACTGCCGGGTGCTTACCGAAATTATTGATAAGCGGGTACAGCCTCCAGGGCATCAGCTCGGTTTGGGGCTTATCTCCCACTATGCCAACCACCATGGGTATAAAGCCGCAATCAACGCTCATAACCAAATCTTTATTCAGGCGAATGCCGTAACGGAAAAAGAGATCGTCGAGGTTGAGGTTATAAGGGAGGGCGAGGGCGCCGTCGGTACCTACAGAATCGAGGTCGGCATTGAGGGCATCTATAAAGAAAAGCGCCTTGCCGCCGCGTACAATAAACTGGTCTATCTTATACTTATCGGGCTCACTGAAACCGCTGTCGGGCTTGGCCACAATTATGGCATCATAACCTTCAAGGCTGAGCTTGTTGGGCAGGTCAACTTTTTCAAGGTCGTAGCTTTCTTTCAGGGTGGTGCCCATGTCGTAAAACTCGTAAGGGTTAAGCTCACCATGCCCGAAAATAACACCTATGCGCTTTTTCTCTTTACGCGTAAGGCGCAGAATGGCGCTTGCCAATTCATATTCAACACCCTCAACGCTTTGGTTCAGGCGTTGCTCGGGGCTTGCGCCCTGGTTTCCTTTCAGGAGCAGTACAGGTGTCTCCTGCCCCCCGTAGCTGATAATTGCCCCGGGGAAGAGTATTTTCTCCACCTTTTTGCCGCCGTCGTTGGCATGCACATTGGTGGGTTGCAGCCCCCTGCGTGCCAGCTGATCGAAAATCTCGTTACGCTGCTTGGGGTTCTTGCCTGCGCCGGGCTCAATGAACCTGAACTGCAGGTTATCGCCGCCATAAGCCCTGAATTCTTCAAGGGTTTCGCGTATGCTGTTATGCAGGCGGCGGAATCCGCTGAGGCCGGCCGGGAGATCTCCTTCGAGGTAAACCTCAACGTAAACCATATCGGGCAGGGTTTCCAGCATTTCCTTTGTGGAAGGGCTGATGCTGTAACGCTTGTCCTCGGTTAAATCAAGCCTTGAGAAGAAGCGGGTACTTATAATGTTCAGGCAAACCAACAGCAGCACCAGGCCGGTAAAGGCAAGCAGGGCCCTGCGGGAACGGCTTCCCTTTCCGCGACCGAACATACCTTTACCGCCTGCGAAGGGGGCCTTTGATTTGCCGGTTTCAGGGTTTTCCGAAGCTTTATTTTCTTTATTGCTCTTCAAATCTCTTTGTTAGAAGGGGCTTATAATAAGCCCTGCTTAATGCCAATATGGGGAATGTTTATTTCCGTTGCCGGACAGTTACCAGTTGCGGGCCTGCAAACGCAGGCGGGCAGCGCCCAGCAAAATGCCGGCAAAGCTGATAAAGTACACCAGGTCACGGCTGTCTATAAGGCCCTTGCCCATGCTTTGGTAATGAAAATCAAGGCCCAGCCAACTGATATAGGGGGCCAGGGTCTGCCCCGTGTTTTGGGCCAGGCTGCCTATGCCCTGGTACATGAGCCAGCAGAAAAAGGCTCCCGTTATAAAGGCCATTATCTGGTTATCGAATAAGGTGGATGCCAGAATACCGATGGCTGCAAACACTGCCCCCAGCAGCAGCATGCCGCAGAAAGAGCCGGCCACCGCAGCAGAATCTATATTGCCTTCGGGAATGCCGAGCTTATAAATGCTCACATAATATACCAGGGTGGGCAGCAGGCTCAGGGCAACAAGCAGCACGCAGGCCAGGTACTTGCCCATTACTATCTGCAATTCAGACAGGGGGCGGGTTAAAAGCAGCTCCATGGTGCCGTTGCGCCTTTCTTCGGCAAAGCTGCGCATGGTTATGGCCGGCACCAGGAAAATAAATACAAAGGGACCCATGCTGAAAAGCGTCTGCAAATCGGCGTAGCCTGAATCTATAATATTGGTATCGGGGTAAACCCAAACGAAGAGGCCCGTGCCCGCCAGGAAAATGCATATAATGGCATAACCCGTTACAGAACCGAGAAAACCGGCTATTTCTTTCTTAAGAATTGGATACATGTATATAGGCCCTTAAACCGACCTTTTTGTTTCGCCCGCCCGCGCTTGTTATTTGCAGACAGCATAGGCAGCGCTAAAGATGCCCGCCTGCCGGTTTATTTATTACAGGAAACTGTTGAGGCTGTCAGGCCCCTGGGTTCCCCGGCTTATATTCCGGGTATCAAAATTAGGCCATTGAACGCGAAATACCATATTTGGCCTTAATATAACCTGAATTCAGGTAAGGCATAAAGGTACATATTTAGGCAATAAAGCTTTTTACCATCATAAACAGATTGCTTATGCCTCTTTATGTCAATTGACAATGACGGTAATTATTTGGTTACCTGCGGTAGAAGGAAACCGGCTTAAAAAGATTTCTCAGGCAAACAGCCATGCGCCTAAACGGTAAACCAAACCTTGGTGCAGGCAGGTATGCCATGAGCCGTCGGCAAAAATAAGCGATAGTCTTGCAATGTGAAAAACACATACAGCAATGGCTGTAAGGGGGGCCAGCTTGGGTATGCGTTTCCAAAATGCAGGATAGCTGTATCCGCGAAAGGCCTCGGCAAGCAGGCGAACTGAGAAAAACAGGAACAGCGCATACGCGGCCATTCCGAAAGGATAAATATAAAAGCTGTCGATAAAGTGCCCTGATGTTAATTGGCACCATGATCTTAAAATGCCGCAGCCGGGGCAGGGGAAACCTGTAACAGCCTTTACCGGGCAAACACTTTGCCAGCCGTAGGGGTTGTCTGATACGGCATTAATAAGCCAGGGCGCTGCCAGCGAAAGCAGCAGCACCCCGGCCCATAATATGCGTTTGGCAGCGAAACGATTAACCTTTTGCGCCGGTACGGTCATACATTTCGTTCAGGTGTCCCTGCATTACCATGGCGGCTACCATAGGAACAAAAAAACCAAGTACCATAAGTAAGACGGTTTTATCCTGGAACTGTGGGTTGCCGGTTTTTTGGCTTACCTCGGTAAGGGCGTTGCCGCCTACGTAATAAAAATACAGGTTAAGCGGCATGCAGCACCCGCTGAAAGCAGCCAGCATAGGCGACATTACCTCGCGTTCCAAGGCGCTGTTCAATACTTCTGTAACTTTGTAGTTCCAGTAAATAAGGTAAATACCGCAGGTAATAAAGCCAAGAATGAGAACCAATATCGGGTCTCGGCGAAAATAAGGGATTTGTGTCATGTATATGTTTATGTTTTCGAAAGATAGCAGTTAATATAAATAAGACAAAGTGTTGTGGAATAATTAATGTAAAGCCTGTAATTGTTTTATTTCGGTTAAGCAAGCATGCAAATACCTAACTTGCAGCCCCAAAATGTTTTGGCATAATTGCCGCATTAATTTGCGGAATATGCGGTACAATTTACTGCTTAATGCCGAAGCCTTATGCGGTTCCGTGGCCGGAACCGGCTTAAACCGGCCTTAAATTTATAACAATGACACCTATTAATAAGAGCAATATCCGGGCATTTGTAAAACAAGCCGGCCGGCCTTTTATATGCATGCCTTTGTTCAGGGGTATTTTAGCCTGCTGCCTGGCGTACCTGCTCAGCGCCTGCGGAACACCCCCGGCCATAAACGGCTTTAATGCCGAACAGTGGAAAAACGACAGGCAAGGCTGTAAAAATAACCGGACAGCCATGATAGATATTCTTAATGCCGAAAAGCATACCCTCCCCGGCACAGCAGAGTCTGATGTGATTGCTCTTTTCGGTAAGCCCGACAGGCATGAGCTGCGCAGCCGCAACCAGCGCTTTTATGAATACTGCATTTCGCCCGGGCCCGAATGCGGAAAAGCGGGTAATGCCGGTGCTTCGTCGGCCTATGAACCGGGCATGGTGCTCAGGGTGAGGTTTTCGGCCACAAACCATGTTACCGAGGTAACCATTGAAAAAAGCGATAAATAATTCAGGGCTTAACCGAATTGAATTTATTTCATGGTCGGTTTTGCACGCCTGTAAGGCTTTTAAGCCATTGGTATATTTTTACCGGCCACAGGGCCGGCTGTTTAGTCTGAACAATTAAATGCAATAAGCCTTGGCAGGCTTTTTTGCTGCCTGTTTCCGTATAATGTTTATTAATCAGGCAATAATTAAGCAGGCCGCCTGTTTATTGCAAAAAAACGTTTCAAACCAAAATGCCTTAGTAATTGCCTGTAATGCGCACGCAAACAGGGCAGCAACAAACACAAACATGCACAACATGAAAACCAGGTTAATCAAATACTTACTCTCTGCACTTGCGGTACCGGCTATGGCTATGCCCCTTGCCGCGCAAAGCAAGCTGAGCACGGTACATTTATCTATATTCAAGAACGGTGTTTTTTACCGCAGGCAGGAAGGCGACATCAGTCTTAAAAACAAGGTGGGGCAGGTTGAAATTCCTGAAAATGTGCTGAAAGGAACTTATTGGCTGTCGCTGGGCAAGGGGGCAAAAATTAACCAGGTAACCTTTGAGGAAGATACCGTTAAAAAGCGCAAAACCGCCGAGTACGTACAGGAAATACTGGCCGCGAACACCGGTAAAAAAGTTACCCTGAAAGTAAATGCCGGCACGCAGAAGCCGGACCTTATTTCAGGAACCCTGGTTTCCTACAACCGCAACAGCGGCCTCGGCAGGTTAGATACAGACGGAAACTCGCATTTCTTTAACGGCAACAATGTGCTTGAAGCAGAGTTCGCCGACAGGAATATAGGAGCCACTTATGAAACCGATACCATTATCAGGCTGGCGCGGGTGAACACCAACAGCAGCGCCGATAATGTGCCGGCTTCGGTAATAAGCATGCAAACCGGCATACAATGGTACCCAAGCTATTACCTGAAGCTCAGCGAGGGCAAGGAAGCCCGCCTCATTATGAAGGCCACCCTTGAAAATTTCGCCATTGATGCAGATAATACCGAGGCCGACCTCATTGTTGGCGACCCCATGCTCTCTTACGGTAAGGAGCTTGACCCCATAAGCACCACCTATTTAAGCGAAAACGCGCCCCAGCCCCGACAGATAACTTATGCCCCGCGGGCTTACAGCATGGCAAAAACGACTTCAGGCGTAATGGCAGATGCAGCAGCCCCCATGCCCGAAGATGCCAATTACAGCACCGCCGGTGACCAGCAAAGCGATTTGTATTTTTACCGTACCGGTAAAATTAACCTCCGCAAGAATACCAAAACACTGCTCATGCTCAACACCTCTACGGTTCCTTTTGAGCACGTATATAAAGTGTACATAGGCGATAATAACGCATTTCTTTACGATCATACCGTTAATAACGACTGGCACAAGCAAACCACGGCCCATTCGGTAAAGTTTACCAACAAGAGCGATGCCCCGCTTACCGAGGCCCCGGTATTTGTTATAAGCCCTAACGACGACCCCCTTACGCAAAACAACATGCCTTTTACCTCTAAAAATGCCGAGGCA
Source organism: Bacteroidota bacterium (assembly GCA_040388605.1). Classification (GTDB taxonomy): domain Bacteria; phylum Bacteroidota; class Bacteroidia; order Cytophagales; family Flexibacteraceae; genus JAZKBN01. The sequence goes on along the minus strand of JAZKBN010000015.1, from coordinate 23,563 downwards.
AGCGTTTACTTAAACACGGCCTATAACCTGGATGTAAGAAGCCGCGAAGAAGAAAAAGCGAAGGAAAGCGGGGCCAAAAGAGTCGGCAAATTGGTTTTCGACAAGGTAACAGTTAAGAGCAGCATTAAAATTCATAACTACCAGGATAAGGCCATTACCCTGAATACCGAGCGCAGCGTTTACGGAACCGTTACTTCAGACGGCGGCGGAAAAGTGCGCAAAAGCGGGCAATACAACCAACAAAATCCGTACAGCAATATTCAATGGACCACCGAGGTGCCCGCCAACGGTGAGAAAATAATCGATTACGAATACCAGGTTTATATACAGGTAAATAATGAGTAGAGCTGTTTTGGCTTCCTGATGATTCGAATTAATGAAAAGAGCTTTTGCGTATAATGCGTAGGAGCTCTTTTCATTAATACAGATATATCAAAGCGGTATAATAACGGGTCTACACAGGCTGCTGCCCCGCTTCAATCCAGTTACCGTCTTCCCGAATAATATCAATTAATTCATCTACGGCATTCACCTGCGGCACCGATTTTTTAACCACGTTCTGGCCCCTGTAAAGCGCTATTTTACCCTTGCCTACACCCACATAGCCGTAATCGGCATCGGCCATTTCGCCGGGGCCGTTTACTATGCAGCCCATAATGCCAATTTTAATACCTTTCAAATGGTCGGTGCGGGAGCGTATAAGGGCGGTTGTTTCCTGTAAATCGAAAAGTGTGCGGCCGCAGCTTGGGCAGCTGATGTACTCGGTTTTGCTCATGCGCGTGCGTGCCGCCTGCAATATGCCGAAAGCCGCGCTGTTATAAACCTTCTGCGTTTCAGAAAGCGCCGCCTTATCGGTTTGCGGTAAAAGGGCTGTACCAATCATAATACCATCGCCGAGGCCGTCAATAAGCAGGCCGCCGGCATCGGTAGCTGCTGAAAGGCGCAGGCTGTCTTCATCAATGGCCGGGTATTGCAGGTGAATAATTACCGGGTTTTCAATGCCCAAATTCATCAGCTCCATAAAGGCCCTGCGGAGGGCAGGCATGGCATGGGTGTTTTCGGTGCCCATGAGCAATACCAAATTCGGAAACTGCTTTATAAGAGTGGTGGTTTCCGGGTTAAGGGCATCTGTATCGCTGAGCTTTAAAAAGTTTAAATCGGGGTGCAGGTCGGGCTTTGCGGCCAGCTCTGCTATTGTGAGCAGGGGATGGGTATAAGCAGCCTTGTTTACGCCGCTGTTTTCCCGGTTAGCCTGCCATGCTGCAAAATCCTGTACCTGCCGGCTGCCGGCTGCGAGCATAAAGGGGGCGGGATTGCTGCCCGTATACAGGTAATCTGCCCCGGTATCGGCCATGTGCCATTTATCGGGCTCGGGCAGGTAGTGGTGGCCCAGGGCTTTTAAATCGGCATAAGATTCCAAGGGCAGGCGACTGATGTCGGCAATAACGCGGGGCACCTGCTTACCGCCTATGTTCTGCATTTCATGCGTTACCCGCCTGTGATGTTGGAACGGATCAATAGGATAATGCAATACCGGGGCAACGGGGGTATGCCCGGTGCGGTGGTTATACCTGTCGGCGAGGGCTTTGGCTACAGGCACCTCGTATTCGGGTTCTTCGGTCAGGCTTACGCGTATGGTATCGCCGAGGCCGTCTTCAAGCAGGGTGCCAATGCCTACGGCAGATTTTATACGCCCGTCTTCGCCGTCCCCGGCCTCGGTAACGCCCAGGTGAAGGGGGTAGGGTTGCAGGCCTTCGGCTTCAAGCTTCTGAATCAGCATGCGGTAGGCCTGTACCATTACCTGCGTATTGCTGGCCTTCATGCTGATTACTATGTCGTAATAATTCATATCCTCGCAAATGCGGAGGAACTCAAGGGCGCTTTCCACCATGCCGAGGGGTGTATCTCCGTAACGGCTCAGGATACGATCGCTCAAAGAGCCGTGGTTGGTGCCTATGCGCATGGCGGTACCGTATTCCTTACATATTTTTACAAGGGGCACAAAGCGATCGCGAATGCGGTCAAGCTCGGCCTGGTAACCGGTTTCGGTATAATCTATTACCTCGAAACGCTTACGGTCGGCATAGTTGCCGGGGTTGATGCGTACTTTTTCAACAAGGCGTGCAGCCAGCTCTGCGGCATTGGGGGTAAAGTGAATATCGGCAATCAGGGGGGCATTACAACCTGCGGCACGCAGCCCTTTGCGAATGTTTTCGAGGTTTGCGGCCTCTTTCATGCTGGGTGCGGTAATGCGTATGTACTCGCTGCCTGCCTCTGCCATTCTCAGGCATTGGGCAATGCTGCCTGCTGTGTCCATGGTATCTACCGTGGTCATGCTTTGAATGCGTATGGGGTTCAGGCCGCCCATAGGCAAATCGCCAATCATTACTTCCCGACTCAATCGGCGCTTGTATTCGGTAAGGCTGTTGGCGTAAACGGCAGGATTCAGTTCAGTGAGCATTAAATGTAAGGGCAGTACAATGCCGCTTTTATATTAACAAGGTTGCAATTACAAAGTTACGAAAAAAAGGGCCAAAGCCGGGATCGTGAGTCCGGACAGCAAAAAACCGCATCGATGTAAATTTCGGATATTAAAGGTTAATATGAATTCGGTTTAAGGTTCTTATTTAGGCTGTGGCCACTTAGGTTTTAACCCGTTATGGCGGTATTCATGGCTGCTTTACGCTTCCTTTGCTCTGTTTTAGTTCGGTTCAGTTTCAGCCGATGCGTACCGTAAGTGTAAACTATGCGGAGCCTGTTTTTTAATGCAGGTCGGTTGTCATCGTCTAATTCAAATTCCGGTTTTATGGTTTCTGTCAGCTTGTGGTCGGCATCGTATTTATTCCTGTATATGGTTTTTTCCTGCACTTCCCAATTGCCTTTAACAAACTTGCTTTCCGATAGGGAATCAAGATCGCCAAACGCATTGTAATGCCACGCTTTATTGCGGGTATTTACATAGCTGCCGTTCTCATATTTTTCTGTAAAGGTATTAATAAGCACCCCAAAGGCATTGTAGGTATTAGTAGTGCGTGTTTGCGGTACATAAATGTCATCATCTCCGTGAAAAGACGAAATGCTAACTTGTTCCAAGCCTTGGTCTAACAGGGGGTTTACCCATTTATACCACTTAATAACATTAATTTTCTGGCGGTAAGGTTCATCAAGCCCCTGAGTTTGCTCTCGTAACTTATAGAACAGCGTTCCATTGGTGCCCTGTCGGCGCCCGATACAGTTACACTGTCTATGGTAATTGCAGAACTGTCAACCGCTTCTTCGCCATGGTACCAATAACGTACGGTAACGCTTTTCTTATAGATGCCGCCAGCATAGGTGTTTGTTTTTTTTGTCTTGGATATAAAGTGTTTTTTGTTAAAAAGATATGAATTCAGCGGAGCGCCAAAACTTTCCTCATATTCTCCTGCAGAATTGCCAAGCGAATCGTAAAAGTAGTTTTTATATGAAACAGGTATGCCGCGCCTGTATTTTTTAACGGTGCTTTTATTCAAAATATACCCGGCGGCGTTATATGTGTAGATGGTGAAGCTCAGGGTATCGTTGTGTTCAGTGTGTAAACCTGCTTCCGAATTTAAACTGCCATCGGGATTGTATTTATACAGAGTTTTGCTGTTCGGTCGCCATTTTGTTCCTTCCCAATTGTACGTGGATACAAGGCCGGGTTGTTTTTTACCCGGTATAACAGGTACTTTTAAATTTTGCCCCAAAGCGCTTGGCAGGGCTTGGCAGGCACAAACCATGAGTAAGATAAGCCTGTATTATATTTGAAGCATGTCATACTAATTAAATAAAACAGTGTCTAAAACGGTTTAAAAAAGCCGGGTTCAGCGTATAGGCAAATGTTTTTTACCGGCCTTCATAGCCCGGTCCGTGAGCAATATTGCCTTTTCGCCAAATTATCAGCCTAATAATTATACGCCTAATAAGAAATGTTCTGTAATTGATTTGTTTTCAGCAGGTTATTATTAATCTTTATAAAGCTACCAGGCCTTTAGCAAATGCATTGCTTCTTCGGGGTGCCGAATTGCAAAAATGAAAGGCAACAACCTGCATAATTTGATTTATGCGTGTTGCTGCCTTTATTACAATCTGCCGGCTGAATCAGCGGGTTAATGCAATTAAATACTGAACCCGCCCGATGCTTCAATGCGCTGTGCGTTTATCCAGCGGGCATCTTCGGTGCAGAGGAAGGCAACTATGCCGCCTATGTCTTCGGGCTTGCCTGCACGGCCGAGGGCTGTGTTATCGGCTATTATTTTATTCAGTACGGGGTTATCCCTTACTCCCCCGCCGCCGAAATCGGTTTCAATGGCGCCGGGCGCTACCACGTTTGCCCTTATCTGCCTGCTGCCTAATTCTGCGGCCATATAGCGTGTTAAGGTTTCAAGGCCGCCCTTCATGGCCCCGTATGCCGATGAGCCCGGCCTTGAAAAGCGCGCCAGCCCGCTGCTGATATTTATGATGCTGCCGCCGTTATTAATAAGCGGCAGCGCTTTTTGGGTGAGGAAGTAAACGCCTTTGAAGTGTATGTTGCTCAGCATGTCGAAAGCTTCCTCTGTGGTTTCAGCAAAGGGAGCATAATGGCCGACGCCTGCATTATTCACCAGGAAATCAAATGTTGCAGTTCCGAATTTTTCTGACAGGGTGGTTTTTACCTGCTCGTAAAAGGCATCGAAGCTTTTTATGTTGCCGGCATCCAGTTGCAGGGCGGCGGCTTTTTGGCCTTTGGCTTCAATTTCAGCCACTACTTTTTGGGCTTCGTCTGCCCGGCTGTTGTAGGTAATTAAAACGTTAAATCCTTTGTCGGCAATTTTAAGTGCCATGTCTTTGCCCAAGCCCCGGCTGCCGCCGGTTACCAGGGCAATTTTTGTTGCTGTGCTCATGTGAGTGGTTAAATGAATGAATTTTATGATGCAAAGGTGCGCAGGTTTTCGGCCTTAAAAATGGTGTGTATTTCCGCATTTTCAGAATTTCGGTATCATCTGTATAAATCAGTAACCGGACGGAATAAACGGGGGTACAGGCCCGGCACTTAACAAAAAAACAATACATGCCGTCAGCCGGAAAAACGGCAATAAGCTACGCGGTATTGGTAAATTAATACTGTGGCTCTGCATTTTACAGTATGCAGAATTAAGCCCGGTGATTTTAAAAAAAAGCTGCGCTACCTAAAGCTGAATTGCATATATTTACATATTCAATTTTATAACTGTTTTATATATATGAAAGCTATACTGAAAACGGCGCTGCTGTGCCTGCTGCTATTGCCCTTTTTAAGTCCTGATTCCCTGGCCCAGCGCACTGTGCGTACCGAGCAGGAAGAAATAGACTACCTTGATTCCATTGAAAATTCAAAGCGGGAATATTTAGATTCACTCTACGAGAGCAAAGTGATTAACCCTGCCGGCTTAGAAAGCGAAAGCTGGAAATGGGTTCATATATTTAAGCTGGATGCTGTTGCCCTTGCCCGCCTCAGGCCTGCTGTAAGCTACCATTATGCGCATTCGCCGGGCAACGCAGTTGAGTTTTCGGCATACTATTCAGCCTACCCAAACAGTAAATCTTACGGCGACCCCAAGCATTGGGTTGGTAAAGCTTTTGGTTTCCATGTTGAGCCGCGTTTTTATATGGGCAGCAGGCGCAATTTCTCAAGCGGCTTTTACCTGGGCCCTTACCTGAGCTTCGATTATATGAAGGCCCGGTATTTAGGTCCCTTGGGTAATTCTTTGCCAATTGAACCTTACCGGGAAGTAATATCTTTCGGGGCCGGCCTGCTTACAGGTTTTCAGTATGTTGCTGAATCGGGCTTCGCGGCCGATTTTTTTATCGGTGCCGGGGCAAGAACAAGTAATATAGACCAATCTGTCAGCTACCGCGCCTACGATTCAAGCCCGGCCCGGGGGAAAGATATTGTTTTCAAAGGCGGCGTGGCCATTGGGCTTGGCTTTTAAACTGAAATAAAGATCTTTAGCCCTTACGCTGAGTCCTGGCAGCGAATCAGAAAAGGGATAGGTTAATATTTTTAAACTGTAATTGAACTCCGATTTAATTATGGTTAAAAGCTCCTGCCCGGTACTTTGCTTCCGAAAATTCATTTATGTTTGCTGCACCGGTTTATTCAATATTTTAATTCAGCATTTATAAATGAAGAACTTCTTTCAATCAGCTTTATTAAGCTTTGCTTTTTGCTTAACACTTTGCAGCAATGCCTTGGCACAAAGCAGTATAAAGGCGGGTGCCACGCCGGGCACAGCAGAACAAGCTACGGGGGTAAACCCGGGTACAGGCGAAGAGCAAAGCCTGAAAAGGCATATTTTAAAGTTAAACCTGTTTAATTTATTTGTTTTCGCCAGGCCTGAACTGAGCTATCATTATGCGCCTGCAGGCAACAGCGCCATGCAGTTTACCGTATTTTATTCGCCCTACTCTAACATACCTTCAAGGAGTAAGCCAAAAGATTGGAAAGGCGTTACGTACGGTGTTTTTTTCGAGCCCAGGTTTTATGTAGGTCCGTACAGGAGTATTTCCAAAGGCTTCTTCCTTTCGCCAATCGTAAGCTATGAGTATGAATATTCAGAATACTTAAAATCTAACTATATAGAAAACCCTTACAAAGACATGTCTTCTATCGGCATCGGCTTACAGCTGGGTACCCAGTACATTTCTAAATCAGGCTTTGTGGCCGATTTTGTTTTTGGCGCAAGCTACCGCGCCAACGGAGTGCAGATGGTGGGTCCTTACCAGACATACGACACTCATGAGGTCGGTATGAGAGATATATTACTGCGTGTAGGTATTAACCTGGGCGGGGCATGGTAAGTTAACAGGCCTGTAATATTCAGGTGCTGTATGCCTGCCCGGTGATTCTTTAATCCCGGTGCAGGCTTTTTTGCTTCAAATGAGCTGCTGAACCTGTTTGGCTCATATTTTGAAACCATTGTGGCCACATTGCAGGTTATACATCACAGGGTAATCTGCCTGAAACAAATAAGCCTTTTAAACCATTATGCTCGCTTACGTATTAACTGAACCCGGCCCGGCCGAAGCTTTAAAGCTCAGTGAAATTCCCATACCTCAAATATCGGGTTCCGATGTTTTAATAGAGGTGAAGGCCATAAGCATTAACCCTGTAGATGTAAAAACCCGCAACGGCAAAGCCCGCTACAATGCCCTGAAAGATAAGAAGCCCCTTGTTCTCGGCTGGGATGTAAGCGGCCTGGTTGTCCAAACCGGTCCCGACGCCACGTTCAGCGTAGGCGATGAAGTTTTCGGCATGGTGAATTTCCCGGAAACGGGCAGCGCTTATGCTGAATATGTGGCAGCGCCTTCAGAGCACTTAAGCCTGAAGCCGGCTAACATCAGCCATACAGAAGCAGCCGCAGCCTGCCTTGCCGCTTTAACAGCCTGGCAGGCCTTTACCGAGCATGGCAATTTACAGGCCGGGCAGGCAGTGCTCATTCATGCCGGCGCCGGAGGGGTTGGGCATTTTGCCATACAGCTGGCAAAAAGCCTGGGGGCTTACGTAATTGCCACTTCATCGGCCGAAAACCGTGAATTTGTTTTAAGCCTCGGGGCCGATGAGCACATAGATTACCATGCCCTGAAATTTGAAGACACCGTTAAAAATATGGATTTGGTTTTTGATGCCGTAGGGGGCGAAACTGCTTTCAGATCTTTCCCGGTGTTAAAAAAAGACGGCCTGCTGATAAGCATACCCTCAGGCACAACGCCGGGTTTAGCCGAGGCTGCCGAAAAAGCCGGGGTCAGGAATAAGGCCATGATGGTGCATACAAGCGCCGCAGATATGGCCGAAACAGCCAAAAGGCTGGAAGACGGCAGGCTGAAAGTTACCTTGGGTGCCGTGTTCGGGTTTAAAGATTTACATTCAGCCCACAGGCAGGTTGAAAGCGGGCATACAAGGGGTAAAACAGTGGTGGTAACCGGCGAATAAGCCATAATCACCGGGCGCCCGGAAATGTTATAGGCAGTTTGTTATGTACTCAAAATAAATTGTTTACATTGTGTTGTTATTAAATGTAGGGCAAATTACAACGTCATGGTATAAGATTTTTGCCGGCCTGGTTTATATTAAGCAGGTACTGCAATATGCCCGAAAACCCACCGTTAACAACACAATTGTTCCATGTTTAAATACATAAAAAAACAAGGAACTTACAATTGATTCAGCGTAGCAGCATTCCTTTTAAACCATGAAAAACAGATTAACCATATTTTCCCTGCTTGTTTCTGCCTTCATCGCTCTTTCGGCCCACACCTGCGAGCATGATGAATCTGATTGCAGGCCTCATGCCCGCCCCCATGGCGGCTTTTGTGTTACCGACAGCGTAATGCAGGGCGACTCAGGCACAACCGATACCACAAAATCAGGCAGCAATTACTAAGAGCTGTACCCGGGGTTTTGCATCATTTCAGCCTCAATATTTATTTAAGGCTTCCGCAGGGAAGCTTTTTTTATTTCAGTACCTGCCGAATGATCAGCAAAACAAATTCTGTTTATGAAAGCCGGTTTTAAATGCTTCGGCATGAATGATGCGTTATTGCTTTTCCGAGGAAAGCGCTTTTTTATTCCTAATTTTGCCTGTTCGGGCAGGTGGGCATGGTAAAACGCCCTGCATATTTTAACCTGATTGGCTGCAAAGGCAGGCCGCTCTTTTCTCGCTCTGTTTCGCTCCTGTATAAGCACCTGTTCATGTATCTGCAAAGCCTGCACCTGCTGAATTTTAACAATTACGCTGATCAAAAAGCCGAATTCGGGCCGGGTGTAAACTGCCTGGCGGGGCCCAACGGCAGCGGAAAAACCAATTTGCTTGATGCATTGTATTTTTTAGCCCTCACCAAGAGCGCCTTCAGCAAAACCGATCCGCAGAGCATGAAGCATAGCGAGCCGTTTTTTTCAGTAAAAGGCACCTTTATACAAGACAATGAGCCCCTTACCGTGCAATGCAGCATGAAGGCCGGCGAGAAAAAACAATTGCAGCTCAACCGTATTCCCTATACCCGTTTCAGCGATCATATAGGCCGCTTCCCCGTGGTGCTGGTTACGCCGGACGATACAGCCCTTATACGCGAAGGCGGTGAAGAACGCAGGCGCTTTTTCGACGGGGTTCTCTCGCAGATTAACCACAGCTACCTGGAGAACCTGCTGCGCTATAACAACATTTTACAGCAACGCAACAGCATTTTGCGCAGCTATGCCGAAAGCCGCCGCATAGACCTCACCCTGCTTGATACTTACGATGAGCGCATATCGCTGCACGGGGATTTCCTGCACAATGCCCGCGCCGAATTTGCCGAGGTTTTTACACCCCTGTTCAACAACTACTATCGCCAAATTGCCGAGGATAAGGAAACCATGCACATGGTTTACCAAAGCCAGGTATCGGCTATGCCCATGCGTGAATTGTTGAAACAGGCCCGGCAAACCGATTTATTGGCCGGCCGCAGCAGCGCAGGCATTCACCGCGACGATTTTATATTCAACATGGGCAGCCACGCCCTGAAGAAATTCGGGAGCCAGGGGCAGCAAAAGTGTTTTGTACTGGCTTTAAAGCTGGCCCAGTACGATGCCATGGTGTCGGCGGGCCTGAGCAGGCCGGTTTTGCTGCTTGATGATGTATTTGATAAGCTCGACGATGCCCGCATACAGGCGCTGCTTTCATTGCTCCGCAGCGGCAAATTCGGGCAGGTATTTATAACCGATGCCCGCCCCGAACGCAGCATGAGCCTGCTGAAAGACGATGCCGGCACAAGGTTCTTTTTTGTGGAAAACGGGGAGATTACAGCGGCGGAGTAAGGGGGTTTAATTTGTTCCCTGAGCCGAATAAACCATTTAATCACCTCATAAATTGATCATATTTGAGCCGATTAATTTCCTTATTCGGCTCATGACTTACAATTGGCAACAGGCAGACCGGCCTGATTTCAGCTATGTACCTTGATACAGCATACAAAGCATTGGTCAGGTTTGCTGAAAAAACGGGGAGCATACAAGGTAAGCTGCAAGCCTTGCCCGCCGATATAAAAACAGATTCAATCATAGATATGATTGTTGCCGAGGCTGTTAAAACATCAGAAATAGAAGGCGAGTTCCTAAGCCGGCAGGATGTGTTGTCTTCGGTCAGGAAAGGCCTGGGCCTTAATACCGCAGCCGAACATATTAAAGACAAAATGGCCGCCGGGGTGGCCGAACTCATGGCAGATGTTAGAAACACCTTCAGCGACGACCTGGACAAAGAAAAGCTCTTTGCCTGGCATAATATGCTGCTTGGTACAAAAAAGCACATAGCCGTAGGTGAATGGAGACAGGGCCCTGTATATGTAATCGGGTCGGGACCTATAGGCTCTGAGCCTGTTCATTTTGAAGGTCCGCCGGCGGAAAGGTTGCCTTTGGAAACGGAAAGGTTTATTGAATGGTTCAACAAAACCAAGCCGGGTGCCGGGTATGAAATATTCAACCTGTTGATAAGGGTTGCCATTGCCCACCTGTATTTCGAAAGCATACACCCCTTTGAAGACGGAAACGGCAGGATAGGCAGGGCCATAGCAGAAAAAGCACTGTCGCAGGGCTTAGGCTACCCGGTGCTGATGAGTCTTTCAGCAGGCATTGAAGCCGACAAAAGCAGGTATTATGCAGGCCTGAAACAAGGGCAGCAATCAAATGAAATAACCGCCTGGATTGAATACTTTGCCGAAACCGTGCTTGAAGCACAAACAAGCGCATCAGATAAGGTAGACTTTATACTTACAAAAACCAGGTTTCTTGATACCTACAGGAGCAGCCTTAACGAACGGCAAATGAAGGCATTACTCCGCATTTTTGAGGATGGTCCCGAAGGCTTTAAAGGCGGTATGAGCGCATCTAAGTACGCAGGTATTACAAAAACCTCTAAAGCAACGACCACCCGCGATTTGCAGGACCTGTTTGAAAAAGGCGCCATCACCCATTACGATGAGCAGCGAGGCCGCGCAACCAAATACAGGTTAAACCTTGATTCAAACCTTTAAAGGCTGACTTAAAATCTAAGCCCGTATCAGAATATATGCTCCCCAATCCGGCGCATGTTGCGCATGCCTGCCCGTTTTGTTCATATTTATCAATTCCGGCCTTACATTTCCCGCTTCGCCGGTATATACCCTTACCAATGCCTTAAACAAGGGTTTCGGGCTAAAATTGCTTGTATTGAAGCAGTTTAAATTAGTGTTTGTACATACAATTAGTATCTGCAAAACGCTGCTTGCAAAGCAATTTCGTATATTTGCAGCCCCTTTACCAAGGTTTACCCATTAACCACAGCACAGGTACCCGCACAACATCTTAAGCCTGCTGCCCGAAAACATAACAAAACACGCTGTAATACCGTTGTTCAGGCCCGGCCTTAAGCCCTGCTTATTCAACAGGTTCAAATCGTTAACCAATACAAAGTGCCTTTAATAAAATCGATTTCCGGAATTCGGGGAACAATAGGCGGCCGCAGCGGCAGCTCCCTGAGCCCGGCAGACGTAGTAAAGTTTACCGCGGCTTTCGGCACCTGGGTGCTTGAAACCGGCGGTAATAACCTGGTTGTTATTGGTCGGGATGCCCGCCCAAGCGGCGAGGCTATCAGCAAAATTGTGGCAGCTACCCTGCAAAGCCTGGGCATACATGTTATAGACCTTGGGCTGAGCACAACCCCCACCGTAGAGCTTGCCGTTACCGGCGAGGCTGCCGGCGGCGGTATTGTAATAACAGCCAGCCACAACCCTATACAGTGGAACGCCCTTAAATTGCTGGGCGCTTCGGGCGAGTTCATCAGCGCTGCCGAAGGCGAGCGCGTGCTCGAAATTGCCGAAGCCGACACCGCAAGCTTTGCCGAGGTGAAGAAAATGGGCACCTACCGCACCGACGATACATGGCTGCAAAAGCATATCGACATGATACTTGCTTTGCCGCTGGTAGATGTGGAGGCTATTCGCGCCCGCGATTTCCGCATAGGAATGGATTGCGTGAACAGCAGCGGCGGCATAGTGGTACCCATGCTGCTGAAGGCGCTTGGCGTAACCCGCACCACCGAGTGGTTCTGCGAACCTACCGGCCTGTTCCCGCATAACCCCGAACCATTGCCTGAAAACCTGCTGTTCATCAGCGGCGAAATTCGCAAAGGCCGTTATGATCTCGGCGTTGTGGTTGACCCTGATGTTGATCGCCTTGTTTTCGTTTGCGAAGACGGCAGCATGTTCGGCGAGGAATATACCCTTGTGGCCGTGGCAGACTATATATTAAAGCAAAAGCCCGGCAATACCGTAAGCAACCTGAGCAGCACCCGCGCCCTGCGCGATATTACCGAGAAAGCCGGCGGCCAATACAAGGCATCGGCTGTGGGCGAGGTAAACGTGGTGGAAATGATGAAGGAAACCAATGCCGTAATCGGCGGTGAAGGCAACGGCGGTGTAATTTACCCCGAGCTTCATTATGGCCGCGATGCCCTTGTGGGTATTGCCCTCTTCCTGACCCACCTTGCCAAATTCGGAAAAACGGCCAGCATGCTGCGCTCGGGCTACCCGAACTATATCATCAGCAAGAACAAAATTGAGCTGGAACCGGGACTTGATATGGAGCGCGTACTGCTCGAAATTCAGAAACGCTACAGCAAACAGCCCGTTAATACTGTAGACGGCGTTAAAATAGATTTCGAAGACCAGTGGGTGCACCTGCGCAAAAGCAATACCGAGCCCATTATACGTATCTACAGCGAAGCCGGCAACCTGAACACTGCCGACTACCTGGCCAACAAGATTATTACCGATATTAAGGAAATACTCTCCGGATTGTAGTTTGCCGGAATATTTGTATTTTCGCAGGCCTGAACCTGCTGAAAACTAAAGAAGGAACAGGGCCCGGTACGCAAACCGGGCTTTTCCTGTTAATACACCTCCCACTCCCCGAAAATATAATATTATGCGTGTCTACCTTGACAATGCAGCCACTACGCCCCTCGATTCGGCCGTATTGGATGCCATGTTGCCATACCTGCGCAACAATTACGGTAACCCAAGCTCTATACACAGCCACGGCCGCGAGGCCCGTTCGGCAATAGAGAAAGCACGCAAGACCATAGCCGGCCTGCTGAACGCATCGCCCGGCGAAATATTTTTTACGGCCGGCGGCACCGAAGCCGATAACATGGCCATCAGCTGCAGCATTGCATCGCATAACATAACCCATGCGGTTACCACGCAGCTTGAGCACCATGCCGTGCTTCATTGCCTGCAGCACAACCAACAGCAAAGAAATCTTGATGTTACCTACCTGCATACCAATAAGCAGGGCCTTATAGACCTTGCCGAACTGGAAGAAGTGCTTGCCAAACGGCCGGGCTCCTTTGTAAGCCTCATGCATGCCAATAACGAAGTGGCTACCATGAACCCCATTGCCCGCATTGCTGAAATCTGCAAAGCCACAAACAGCCCCTTCCACAGCGATACCGTACAGACCATGGGCCACTACCCCATAGACTGTACCGCCCTCAGCCTTGATTTCCTGACCGGCAGCGGGCACAAGTTCCACGGCCCCAAGGGTACAGGCTTTGTATATATTAACAGCCGTATGAAAATTCACCCCTTTATACACGGCGGGGCGCAGGAGCGCAACATGCGCGGCGGTACCGAAAACGTGGCCGGAATTGCAGGCCTTGCCAAGGCGCTTGAAATTGCGGTTACCGAGCAGGAAGCCCACCGCAGGCATATAACCGCGCTTAAAGCGCGTATGATAGAGCGCCTGAAGGCATCTATAGAAGAAATTAGCTTTAACGGCGATTCAGGCAATGTGGAAAACAGCCTGTACACCGTGCTGAACCTGAGCCTGCCGGCATCGGAAGTTGGTGATATGCTGCTTTTCAGCCTTGATATTGCGGGCATCAGCGCATCGGGCGGAAGTGCATGCAGCAGCGGCTCAGAAATTGGCTCTCATGTTTTGCGCGGCATTAACGCCGACCCGGCAAGAGGGGCGGTTCGTTTCAGCTTCAGCAAATACAATACGCCTGATGAAATAGATTACGCCTGTGAAAAAGTAGCAGAATTATACCCGGCCGGCGTAAGGCTTGAGCAGGTATAGCCGGTTACTGTTCCGTATAATACCCGGCTCTGCCATTATATATGCGGAAAAGCCTGAAGGCCAAGCGAACAGAAGGCTTAGCGGTTTACAGAAACACGCTTCGCTTAAAAGTAAATCAGGACTTCATTTTACTCATAATCTCAGCACAAGCCCAATCCAGGGTTTCGGCAAGCGTATGGTATTTAAGGCCAAGCTCTTTTTCTATTAATGTGCCTTCGTATATAAAGGTATTTAATGAGCTTTGGGCTGTTTCGCGCGTAATAAACGGCTTCATTCCGGTGAGTACGCTCCTGATAAATTCCATTCGCCAGGCAATGGCAGCTAAAGTTGAGCCTACCACCCTCAAAGGCGGTTTTTTTCCGAAACGCCTCGCCATTTCGCCGAAAAGGGATTTATAGGGGGTATGCCCTGCATTCACCACATACCTTTTGCCCGATTCAGGATTTTGCAGCTGGAGCAGCACGGCCCGGGCTACATCGCGCACATCGCAGTAATTGGCTATACCCTCGGTTACAAAGCTGCGCTCTTTCCAGGCATAGCCGAAGAGGGCGCTGCTGCCCCCGTTTATATCGCCTGGGCCCAGTATCATGCCGGGGTTTAATATACCAATATCTAAACCCTCATGGAAACCGCGCCAAACTTCGAGCTCGGCCAAATACTTGGTTTTGGCATATATGCTGTTATCAGCAGAAGCCTCCCATTTGCTTTCCTCGTTAATAATGTTTTTGCCCTTGGTGCGGCCTAAAGCGGCTATTGAGCTTATATGCACCAGCTTTTTTAGAGCGCCTTCGGGTTCGGCATATTTAAGGCAAACGTTTACCACGTTGGCCGTGCCTTCAAGGTTTACAGCGTAAAGGGCTTTTCGGTCTGCAGGAATAAAAGATACAAGGGCGGCGGCATGCACCACGTAATCTGCCCGGCTGATGGCGGCATCAAGCGTATTCAGCTCAGATATATCGCCCGTGGCTATGCTAAGTTTTGAACGCAGGTAAGCAGGCAGCCTGGCCTCGGAGCCGGGCCTGCATAATGCCGTAACCTGGTAACCTGCCGAAAGCAGCGTTTCGGCAATGTATTCGCCCAGCAGGCCGGTTGCACCGGTAAGCAAAACCCTTTTGCCGGGCATACCCGTTACACCGGTATTTTCTGCCGGTTGGGTGAAATTGTTATTTTGGCTTTTGGCGCTCAATGTGCCTGTGCGGCTGCAACCCGGCGCTCAATCAGGTTTATGAAAATATGTATTACCTTAATATGTATCTCCTGGATCCTGTCGGCATAGCCGAAGTGGGGAACAGTGATTTGCACATCGGCGAGGCCTTTCATTTTACCGCCGTCTTTGCCGGTAAGCACAACCACCTTCATGCCCTTGGCTCTTGCTGCCGCTATACCGTTCAATATATTGCCGGAATTGCCGCTGGTGCTGATGCCCAGGAATACATCTTCGGGGCGCCCAAGGCCTTCGAGGAAGCGTGAAAAAATGAAATCGAAACCGTAATCGTTACCGGTGCAGGTTATATGGCTTACGTCTGATATAGCTATGGCTGCCATAGCCGGCCTGTTATCGCGGTAACGCCCGCTGAGCTCCTCGGCAAAGTGCATGGCATCGCAATGCGAGCCGCCGTTACCGGCGCTTATTATTTTACCCCCGCTTAAAACAGCATCGGCCATCAGGTTGGCTGCATTTTCTATATCCTGCAGGTTTGCCGGGTTTTGTATGAAGTTTTGCAGCACTGCGGCAGCTTCGGAAAGCTCCGAAAGAATCAGCGATGCGGCAGGTGTTTGTTGGTTTTCCATGAAAGCGGGCTAATAATCGGGTTTTAAATTCGGCTGCAAAGGTCGCAGGTTTGATGCGTGTTGGCAAGCAATTATTATAAGATTAAATTTAAGCGGCAACAAAGCGGCGCTTAAAGCAAAGCGGTTTGAAAAAAATATTTATACTTAGTTTTGCTAATCATTAGAAGTTCTATATATTTGCATAGTCAATAAGATTAAACGCAAATATATATGTCGCCTGAACTGCTGAAGGGTACATTAACCCCCCTGATATTAAAGCTCCTCTTAGACCGGGGGCGAATGTACGGATACGAAATAACCCAACAGGTGAAGCTAATCAGCAGGGAGCGCATTCTGCTTAAGGAGGGCACCCTGTACCCGGCCCTGTACAAGCTCCTCGCCGACGGCCTGATTACCGCCGAGGAAGAAACCGCCGGCGGAAGAGCCCGCAGGTATTATTCGCTCACGCAGGCCGGCTACACCCGTGCATCGGAGCAAATAAACCTGGTGAACGATTTCCTTGATATTATGCGCGAAATGTTTACGCCCCAACCCCGCTTAGGCCATGCAGATATCTGAGAACCTTGCTTACAGCCGCATTTTAGCCGCCCTGCAAACGCAGGCTAAGGTTATACGCAGTCCCACCATTATACCCGAGCTGGCCGACCATATTGCCTGCATCATTGAATTTGAGCTCGCCCATGAGCCTGATTTCGATAAGGCATTACAACAGGCTCTTGAAATTGTTTGTCCCGGCGGGGCGGCCGAGATAGACGAAAACATTACCCTTTTACTCACCTTTAATTTCTCTGATAATATGAAACGCTTGTTTTACGGCGGCCTTTGCACTGCCTTCTTCTTTATCGGCAACGGTTTTATGTTCCGTATGCTGCACTGGCCCGGCGCCGGTATTGTATTATTCACCGGCTTTATGGCCCTGCTCTTCGTGGTTACGCCCATGTTGATCACATTGCTCCTGAACAGCTTAAACCGAATCAGCGGGCTTGAGCTTGTTCAGCAGTCAGCCGCAATCCTGGGCTGCCTGAGCTTTTCGCTGGGCGGCATATTTAAGGTGCAGCACTGGCCCGGGGCTAACATCAGCCTGCTGTTTGGCATGCTGGCCCTGAACGTGGTATTTATGCCCATTTTCTTTTACCGAACCTATAAGCAGAGCCTAAGCCCTGCCGCCTGAAACATTGATTTTTCTTCATAATGTTAATTGCTCTAATCCTGAAACCCGGCCGCCAATGGTTGCCGGGTTTTTCAATTTTTAATTCGGCCATAAGCCCGCCGACCCGGTTAATGCATAAGGGGCCGCCCGGTTCCCCGATGTTTTCCGTAATTTTAGAGCTTCAATTACCTGCAAGCCTGTATGCTCAACACACCGGAAACCGGTTTGTGCCTCTTTTTTACTGTTGTCGCTTTTCTGCTGCTTTGCTTTGCGGCAGGCGAAGGGCTCAGGCTTGCATTCGGCATAAAGTATTTTTCAGCAACTGAAAGGGTATTGCTCAGCTGCTTTACAGGCTATGTGCTATTGCCTTCTTTGTACGGAATCTGGCTTTGCCGGGGCTACAGCCTGCATTTGGCAGCGCTGCCGCTTCTATACCTGTTCCTGAACTGCTTAAAAAAACAAAATTATGATAAAGCAGGCCTGCCTGCAGGCTATGCAGATGCTGCAGGAAGCACCGGCCTGAATGCGAAACTCAGCCTTCGGTTTATAGCCGGGGCATTGGGCCTGTTGATTTTTATTTTTATAAACTCTTTGCTGCACGTGCTTTACACCGACAGCATGCTTATACATTACCCGCATGTAGATGCCCAGTTTTATGCGCATACCCTTGAGCTTATCAGGCATACACATGTTGAAAGCAATTTCATAGGCCAGGTAATTGGCCTGGTTACCGATGTGCGCAAAGCCAGCCCCTACCACTATGCCGATATTTATGCCACCGGCATAATGGCCATGCCCGGCATTCTGCCCGAAGCCATGGTGTACGAGGTATGTACCCGGACGGTATCGGTATTTTTGGCTTTTTTAGGTATGCAATACCTTATCGGCAGGTATTTTACAGCTGCGGCGTTCAGCCTGCTTTTTTGCTGTGCAGCACTTACAGCGCTCATGCTCTGCATAAAGCTTTCGCCCGCGGGGGCAAATACCTGGCCGGGTTATGCCGACGACATTATGCTCATTATGAGCCTGTTTGCATTGTATGCCCTTAAGGCATCTGTGCTGATTATGTGCTTCTGCATTGCATTCCGGCTTTGGCTGAGAAGCGAATCATACAACCTCTTTATTATTCCCTTGTTTTTTGTATTCATTTTCAACCAGCCCCTGGGACTTATTGCATTGGCTACGGCCGCAATTCCGCCAATATTAACCTTCATAAAAAAGCGACAAACCGGTATAGGCACAGAAGTTTGGCTGGGCCTGGCAATTGTGGCAATAACCTGCATCGTGTTTTTTCTGCCGGGTGTTTTGCCGGGCGGCGGCAGGGTAGCAGGAAGTGAAAACACCGCCATTGAAAGCACAAAAGTTACGGCCTCTGCCAACCCGGGCGGCGGACTCATGGAGCGCTATTTCAGCGGCATACATTTGGGCTCAGCAGCATCGGAAGTATTTGGCTCATTGAATTTTATCAGCTCGGTTTTCGGCTACCTGTTCCCGGTTTTCGGGCTCACAGCGCTCTTTTTATTACCTAAGAAAAGGCTCTTAGCCTACACTATGTTCCTGCTCAGCCTGGCTCATGCTGCAGATAAGCTGGTGTTCCCGGGAAAAACACTGCACCTGCTGCTCACTGCCGCAAGCATTGCCCTGTTTGTTTATGCGGCAATATTGCTGCGCAGGCAAATGAATAACCCGGTAATGAAAAGCATATCGGCATACATGGCTTTTGCCTGTTTGGCGCTGCTTGCCATACGCCCCTTCCTGATTCAAATATTCGACGGCTGGCAGGTAACTGATTTCCTGCTGCATGTGCTCCCCTTCCTGTTCCCGGTAATGGCAGTGAGCGATGCTGAAAACAGGGAAAGCCAAAACCTCGCGTCCGGCGAACAAGGCAGTTTGAAATTAAAGCAGCTTACCTTATGGCTCTGCGTTTTGGCCGGGGCATCTTTCACACGCCTGTATGTAATGGGTAATCACAAGGTACCTGATTCGGCATTTAAGC
Source organism: Bacteroidota bacterium (assembly GCA_040388605.1). Taxonomy (GTDB): domain Bacteria; phylum Bacteroidota; class Bacteroidia; order Cytophagales; family Flexibacteraceae; genus JAZKBN01. The sequence goes on along the minus strand of JAZKBN010000015.1, from coordinate 4,498 downwards.
GCGGCACAGGCATTTACCCTGCCTTTATGGATTCACACCTAAGCCCCGATTCCCTGAACACAGGCTTGGTTTTCGTGGAGCATAATTACAATGCCTACCTTTTTAACGATGCCGAGGTGGGCGAATTCGGGTTGCTCAGGAAAGAGGTAATAATGCTTGCGGCATCGGTAACCGATAAAAACATTGATTCAGTACCGGAAATAGGGCGCAAAATGTACGCGGTGAACCCGGTTTATATTTTTAAGCGCATGCACCCTGAGCTTGCCGTAAACGAGGTGCTGCCTGCATTTATGCGAAAAGCAAAAGCACGCTTTGTGGCCGTAGGCCATACGTATGCCATGCAGCAGCTTCACCCTGAAATTTATACGCTGCTTGAGCCTAAGCCGATTGGCAGCACGCTCCTGTTCAAAATTTATATGCTCAAAAAACAGGGTTAATCGGGTTTAAATACAAATCAAAAAAAATAATGCGTGCATTTGAAACACTTGTTTGGATATTTTACCTGCAAATGATAGCTTACAGCTTCTTAGTCGGTTAATATTGCGGCCCTGCATAAGAACTTTAAAGATATTGCCGGGGCAAAACAGGTTTTTACAAACCTGATAGCCGGATTAAAGCTACAGCAGGGCATTAAACATGTTTGTTAAGCCTGCTATTATTATAAATACATCTTCAGCCGGCACCCAAATACCCAGTTCAGCTTTTATCGAATATAAAGGACTGAATTTTACCTGAACTATCTTCTTCCTTCAAACCATAACCATAATACTTTCAAAAACTCATACCCATGTTTAAAGCCCCTTTCTCATTTGATGGCCGCATTCGCAGGCTTGAATACGGCGTAGGCACCATAATTTCTACTGTTGCATATTACGGCGTTATATTTCTGGGTGCATTAATTCATCCAATAATTTTCGTTCTTTATTTACCTATACTATGGTTTGCCATTGCCCAGGGCGCTAAGCGCTGCCACGACAGGGGAAACAGCGGGTGGTACCAGCTTATACCGCTTTATGGCCTATGGATGCTTTTCGCTGACGGTGATTTAGGCCCGAACGAATACGGGGACAACCCAAAAGGTATTGGCAACGAAATACCGGAAACTGCCTATAAATCTGTTGAAGGCCGTTAAACTTTAACGCTCTGCCTAAAGAATTAAACAAGCCGATATTTATTATATCGGCTTGTTGCATTCCCGGCCTGTTTTAAAAGATTAACTGTATTTTTAAAAATAATTAAGCGCCTTACAAAGCCCGATGTTTAAAGCCCCTTTCTCTTTCAATGGCCGCATTCGCAGGCTTGAATACGGTATAAGCAGTATTATAACTGTAACCGCGAGTTTTATTATTATTATTACAGCGGCAGTTTACCCCATATTTTATTTCCTCTTTATTCCATTAATTTGGTTCAGCCTGGCAGCTGGCGCTAAGCGCAGCCACGACCGAGGCCTAAGCGGCTGGTACCAGATTGGCGGAAGCCTGCGCCTGCTTTTCGCCGAAAGCGATTTCGGCCCGAACGAATACGGCGACAATCCTAAAGGCATAGGTAATGAAGTTATGGAACGTATTAATTACGCTGAACAGCGGTAGTACCAAAAAAACAGCACACCATAAGCAGGTATGATTAAAGCCCCTTTCTCTTTCGAAGGCCGAATACGCAGGCTTGAATACGGTATAAGCAGCCTGCTTGCATTTTCGGCAGTACTCATAATTTTATACACATCGCAAGATTACCCCGTACTTTGGGTATTGGCTATACCGCTGCTTTGGTTCACCTTTGCAGCAAGGGCAAAGCGTTGCCACGATATTGGGTTCAGCGCATGGTTTAAATATAAAGACAGCTTTCAGCTGCTGCTCAAAGACGGCGAAATTGGACCCAACCAATACGGCGAAAATCCGAAAGGGCCGGGTTATGAAGCTCATGGGCATTTTTCAAATGCTGCAACCGGTAAACCACAATCAAATAAACACAGTTAATATGTTCCGGGCACCATTTTCATTCGAAGGCCGCATCCGCAGGCTTGAATTCGGTATTTCATTTGTTATATATGTTTTTGCAATCGGGATCTTAACTTTAGCAGCGGAAAATGTTAGCCCGCTGATAAATTTATTGGCGTATCCCTTTTATTGGTTTATGACTGCACAGGCCTGTAAACGCTGCCACGACAGAAATACATCCGGCTGGTTTCAATCTGTTTCCATATACTTCATTTGGATGCTTTTTGCCGACGGCGAAATAGGCGCCAACAGGTTTGGCAATAACCCCAAAGATTTAGGCAATGAATTAACTGCAGATGAATTGAACAGGCTGAAAGAACAGGAAAGATATGCTTATATTAATAAGCAGCATGTACCCATGTTCAGGAATGTTTTTTCATTTGACGGCCGGGTGCGCAGGCTTGAATTCGGCATAATCCAATTGTCTATACTGTCTGTTTTTATAGTATTGGGCATAGTATGGGCAGTAACACAATACAGCAGTTTTTCAATTGGAGCGTTTAACATTGGCCTGCCGGGTTATATAATACTGGCAGCCTTATTACCTGCCGGTTACATAGGCGCTGCATGTTCGGCTAAACGATTGCATGATACAGGTCACAGGGGCTGGTGGCAGTTAGATCCCGGCATTGGGGGAATGCTCTTATTCGCCGACAGCGATTTCGGGATTAATGAATACGGCGAAAACCCCAAAGGCTTAGGCAATGAAATACAGGAAAGCAGCTATTATTTCGGGGAAGGTGCAAGGTAAATGGTTTACCATTATGAGCTTAAAATAAGGCAGCGGGTTTCCAAGCCATAAAGCGATACCCGATACCCATAAAAAAAGGGGGCATTTTGCCCCCTTTTTTTATGGGTATCGGTTCAGTGTCCCGGCTTATTGTTGGCAGGCTGCACTTCGGCCACGAGCGGTAATTTAGACATCAGCTCAATGCCTTTCAGCAACTACTGCCTCAGCCTAAAACGCGAAGCCTAAATTGGCCCCGAAACGGATGGTATATTCTTTCAGCAAGGTAGTGGGCTGCACGCTGTGGTCAACCGGGCCTGCGTTTGACACTTGTTTTACATTGTTGAAATCCCAGACCGGGCCCATGAAAATATCGAAGGTTACGAGGTCATTAAATATCCATTGCTTGCCGAATGTTAAGCCTGCCCCGAAGCTGCTGAGCTTGGCTTTGGCGGCAAATTCATCATCCTTGTTGGTAAAATAATTCCATATTTTATAATTCTGGTTTAAATCAAGCATCATATACCGCAAAAATGGCGACATATAAAAGCCATGCGGGGCTGCCGATTTCCTGCTCAGGTACAGCCTGTATTCCGGCGTTATAGATATGCCGCTGTATTGCGTGTTATCGAAAGACACGTTGGTATAGCTGAAGTTAATTGACACCGATTTTTTATCGGTAAGAATGCGTTCATAACCCACTGTAATGGTTTTGTAAAACGGGCTTACAATGCTGCATTTCACCAAATTAGGCTGTTCGCTTGTTCGCTTGCTGCTCTCAGCCGAAGGTTGGGTAACGGGCGTTGCCTGCACGGCCTGGGCCATAGCGGCCTGTGAAGAAAATAACAAGGATGCCGCGCCGAGAACAATTGCAGCGGCAGATTTAGGTATATTTAATTTTCTCATGATGTTGGTCTTAAGTGTAATGCTGATTGTTTCAGTGTAATAATATATCACTGCCCTGCTTCAGAAAAGTACAGGTAACAATTTCCGTACCGCTATTATATGAACAGGCTGCAATACTAATTGAAACGAACATCCAAACAAAACCAACCGGACGATTAGGGTAAAATAACAAAGCGCCCATTAATCAGGTAAAAAAAGGTCAGCAGTGTGGATGTCAGGGTTTTTGCCCGGCTTCAATGGCCTCGTTTCTTATCAGGAATTTACCGTTGAAACGCATGGGTACACCTTCGCCCCTGAGAATATTATCAGGCGCAGTGCCCTGAACGGCATGTATGCCCAACAAGGGCTCAGAACTGTTGCCGCTTTTACCTACAAGGCCTATTACCTGCCCGGTTTTCAGGGTGTCGCCGGGTTTTGCTTTTATGGTACCTGTGGCCAGGTGCGCCAGCATTATGAGGCATCCGCTGTATTCAAGCACAATGTTATTGCCGTCGGGGTTGTCTTCGTCGAGGCTGTCGAGGGGCATATCGGGCAGGTTGGCGGTAACTGCTATTACTTTGGCGTTACAGGGCGCCACCACGGTATCGTGCCAGATTATATATGAGTCGGGGTCAGAGGGAAGCAGGCCTGCAGCCCTGAAACCGAGGGAATTAACACGGGTAATCTCGGTGCTGTAGCGCTGGGTGGGGTTGCTGTTGTGGAAATTAAGCAGGGGAAAATCGCCGCCCTGCGCGGTAAAATAGGTGCCGGTATTAAAGGGCAGGCTCAGCTCAAGGGCCGGGCCTTCAAGAACAGATCCTTTAAAAAGCAGGTAATCTATCATACCGGCCAGGAACACGATAAAAATTTTGAGGGTAAAAAGAACAGA
>JAZKBN010000014.1:0-5729 GCA_040388605.1 Bacteroidota bacterium | reverse complement strand
AATGAAGATTATCAAGCTCAGCAAGCAGCTTATAGGTGGTAAGGTCATATACGAAAGCCTTTGAAGTAGCTTTGGCAGGCAGAATTTTTACATCGTCTATATTGGTATGCAGGGCTTTTAACTTCAGAACTAAGGTTTGGCCTGCCGATGTGCTTACTTCGGGCAGGTAAACCTCGTATCTGAACCATCCTTCGCTTTCGGCAGCAGGTGCAAGGTTGGTTTTTACATCAGCCCCGAATTTCAGGCTGTCTATTGCATTACGATTGGCCCAAAACTGTATAATTGCTCCGCGTTTATAATTAGGTCCGTACTGCACACGGCCAATCTCATTCATGTGGTCATGCAGCTGTAATGATCCCGAACCTGTATGAGCTGTATTTCGAAGTGCAAAAAGTGAAGACAGCTCAAAATCATTGAAATAAACCTCATCAGTTTTTGCATTTACCCCGGTTATGGACGGCATCATTTCATTTTTGCCATACAGGGCAAAGGAGCTTATTTTATTGGCATTAACTTCTTCCATAGGCAGCGAACCGGCAGAGTATTGCAGGATTGCCCCGGAGTTAATCCATTTCGGTAACCTGTTCATTGTATCGGGGATACCGCCTACGGGCATTAAAAATCGGCTGTTTGCATACCCGGCCACTGCTACACCGCCACCTATTGAACCTTTTTTCACATTATCGCGGTACACATAAGCGGAATCAGGAAGCCAAAGAGCATTCAGGTTTCCTAACAAAGCCTCTCCGGCGTTCAGCGAGCTTACATATTGCGATGTTCCGGGGAACCGATTTTTCCTGTAAGAAGTCATTTTTGCGCTGAGCACATTTTGCGGCAAATCCCAATGGGCCGGAGTTCCTGTACCTGCCTGCTTAACTATATCGGCCTCATTATTATATGCGGTAATAAGAGCTGCGGTTTCCTTAAGCCTGTTTATACCCTTTATTATAAGTGCGTTATAATACCAGTATGCCGGTATGCTGATTGAGCTTAAGCTTTTACTGCCGTTTGTCTGAGCTGTTAAATCGTCGGTCTGAACGGTTAAAATTGCTTCGCCTAATCGGGCATCGTAGCCTTTGTTCGATTGCGTTATGCGAACTCCATCCTTGGTGCTTGTTACTGATTTTAATACGGCCGGGTACCTGTAAACCGTAGCCCTGCTTAAAGATTTTAAACGACTGCTGCTATAACCAAGACTGAAACCCACACTAACGGTAGTGGCTGCCAGCTCGCTCATTGAAATATCAAATTCAAGGCCCATGCTCATCGTGGTTTCATCATTGCTGAATTGCTCAACCGCCGATTCGGTTTCTTTACCTAAGCTCAGGTATCTTACGGTTTTGCCTGCATCTAATACAGGCAGAGGTTGCCCCGGATCATAATAACTGTATTCAACAGATGAAACCACCTTATTACCGGGCACATCACCCTGGCCTAAGAACCGGCCCTTGCTCAGGTTCACATAATCGCCCTGCAATTCCCGCAGGGCTTTGAGTTGACCATGCATATTGTTAAACCTGAATTCAAAGCCCTGCCTTACGCACTGAGATTTCCAATCGAAGCTGAAGTTGTTAATGTTTATAGGCAGGTTAATATCTTCATCCTTTACCAGGTTGCTGGCCAATACAGCAGGTATAGATTTGTTTGTTTTATTACCGTTGGAATCGTATTCAGGGTACGACATTATAAACGGAAAATCTTTACATGTATAGTACTCATGCACGGCATGCCCAGTTCCTGTGCTGCCTTTATGTATTGAACTTACAACAACCCGACTATGGCCTATTGTAGCACCGGGCAACAAAGTTTCGCCTATGGGGCCTTCAAGCTGTTCCCTGTCTTCGCCGGCCACCATCAAATCATACTTGCTTTGGGCTTTCATCGGCATAAACACCTTGAAGGGGCTTTCATCTCGGGCTGGCCCCGGCTCTTTGGTAGCCACGCCACTGCTTATAACTTCATAACCTGAACCTGTTTTCCGGAAATCGGTATAGCTGAATTCCTGCCCGTATAAGGAAGCATCACCGTCTTCGAGCCCGTAATCAAGAGTCAGGAGTCTTTTTACCCGTGCCCCGCCACCGCGCTTGGCTGCAAGCATAGGCAGTTTCAGGTACGATAAGTTACTATTTAAATCCTGGCCCGTATTTTCGATTTTGGGTATGCCGTAAGTATAAACATTAAGCAGTTTATCAGTAAGGGCAGTAAACAGTCCAATTGCAGCTAACCATTGCGCTACAGGGAAACCTGATTCAATTGTACCATTTACAAAAGGTTCGAAGGTGCTGCCAAAAAGAGATTCACATTGTGCTCCATCCCATAGACCGAACCTTCGCGTTGTGTAATAATCATAGGCAGCGCGACGCGGGTGATCAAGTTTGGCATTATCATAACCCCGGTTCAGGTCAATCCTTATTGTTTTAAGACTGCCTATGCTGTCTATTACAGCCGATGTTGGTGCGAAACTCGTATAGCCGCTGATATACTCGCTCATGCAGTTTTCAAGATTTGCCTTCGGGCTGTGCGCCTGATCAAGCAAATAAAGAAACTTAAAAAACAGCTTGGTATCAGTGAAGTAGGTGTTTATGCGGTCTTTCTGCTTAATAAGCCTTTCACGATAATCAGGGTCACGGGGGTTCAGCCCCAAATCCTCAGGCTCTATCCAATAGCTGGTTCCGCTGCCTGATTCAGTGCTTTTAAGCAGGCTAACCATAGCCATTGGCGCCTGGTTTTGAACATAGCTGTAATCTTTCTGTTCATACTGAACATGAATTTCGCCGCCTGTGGGCAGTTTAATTACTTTAAGCTGCCAGGCTGCCGGGTCAAAATCCAATTCGGCATCGGCTACTGATTCTCCCCGCCAATCCCTCCTGCCCGTAAAACGATTGTCAGGTGCCTGTAAAGGTCCCTGGTACACCCAAGGATTCAGGTACTTTTGGCGTTTTTCTGAAAAGGGCATATTAAAGCCCCATGCATCGCACATTAGCGGAGCGTAGTCAGGGTTTTGTGCATTGTCGGAACAGGTAGGCCATGCATCGTTATTCATTAAATCAGGGTAATCATGCACAAGCTGCCCGGGAAACTCACCCAATTTTTTGTATTTGTATTGGAACTCGTATGGCAAAGTGAGGCTGGTTTGTGTTCCTTCGTATTCAAACCAGACTTTTTTAAGCGTTAGTTTCCCGCTTGCTGCCGAATTGCCGGCTGAATTCGGCAACCTGCGCACAAGCGAATAATCATATTCAAATCGAACAACTTTAAGGGGCAATTCCGGCCTGTCTTTAGAAAATACCACAATTTTCTCAAGCCTTTCCAGTGAGTGGTTTCCTGCCTGTGCATTACGTTCAGATGCAGGGTCGCTGTTGCTGCCTGGGAACAGGGCATCAAGGCCGTCGTATCGCTGCTGCTTGCTGCCTTGCAGGTAAGACTTAGGAATCATGGCAAGATTATCATGCAGAATTGCACTGAAACGTGAAGAGTCAGTTTGGTTTGTTATAAAAAAGGCAATATGGGTCTTAGTTTCTATGGTTTTCAGGTAGTAAACCTCCTTCATACCGGTGCTTACATGACCGGCATCGTCTTTTTTATCAGCCACGCTGCCTTTTTGGTAATACAAGCCCTTATAGGGCATGCGCCAACGGTACCAACCCAAGGGTGAAATGGAGTCAGACGAAAAGCCGTACTTTTTATGATACTGAAACTGGGTCCACCCACCCGCATCACTTCCATCCGCATATCCGTTGCCGTTATCGGCATAGTTGGCGGCTAATATTTCGGTAATCAGGTAGGTTGATACATGCGGGCTGTTTTTAACGGTACCATATATACGCTCAACGTAATCGGTTGAAGATGAATCGGCTTGCACCATCCAGTCAGGGTTGCCAATGCCGGATGAGGGTACACGTTTAAGCGGTGTCTTTGCGTAAACAATGGCATTTTCAGCATAGGCATCTTTATAGCTGAAAGATATTTCGGCTTCTGACTTTGCCAGTACCGGCAGGCCATACCTATATAGGTTGCCGTCTTTTGTTCGTACCTTCATAAGCGCCACGGCGCTGCCTTGTTTTTTTCGGCTCATGAAATCCTTAACCGAGGCAACCTGTAAATCAGAAGGGTAGCCTGTTGGTTCTGCGTCATTGAATTTTACATAATCAATTATAGATGAGCGTGTCCATAAGCTTGTGTCGAGAGCGGGCAGCACATGATTTTTTTCAGGGTCCCTGGTGTTTTGGTAAGCGGGTACTAATGGGTCCGGGTTTTTAATTTGCAGCAGGCCGCCCATATCGTTCATAAACCTGAATTGCCCTGATTTATCGTTTTCCGGCTGCCATAAATCAGATGAAAGGTTTTGTGACTGGCTGGTATAGCCCAGGTTGATTCCGAATGTGACGCCATCTCCAATATTATAATCGCCGCCGCCGCTGCCTGTTCCCCTTCTAACATGGCGCTTATTGGGCCCGAAAGCTTTCAGTTGTGCTGGTATATACCTGAAAGAGCCGCCAAGCCCTTCACCTGAAACATTGTAGGCATCATAATTTGCAAAAGGTACAGATGTATATATGAGCCTGTTTGTGAAGGGGTTATCCTGCTCTGAGTAATAATCATGCAGCAGGTTTTCCGTTTGCTCTGATGTATGGCTCATCAGGCCCTGCCCTTTAAAATTGCTTACCAGCGCATCCATTTGCCAGTTTAGCGAGCCGTTTATCCCTATTTGCGCCGCCAGGTTATAGGGAGCCAGCTTTATGCCATCGGCGAAGCTGAAATTAATACCATCAAGGCCGGGAAATTTGAATGCGGGAATCATGGCCGGCTTTGAAACCCTAAGGCCTGTAACCAATGAGGTATACATAGAGCCTATGTTAGAGCCCAGGTAATCAAAACCTTTTATTTTCAACCTCCCATTTGTTCCCGGTACTGCGTACCCGCTGCCCTTATTTTTTGAGAAATCCCTGGAAATTCCCACAACCGGCCTGTAAGTTGTGCCCTGCGGACTTTTATCTGCATTAAGCCCAATGCCTACAGTGCCTAATGAATTCATACCTGTTACTCCAATGCCATAGCCGTAATAGCGGGCGTAGCCATTATAATTATTAAAACGAATTGAGGTGCTCCCGTTAAGGCTGATTTTTAACTTACCGCCATCGGGGTTAATTTGCCCGTTTTTGTCAGTCTTTTTTGTTTTATCAATACCTATTACTTCAATTGAAGTACTGCCTGCAGCAGATGCCGTCCAGCTGAGCGGCGCTTTTGCATATTGCTCCACCTGGTATTCTTCCGCATCATCGGGAAAGCCCTTTACCTGCCTGTTAATTGCACCCGGATTAAGTGTCCAGCCATAGCCCACCCAGCTTGCTTCCTCCTCGGGGCTTACGCCGCTATGGTAAGAGAGCGACATGGCATAGCCTGAACCCTCAGGGCCGGGAATCTGCACAACGGGTAAATTGTAGGTAAAATCCCCGGAAAACAGGTTAACCATATCGGTGGTGCCTACCGGCTCAAAGCTTGCAAACTCCGGCGAAGCAGGCCCGCTTGTGAGCGCATATGCCACACCCGGGGCTCCTGCCTCTGATAAAACAATAAAAAGTAAAAGCAATGCAATTGTACGGCACAACAGTTTGTGCCTTCGGAAGTAGCAGCTCATAAAGGGCAGCGATATGTTATTTATAATTACAACCTAAGGCTAAACGCCTACAGCCAGGGAATTAAAGTGCAGGTAATCTTTCCCTTTGAAT
>JAZKBN010000013.1:135765-141738 GCA_040388605.1 Bacteroidota bacterium | reverse complement strand
CAACTACCAAAAAGGCTATTTCTGGAACGATACCACATCAACATGGAAAGACAGTTATCTTGACAGCGTATTTTACGATTCGCATGGCAATATGCTTCGCAATTCAATTTATTTTTCCGGTTCTTCGGGTTGGTTACGTACCTACCAACTTGATTATAATAATACATATACCCCTGAAGGTTGGCTGAAAAAATCCGATGTAGTATATACTGATTTCGATAATTCTGATTACAGCAGTTTTAACTTTACTGAAGTTCTTGCATTCGGCCCGAACGGGGAACCTTTACTCAGCAAATACGTACAAGGTCTTGTAAACAGCGGCAGCCCTGATTCCACAGAAAATCGCGTTTACAGCTTTCATAATTTCAGCCCCGGGGCAGCCGAGCAGACAGATTCAGTTGTTACCTTAAATTATGCAGACGGGGCCTGGGTTCCTGTTCTATCCTGGGCAACCACATACCGGGAATATGACAGCTACAAAACAAGGCACTATGTAATAGTTAACAATGCCGCTATCCCGGTTTATACTGAAGACCAACAATTTAGTGGTACCGGCTTTGGTATAGGATACGAAGTCGATTCTGTAATGACCGATGGCAGTGTTAAGTTAATATGGAAACGCGTGGGCAATCTTGTAGTAAAACCGAACGGATTTGTGACGCAGGCCACCTTTGTTGAAGTAAACGGCACTAACCCTACCGACAGTATTTATGTGGCTCGCTACAGGTATTTCGGTGAGCATTCTGTAACAGGTAATGCTATAAAACAAAACGCTAAGATGGGTGCATTTCCTAACCCTTTCCAAAACTACCTACAGCTCAGATTTCCTTCCGGCATTCTTGCTGATGCTTATACCGTTTCAGACTTTAGCGGAAGAATTTTAATGCATGGTCAATTACACGTAAATAATGGCATTGCACAAATATCTGCATCGGACTTAAATGTCGGCGTTTACCTGCTTGGCTTAATCAGCAAGGGGCAATTGCTTCAAACAATAAAAATCTGTAAAACACCGCAATAGTGTTGTGTAATGCTTCATTATACAGTTAGCCACACTGCCTGTTGCAATAATTTTAACACATACTATTACTATGAAAATATTTTATGGTTCTTTAACCCTTATCTGTACCGCATTATTGGTTTTTACTGCGGGTACAGCTCATTCACAAAGCGCCATGTCTGCGGGCACAGGCGCTTTTCAGCAGCCTGATGTTCTGATTACCCAATCAACAATGGCCCGGGCAAGGGTTCCCCTTAATGTAAGGTCGAGCCTGATGAACAACAAATTACCTGCGCCGGCCCGTCAGGCCCTTGAACGCTATGCACGCAAACTTATACAGGTTGAAAATCAACGCTCGTTAAGTTCAGCTTCAATGGCTTTTGTGCCTGATACGCTCATTTATGACTCAATGGGGACCGACAACAACTGGCACGAAGCCTCCGCACAGGTTTACAGCTATAACAACCTTGGCCTTGCAACTTTAACTGTAAGTACCAGGCGAAGCTTCAGTCAGAATATTCGCAAAGATATACAGGGGTTTACCGCTGAAGGGCTTTTCAATTACCAAAAAAGCTATTTATGGAACGATACCATATCTGCATGGAAAGAAATTGCGCTTGACAGTGTGTTTTACGATTCGCATGGTAATATGGTTCGCAATTCGGAGTATTCTCCGGGGCCATCAGGCTGGGTAAGCACTTACAAATTCGATTCTGATAATACTTATACCCCGGAAGGTTGGCTCAAAAGAACGGGTTTAGTTTATACTGATTTTGTAAACACTGATTTTGGTTATATCAGCAATATGGAAGTTCTTGAATTCGGCCAAACAGGAGAACCCTTACTCAGAAAATATACAAATAGCCAGGTAAACGGCGGAAACGCTGATTCCACTGAAAATCGCGTTTACGGTTTTCACAATTTCAGTCCCGGGGCAGCCGAACAGGCAGACTCTGTGGTAATTTTAAATTATTCACCAGGGCCTTCCTGGTACGCCGTTAATTCCTGGTCTGCAATATTCGGGGAATTTGGCAGCTACAGAAACAAGAATTATACAATTATTAATAATACGGCCACCCTTAATACCATAGAGGACGTTCAGCTCAATGCAAATAGCATGGCTGTTAAAAATCAATATGATTCAGTATTATCAGATGGAAGGGTTAAATTATTATGGAAACAAAGGGGCAATTTTGTAGTTCAACCCAACGGTTTCATAAGCCAGGTCACTTTCGTTAAAGTTACAGGCGCTAACCCTACCGACAGCATTTATGTGGCTCGTTACAGGTATTTTGGTGCGCACCCGGTAACCGGTAATACTATAAAACAAAACGCCCCGGCTGGTGCATTTCCTAACCCTTTCCAAAACAGCTTTCAGATCAGCCTGCCTGCGGGCATAAATTCAGATGCTTATACGCTTACCGATCTCGGCGGCCGGGTGCTCAGGCAGGGAGAAATTGCTCCCGTTTCGGGCAGCGCATTAATTTCTGCATCGGGGCTTAATGCCGGTATGTACCTGCTGAACCTAAGCAATAAAGGCCGGTTGGTTCAGTGCATAAAAGTAAGCAAGGCAGAATAAACATTTTTTAAGCCTGTGCCGGGCACTGCTATACCCGGCACATTGGGTTTTTTCCTTTACCGTTATCTACTCCACAGAAAAACGGGTGTTAATAATTTGCCCTTCATCGTCTATAACGCTTAAAGTATGCTGCCCGAAAGCCGGGCTTTGCGCTGTTTGGTGAATTTGATGGCTGATGCCTATAAATTTACCATCGAGGTGCCACCATACCGTGGCGTTTTTATTGTTGTGCACCAATTCAAACACAACCTGCCCGGGTTTTCCGTTCAGGCCGGCGGGTATGCGTATTCTTGCGCCGTTTCCCGGGTAAACCATGGCCATGCCGTTTTTTTGGCTCCCGCCTGCTATACAATCTGCCCTTACCGGGGGAGGTGCATTATAAACTTTCAGCCTGCGGTAATACCAGGCCTGCACAGGCGGCAAAACAAACCAAGGCAGGTGTTTCATATTAATAACCTGCTCACAATCTGAATTTACCCGGAAATGCGCATCCATATCGGTGTGGATAACCTGATGATAAGTGCAGGGCAGGCTGCGGGTACAGCCTTTGGGCAATAATTCCTCAATTACATTCGGGCAAATGCCTGTATTTGCCTTACACCCGCTTTGCGCGCAAACCGCAACCGGAACCAAATCCCGCGGCTCTTTAAAATTCCCGGCTTCCGGTAAAAGCCTGTTTATATTGAACATAAGCGGGGCTGCTACCTCTATACCTGTGAGTCCGGGTCGGCCTTCGCCATCGGCATTGCCAACCCAAACGGCTATCACATAATCAGGGGTAATGCCTATGCTCCAGGCATCGCGCAGGCCCTGGCTGGTCCCGGTTTTCCAGCTGATGGGCCTGTTGAGGGCAAACTCTTTCCGGTTGGCATCCGGGCCGGGGCGGTTATTATCAAGCAGGGCTTTAAGCGTAGCATAAATAGCCCCGGCCGATGGCAACTTTTCTGAACCCTGTTGATTTACGTAGCCTGCCTTACTCTTATCGGTACGCTGCCCTGCCCCTTTTCCTCCGGATTTTGTTTCCACGTGCAACACCGGGCCGGTTTTTACAGGGGTTTTACCGGTTTCAGAGCGGGTTATTAAACTTTCATCTTCTTTTAAGGAATACACCGGCGGATGCACCAAATTACCTTCAATTGATGTTCCCGTTGCCTGTTTAAGCTTGCGGGCCATTGATGCATACATGCCTGTAAGTTCCCAAAGCTTTGCCTCGCCGCCGCCAAGCACCAGGCTCAGGCCATAGTGCCTGGCGGGCTTTTGTAAGGTGCTTATTCCTGCAGATCGCAGGGCAAAAAGGAATTTTTCGGTACCAAGGCTTTGCTGCATGCTCACAAAGGGCACATTTAAGCTTCGGCTCAGGGCTTCAGATGCCGGAACAACGCCGTTATATTCATCTGAAAAATTCCTTGGCGCATAGCTCCCGAAAATTCCCGGTACATCGGGCAGTAATTGTGAAGGACAAATAAGGCCTTCATCAAGTGCGGAGGCAAAAAGCAGGGGTTTTAAAAGGCTGCCATAGCTGCGCGAGGCATCGGTCATATCCACAAAATCGGCATTATCGGCTCTTGCGGGGTTATTTGTGTTGCCTATGTATGCCCGCACAGCACCTGAATTTACATCGCAAACCAGTACAGATGCGTTGAAAACCCCGTTTGCAGTATGCTGAGTATGGTGCCTCTGCGTAACAGCCTGCACTTTTTGCTGCAGAACCAGAGATATTGTACTGCGTATTATGGTTCCGCCGAACCCTTCCCTGATTGCTCTTTGTAATAAATGCGGGGCTAAATCAGGCAGGCGTGCTGGCGGACCGGGTTCCGGTTCCTCCAAAGCCAGCTGCAGGGTGAGCGCATCTATAGTTCCCTGATTATGAAGCTCCTGTAATAACCTGTTACGCTTGGCTATCAGCTGTTTGCGGTTCTTTCCCGGGTATATTAAGGCCGGGTTATTGGGCAATACGGCTAAAGTTGCAGCTTCTGCCCAACTTAAACCGGATGCCGATGTACCGAACCAGCGTCGGCAGGCAGCTTCAAGGCCTACCACGTTACCGCCGAACGGTGCATGGGCGGCGTAAAATCCCAGGATTTCATCTTTACTGTACCGTACTTCCAGGCGCAGCGCCATCAGGCTTTCCAAAACCTTTTCCGGTACAGTGCGGGGCGGGTTATGCCTGGCCATGCGCATTACCTGCATGGTAATGGTGCTGCCTCCGCGCTTCCTGCCCCCGGCAATGGTGCTGAACGCAGCTTTAACTATAGCCACCGGGTTAATGCCCGGGTGCTGCCTGAAATGCCTGTCTTCGGCGGCAATCAGGCATATTTTATATTTATCGGGCACCAAAGCCCGGGCCGGAAATCGCCATTGCCCGTCTTTAGCAACAGATGCGCCAAGCAGGTTACCATCACGATCTTCAAGCACAGTGCTGCATGGGTCTGAAAAAAGCGTATTGGGCAAAGCAAAGCACCACCAAACAAAAAGCAGGAAGAACATAACAGCCGACACACTTTTAACAGGGTGCTTTAATACGTATTTATACAAACCTGTTCCTGCCGGGAATAGCTTTTTCTTCATCATTTTAAAATGAAACTGCCCCTGCTCATATATCAAGGCTTAATATTGGAAAAATACCGAAGCATAACCCGCGGACAATTTACCATAAAACACAGCCCGGCAGCAGGGCAAAAAATGTTGTTGACACATCTATAAGGTGTATAACGCTGATTACCTGATAATTAAATACTAAATATTAGCTGTGCACATAGCCATTGTTCATAAAAAGCCGAATCTAAAATCAAACATGAAGAGCTTAGGCGGAAAAACAATTAACATTGGCGTAACATTGCCGCGCCTGTAATCAGGTAACTTTGTGCCCCATCAAACTGTCCTTTATGTTCGGACTGGATCCCGGCATTTTATTGCTGCTCATTTTCTGCCTTTTGGCAGCCTGTACTTTTGAATTCGTTAACGGGTTTCACGATACAGCTAACGCTGTAGCCACCGTAATATACACCAACAGCCTTAAACCCAACACTGCAGTAGTTTGGAGCGGCTTCTGCAACCTTGTGGGCGTGCTCTCAGGCGGCATCAGCGTAGCCATGGGTATAGTAAACTTGTTGCCTGTTGAATCGCTGATAGACCAGAATATACACCACAGTACGGCCATGATATTGGCCCTGCTATTAAGCGCTATAATCTGGAACCTGGGCACCTGGTGGCTGGGCCTGCCAAGCAGCAGCTCGCATACGCTAATAGGTTCTATAATAGGTGTGGGCCTTGCTTTCAGCGTACTGCCCGGTTCTGAAGGCGCCGGTGTTAACTGGGATAAGGCCAAAGATATAGGCCTTGCCCTGCTGGTATCGCCTATTGTGGGCTTTACGCTCACCGTTTTCATGATGTA
>JAZKBN010000013.1:133649-135755 GCA_040388605.1 Bacteroidota bacterium | reverse complement strand
CGGGTGGTAGATAAGAAGGGCGATATATTCAAGGAGCCTCCCAAGAATAAGAAACCGCCCATGTGGATTCGTGCCACGCTCATTGCCACCTGCACCGGGGTAAGCTTTTTCCATGGTAAAAACGACGGGCAAAAAGGCGTTGGCCTTATGATGCTGGTTTTGCTCGGTATTGTGCCTGCCTATTTCGCGCTGAACAGCAGCAAGAACCCACAGAATATTAACAAAGACCTGCAACCTATTGAAGTTATTCTTCAACACGTTGATACTCTGCATATTAACAACGCAGACAAGCGCCAGTTAGCTCTTGTTAAGCAGGAAGCCAAAGACATACATGTTATGCTTAACGAAGAAATTAAGCATGATAAGGGCAGCGACAGCGCCGCTTTCAGGATTACAACTGCCAACAGCATCCGCCGTGATATTTTGCTCATGGATAAGGATATAAAGACCCTAATCAACAGTGAGCACCTGCGCCTCAGCAATGCCGAAACCAAGGGCCTGAAAGCAGGTGTTGCCAACCTGCGTGATTATACAGATTATGCCCCGCTATGGGTTACCGTATTAATATCTATATCTTTGGGCATTGGTACCATGGTAGGCTGGAAGCGTATTGTGGTTACCATTGGTGAAAAAATAGGCAAATCGCATTTAACCTATGCCCAGGGCGCCAGTGCCGAGCTTGTTGCTGCCGGAACCATTGGCCTGAGCAGTGCTTTCGGCCTGCCGGTGAGCACCACCCATGTATTATCGTCGGGTATTGCAGGCAGCATGGTTGCAGGCGGCGGTATTCGTAACCTGCAGAAAAGCACCATCAGGAATATACTTTTGGCCTGGCTGCTTACATTCCCGGCCAGCTTAGCTATATCAGGCTCCTTGTTCCTCTTGTTCCGCTGGCTACTCTGATAAGCCAACAAAAAAACAATATCCTTCCCCGCGCTTGCCTACACCCACTTTGTGTAAATGGACAGGCGGGGTTTAAGACTTTACTTCTATAATAGATTGTTTTGTAATGCCTGTGGTTTTTAACTGCAGGCATTTCTTGTTTTATGACCATGCATTCGCTACAGATCTGTTAGATCAGCATCAGGCATTGTAGCTCTGAATATAGGTCTGTATATGTATATTATGCTTTACTTAATTTAAGCACAATCATTTTTATAGAGTTCCACGTGGAACGTATTGAACTGCTCTAATACAAACACTCCCATACTTATACATATATTGCTTGGCAATCTTGTGTTTCTCTCGGGGCCGCGTTCTGAGCCATACAAAGCAAATCAAAAAAAGTTCCACGTGGAACGTTGACCTGAATACGAATAATAATCAAGAGCTATGCATTATCCTGTTCCACGTGGAACAATTGATAAGGGGCAGGTAATATACCTGAAGCGACGAGTGCCTTCTCTGTCCATGCAAGCCAAGCCTTAATGGTACCCCGACGGCGTGCGGGAGTGGTTCCGGTTAACCCATCTGAGGCCAATCGTGCATCTATCTGTGAATCGGGGAGCCTGCGCAATTGGATAAAGTATAATCGGCATAAATCATTAAAAAGCGGGGTGCCAAACAGGGCACGAACCAACAGCAGGTTGCGCGGATTCCGGCTCTCTTCTGAAACCAGGGCAAGGCCGGAGCCTGTAAGGCTAAACAGGTTGCCTGCCTTATCTGCCAAACCAAGATAGCGGGCCGCATTGGCATAGTAATCGCCCTGCCTGTCATCAAATTCGAAGCGAGCGGCAATCTGGGACTTATCAGAAGGGTTTTCGAACAGGAACAGGAGCACATCAACAACCTTGTTCAGGTCGTCGGCTTGTGGAACCGGGATGCCAACAGGAATATGAACAGGCAGAGCCAGCAAGTCTGTAAGACTAAGCTTGGGCATAGGCTCGGTCTTGAATACAGGCTCATAGGCAAGGCTTCTTAATATAGAATGGTCGAAGTAATGCCTGCCAAAGGTAATTTCAGTAAAATAGAAAACCCCGTTGCTGAATTGCATAAGCATGGTGTGCACAGGTTTCAAGGTCTTAGCGGCGAAATGCTTATAAGGATAATACAGCTGTCTGATATTGAAATTAGAACGGGTCCCGCTTTTGGCTTCAAGCAGTATAA
>JAZKBN010000013.1:113412-133639 GCA_040388605.1 Bacteroidota bacterium | reverse complement strand
TACCTGCACCCGGTTAACTGTAAAAGACGGTCCATCGGGGAGAACTACAGGGAAAGTGTCGCTGAAAAAACGCCCGCGGGTGGTAAGGCGCAGATCCGGTTCATTACAGACAATAGAAAGTAAGCCGCTGTGATGCGCAAAATCAAGGGCATTGCTTTCGGTAAGCCTGCTGCTGAAAGGCAGGGTGTCAAGGCTGAATGGCAATACCGGAGAAAAACGAACAGGTTCCATAAGCCTGTAATCAGGCAATGAAATAAAGCTGCGGAAGCCGGGATCTTTAAAAACCTGGTAACTGCCATTTGTGTCGGCATTCAGGGCCAGCTCATACTCACGAAATATAGCAGGTAAGCTTTCCTTCGTATCGAACTTGGCCATCAGGCGAGGCTCACGCTTGCCAATTCGTTTAATATCATTAGCCGTGATTCGGAAAAAGGGAGACCGCGATAAGGCGCCCGGTATATCAAGCTCCTTAAAAATAAGCGCCCAGGCAGCATCGTTAGCAGTCATGATATTGGTGTGTCAGGCAACAAGACATTCAGGGGACATAATTGAGCACAAGTACTTCATCTACCTCTGCCCTGCCCTTACCAACCGAGTTAATGTTTCGGCGCGCCTGCACAGTTACTATATTATAGTCCCGGTATAAATCACGTATGAAAGCTGTGCTTGAATTGCTGAGCATAAGCTTTACACCCTTCGCAGTCAGGTGCTCGAACAAATCACGCAGGCGTTCCTGTTCAGGGTGCCCGAATGCAGAACGGCTGTAGCCGGTAAAAGATGAAGTATCAGACAGCGGGTCATAAGGCGGATCAAAGTAAACGAAATCGTTCCTCCGGGCAGTTTTAACTGCTTCCTTAAAATCTGTATTTAATATCTCGACAGCTGAATGCTGCAGGTATTGGCTCACCGCTAAAATAACAGCTTCATTAATTATAGCAGGCTTCTTATATCGCCCGAAGGGTGCATTAAACTCACCCCGGCTGTTGACCCTGAACAGGCCGTTAAAGCAGGTCTTATTCAGGTAAATAATTCTTGATGCGCGCTGCACCGGGCTTAGTTCAGAATAGGCCGTGCTGCGATCAAGGCTGCGCATGGCATAAAAATAATCCGGCTCGTTGAGGTGCAGGCTAAGGTCGGCCAATAGTTCAGCAGGCTGATCGCGTATAATGCGGTAGCAATTTATGAGCTCGGGATTAATATCATTGATAACAGCATGCCCCGGCTGCAAATCGAAAAGCAGTGCCCCGGCGCCTATAAAGGGCTCGTAATACCTGTTGAAAGAAACAGGCAGGTGCCTCCGCAGTTCGGGTAAAAGCTGCCGCTTACCCCCTGCCCATTTCAGGAAAGGCGAAGGAGTAATTACAGGAACCGCAAGCCTGCCGGAAGCCGGGTGATCTGTCCCGCTTTGGTCAGGGGTTCCTAATGAATGTTTCAGAGTGCTCAGCGTAACGCCCAACCCAAAGGAGGGGTAATAAGATTAACAGAATATTTTGAATCTGAACGGAAAGCAAGCCAATAAAATCCTGCCGGAGAACAGGAAGCGAAGGCCGCCCTGTTTATGGCGAATACAATCACAGCCGACACAACAGCTGCGGTTATGCGGACTACAAACCAAGGGATGATTACTTAATCACCCTGCCATAAATAACGGCATGCATCGGCATACAAAGTAAGAATAAAAACGGGCGAAAAAAAACGTTTGGCTTTAACGCCAAAATTCTGCTAATTTTACGGGTTATACCTTACCCAAAACACGGCCGAATTTCATAAAAGGCCGATGCTTATGTTTCCTGAATACGACGTAATAGTGGTTGGCGCAGGCCACGCAGGCTGCGAGGCTGCTGCAGCTGCGGCCGGAATGGGCTCACGAACCCTGCTGGTAACCATGAATATGAATACCATTGCTCAAATGAGCTGCAACCCCGCCATGGGCGGCGTAGCCAAAGGGCAGATAGTGCGCGAAATAGACGCCCTCGGCGGACGCTCGGGTATTATTACAGATAATACCATGATACAGTTCCGGATGCTGAACCGGAGCAAGGGCCCTGCCATGTGGAGCCCCCGTGCCCAAAGCGACAGGATGCGCTTTGCAGAGCAGTGGCGCTTAACCCTTGAGCACACCAATAACCTCGATTTCTGGCAGGAACAGGTAACAGGCATTGTTGTGAAAAACGGGCGTGTCTGCGGTGTGCGCACAGGCATGGGTATAGAAATTCCGGGTAAGGCGGTTGTGCTGACCAACGGCACTTTCCTGAACGGCACCATACACATAGGCGAAAAGCAATTCGGCGGCGGCCGTGCTGCTGAAAGCGCATCAAGGGGTATAACCGAGCAATTGGTTGAGCTTGGCTTCGAAGCCGGTCGCATGAAAACCGGTACCCCGCCAAGGGTAGACGGCCGCAGCCTTGACTACAGCCGCATGGAAGAACAGCCCGGCGACGAGCAGCCTGAAAAATTCAGCTACAGCGACGAAACAAAACCGCTCAGTAAACAAAGGCCCTGCCATATAACCTATACCAACCTGGCCGTACACGATGTGCTGCGCACCGGCTTCGACAGGTCGCCCATGTTCCAGGGACGCATACAAGGTCTTGGTCCGCGCTACTGCCCCAGCGTTGAAGATAAAATAAACCGCTTTGCCGATAAAGATCGTCACCAGATTTTCGTGGAACCCGAAGGTTGGGATACTGTTGAAATGTATGTAAACGGTTTCTCAACCAGCCTGCCCGAAGATGTGCAGTACAAGGCACTGAAGCTTGTTCCCGGTTTCGAGAACGTGCGCATGTTCAGGCCCGGCTATGCTATAGAATATGATTGGTTTCCGCCTACACAGCTGAATAATACCCTGGAAACCCGCCTGGTGCAAGGCCTGTATTTCGCCGGGCAAATTAACGGTACCACGGGTTACGAAGAGGCCGGATGCCAGGGCCTGATGGCAGGCATTAATGCATCGCTGGCAGTATCGGAACAAGACCCTTTCACCCTCGGCAGGCACGAAGCTTATATAGGCGTGCTCATTGATGACCTGATTACCAAAGGCACCGAAGAACCTTACCGCATGTTCACCAGCCGCGCCGAACACCGTTTGCTGCTCAGGCAGGATAATGCCGATATCAGGCTTACCCCCCTGGGGCACCGCATAGGTCTGGCTTCATCGGAAAGATTGGAGAAAGTGCATGCCAAGCAGGAGGCAGCCAACCTGCTCGTAAAAGAGATTGGCAAAATTAAGGTAAGCCCTGAGCAGGTAAACGCCATGCTTGAAAGCAAGGGCAGCGCAGCCATACGTGAGAAAACCACGGCTATCGCCCTGCTACGCAGGCCCGATATTGAGCTTGAAGACCTTTGCACCATAAGCCCGGATTTTGCGGCATCGTTTAACAAGGCCACACCCGAAGCAAGAACCGAAGCAGGCATAGAGGTAAAATACCGCGACTACATAGACAAGGAAAATACCATGGCCGAAAAAATGATAAGCATGGAATCTGTCCGCATTCGTCCTGATTTTGATTACCATGGTATTATAGCGCTCAGCAAGGAAGCCAAAGAAAAACTCAGCCGACAAAGGCCGGGTACGCTTGGGCAGGCCGGTCGCATCAGCGGGGTATCGCCGGCAGATGTGAGCGTGCTCATGGTTTTCCTGCAACGCGGCCAACACGAGGCAGCCTGATAAGCCGGCCGCTATGTTAATAAACTAAATAAGCAAAATGCCCGGGAGCAGAAAAAGCACAGCAGGATTATTAACAACAGCAGAATGGACGGGCAGGCAAACTGCAGTAAAAGCAGGCCTGCTAATCATGTTCATAAGCTTGCCTTTATTCACAAACGGTTCTGCTTACGCACAAAGCCAGGCAAGCTACGCAGGCAATAGAACAGCATCAGACAGCTCTCAATTGCAGGGAGCAGCTAACTTAACTAAACATGGTAAAGATAGTTCTGCACAATTAAACAGGCCGGTGTTAACAGTAAATAACCTGGCAGAACCTGTTGAAAATAAAAGCAGGAACACCATATTAGCGCTATCGGCCATTGTAGGCATATCACTGCTAATATACCTGCTCTATAATGTAAGAACGCCATGAGTTACAACAAAGGCAATTGTGCATAAATAAAGGCAGGCCACATACCGGCTTGAATTAATAAATAAACTTATCCGCAGAAATGAACAGGCATGCGGATAACAGGCACAGGCCGAAAAGCAGGGCCGAAGCCTGTGCATAACAAAATCATCAGCTAACCAACAGAGCAGCGTTATTCAACCAAATCTATTTTCTTTTATCAGCAAGGCAGGGGCGGCGGTGCATAACCGCAAAGGGAGTTTTCTGTACACATGCCACCTGTGCATAACTGCATTGGGTATGCTTTTTTACTTAATCAGCTGCGCAAGTCCGCGCATGCCGGAGGGCGGACCGAAAGATCTAAGGGTACCCGTTCTGGTTGCCAGCAACCCCATAAACGGGCAGCGCAATTTTAACGGTAAGAAAATAACCCTGTATTTCGATGAGCAGGTAACAGAGAACAACATCATGAGCCAGCTGCTCATAACGCCTTACCTGAAAAACCTGCCCCGTACACAGGCTGTTAAGAATACAGAGATAATAGAGTTCGATGATCCGTTGCCGCCGAATACAACCATAAGCCTCAATTTCAGGGAAGGTATTAAAGATGTTCATGAAGGTAACACTGCCCAAAAGCTGCGCCTCGTTTTCAGCACAGGGCCAGAGATAGATTCTATGGAAGTAAGCGGGCACATTAACGAGCTGCTTACCAAAAAAGAAGGCATAAACGTAACCGTTGCACTCTGGAAAACATCTGACACATTGAATGTGAGCAAGCAGAAACCCATATACTTCACCAAGACAGATACATCGGGCAATTACTATATAGGCAATATTAAGGAAGGTAAATACGAAATACTGGCTTTTGAAGACAGGAACAACAACCTGCAGTACGAGAACAAAGTTGAATTGGTGGGGTATAAAGAAACGCTGCTCTCACTGGCAGCAGATTCCGCTAACCGACGTGCTGATTTCGAAATAGCAAATAACGACGCCGAAGCCCCGCACCGACTCGATGATGCCGTAAAAGGCTGGACCTATAAAATCACCTATAACGAAACCATAGCCAAAGCCACATTTACACTACAGGAAAACTATAAAATTTACCAAAGGCTAAGCAAAAATACAGTAACCCTAATCAGCCATAAGCCAATTACAGATACCCTGCATGCCATCTTAAACCTGACAGATTCAAGCGGCAATACCGGGCAGGATACCGTTAAGTTCAGGTTCGCAGATAAGCGCGATACCGTAAAGGCAAAGAACAGCAGCAGGCAACCGGTGTTTAAGCTGGCCCAATCGGCTAATCCCTTTATGCCGGGGAAAACCATTAACCTGGAGTTTTCAGATTCTGTTAAAACATACAACCTGAACGGCATAGCCTTAAGCCGCGACTCCGGTAAATTTGAGCCGCTTACAGATTACAAGTGGAACAGCACCGGCGATGTGCTCATGATTTACCCGAAGCCTTTCAGCAAAAACCTGCGCCTGTACACCGAGAAAGGAGCCTTTACCATCATGAACGATTCTATTAACAAACGTACAGATACCCTGACCATTACCCCTGCCGATGAAGGCAATTACGGTGTAATAAACTGCTCTGCCCTGAATGAATCCGGCCCCTTTATTATACAGCTGCTCAACGACAGGTACGAAGTAATAGACCAGGTGGCCAACCAAAAAACGCATGTCTTCCGTTATATAGTACCGGGTACTTATTATTTACGCCTTATAGAAGATGCCAATAACAACGGCCAATGGGACAGCGGAAATTACCCGCGCCACACACTGCCCGAAAAAACAAAGGTTTATAAAGATAAGATAGCCATTAAGGCCAATTGGGAAATTGAGGAGATAAAGCTGTAAACCCCTTTTAAGCCACGAAGAATATCAGCCGATAAATTTTTAGTTCTGCGTTCAACGGATTTTTAAACCCGCTGCTTAAGCCTCTGTAAACACCAAAACAGGCAGAATATTTTAGAGGTATAAGGGCCCGGCAAAATTCTAAAGTGCAATAAATATTACATTTTTCGAAGGGGTAAAAAATGTGGAAAACAGCTTGCAAAAGTTAAGTGCCTGTAAGCAAAACACCTGTGGAAAAGCACCTGCCTACCTGTTGAATTACTGAGTTATCCACATAAAATTTGCCTGTAAAATGATCAAAATGTTAAGGCAAAAGATTTGGATAAGTGTAAATACATATCAATCAATACCTTATATAAAAAAGCCTCCCTGCTTTTGCGGAAAACTCTATAAAACTGTTCATAACTTTAGAAATTGTGGATATCTTTTGCAGCCACAAATTATGCCCGCGGAAAGCAACAAAAAACATTAATAAAGTACTATAAAATTAAGTCGATAGCGCGGCTAAATAACCTAATATACATGCGGTAATATAAGGTACCAACAGAAAGCATCCGAAATAAACATTATTACTAACATAGAGGTAAGTAAGGCCAATAACAAGCTGAGCACGCCCATTCGGAAATTACGCCCGAACAGAAATTGTAAATACTAAGGACCTGCAATAATCAATTCAGCAAGTGCTTTCTGAATTGGGCCGGGCTAAGTCCTGTTTCACGTTTAAAGAGCCTTGAAAAATAAGGCAGGTTCTCGAAGCCAAGCATAAACGCTGTTTCAGAAATGCTCCGGTCATCGGCTTTAAGCCTGTTTTTTGCTTCGGAAATCAGGCTGATGTGTATATGCTCCAAAGCAGTTTTACCGCTCTCCTGTTTTAAAAGATCGCTCAGGTAACGCGGTGATACAGAAAGCTTATCAGCTATATAATGTACCGATGGAAGTCCGTTTTTAAGCAGCGAACCATCATGAATATAATTTTCAAGTATGCCGTTAAAGCGCGAGCTGATTTTTCCTGAAAGTACTTTCCTGTTTATAAACTGGCGCTTGTAAAAACGTTGGGCATACTTTAATATGGCATCTATATTCACCAGCATAAGCTCCAGGCTGAATTCGTCGGGGTTATTATGGTACTCGCTGCCCAAAATCCTGAAAAACTCCCAAATCATCTTTTCCTCCCTTTCTGAAAGGTGCAGGGCTTCGTTCGTTTCATAATCGAAGAAATGGTACTTTTTAATTTCTTCGTGCAGCGAATGGCCAAGCAGTATATCTTCATGAAAAAAAATAAGGAATCCTTCTTCGCGCAGCTCCAATTCGCTCATCTCAATAACCTGCCTGGGCTTAACAAACATCATAGAGCCTGATTCATGATCAAATGGGGTGCGGCCATATTTAATTAAGCCTGATTTAAGCTTCTTAAAGCCAATCATATAAAAATCTGAAGTAAACTCCCGGTTACCGTGCATACAGGTTCCGGTACATTGGTACATACCAATGAGCGGATGCTCAGCAGCGGGAAACCCGTTTTCCCTGAATAATTCACTAAGGCTTTTGTAATGTTTCATTACCCGGTTAATGCTTAAAATGTATAATTAAGAAGTACCGCCCCTTAAAAGAGGCGGTACTGCAAATACAAATGATTAATGGCCGTGCGCTGTATCAGAAACTTCCTTCCATTCATCGAAGGCTGCCAAACGTTTGCTGTACACATCTGATATAAAGGGGTGTGCCACTTTGCCCAGCATCAGGCGAAGGGGCGGGTTCTCGCTTTCTATCACCTTAATAACCGGTTCGGTGGTGGCTTGGGGGTTTCCCCATGAATCAGGAGTTAAGCTGTCGCTGAATGCCTTTTTAAGCGGGGCATAAATTTCAGAGGCTTCTGTTTGAAAAGCCGACGCGCCTGACCAGTCGGTAGAATACCCGTTGGGCTCAATCATGGTAATATTAATACCAAAGTCTTTAACCTCAGCGGCCAAAGTTTCGCTCAGACCTTCCACAGCGAATTTAGATGCGTTATACAAACCTAAAACGGGTAATGTTACAAGCCCCAAAATACTGGAAACCTGCACAATATGTCCGCTCTTTTGGGAACGCATAACGGGCAATACAGCCTGCGTTAACCAAAGTAAGCCAAAGAAATTGGTTTCCATTTGGGCACGGGCCTGCGCTTCGGTAGTTTCCTCCACGGCGCCGAACAGGCCGAAGCCCGCGTTATTAACCAAAACATCAATCCGGCCGAAACGGTTTATAACACTTTCAACTGCGTTAAAGCAATCTTCGCGGTTATTAACGTTTAATTGTATAGGGAATACAGAATCTCCGTATTGCTGCACCAGGCCATCGAGATCAGAAATGTTACGTGCAGTGGCAGCAACTTTGTGCCCGCGTTTTAAAAGACCTTCGGCCCAAAGCTTACCAAAGCCCCTTGAGGCGCCTGTTATTAATACTGTTTTAGACATGGTTATGTTGTTAAATTTAGTTCAACAAAGGTAAGCGGGCCATAACCGGGCTATTTTATACAAAAGTGGGCATTACTGATACAGTTTTACGCACCGATGTACAAGCCAAAAAAAACGACAGAAATTGTGAGCGCCATGTTCACAATTTAAGGGAGCGCAAAAGAGTAAAGCAATGATATATTGCAAAACCCATAAATAACAATACTATACATATATGCACAAAAGCATAACGAAAAAAAATCCTGCGGATAAGTACATTACTTATTAACAATCTATAGAGAAAAGGGCATAAGCTATGCACAGCTTATACGGATTTGAACAGGCGTAATTAACAATCTGAAAATCCTTATGCACCCAAAACCTGCCTTCTGCGGATAAACTACGAGTTATAGCCGGTCAACCGAAACTTATACACATTAAACAGTAAAAGGGCATAAAACAGGCACCTGCGGATAGGCTTATGTTAACAACTATGTAACATGCATAAAATCAGTTATTTGTAATGTAGGTAAGTTTTAGTAAATTGTGCATAAGTATAAAACTTATAAACATAAAAAATTAAACCGCTGATTTATCCGCAAATCCGCAATACCTATGTTATATGATAGTTTTATATTAAATTAATAAAATAATGATCTACAACACCAGTCCGCGGATTGTTGAAAATCAAAAAGCCGCTTTTCCCCTGATTTGGAAAAGGTTGAACTGAATATCTTATCTTGCATCGCTGCTGAGAACCGATGCATGTTAACCTACCCGGTTTTGGCCCGGTTTTATGTACTTATTGAGCTTATGAACCAGTTTTTTAAAAAAATTTCCGCCGGCAAAGCCGGCTATAATTCCAAAAGGAATTCCGCCGGGAGCAGCATTCCCAAAGGAAGATCATGGGGTTTTGGCGCCGCGTTTTTAACAGTACTTTTTTGCGCTGTAATTTCAATGCATTCTGCTTATGCACAGGTGCCGGTAAAACCGCCCGGAACGCCTGCCGGAGCACCGCAGCCAGGCAGCCCCGAGGAAGCGAAGCGGGAAGCCGAAAATGCCAAAAAGGAAGCGGCAGATCAGCCAAAGTTACCAAGCAAGGAAAGCAAGCAGCTTGAGCTGGCCGAAGAATACATGAACCGCGACGATTACGAAAAAGCGGTATCCATTTACCAGGAGCTGGCCAGGAACATGGATATGATACCATATATCCATAAAAAATATATGCTGGCCATGTTCAAAGTGGGCAAGGCATCGGCGCAGGAAAGCTACCTGAAAAAAATAAGCAGCAAGCTGCCTGATATTCCGCAGTACAAAATTGACCTTGCGCTTTACTACAACGGCCAAAAGCAAGCCGATAAAGCCAACGGAATTATTAAAAAGCTATCGGCAGCCATTGCAAAAAAGCCTTCTGATGTGGAGACCGCTGCCAAATACGCATTAGTGAACCAACAGGCAGACTGGAGCCTGGTTTTCTTTACCACTTCGCGCAAAGCCCTGGCCGACCCATACATGTACACCTTTGAAATGGTGAATGTTTACAAGGCACAAGGCCGCATGTCGCCCATGATTTCAGAGCTGCTTTCGCTCAGCGAGCGTGATGCGGGCTCAATAGCACAAATTGAAAACACGCTGCAAAACACCCTCAGCAAGCCTGCCGAATTCGATACACTTGAAAAAGTGCTTATCGAAAAAAGCCAGACTTATACCACCAGCCCGGTATATTCTGAGCTTTTGCTCTGGCTGTATATTCAGCAGCATGATTTTAACGGCGCATTCATTCAGGCCAAAGCCCTTGATCGCCGCACCGGTGCAGATGGTAACCGCCTGCTCGACCTGGCCCGAATTTGCGTAAACAACCGCGAATACCCGGCCGCGGTAATGGTGCTTGAATACGTAACAAAAGAATACGAAAAACGCCCGGTGTACTGGGGCGCTATGCGCATGCTGGTAAATGCCCGCGAAGAGCAGGTTAAAAGCGCATATCCCGTAGACCCGGCAGCGGTGCGCAACCTGATTAAAGATTATTATGCCCTGAATGCCCGTACCGATAACCGCATGGCAGGCCTTGAAAACCTGCGCAACATTGCCCTGCTATACGGCACTTACCTGAATAAAACCGACAGCGCCGTAAGCATTCTGCAGCAAATACTCGATTACCCCCGCGCCGACCGTACCCTTGCCGACAAGTGCCGTCTGGATTTGGGAGATATGTATATTCTGCAAAACGTGTATTGGGAGGCTACCCTGCTCTACAGCCAGGCTGAAAAGAATGAAAAAGACAGTCCCTTGGGTTATGATGCCAAGCTGCGCAATGCCCGCTTAAGCTATTTCAAAGGCGAGTTTGAGCTGGCGCAGGAACACCTGGATGTTCTAAAGCTGGCCACCAGCCGCGAAATTGCCAACGACGCGCTACAGCTAAGCCTCATGATTGAAGATAACCTGGCCTTCGATACCACGGGCAAGGCTTTGCAGGCTTATGCCAATACCGAGCTGCTTTTATTCCAGCACCGTGAAGCCGAGGCTTTAAAGGCACTTGAAACCATGGAAAAGGAATTTCCAAAGCACAGCCTCACCGACGAGGTTTTGTGGCTCAGGGCCCGCATTAATCGCCGCATTAAGCATACCGATGAAGCCATTGCCAACCTCGACAAAATAGTAAAAGACCACGCCACCGATCTTTACGGCGACGATGCCATGTTTATGGAGGCTAACATCTACGAGGAAGAAAAAGGCGACAAGGTAAAGGCGATGGAACTTTACCAGCAATTGCTGAAACAATATCCCGGCAGCATTTTTACCGCCGAATCAAGGAAAAGATTCAGGGCCCTCAGGGGCGATAAGCTGGATGTGCCGCCGCCGGCGAATTAAAGGAGGGTACAACCGTTTAAAAGTGAAAGCGCCCGGCAGCATATTGCGGGGCGCTTTTGGGTAAATGAAATTGTTGGTGTGAAGTCATTTACAATTAATTAAACCTTAACGGTACTGCAGCTTGCAGCTGGATGGTAAAATTATCTTTATAATAATTATGCTCGTTTAATTTGTTAAGCTGGTTAAACTGGCCTGTTACAGAGAAATTAATAATATCTTTTGCCGGGGTTGTTTGGTGGGTAGTTGTATCTGTGCCTGTAACTCTGTCCTTAATATTGAAAAAGAATCCCGTATTTCCGTTTATTAAATAATTATTGCTGCCAATGGCCAAATAGGTGAGCCGGTTCCCGAAGTAAACGCTTCCGTTTTTCATGCTTCTTACTAACGTAAAATAGTATTCACCGTAGGCAGAAAGACCCTGTGAAATTACCAATGGGCCAACAGCCCCTAAGGTTGTTTCGGCTATTGTACGATACTTGCTTGAATCTGCATTATAAACAATGCTGCCTTCTTCAAGTGTTCTTTTTTTAAGACCATAATAATTGTTTGCCCTTGCAAAACCAAGACCAAGGCTCCAAATCCCGTTTGCTGGCTTAAACCTCTGTATATCAGAATGAAAGTATTGGTTATAGCTGAAAAACAGGCTCGTACTTGTAATCATCTGCTTATTCAAAATATCATTAAATGCAGCTTTGGCATCAAAAATATTAAAATTGGCCTGCTCAAGATTGGCGGTCAGGCCCAACCAGGTAACGCGCTCGCTTGAAGTGGCGTTGTTCATAGCTTCATCCGTGTAAGACCATTTATTATGTGTTAATTTTCTTGAAATTCCGCCGCTTACGCCGTATTCCAAGCTTGGCTTACCTGCTTTAAACAGCGTTGTTCCGTTAATACCCTTCAGGTTGAACTTTAAAAAGCCGGTATGCTTTATTTCCTCATTGGGTGCCGTTTCCCTGAAAAGTTTAGGGAATCCAAGTTTACCGGATATTTTATTGTCTGTGATGTTTACCGCAATATTACTCACGGGAGACGGATCAATATCTGAGCCGTTAATTGAAGAAGGAATATTAAAATAATAAAAGCTATGCGTATTTTCTGTACTCGCATTAACTTTAGAATTCTCACCTTGAGCATGGCAATAACCGGCCTTTAATAAAAGAATAGTAACTGCCAATGCAAAGAAATAGGACATTTTGTCGATGGAAGCAAGTTTATTTTTCATTTTGATTGTTTTTTGCACAATAATATGATAAATAACTACTCAAAATACGAATTTACAATAATATTATATTTTTATTTTAGTAAGAGATATACATTAAAGTATAAATAACTGACAATGTGATCATTAGTGTGTATTATGCCCGACGATCAAACTACAAAATATTTATTTTTTGAAGTACATATCGTGATTGTAGGCTGTTTATATATTTGCTAACTCCCGGTTGGTCAATTCGGGATGGTTACATATAAGAGCTATTGGTGCTATGGAACCTAAGGATTATGCAAGGGGCATTTTAATCATTGCAGTTTAGGCAGGTAAAATGTCTGCATAAGCTGAAGGATGTTGAGGAATAGTTAAAATACCAATATAACCTTAAAACAAAGCCCGCCGACGGGAGACTGTCCTAATCGGCGGGTCGGTTTTGTTTAATCAGCCCGGGGTAAAATGCCCGGCTTAAACGCTGTTAGTCTTCAGACCTCTTGCGGTTCTTTTTGCGTTTTTTACGGTTACTATTTTTACGACTTTTTTTCTCGGTATCGTCTTCATCTTCCTCGTCTTCTTCCACTTCCTCGTCGTTATCGTCGGCAGAGGCTTTTGGTTCAACAGAAGGTACGCCGCCTGATTTATTCATGAGGCAGTTGAAATAAATTTCGAACATGCGTTGGTTATCGCGGCTGAGGTCGGCCTCGGTATAACCGTCGGCGGTATAAATGCGGATGGCTGAAATGTCTTTTTCCTTAAACATGTTCAGTATCTCGTTGTGGTTTTGGCCGCCGTTGAGCAATACCTGGGAAAGACCTGTTTTATCTGAGGTTTTGGGATTCAGGTTTTTGAATTCAACGCGGGTATTATCGGTAAAGAGCAGGAGTATGCGGCTGCCGGTGGTGGTGCGGTCCCAAATAATTGTGCTGTCCTCATTGCTCCACTTGCCCGATACGAAATTGATAAGTATGGTTCCTTTTGGCGTGTTGTCGTAAACGCGCATGTGAACATTTATGGTATAGCCAATGTCGTCTGAATCGCCAACGGGGCCAATGCCAAGCAGGTTTTTGTTACCCCACCAGGTATGCCCTTCCATTTTGTCGTTTTTTTCTTCCAGCCAGAGGCTGCAATCAGAGGAATCAGGCCCCGAGGCTACAATGGTTTTGCCTTGCTGGCTGCCTGTGTTGGTGCTGTTGCCGCCGCCGTCTCCGCATGATTGCAGGCTTAGGGCAAGGCAGGCTGTGCCCAGGTACAGAAATAACTTTTTTATCATATAAATGCGTTTAAAAATGCCGGGCAAATATCAAAAAACTAATCCATAATAAAAGAGCGCTTTTATTTTTTCCGCAAGCAAAAGTTTACTTTAGGGCCGTGGTATTGGTATAAATAATATTGAATTTTATACCCTGCTTTTGTAATCAAAACAGGGAATATTGCCGGCCCGTTTCGGCCGGGGTTTCAGTTTTTAAAATCTGTGCGGAAACTATTCCCGCAGGCTTAAACATTTTAATACATGAGTTTGAACAACAACAAGGTAGCCCTGTTGGTGCATACCTGCGACAGCTACGAGCTGCTTTACCAGGGCTTCAACCGCTTTTTTACTGAACACTGGAATTTCAATATTCCCTGCAATTACTATTTTGCCACCGAGAACAACCCGGTCAGGGTGCCCGGCTTTAAAACCATTTGCTCAGGCAAAGGCGAATGGGCCGACAGGCTGCACCATTTACTGAGCCACCACATACAGGAAAAATACGTGCTCTATTTCCAGGAAGATATGTGGCTGAATAAAAACGTAAGTCGCAGCTTCTTCGAGGAACTGTTTGCCGCTGCCGAAGAAAATAACTGGATGCAGGTAAAGCTGCACAGCTCTGAGGTATATAAAACCCGGCCTACCGATGTGTTTATAGAAGGCATAAACATAGCCGAGGTAGATAACCTGGCTTCGGGCTTTTTAATGAGCCACCAGGTTACGCTCTGGAACCGCGAGTTCCTGCTGGCCCAGCTGAAACCCGGCGAGCACCCCTGGCGCAACGAGCGCCTGGGCACCAAAAGGCTGAAAAAGCTGAACCCCAAAATTCTGCAGGCAGATTATTTTGCTGAAAACGGAAAGCCGCCGATTAATAAGAATGAAGGCAATGCGGCGCGCAGCGAATACCAAACTATATCGGTAAACGGGGTCCTGAGCCATAACGTAAGGCCGTACTTATCTGATTTGCGCGGCGGCAGCAATGCCATGCGCAGCTATGCCGCCCGGCTTGAGCATAATTACCTGAACGGCCTTACCCATAACGGCGGCGAAAAGCCCCGCAAAGACGATATTTTTAAGTGCATTAAAAATATGGTGCGGGCGTGGTGAGAACTTAAGAACATGGCTTATTTACCAACTTATTTTTTCGACTGCACAGCCAAACAAGCCGGCACTTTATACCCGCACCGCTCGCCATCCCCCAACCGATGGCGGGCATCGTAAAATCAACTGAAAACTAAACCAAACAGTAAAACCTGAGTCTGTTAACAAATTGCAAATGCAGCAATTCCCGGTGTTTGTTTAACTTACTCAAATAGTTAACCAGGCATAGTTTGGCTTCGCTGTTGAATTTATTTTTGAATTACACACAGGTTTATTCATGCATAATTTTCGGATTGCAGGCAGCTTTTGCCGGACCCTTGTTTTAGCTTTTCTTTTTTGCCCGGCATTATTTGCCGAGCCTCAAAATGATGCCACTGTATTAAATGCAGAAGATACAAACCTGCATCAGAATCATCTGAAGACGTCAGCTCCCACAGACTGCCCTGTTCCGGAAATACGCCTGTGGGGGCCGGCTGTTTTTTGCAAAGGCGGCAGCGTTAAGCTTACGGCATCGGCAGAAGGCGGGCAGGGAAAGGTTACAGTGAGCACATTTGCCGGGAACAAAATACAAGGTTACGCCGACGGACAAGGTAAAAATGCCTCCTTCGCTTTTCCTAGTGCCATAGCCTTCGACAGGGCCGGAAACCTGTTTGTTACAGATTTTGATAACAACAAGATCAGGAAAATTACGCCTGATGGTACGGTAAGCACATACGCAGGCAGTACGGCAGGTTATGAAAACGGCAATGCGCAAATGGCAAAGTTCAATGGCCCTAACGGTATTTGTATAGACAGGCAGGGGAATGTATATGTATCTGAACGTGATAACCACTGTATCAGGAAAATTACGCCTGCTGGGGTGGTGAGTACATTGGCCGGTAACGGCACCCTTGGATTCCTGGATGGAGACGGTGCAGGTGCAAGGTTCAATATGCCAAGGGGAATAGAGTGCGACAGCGCGGGAAATATTTATGTAGCCGATCTTGAAAACAGGATGATTAGAAAAATAAGCCCATTCGGGCATGTAACAACAATAGCTACGAGCAGCAATGTTATTGGCCATCCTTCAGATGTGGCCTTAGACAAGGCGGGAAATGTATATTTTATGAACTCATATTTAGAAAGAGTATGCAAAGTGGGTGTAAACGGAGATGTAATACCTGTAGCAGGCGGTTTCCGAAACCCAGGTATAGATTATTTAGTCAGGAACGTAGACAGCACAGCGC
Source organism: Bacteroidota bacterium (assembly GCA_040388605.1). Classification (GTDB taxonomy): domain Bacteria; phylum Bacteroidota; class Bacteroidia; order Cytophagales; family Flexibacteraceae; genus JAZKBN01. The sequence continues at coordinate 117,635 of JAZKBN010000013.1, read as the reverse complement.
TTTTATCAGTTTTCGGGGCCCAGTGTTCTCTTGAATTTGCCGACGACGGGAGTTTATATGTTGCAGATTCTTATACTTTTACAATCAGGAAAATCACATACCCGGGTGAAGCCCGAAGCATGGTTACTACTGTGGCCGGTATGGGTATAACCGGCTTTGCAGACGGTGCAGCAGATACAGCTTTATTTTTTCACCCAAAAAGTATTGCAGCAGATGCTGCCGGTAATATTTTTGTTGCTGATGGCGGCAATAACAGGATAAGAAAAATTGTGACAGGTGCGAAGCCCTACACATACATTTGGTCTGACGGCAGCACAGGGGCAGAAAAAACCGTATATGATTCGGGAGTGTATTCTGTAAGAACAGTATCAGGCGGCTGTACGTCCGCAATTAGCGGCTCGGTTGAAATTAAGGTCGTTCCTGTTCTAAACACCCCTTCAATTACGGCTTCGGGCCAAACATTTTTTTGTGCCGATGGAATTGTTGATTTAACAGCATCAACAGCACCGGGATACTTATGGAGCAACGGCGCGGTTACAAGAACAATAAGGGTAAACATTGGTGGTTTATACTCTGTAAAAGCAGTAAACGGCGCATGTACATCTTCCGCATCTCAAATTATACCGGTGGCAATGAACCAACCGCCAAAGCCAATCATTAGGCTTTCGGGCCTTGGTGCCTTTTGTACAGGCCAAAAATTAATACTGACTGCACCCGATTCTGAAGATGAAGGATTATTGGTGAGAAACTTTGCCGGAAGTAAAAAGGGGTATAAAGACGGTAAAATTGCCGATGCGCAGTTTTCTAATCCCGGATCCCTGGCTGTAGACAAGGAAGGTAATATATATGTGGCAGACTCCGGTAATGTATGTATAAGAAAAATATGGACAAACGGAACAGTAAGCACAGTTGCCGGGAGCAGGACTTTTATGAAAAACCATTTGAAGCAGGTTTCCCAATACCAATTTGCAATAGATTCATCCGGAATAATCTATTTTCCTTTGAATAGTGGTTCGATAGGTAAAATAAGTATTGCGGGAATTGCCGATACCGTTAAATTCCTGAACAGATTTCGGTCTTGGAGTGATGAGCCGCAAACATGGGATGTTCCCGAAGTAAATGTTTTAACTTTTGATAACCAACAACGCATGTACACGGGTTCAAGATATGGAGTTCCCTTATTTAAAATTTTGGCTGATAGTATTTTGAATTCAACTGTAACTACCAGGAATGATATACCGTTAAATTTAAACAATGCCCCCAATTCAAGGTATAAAGATGTTTATGGATTAGGTTATGATAGTTATAGTGATAACATAATTGTAAATGACGGCACCGAAATAAATCACTTTTATAAAATATCACGACAAGGGCAGTTAACGGAATTTGCCGGCTTCGGTTTGCCGGGTTTTGAAGACGGGCCGGCAACAACAGCTAAATTCAAAAATGCACTTGGAATAGCCATTAACGCCTTCGGAGATGTTTTTGTTGCTGATGCAGGAAATTATCGCATTCGTAAAATATCGGCCGAAGGCATAGTGAGTACTGTTGCCGGAACAGGCATTAAGGGTTCAGAAGACGGCCCTGTAAACAAAGCCACATTTAATAACCCGCGGTATATAGCGGCTGATAATGCCGGCAATATTTACGTAACCGACCCGGTTAACAACCGCATTCGCATAATAACAACCGGCCTTCCTGTAAAACACTACCTCTGGTCTACCGGCGATACAACCCAAAGCATAACCGTAAATACTCCCGGTACCTATACCGTTCAAACAATAGCTTCAGGATGCACTTCATTGCCTTCAGACCCTATAAATGTGGCAGTTTACCAATATCCTAAAAAGCCTGTAATTACAGGTCCTGCCCTGCTTTGCGATGATTCACCGGTTACATATTCAGTGCCGGCTGGTGATTACCCGGCCGGTACAACTTTTAAATGGTATTTAAGAAACGGTACATTATTATCGGGAATCGGGAGCCCAAACCCGGTACTTCGCCCTAACTCAGGCCCCGATACTGCATTCCTGAAATTGGTTGTTACCAACCCGGGCAATTGCAGCAATACCGACAGTATCAGGATTGCAATAAACCCCTATTTCAGCCACCCGGAAATACGGGGTAATAAAACCAATTATTGCATAACAGATACCGTAGAGCTAACCGCGCCGGTATCGGCCAATGAACCTGATGTTAAATACAGTTGGACAATAAACTCAGGCATGAATGTAATTAACCGCGGCACAATAAGTCGTTTCAGCTTTTTAGCCGCCCCGGGTACCGATACTGTACTGGTAACATTTGAGAAATCTGTCGGCGGATGCAAATTAACTGCTTTAGCACATATAAGTTTCCTGCCCTGCCCTGATGTAAGCTGGCCTAACGTAATCACCCCCAATACTGACGGCAAAAACGACCGCTTCGAAATAAGAAACCTGCCACCGAACACGTATCCTGACCTCCGCATTTTTAACCGATGGGGACAACTTGTTTTAGACGCGCCCTCCTACAATAACTTCTGGAACGGCGGCAACCACCCCGCAGGCATTTATTATTTCCAGTTCAGCTACACCGATAAAACCGGCAGGACCATAAATCAAAACGGCTGGCTTGATCTGATTCGCTGAAACGACCGGCTTCCGGCACGTTGCTGAACCCTTTTTCCTGTCAGTTAACCCGGCAGAAAACAGGGTCTTGAAAGCCACGGATTCATGTGATTTTTAAACCCGGGTCAATCGCTTGATTAAGTGCGCTGTATGAGGCAAAAAGAGTACCAAAGGGGCCGCCTGCGCATTAAAATTCTTTAATGCGGGAATGCGAAAAGGCATATACGATTCCTAAGTTCATCCCTGCTTTCGTGCCTTTCATACCTAAATTCAAACAATTTTTTCATACCGTTTTATTATTCGGAATTCGGGGCCTTACTTAGGGGCAAAGGAACCGGCGGGAAACACGTCGGGCCCCGGTAAAATGCACGGACTGTTATGCCCTTTTGTTAGGGTGCGAACAACCGGCATTAATCAGAAATTTGGTTCATGAAGGCCGGTTTTAACCTACCTTTGCGCCCCGAAAAAAACATATTCCGCAAATCATCAGTAAGGATGTCGTTATACTACAATTACTATAAAAGTATTCACCTGCCTTTTTCACGCTTTATTCTCGGCGTGGTTGCGCTGAGCCTGATCCAGGCCGCCGCACCTGCCTGTGCCCAAAGCGGCAGCCAGAGCTATACCTTAAAGCAGGCCATTGATTACGCCCTGCAAAAAAATGCCGCCGTTAACAACGCCCAGCTCGATATTGCAAGCGCAAAAGCCCGTGTTGGCGAAACCCGCGCCATTGGCCTGCCGCAAATAAGCGTAACAGGCAATTTTACGCACAACATTAAAATACAGCAGTTCGTGCTTGAAAACGTACCCGGCAGCACTTTCGGTTACGACCAGAACAAGCCTGCTTTTGCACCCATGCCCCTGGCCCTTTCGCTGAACAACTCGGCATTTTTGGCCGCGCAGCTGAACCAGATACTTTTCAGCGGAAGCTATATAGTAGCCCTGCGTGCATCGGGCACTTTCCAGGAGCTGAGCCAGAAAAGCTTAAAGGCATCGCGCATACAGGTGGCGGGCAGTGTAAGCAAGGCTTACTACTCTGTGCTTGTGGCCGAAGAGCAATTAACCCTGCTCGATAAGAACATCAACCGCCTCGACAGCACTTTCCGCGAAACGCAGCAAATGAATGTGAGCGGCTTTGTTGAGAAAATAGATGTTGACCGCGTTGAAGTAGCCCTGAACAACCTGAAAGCCGAACGCCAAAACACGCAGCGTATGGTAGAGGTTAGCCGCGCACTGCTGAAATACCAAATGGGTATGGAGCAGCAGGACCCCATTCAGCTGACCGATCGCCTGCAAAGCATTAAGCCCGAAGCCAAGCCCCTGCCCACCCAAAACTTTGAGCACAGCCGCCGCATTGAATACAGCCTGCTGCAAACCCAGCGTCGCCTGAACGAGCTTGATATGCAGAATATTAAAAGCGGGTACCTGCCATCTCTTTCATTCAGCGTAAGCTACGGAACAAACTCGGGTGCAGGCACCATTGGTCGCCTTACCGAATTCGGCGACCGCTGGTACCCATACAGCGTGGCCATGCTGAACCTGAACATCCCTATTTTCGACGGCCTGAGCAAGAGCTACCAGGGCCAGCAGAAAAAGCTGAGCATAATGAAAACT
>JAZKBN010000013.1:98117-113402 GCA_040388605.1 Bacteroidota bacterium | reverse complement strand
CGGCTGGCGGGCAGCTACCAGGCCCACACGCAGGCCGACCTGGCACGCCTGCGCCAGACCATTGATTTCCAGCTTTACCAAAGCAACGCCACCCTGCAAAACAGCCTCGACCGCCTGAATACCCAAAAGCGCAATTTCGATTTGGCGCAGGAAGTGGTGCGTGTAACGCGTATTAAATACCAGCAGGGTGTGGGCGCAAACATAGAGGTTACCAATGCCGAAGCCAGCCTGAAAGAAGCGCAAACCAATTATTACGCCGCCCTTTTCGACCTGCTGATAGCCAAAGTAGACCTTGATATAGCTTCCGGCGACCTGTTGAAAGACTAAATGCCGGGTATTTAAAATATCAATTAAACCGGGGCCGTTTCGCCCGAACAATTGCCCGGCCTTTAAACCGGGCTGCAATGCCAAAACGGAAATGCCGAACCGCATAATTACCGGGTTACGCTAAAGGAAATTCGGTTTCGGAAAAGCTGTTTTGAGCGCTGCGAAAAATTAAAACAATACAGCCTGCCCCGTGCAGGTTAATGCCTGCCGAATGGCGGGCAAGCAAACATAAAAATAAATCAAGAGCAATAATACAGGTAAGCCTGCCAACCCAATGAGAAATATAATACTGATGTCCCTCATCGTTCCGGCCCTTTTGCTGAACGCCTGCAAGCAGGGCGACGGCCTGAAGGAAAAGAAAGAAAAACTGGCCAAGCTGAAAGAGGAACAGGCCGCCGCGGAAACAGAAATTAAAAAGCTGCAAACCGAGGTAGATAAGCTTGACCCCCAAAAAGCAGTTGCCCCTAAAATTGTACCTGTAAAGGTTACAGCCATACAAACCCAGGCCTTCAGTCATTTTATTGATGTGCAGGGTACTGTAGAGTCGGAAGACAACATGCTTATATCGCCGGCTGCCCCCGGAAAAATTACCCGCGTGTATGTTAAGGTAGGCCAAAGCGTAAGCAGGGGTCAATTACTGGCTACAGTAGATAACAGCGTATTGGTGCAAAGCATGCAGGAGCTTGAAACCCAGCTTGAGCTTACCACCACCCTGTTTAACAAGCAAAAAGGCCTTTGGGACCAGAAGATTGGTTCGGAAGTACAGTACCTGAATGCCAAAACGCAGAAAGAAGGCGTTGAGCGACGCATGCAGACCCTGCGTACGCAAATTGCCCAAACCAATGTAACAAGCCCAATTTCAGGCACTGTAGATGCGGTTAACCTGAAAGAAGGCGAAGTGCCCATGCCCGGCTTAGGCGGCATTCGCGTGGTGAACCTTTCTGACCTGAAAGTAACCGCCAAGCTGGCCGACTCATATATACCAACAGTGAAGGTAGGAGAATCGGTAAGCGTGCGTTTGCCTGATATTAACAAGGAAATGAAAGCCACCATTACTTTCGTAGGCAAGGTGGTAGACCCCAACAGCCGTACATTCGGCATAGAGGTGCGCATTAATGAAGGCCGCGAGCTGCTGCGCCCAAACATGATTGCCATTGTTAAAATCAACGATCGCACCGACAACGCCGCCATAGTGGTAGACCAGAACATTATTCAGAATACCGAAGAAGGCGCCGTTGTGTATATAGCCGAAGAAGAAGGCGGTAAAAAAGTAGCCAAACGCAAGCCTGTGAAAAGCGGCCTTACCTATGGCGGCAAAGCTGAAATTACCGAAGGTCTGAAAGCCGGCGACCAATTGGTTACCACCGGTTACCAGGATTTGGTAGACGGTACCCTGCTGGCTTACTAAGCAATCAAAATCTGCCGAAGGCCGCTGACGAAGCGGCCTTTATTAAAACATAATTATACCGGTTCCGCAGGGGCCGGGTGCAGGCAAAGCATGCCGCAACAGGAATTAAATAGCTGATAATTTCAGTTTATATGAACCACAAAGAATTTAAAATAACCACATGGTGTCTCGAGAACAAGACCACCATATACATATTTACCTTCATTATCAGTATTGCGGGCCTGTTTACCTATAACAACCTGCCCAAGGAGCAATTCCCCGATATTGTGGTGCCAACCATTATTTGCAGCACCATATACCCCGGTAACAGCCCTGCCGATGTGGAGAACCTGATTACCAAGCCGCTTGAAAAGCAGCTGAAATCGGTAAGCGGGGTTAAGAAAGTTACCAGCACTTCCATTGCCGACTTCTCGCTCATCACCATTGAGTTTAATACCGGCGTTGATGTGCCCGTAGCCCGCCAGCGTGTTTCCGATGCCGTAGACAAAGCAAAGGTTGACCTGCCCACGGATATGGACGAAGACCCCCGCGTTCAGGAAGTTGACTTTTCGGAGTTCCCTATTATGAACGTGAACATTGCCGGTGATTACCCCCTTGATCGCCTGAAAGGCTATGCCGAAGATTTACAGGATGAAATTGAAGGCCTGCCTGAAATTACCCGTGTCGATATAATAGGTGCACTTGAACGCGAAATACAGATTAATGTAGACCTGTATCGCATGCAGGCTGCCGGTATTTCGTTCAGCAATATTGAGCAGGCAGTGGGCGCCCAGAACGTAAACATCAGCGGCGGCGAATTGAACGTGGCCGATGTGCGCCGCACCCTGCGCGTAACCGGCGAGTTTAAAGATATGGAAGGCATACGCAATGTGATTGTGCGCGGCAACCGCGGCAACAGTGTATTCCTGAAAGAAATAGCCGACGTGCGCGACGATTTCGAGGAAAAGCAAAACTTTGCCCGCCTCGACCACAAGAGCGTAATTACCCTGAACGTAATCAAGCGCAGCGGCGAAAACCTGATTTCGGCATCAGATAAAATTGAAGATGCGGTTCACCTCATGAAAGCCAACCGCTTTCCGCAGGGCCTTAAAATTACCATTACAGGCGACCAAAGCGAAACCACCCGCACCAGCCTGAACGACCTTGTAAACAGCGTTATCATCGGCTTTATTTTCGTTGTGGTGGTGCTTATGTTTTTTATGGGTACTACGAACGCCATTTTCGTGGGCTTATCGGTACCTATATCCATTCTGCTGGCCTTCGTGTTTATGCCCGGGCTTGATTACAGCCTGAACATGATTGTGATGTTCAGCTTCCTGCTCGCGCTTGGTATTGTGGTAGATGATGCCATCGTGGTAATTGAAAACACGCACCGCATTTTCCACCTGCACCCTGAACGGGGCGTGGCACAGGCCGCCAAAGAAGCTGCCGGCGAAGTTTTCGTACCCGTTCTCAGCGGAACGCTTACAACCGTTGCCCCTTTCTTTCCGCTCCTTTTCTGGCCGGGTATAGTGGGCGAGTTTATGAAGTACCTGCCGGTAACGCTTATTATTACCCTGTTCGCATCATTGTTCGTGGCATTCGTAATTAACCCGGTTTTCGCGGTAACCTTTATGAAGAGCGCCGAGGAAGAACGCAACGAGGACCGCAGCTTTAAAGGCATGCTGATTCCTTTATCGGTAATGGGTGTGCTCACCCTGCTTGGCTACGGCATAAGTGTGGGCGTTGGTAACTTTATGGTGGTGGTAATTGGCCTCTACCTCTTGAACCGTTATGTGTTCAGCTATATGATACATGCCTTCCAGAACCGCCTGCTGCCTGCATTTATGGAAATGTACCGCCGCATGCTGCGCTGGGTAATACAGGGTTTCCGCCCGAGCTTCTTCCTGGCCGGCGCTTTCGTGATGCTGATTGCCACCTTTATTAGTACCGGTAACAGCGATGTGAAAGTGAACTTCTTCCCTGAAAGCGAGCCTAACTTTATAGAGGTTTACCTTGTAATGCCCATAGGTACCGACGGTAACGTAACCGATTCAGTAACTAAGATTATTGAAGAGCGCGTTTACCAGGTTATAGGCGAGAACAACCCCGCTGTTAAATCTGTAATTACAAACGTAGGTATTGGCGCCGGCGACCCGCAAAACCCCGACCGCGTGGTAGCCCCGCACAAAGGTAAGGTAGCCGTTGCCTTTAAAGAGTTCAGCAAACGCGGCGGCGTAAGCTCCAGCGATTTGCTGTTAAAAGTTCGCGAGAACATGAAAGGCATACCGGGCGCCGAAATTACAGTTCAGCAGGAAGCAGCCGGGCCGCCAACAGGCAAGCCGGTGAATATTGAAATTGCAGGCGAAGAGTTTTCAACGCTGACCGCCATTGAAATGCAGGTTAAAGATGCCATACGCAAGGCGAACATAGCGGGTATAGAAAACCTGAAATCGGATTTACAGCTGAACAAGCCTGAAATAATAATAGACATAGACCGCGAAAAAGCAGCACGCGAAGGCATAAGCACGGCGCAGATTGCACTTGAATTACGTACCGCCCTTTACGGTAAAGAAATCAGCAGCTTCCGCGATGCGAAAGACGAGTATCCTATTCAGTTGCGTGTTGCCCCTAACGAGCGTCGCAAAATGGAAGACCTGCTCAACCTGCAAATCAGCTTTATGGATATGGCTACCGGCCGTTTCCGCCAGGTGCCGCTGAACGCTTTGGCCAACCTGCACTACAGCACCGGCTACAGCAGCATTAACCGCAAAAACCAGGAACGCGTAATCAGCCTGAGCAGCAACGTAATTAAAGGCTATAACGCCAATGAAATTGTTGCCCAGATAAAAGGCCTTACCGGGCAGATGAAATTACCCCAGGGCTATACCGTTCGCTTAACCGGTGAGCAGGAAGACCAGGCCGAAACAGGAAACTTCCTTGTTGTGGCTTTCGGCGGCGCGCTTATGCTCATTTTCCTGATTTTGGTAACGCAGTTCAACTCACTGGTAAAACCATTCATCATTTTCGGAACGGTTATACTCAGCCTGATTGGCGTACTGTTGGGCTTCGTAATTTTCCACATGACCTTCAGCATAGTTATGACGGGTGTGGGTATTATAGCCCTTGCCGGTATAGTGGTTAAAAACGGTATCCTGCTCATAGAATTTACCGATGAGCTCCGCAGCCGTGGTTTTGCCACCCGCGAAGCCATTATTGAAGCAGGCGCAACCCGCCTTACCCCGGTTATACTTACTGCAGCAGCGGCAGTATTGGGCCTTATTCCGCTGGCCGTTGGCTTAAACATCAACTTCGGCACCCTGCTCACCGACCTTGACCCTAAATTCTACATAGGCGGCGACAGCGGTACATTCTGGGGTCCGCTGGCATGGGCCATTATATTTGGTCTTACCTTCTGTACCTTCCTAACCTTGGTAATAGTACCCGCCATGTACTGGATAATGGAACGCACCACCCAGCGTTTCCACAAAACAGGCAGCCAGGATACGCTTGAGCCTATAGACCACAGCGTGCCCCTGCGCCGCGTGGCCGGACCAAGCCATTAAGATTTTAGTTTAGAGTTTCAGATACTGAAAGACCCCGGCTTATGGCCGGGGTTTTTTGTTGGGGGGTGGTAAGGGTCAAAATCAAAAACCCCCGACTGAATCATTGCTGACTCAGTCGAGGGTTTGGGTATAACCCGGAGGTTTTATTTGTCGCTTATTTTTTTACCACAGTCTGGCGAATTACAGGTGCGCCGCCCACGTGCAGACTTACCATGTAAACGCCGGTCGGCAAGTTGCTCAAATCAGGCGACGGCAGGTTGTTGAGGTCAGATACAGGTGCGGTATAAACCAATTGACCCTGCATGTTGCTGATGCGCATTTCAGCATTAAGCTTCATATCGAAGCTGCCTGAAGTGGGGTTGGGGTAAATAACAGCCTTACTGTTGTTTTCTACTGCGGTATGGACAACGGTTGCGGCAGGCTCGGCTTTGGTTGGCGCGTCATCAGTTGCGGCCAGGCGGAAAGGTGTGCTGCTGAGTACGGCTGAGAAGTATTTTTCAGCAGATGTTGTAAAGCCACAGCTTGGGTAGCTGAATTTAGCGAAGTACTTACCGCATCCGGTAGGGGTATAGGTGTTGCCTGTATAAAGAATTACAGAAGGGTCGGCTGCAAAGGCGTTATGCCAGGTAATAGTAGCAGTAGGTTCAGTCGGGGCGCTTACAAGGCCTATGCTTACGCAGTTAACAATTTGCAGGGATGGGGTATCGATATTAGTCACCGTTACAGTATAAGGTCCTGCGTAAGCTGTATTTGCGGTTGTGGCTGTGCTGCATTCGCTGTTATACGCTTTTAAACGATAGTACCTGGTTGCCGGAGAGGAAGTTAATGCAGTTGTCGTATAGTTCGGTAAGGCATCGGCGGCTATTGTACCCGAGCTCAAAACAGTTATTGAGCTGAAAGACGATGAAGATGAATATTGCCACTCATATTTAACGGTTAAATTGTGGCTGGATGTATTTGTGAGGTTCAGGGTGGCGGTGCTGCCTTCGCAAACAGTTTGTGTAGGGTTTGCCGCTGAAATTACTGCTTTATAAGGTACTGTATATGGCTGCCTTAATCCTACATCGGGCACACCGGGGTTTGCTGCTACGTGAGCGTTTAGGGCTACTGTATAGCTGTTCGCAGTTAATCCGGCCCAATAGCCACCGGTTGAAGTTGTGGTGCACATTGGCATACTTGACTCCAAATTATATGTATTTGTTGGCGGATAATTGCTGCTGTTGATAAAATACCTGTATGGGTCGCCTTTCACGAAGGTAATAGTTGCGGTTGAGCAGGCAGGGTCAATATCGGAGCTGAATTCATTGAAAAGCTTAGGCTCATTAGCCTGTGAAGTGCCGTAGCCTGCGTAAGTTGCAGTAAAGGTCCAGAATGATACGCCGTCGATAGGTGCGGTAAGGTTGGTAAATGTTACTGTGCCTGAAGAGGCGGTAGCGCTTGTAACATACGCTTTGGTCATACGTACTTTATCTGATGTATAGCAATCCACTACGGGGTTCACTGTAGTTCCCAGGCTGCAAAGGGTTACGTTGTAAGTGCCGTCGTGGTTGTTAACCATTGATTGAATTACAGGAGCCGGCTTAGATGTCAGGTTACCGTTTTCCAGCAATATTGCGGCGGCATCACCTGTATTGGCATTAGCACCTGCATTATACAATGTATTATTTCCGCTGAAAATTACGTTGCAGTAAGTTCCCGCATCGGGGTTCGAAACCTGTATGCCCCTGTGTTTAGTCGCACCGGTTACGGTTACAGAGTTATTTACAGCAGTACTGTGATCTGATGGGCCGGTTACAGTAAGTGTACCTGCACAGTTAGTTACACTTATTGCATAGGTACTTGCAGTAGAGGCATTTGTAATTGCATTATCTGCAATTATTGAGGCTGCGTCAATGGTCAATAAATAAGGTGTATAACCCGTGCGCTTCCTGTTAATTGCGACCGCGCTTAATTGTACTCTGTCAAAAACATTTCTTGAAATGTTTATTTTAGAAGTAGATGCGGCGGGAAAGCTTTGTACATCTACGCAAATACCTGGGCCTGCGGAGGGAGTAGATGCATAATCGCTCATACGATTGTCTGTTACAACAACTTCTTTTGTAAAATTGGAAACAATAACACCCGGAGCAAGACCAAAAGATGCGTGTTCATGAACCTTATTACTTGTAAATTGAAATAAGTCAATAGCTCCGGCTTTGAAGATTGCATAGCTTGTATTGTTAATCAGGCCGCTGTATAATGAATCTGCTTCATTAATATGATTTCTTAATACGTAGGCTTTATATGTAACTGAGGCAGGCGGAGCGCCTGATCCTCCTGTGATATTAGTGTAGCCAAAAATGTTTGAGTTTTTTATAGTATATCCACGCACCCCGGCAGGGCTGATTGCAGTGTTGTCAAAAAAATCAAGCAACAGCCCTATTGGTTCAGATGTATATGAACCGTCTGATTGCTTGCGTATCCCAATATTACAGCTATCTATTGTGAGGTCGGTACCGAATGAATTTAGTATAATGGGATAATTAGTTTGGGTTGATCCATCGGTATATGTACGCAGAATTTGGGTCTTCTTAATATTAAATACCGGGCACTCGGCAAAGATTACTATGGGGGCAACGGGGCCACCAGATACAGGGCAGTTAAAATCTAAATTACAGTCCGTAAATGAAATTGTGGGAATTTTAGATACTGATAAGGCGATCTTGCTTGTGCCCTTAATGGTTGTATTGGTAAAAGTTAAATCAGAAGCGCCACATATGCCAATGCTGGTATATATTGGCGTACTGTAAACTGTGCTGGCTATTGAACAATAATCAAGGGTAACTGAGGGGGGGGTATAAATGGCTGAACAACCTATGCTAATCACCTCCCTATTTAGGGCGGTGTTAACGTGGTCGAGCAACAATGTGGTTTTGTAAGCCGACCCAACGGTGAAACCCGCTCCTGAATTTGTTGAATGCCCGGCATCAATACCCAGGTTCAGGTATTTAAATGTAACATCCGATGCCGCTGTAGGAGCCATTGTAAAAGCATAGCCCGAAGCTAAATCCTGCAAAATATTCTGGCCTGAGCCACCGTCTATTGTTACGGCTTTTGTAATTGTAATTGTTCCGGTGCTTATATGTACATCACCTAAGCCGGATGCAAAATTAATTGTGGAACCTGCGTTCGAATTGGCCAGGTAAACAGCTTCCCTTAATGAAAAGTCACCGGTGCTGTAATCGGTATCAAGTTCGTCTGTGGCTTTATCAACCGTATATGGCGATGTTGGTGTTTGTGCAAAAGCTGCCCGGCCCAAACAGAGCACCGCAACCAGGATTAATAGTTTTTTCATAATTGTAAGAATTTGTGAGGTTATGAGTTTATTAAATATTGGCTTAGTTTTTGTTGTCCTTTATGCGAAAAAATACAGTGTTTTGTTGCCCCTTCGCTTTAGGAACGATACAAAAGTAGGAACGCCAAAAAATATAAATAATACAAAGTCAGGCACTTATCACACGTGTATGGTTTTTGAATCCCTTTAAGATGTCGAAATTTTAAAAATGCTGTATTGCCAACCAATTGACATGTTTTATTTGTTTAATTGCAATAATGCGCCGGGTACCGATGTAATAGATATAGGTAAAATGCAAAAACGTACCTATACGGCTTAGCAATATTAAAAGTTTCTTACCTCCGTTTTTTTGTACTTTTTTAATAGCATAGCTTAGCCGCGCCAAGCGAAATTATTTTTACTTTATACAATAAAATTTATCACTATTGATATCGTTGTCTTATTTGTTTAAAAAATTGTGCTGCATCTGTCAGCATTCGGGCATAAAAAATGCCCTTTCCCGTTATGGAATGTGGACTCACATTATCGCCATCTATATTTTACCTGTGTAAAAGGCCGATTGAATTTTTCAAGACTTTCAAAATTCATCAGGCCTTTAAACAACTGTGTTTATGTTTGAATTCGCCACAGCTGCCAATACTCTTCACAAATCAGTAAACCCGGGTGTCGAATTTGGCGTCATGCATACGTTTTCTGCTCCCGCCCCCTGCCTGATTCAAAAATATACTACCTTTGTTCCCGCCTTTGATTTTTATAAACACGGTCAGGGGCTGCCGCGGTTACAGTTTATGTATTTCGCCAAAAAGAAAACACCATGATTTTGCTGGATTTCGAAAAACCTATAGCTGAGCTTGAGTCCAAGCTGGCCGACATGAAGCAATTGGCCCGCGACAATAATGTCGACGTACAGGACGCAGTGCACTCCCTGGAGGAGAAAATAATTAAGCTCAAAAAAGACACCTACGGTAATCTTACCCGTTGGCAGCGCGTGCAGCTAAGCCGCCACCCTGAGCGCCCCTATACCTTAGACTACATTCGCACCATCTGCGATAAGTTTACCGAGCTGCACGGCGACCGCACCGTAGCCGACGACCATGCCATGGTTGGCGGCATCGGCGAAATTGCAGGCAAGCCTTATATGCTCATAGGGCAGCAAAAAGGCCGCAATACCAAGGAAAGGCAGTTCCGCAATTTCGGCATGGCTAACCCCGAAGGCTATCGCAAGGCCCTGCGCCTGATGCTTATGGCCGAAAAGTTTGATATGCCTGTGGTTACCTTTATTGATACTCCCGGCGCATTCCCCGGTATTGAGGCAGAAGAACGCGGACAAGGCGAAGCCATTGCCCGCAACCTCCGCGATATGTTTATGCTGAAAGTGCCTATCATCTGCATCGTTATTGGTGAAGGTGCCAGCGGCGGCGCCCTCGGCATAGGCATCGGCGACAGGGTAATGATGCTCGAAAATACCTGGTACTCCGTTATTTCACCTGAAAGCTGCAGCAGCATTCTTTGGCGCAGCTGGGATTACAAGGAGCAGGCCGCAGAAGCCCTGAAGCTCACCGCCAAGGATATGCACAAATTCGGCCTGGTAGATGAAATTATTAAGGAACCGCTGGGCGGCGCGCATACCGACCCGGCTGCCATGGCACGCAAAATCAGGAAAATAATAACTGACACTGCCCACGAGCTGGCGGCAGACAGCCCCGAAACACGTATAGATAAGAGAATTGCCAAGTTCTCTGAAATGGGAGTGGTGGTTGAATAAGCAGGCAGCTTTTTAATTACCGCAATTCTTTACACATATATTAATGCATTATATGTGTATGCAAAAGGTAGTGTTATGCTGCATGGTTCAACTCATTGGCATAATTCCGATAAATAATTACATTCGCCTTTCAAAAGCCGCAGAACCGGCTTACTGCCTGTAACCGGTTTTTGAAAGGCCTAAATTTAAACTGCAGTTTCTTATTGGTATCCGGTTAACCCGGATAGTTTAGGAGAAATAAGGATGCCGGTTCTTTTGTACCTTTTCCTGTCCGCTTAAATATAAATGTTTGCCCTGCGGCAACCTTTATTCTTTTGTTTGTGTCTTGTTAAAGATGCCTGCAAATTTGAGCGGTATTAATACGCCATAGCCAAACCCAATGCGGTTTACTTATGCAATGCAAATTTGTAGTGAGTAAATTGCCTGCTGCTAAGCTGCATCCGAAGCTGCCTGCAATTAATACAGCCTTAATTTAAATTTACCCGGCCTCTTTTAAAGGGGCTTATTATCTGTTCTAAATATTTACCTATAATGAAAAAAATCTACCTGCGTATTTTATGCTGCCTGTTTGTGCTGCTGAACGCCGTGTCCGCACAGGCCCAGGGGCCTGATCAGTATGGCTACCGATGGACCCAAACCACTTCGCCCTGGATCGATATTACCGGAACAGGAACCCAGCTTAGCGGCATGGGCGATGATAACGTGAGCGCCGTTGTGCCAATCGGCTTCCCTTTTAAGTTCTACTGGAACAGCTACACAACACTTTCTGTTGGCTCTAACGGATACCTGCAATTCGGAACACCGGCAGTAATAGCATCGGGAGCAACCGGGTTCACCCCATATCTGGCAACCGGCAGCCCATATAAAAACACCATGGGCCCTTTTCTTACCGATCTTACTTTTAATCACAAAGACGGCAGGCCTATAGCAGATGCTGCAGTTTATTACCAAACCATAGGCACCAAATTCATATTAAGCTATGTAAACGTTCCCCTTTGGAACGGAGACAGCATACCTGATGAAATAAGCGGCCGCAACACCTTCCAGGTTGTGCTCAACAGCGCCGATTCAAGCATTATTTTTAATTACCAGAGCCTGAGCGGTCGTTTCTATTCCGGTTATACGGCCAGGGTAGCTATCGGCATTGCATCTGTAAGCGGTGTTGGTTTGCCCGTTCGCGCAACTCCGCCGGCAAACGGTGTGGCCTACAGGTTCCACTGGAGCAGGCCCGCAACTCCTTATAATTACCGCGACGTAGCACCTAAATGGGTTCTGAATTCTGAAAACGCGGGTATTTTCGCTAAAAAAGGTCAACCTGTACCTGTTAAAAGCGTTTCCGGTAATATAGGCACACAGGCCGCAGGCGGTAACACCACCCTTACCCTGAGCCTTTACGACAGCAACGGCATATCGCGCGCGCTGCCCGCAGCAACTTATGTTAAAACCCTTACTCCTGCCCAATTCCCTGTAGGTAAAGATACCCTGCTCAGCTGGGCCGATATTCCGGCATCGTTTTTCCCTTACGCAGGCACCTATGCTTTGCGTTGCACCACCACAACAGGCAACCAGGGCACCGGCTTTGCACGCAACAATGATGTTTCTTCGGCACGTATTGTAGTAACAGAAGGTGCAGGCAGCGAACTGAAGCTGAACTACACCACAGATAACATGGACAACCTGGAAAGCCACCTTGGTCCTGTTGGCCAGTACTTTGCGCCGCCAACCTACCCGGCTACCATTACCGCTGTGGAGGTAACCTGTATGTGGCCTGACCAGGACCTGTTCCCAGTTCCTGCCGAAAGCCTTACCGTGCTTCGCCCTGTACTTTACCGCGACGGCGCTTTGCCGAACGCATCAACACAGATCCAAAGCTGGGATATTACATCTGACAGCAGCTACGCCACAGATACCCTTGGCGCAAGCGTGAATGATTTTGGTTACATATATGTACGCCACCGCCTGCGCCTGACAGCACCGCTTCGCATAGACAGCGGCGGGGTTTATCTTGGCCTTACCAACCCCTTCTTCAATTTAGATACTTACAGCAACGGCTACGTTTCTGATATAGTGCAACCGCACAGCAACCGTACATTCGAAATTACAGGCGGAACCTGGGGCGCACACCGCAACCGTGATTCTGTTGACTTCTCGGCATCAATTGTCACTTCTTTGGAAGTTTGCTCATTACAGGCGCCTGTACTTGCCGGCCGCGACACATCTTTCTGCCCCGGCGGCTCTGCTGTGCTGAACATGCCTGATACCGGCAATTACGTTTGGAACACAGGCTCTACAGCCCGCAGCATCACAGTTACCCAAGCCGGCCAATACAGCATTCGCCGTATTTCAGGCAACTGCGCATCAGATGCAAGCAATGCAATAACTATAAGCTTTACACCCCTGCCGGCCAGGCCCGTGGTAACCACAACTTCACCGGCAAACCCTTTTAACATTTGCGCCGGCGACAGCCTGATGCTTACAACTGCCGGTGCCCGCACTGCCCTTTGGAGCACAGGCGAAACCAACGATACCATTTATGTTAAAGCAGCCGGCGCCTATAGCGCACGCATAGTGGGG
Source organism: Bacteroidota bacterium (assembly GCA_040388605.1). Lineage (GTDB taxonomy): Bacteria > Bacteroidota > Bacteroidia > Cytophagales > Flexibacteraceae > JAZKBN01. Next base: position 100,449 of record JAZKBN010000013.1, on the reverse strand, counting down.
GCCTGCACTTCTCAGGTAAGCAATACCGTGTTGGTACAGGTTGTTGACCCGGCCGTTCAGCCTTCAATTACCGTTATAGGAAACAGCACCGCCTGTGCAGGCGACAGCACAGTACTTATTGCACCTGCAGGCTTTAATTATATGTGGAGCAACGGTGCAGCTACTAACCGCATAGCTGTTCGCACATCTGGAACATATACCGTACGTACACTGAGCACTTCAGGTTCATGTATGAGTGCAGCTTCAGTTCCTTTTGTATTTACAGTTAACCCAATTCCTGCCCTGCCGAGCTTTGTTGCTTCGGCCACTATATCATGCCCCGGCGACAGCATTAAGCTGAAAGCCACCGGTGTTGCAGGCGTTTCATTCCTTTGGAGCAATGGCGCTACAGGCGATAGTATTTATGTGAAAACAGGAGGCGCTTATACTGTACGCGCAATGTTATTGGGTTGTACTTCAGCTGTATCTGCTTCAAGAACAGTGAACTTCACAACTGTAGGCACCCCGGTAATAACCGCTGCCATACCGGCCGACACCAATTTCTGCAATGCTACAGGAAGGGTTACCCTACAGGTGCCAACATCAGGCGGCGCACGCTACCTATGGAGCACAGGTGCAACTACAAGAACAATACTTGTTACCACCCCGGGCGTGTACACTGTTCGATATATAGTAGGCGTTTGTACATCTGTTGTTTCTAACGTTATAAACGTAAGGGCCGGCACTCCGCCTGCCGCAGCAACCATAACCGCAGGCGGACCTCTTTCTTTCTGCGCCGGAGACAGCGTAACACTCACCGCAAGCCGTGCCGACAGCATTATCTGGAGCACCGGAGCACGCACTCAAAGCATAACTGTTAAAACAGCGGGCAGCTATACTGTAAGTACATATAATGCCGTTTGTACTACCGCTTCAACACCTGTAACTGTTATAGTTAATACAGCCCCCGCAAGGCCTGCAGTTACTGTATTCTCCGGCTCGCTTACATTATGCGAAGGAAGCGCTGTTGTGCTGAGAGGCCCGGCAGGCCTGAACTATATTTGGAGCACAGGTGAAACAACACGTGCAATCAGTATTACAACTGCAGGTACCTATACCCTGCAAACGTATACAGGCGCCTGCACCTCGGTGGCATCATTGCCGCGGGTGGTAATTGTTACCCCTGCACCGGCCCGTACAACCTTTACAGTTACAGGTGCCACATCTTTCTGTACCGGCGACAGTGTAATACTCACCGCCGCCCGTGCCGACAGCATTATATGGAGCAACGGTTTACGTACCCAACGCATTAAAGTTACAACAGGCGGCAACTACTACGTTCGTACCTACAACCCAACCTGTACCACCAATTCAGATACAGTAGTTGTAACAGTTAACACAACTCCCGGAAGGCCAACTGTTACTGTAAACACCGGTTCGCTCACACTTTGCGAAGGCAACACGGTTACATTAAGCGGTCCTGCCGGCTTCAGCTACCTTTGGAGCAACGGTGTAACCACACGCACAAATCCGATTACCACCCCGGGTACATATACCCTGCAAACCTATAACGGAAGCTGTACCTCTGTGGCATCGTTGCCGCGCGTGGTAACAGTTACACCTCCCCCTGCGGCAACCACCATTACCGCAGGCGGCCCGCTGAGCATCTGCTCAGGCAGCAACGTAGTACTTACCGCCGGCCGTACCGACAGCATTATCTGGAGCACAGGCGCACGCACACAGAGCATTACCGTAACAACTGCCGGAAGCTATACTGTAAGCGTTTACAACGCAGCATGTACCGTGGCATCTGCTGCAACTGTTGTAACTGTAACAGCTTCACCGGCCAAACCGGCTGTAACATTAACCGGCACCTTAACCTTCTGCGAAGGCGGACAGGCTACATTAACCGGACCCGCTACAGGTATCGACGGCTATTTATGGAGCAACGGCGAAACGACCCGCGCCATTACTGTAACCACAAGCGGCACTTATACGCTGCAAACCATTGTGGCAAGCTGTACTTCAGTAGCATCTAACCCGCGTACATTTACAGTTGACGCTATTCCTGCCGCACCAAGCCTGACTTACGACGGCACTACCTTTACAGCAGGTGCAGGCGGGGTAACTTACCTGTGGGCACGTAACGGCGCTACTGTTGTTAACCAAAGCGCAGCTACTTACAGCACCACGCAAACGGGTACTTACACTGTTCGTGCAGTAAGCGCAAACGGATGTACTTCGGCCTACTCAATACCTTATGTAATTACAGGAATTAACCAATTGCTGAGCAATAACCTGAAGCTTAGCCCTAACCCGGCCGGAAGCGCGGTTTACATTGAAGGTCTTGAAG
>JAZKBN010000013.1:2378-98107 GCA_040388605.1 Bacteroidota bacterium | reverse complement strand
CCTTGGCCGACTGGTGCTTGAGCAGGATGCCGATTCACGCACTGCCATTAACCTGCAAAGCCTGGCTGCCGGCGTTTACCACGTAACCGTAAACGGACGCAACCTGAGGCTGGTAAAAGAATAATTCCCGCTGCCCGAACAGGCAGATAATTTAAAAGCCGCAGTTCCTTCACAGGGGCTGCGGCTTTTGCTTTGGTATTGCGCCAATTGCGGCTCTTAGTATTTGAAGGTGATAAACCTGAGAGAGCTTTAGCCGGGAAGCCACACTGTTAAAAAGCCCCGCCGCGGTAAACACGAAACCTAAGCACCTCAATAAAAGGATAACTAAAGTGAAGCGATTTGGCATCGCTCAAATCCGGTCAATCTATGGCGGTCATTCATACGGATGTACACATTATTCTGCACACGCGCAGGTGAGCTGTTATAACCAAATACGCCACGCACTTACAGGCGAAACAAGTATTAAGTGCCTGAAAATAAAAGCAATACTATTAAATATCATGGCCTGATTCAGCCTGTTTTAGCTTATGGAACCCTATAAATGTACCAACAGCTTTAACAATACAAATTAAAACATTGGCCATCTCTTCCTTTACCTGTTCATTAACATTCCCTTTGTGTACCGGCATTCTCTTACAGATTTTGTATTTTTGCATTTACGTTCCCGTTTGTCAACACAATAAAACTTTTCGGCTTGGCCGAAGACCATTCATGAAGGTTAATATCAAATATTTAAGCCTTGCATTGCTTATTTTCTGCACCGTTGGGGCCCATGCGCAAAAACAGGTTACCGTTGCTTTTTGGAACGTTGAAAACCTTTACGACACCAAAAACGACAGCACCATAGATGATGAAGAGTTTCTGCCTGAAGCCAAAAACCAATGGACGGAAGAACGCTATAAAACCAAGCTGGCCCGCCTTACCGAGATAATTAGCGGCATGGGCGAAAAAGGTCCTGATTTTTTAGGTGTTGCCGAAATTGAGAACCGCAAAGTGCTTACCGATTTGGCCGCAAGCCTTGAGCCTGTTACCGGCCCCTACCAAATAGTGCATTACAACTCGCCTGACAGGCGCGGCATTGATGTGGGCTTTTTCTACAAGCCCGAATTTTACACGGTGGTTTCATCGCACAACTTCCCTATTCACATGCCCGATGATACGGCTTTCCGTACCCGAGATATATTAATGGTACGTGTAATTAAAAAGGCAGCTAAGAAAGACAAAGCCAAGGCTAAGCAGAAAACGGCCAAGGGTAAAATGTCGGCCGATGTGGCGGCGGCAAGGTTCGGGCAGGATACCATTACCTTTTTTGTATGCCACTGGCCCAGCAGGCGCGGCGGCGAAAAGGAAAGCGAGCCCAAGCGTGTTTTCGTAGCCAACGAAGTGCGTAAGCAGGCCGATAAACTCTTGGCTGTAAACCCCGACAGCAAAATAATTATAATGGGCGATTTGAACGATGAGCCCAATAACATTAGCGTAACCCAAAGCCTGAAAGCAGTATCGAGCCCCGACAGCCTGGCGCCCGGCCGCTTCTTCGATATCATGGGCCCTTTAAAGGCGCAGGGCCAAGGCAGCTATTACTTCAAAGGCGAGTTCAATATGATAGATAACATCATACTTAGCGACGGTTTGCTGAAAAGCGGTCCGGGCCTGAAATATGTTACCAATTCATCGGCCATATACAAAACCGAGAAGAGCCAGGAAGCAAGCGGCAAATATGCCGGCTCGCCGCTGCGTACTTATGTTGGCCCCAATTACAAGGGCGGCTACAGCGATCACTTCCCGGTTTACTTCCGCATGAAATAAGCCGCAATTATCGGCATCAGCATTTCATATACCGGCCCGGCTTTTTATCCCTTAAGAATAAGAGCCGAGCCGGTTTTATTTCCCCCCAACGCCCGCTGTGATAGCAATAGACAACACCGTAATTTCATCTGACATAGCCGAGCAGCTATTTGTTTGCGACATAGAGGCCTGCAAAGGAGCATGCTGCGAAGAAGGAGATCTGGGTGCACCCCTTGAGGAAGATGAATTAGGCATTCTTGAAGATATTTACGACAAGGTAGCCCCCTTTCTTACCGAGGAAGGGCGTGCCGCCATTGCTGAGCAGGGCCATTGGGTAACAGATTGGGAAGGCGATTTCAGCACCCCGCTTATTGAAGGAAAGCAATGCGCCTATGCCATAACCGGTGAGCATGGCGCCTGGGCATGCGGCATAGAAAAAGCATATTATGCGGGAGCCGTTGAATGGAAAAAGCCAATCAGCTGCCATCTTTATCCTATACGTATTACCAAATACGAGAGCTTTGAAGCGCTCAACTATCACCGTTGGAAAATCTGCGACCCGGCCTGTGCCCTGGGCTCTAAATTGGGAGTACCTGTATATAAATTCCTGAAAGAACCGCTGGAACGCAAATACGGAAAAGAATGGTACGCCAAGCTGGCCGATGCCATTGAGCATACCAAGGATTTGTAAGGGGCTTCAGTATTTTTTTAATGCATGGCGGAAACCAACATCACACCAATCAATGTTGATGCAGCAAAGCTTATTAAAGTACCCACCAAAATATATTCCGTCTTTTTTTGCTGATCCTGCTCTTTTTCACCAAACCTGAGCAATGATTTGGCCGTTATCAGGAACCCGATTCCTTCGTATTGGTTAGATAATATAAAGGTCAGAATCAGGGTTCTTTCGCAAATACCTATCCATTTGCCGGCATCGGCAAGGCCTTCTTTATTTTCAGGGCTTGTATTTATGTGGTCGCGCCAAACGGCGGTTGCTTTGCCTATTGCTTTGCCTATAAGAATACCGAGAGGCCAGGCTACAAATATGTAGGCCACGCTTATGAGCCAAAAATTCCTGTTGGCTGCTGCGGCATACAGCATGTTTGTTACAGCCTGCAAATGCTCGTCCTTTACCAGCCAAATACCGGCAATAACCAACACATGCATTAATTGGTCGAGTATTAAAAAGGTTAAGTTATCGGGCAAATAAGCTTTTGCTGTATCTATAATATAGTGGCTTATAAAAATCGCCAATGGAATTTGCCAACACGTATACAGGCCTGAAAAAATATAGGCTGTTGAAGCCGTTATAAAAACATGCAGCGGCAGCTTAAGCGATTTTACTTTTTTCGCTTTACGCTCTGCCACCCATGAAGCGGGCCGGAACACAAAATCGGTAAGCAGGTGGGCTGTAAGCAGGCGGAGAAGCAGGGTTATTTCCATTACTGTTTAAATTCCTCTTCTATTGTTTCAGCTATATAATAAACGGCGTTTTCCACTTCCTTCCATTGGGCCGCTTTCAGGCGGTTGTTAACCGAACTTTGCTTAATGCCCAGTATATCCGCAATTTTAGCTTGGGTTAGGTCGTCAAGATACATGTGAATTACTTCAGCTTGCGGAACTGTCCATTTATTCAGAATTGGGTTTACAAAACTAAGAATCAATTCTGTTTGCCGGTTAATTTTCTCATTGGCAGTATTAACCGCCAACGATTCCCCATGTTTCATTATTCCCAAATTCCTGCCCGAAATATGAAAAGCTTCACCGTCTGAATCGAGCACAGATGAAATTTTATAAGCTATGCTTCCAACTCCAACCGACACTCTCGTACCTATTTTTATATTTTTCGTTTGGTCTGATTGTGTTTTAAACCAACAAATTAACTGAATGCTGCGTTTTAAAGCCGACTTAATATCTGCTATTAAAAGCTGATAACTGTCGCCGCTAAAAACACCTGAATCACCGGGAACTTCTTCCCATTCGTTTAATAATCCCTTGGTGCTTTCCATCAACCATTTTCTGTTACTTTCCGGCAGCATTGTAAAATTTACAATATCACCTGATATTACTGCATAATTGGTCATAGATATAAGTATTAAGAGATATACAGTGCAAATATATTCAGCATTTGCCCTATAATCATGCAATATTCAGTAAATACTCTATAATATACTATTATTCAGCATTTACTCTATAGTCATGCAGTATTCAGCAAACACTCTATAATGTATCATTATTCGGCTTTTACTGAATAATTACCCTTTATTTAGTATTCACTCTATAATTACCCCCTTATTCAGCAAACACTGAATACCATAAAAAAGGTAAAAACCGGTGCCTTTAACCAAAGGTGCCACGGGTCCCGGCGGCGGGAACCATGTGCCTGCGCCCCGGAACCTCATTTTTTAAGCATAAATGCCCCTAAAAACCCCTGAATCCTTTAGCTTTGCCGTACAGCCGTGCAATCCCTCGGAAAGGGGCATACATTACCAACCTGGCACCAAACTCCTATGAACAGATTTTCCCGGTTTCTTTCAGCCGTACCAATAGCCATGCTCAGCCTGATTGCCATGCCCGCCCTTGCCGCTTTCCCGGTGGTAGATAAGGTGGAGCCTGCCAACTGGTGGGTGGGCATGAAGCATAACAAGGTACAGGTGCTTATGCACGGCGACGGTTTGGCAAAAGCCCAGGCTAAGCTGTCTTACCCGGGTGTTACCATCAGCGGCACAGCTGTTGGCGACAGCCCGAACTACCTGTTTGTAACCCTGAACATAGGCGCAACCGCCAAGCCCGGCAGTTTCGATATAGTGCTCAGCCTGGGGGCCGATACTAAGAAAATACCCTATACCCTATACGGCAAACCCAGCCGGCAGGGACGCATTCTCGGTTTTAACCCCTCGGATGTAATGTATATGATTTTCCCTGACCGATTTGCGAACGGCAACCCGGCTAACGACGATGTGGCCGGCATGCGCGAAAAAGCCAACCGCAAAAACGAATGGGGTCGCCACGGCGGCGATTTGGCAGGCATAGTAAATAACCTTGATTACCTGCAAAACCTGGGCGTAAATACCCTTTGGCTGAACCCCGTGCTTGAAAACGATATGCCCGGACAAAGCTACCACGGCTATGCCATTACCGACCTTTATAAAATAGACCCCCGTTTCGGGAGTAACGAAGAGTATAAGGCCCTGGTGGAAAAATGCCACAGCCGCAGCATGAAAGTGGTTATGGATATGGTGGCCAACCACATAGGCATAGAGCATCTCTGGATGAAAGATGCACCGCAGAAAACCTGGGTGCACCGGCATGCCGAATACATCAATTCGAACTTCAGGCTGTCGGTGGTTTCTGACCCCTATGCATCATCTTCAGACAGCAATACCATGCTCAACGGCTGGTTCAGCCGCGCCATGCCAGACCTGGCCCAGGACAATAAAATGCTGGCCACCTACCTTATTCAAAACACCCTTTGGTGGATAGCCTATTCAGGCCTCGACGGTATTCGCATGGATACCTGGCCGTATCCGGATAAAGACTTTATGTCTGATTGGCTGCGTGCCATAGAGGCAGATTTCCCCGGCTTCAGCGTTGTGGGTGAAGTATGGTCAGATGATGTGGCGCTGGAAGCTTACTTCAAAAAAGGAGCCCCTACCCGCAAAGGCTATGTGCCCGAGCTGCAATCGCTCACCGATTTTCCTTTACGCGCCGCCACCCAAAAAGCCTTTAACGATGCCGGCGGCTGGGACAGCGGCCTCATGCGCCTCTACAACATTCTCGCCATGGATTTCCAGTACGACCACCCGGAGCAAAATGTTATTTTCCTTGATAACCATGACCTTGGCCGTTTCGCATCTGAAATAAAATCCGATATTAACAAGTATAAGCTGGCCCTTACCTTCCTGCTCACCACCCGCGGCGTTCCGCAGATTTATTACGGTACCGAGATTATGATGGAAGGCTTCAGTAACGATGCAGAGAAGCGCCACGATTTCCCGGGCGGCTGGGAAGGCGATACATCAAACGTATTCAAAGGCACAAAGCTGGGTGCCAAGCAAACCGAGGCCCTTTCTTTTACTAAAAACCTGCTGAACCGGCGCAAAAACAACCCTGTTTTTTCAACCGGCAAACTGAAGCATTTTATTCCTGAAGACAATGTGTACGTGTATTTCAGGTACAACGCCAAGGCCAAGGTAATGGTAATTTTAAACGGCGACGACAAGGCGAAGAAACTGAAAACCAAGCGCTTTGCTGAAATTGTTTCGGCAGGGGCTACGGGTACCGATGTACTTAGCGGCAAATCTGTTACCATTGTACCTGAAATGGAGCTGCCCGCACGCAGCGCAATGGTTATAGAACTGAAATGACCCGCGTACTTATATTAACTTTCTGGTACCCTACGCCCGGTTCGCACCTGGGCATATTTATAAAAGAGTATGCTGCAGCTATAAGCCGAGCCGGCGCGGATGTTACCGTTTTAGCCATTGTGCACAGTGCCGGCCCCGGCCTGCTGAACGGCAAAGTGCAAAGCTTTAAAGATGAAAGCGGCGTACAAACCCGCCTGCTGCACCTGCGCGGCATGCTGCATAATGCCGCTTACAACAATCCCTGGCTGCTTTTCAGGTATGTGCGGAAACAGTATGCCGAAATACTTAAATCGGGCTTTAAGCCTGATATAATTCATGCGCAGGTATTGTACCCCGGCGCTGCCATAGGCCGCATGCTTGCAGATTTTACCGGCCTGCCCTTTATGCTCACCGAGCATTGGAGCGGGGTGGCCCGTTACATGAAGCACAATAAGCTGGCCTGGCTTGGTCGCAGGGCTTATGCCGAGGCCAGGGCCATTACCGTGGTTTCGCAGTTCTTATACGGGCAGATTGAAGGCTTTATAGCCGACAAAAGCAAAATAGCCCTGATACCCAACGTAATAGATGCCGATATTTTTACCTATAAACCCAAGCCCGATCCCGAAAAAGGTTTTATAGAGATTTTTTCGGTAATGAACCTCACGCCGCCCAAAAGGCCCGAGGTGGTAATTCCGGCATTGGCGGCTATCAGGAAAAAGGGGTTTAATTTGCGCTATACCATAGCCGGATACGGTGAAATGCAGGCCATGCTTGAAAAGCTGGCAGCTGAAAACGGCTTGCCCATGCGTTTTATCGGCCGCAGCGAAAAGGCGGAAATTGCGGCGCTCATGCAGCAAAGCCATATATTCCTGCATCCTTCAGATTACGAAACATTCGGCATAGTGGCCCGCGAAGCGCTGGCAACAGGCACCCCCGTAGTATGCTCTAACCTGCCCGCCATGCGCGAAATGATGAACCCCGGCGACGGCTTCATCTGCGAAAACACCCCCGAAAGCTGGGAATGGACCATAGAGCGCGCCCTGAAAACCGATTGGGATTATGCCGATATTTCTAATCGCAACCGCAAAAGGTATTCGGCAGAAACTGTTGGGAATGCTTTTAATGATTTATATACCCAGGTGTTGGCTAAGGAACCTATAAACTGATGGCTTAAGCAAGCCATCTTTAAATAATAACACTTTCCTGTTCATATATAACCGGGGAAGGCTTTGTAGCCTGAACCTTATTTTTTGAACTAAATTACAGCCTCTTTCGCAGCGCATAACAAATGAAAATACCCAACCCCGGGCAAATTCGCCTGGCCGATGCCTTTACCATTAAAAATACGCCAATAAGCAGCATCCGTTTAATGGAGCAGGCTGCTGAAAAGCTCTTTAATACCATTGCCGCACTGGAGGCTGCGCCTGCTGCGGTTTACTTTATATTCTGCGGTCCCGGCAATAATGGCGGCGACGGGCTCGCTCTGTGCCGACTCCTGCTAAATGCCGGCCTGAATGCCAAAGCATACGTGCTGCCTGCCCCCGAAGCCGGTTATACCAAAGATATGGAGGAAAACCTGCGCAGGCTGCGTAAAACCGATGCCTTAGCCCTTTCGGAACTCAGCAGTGCCAAAGACCTGCCCGGAATTTCAGCCGACGATTTTGCAATTGATGCCCTTTTTGGTTCAGGTTTGAGCAGGCCGCTGAACAGTTTAGCCGCCGCAGTGGTAAAACACCTGAACGACTCTCCAGCCTTTCGCATTGCCATAGATACGCCTTCGGGCTTAGTGGCAGATGCGCATACCCCTGTTGAAAACACCGTTTTCCGTGCCGATATAACTTTGGCCTTGCATGCTCCCCGCCTGTCTTTCATGATGCCGGGCAACGAAAAATACACCGGCGAATTCATGGTGCTTGATATAGGCATTTTACCGGCTGCTTTTGAAGAAGGCGAATACCCCTTCAGCTTCACCCAAGCCGAAGATGTGGTTCCCATGCTGAAAACCCGCAGGAAATTTTCGCATAAAGGCACATTCGGGCGGGCTTTACTGGTTGGCGGTTCCGAGGGAAAAATGGGGGCCATTATTTTAGCCACCCGTGCCTGCCTGAAAACAGGGGCCGGGCTTGTAACTGCCTACATTCCGCGCTGCGGTTTGGTGCCCATGCAAAGTGCCATTGCCGAGGCCATGGCTATTGCCGATGAGAACAAGCCCTTTATAGTCCATGCGCCGCCCGTAGGTAATTTTACAGCCTTTGCCCTTGGCCCCGGTATGGGCAGGGAAGAAAAGACCGCCAAAGCATTTTTGGCATTCCTTGAAAAAGCAACTACCCCCCTGGTTCTTGATGCCGATGCTTTGAATATATTGGCCGATAACCCCGACATGCTTTTTTATGTGCCCAAGAACAGCATTCTTACCCCGCATCCCAAGGAGTTCGAACGCCTTGCCGGCGCATCGGCCAATGATTTCGAGGCACTGTACAAATTGCAGGATTTCAGTATTCGGCACGAGGTATTCGTGGTGCTGAAAGGGGCCTATACCGCAGTTTGCGACCCGGCAGGCAATGTGGCTTTTAACAGCACGGGCAACCCCGGCATGGCCACCCCCGGCAGCGGCGATACCCTAACAGGTATGATTTGCGCCCTGCTTGCCCAAGGCTATACCCCGCATGAGTCGGCGGTTTTGGGTGTGTACCTGCATGGTCTTGCTGGCAACCTGGCCGCTGAAGAAACCGGGTATGAGGCGCTGAATGCTACGGATATTATTAATTATATCGGCAAGGCGTTTTTGGCGCTCAGGGGTGGGGTTTAGGATGGGGGAAATCATCATAATGCAATTAAAAGCTGGCGTCACTGATAGGTTTGCACAACGATTTGTTTAACCATTGAGGCTTAGCCACTGGCGTATCTATTATTTAGAATTTAAATTATCACTTGGGAAAGAGCCGTTTTTAATGATGGTTTATAAATTATATTCTGTCCTTCGTAATTAGGTTCCAATAATGCTCACCCAAAACTGTTAGTCTACATGATTTCGATTGCATTGCAGCAAAATACATATGAGTAGCCTCAACCGGAACAACAAGATTAACTCTATTGTATTTTTGCAAATTAGAAAAAGCTCTTACATTGTCTTCATTTGGGTTTTCACTTTGTGGCTCAAATGACGGATCCAGTTTGAATTCCATACCTTTGTCAGTAAAATATTCTGTTATTTTTTTCAAATCTTCCAACGTAATAGGTGGTTGCACCTTTCTAAGGGTAGTAAAATTCCTTACGTTAGTCTTAAAAATAGGCCTTTGCTCCCAAGGCCCTAAAGATTGGTCAATATGTGCATAAATAGAACCCGGTGTTACGTCTCCAACTAAATTTGATGCACTACCATTCATGGCGTCAACAAATAAGGAAGTAAAAACCCCTGTACCATCTATTTCAAGAGCATATTGATCTTGACTTGATGCTGTTAAAATAGTCAACCCTTCAGAAAGAAATGCTTTATCCTCATTTGGTGTGTTATTTCCCATTACACCTGCATGACAGCAGTCTAATATTATTATTTTGTTAGTGGCTTTCGATTCATTGGCAATTGTAAGTAATTCATTCATAGGTAATCCATCGTCCCCATCCGAGCACTCTGATGTAACTAAATAGCCGCCAGTACTCTCTATGTAACCATGGCCGGAAAAATAGAAAAGAGCAATATCTGCTTTATCGCTAAATAATTTTTTTACATCTTTTTTTAGTTCGCTTCTTATAATTTTTGAATCCGATCCTAAGCTATATTTTAAAAGAACATCAAAATTTTTAGTCCCATTACTATGTCTTTCAAGCACCGTTTTAACGTTAAATGCATCATTTACGCAGCCTCGAAGTTTACTTACATTTTCATAGTAATCAATTCCAATAACAAGAGCTTTTCTCATGGTTATAAATTTTTACCTTCATTCATTAATTGATCTATTGCATTACTTATACTGTCCCAACGCCAAGGAATAACTCTATTTCTTGGAAGGCCTGTTGGTAATGGCGTATATTGGTTTGCACCTGCAACGTATACACCAAAATAGGGCACGTTTTGGCTCCGCGCAAAATCTATCTCTTTTATTACCCCAGTTGCTGTATAAGTTTTAGGGCCAACCAACACAACAACCATATTACACTTATTGATTTTAGCTCTTACCAGCTGTTCCCACTCTCTTTGTGGAAGTGCAGCCTTAGACGACCAGTCTTGAATATCAAATGGGGTTTGTGAATGAATTGATTGACCAATAAATAGAGTTTTCTGTGCTCTATCGTTGTCAAAATCATAACTTGTAAAGACTCTTGGATAAGCCATTTCTATAGAATTTTACAAGTATTGCAATACGAGTAAACTTAAGTAGGTATAAACGGAGATATTTTACGCAAATTAAGTGTTTTTCTGCTTATCATTTAATAAAATGTTTATAAAAACTCTAAAGCAATACAGTTATTCCCTATTCCTTGTTGGACAAATTGCTGACCCAGTGTTATCTCAAGCAAAAAAATGACTGCCAAAATAGAAATCCATTCAATCCCTAATATGAGTAAGCCTTTAACCCAAATCCTGAACTTAACTGACATTTTACTCTTCAACTTAAAGATATTAAACAACCTCTAAACAAAAAATGGCATAGGGTGGGGCATAATACCCACCCCAAACACCCATTAGCCCCCCTAACAATCCTTCACCGGGCAAGGTATTGGCCCCTTCTTGAATATGCGGCTGCCGGTGCAACCGGCAAAGAGCAGGGCGAGTGCAGGGATTAAATAAGAAGCGGCATTAAACGCGGAGAAAGCATGCTGAATAATTGTTTTTCGGGTTAAACGGAACCAGGCCGCCTGAAATTGCATTAAATGCAGTTCTCGTTTTCATCGGCGCATTCAAGGCCTTCGGCTTCGGTTTCCAGGGTGGCGTGGCTAATGCCAATGTGCTGCAAATTATGCCTGATTTCGGCTTTCAGCTTTTGTAAATTATTGTCGGTAATGCCGGCCGATACAACAATATGGGCAGTGAGGGCAGTTTCGGTGGTGCTTACGGGCCAAACGTGCAAATGGTGTACGCTGATTACGCCAAAAGTATTCCTGATTGTTTCCCGCGGTAAATCAAGCGCAATTGTGGCCGGTACGGCATCGAGGCTCATGGCGAGGCTTTCTTTTAATAAGCCCCAGGCACTTTTCAGCAAAATACCCATTACCAATACCGAGAGCAGGGGGTCTATAATGCTCAGACCGGTCATGTTTATGGCAATGCCGCCCGCAACCACAATGGCCGAAACTGCGGCATCGCTCATCAAGTGCAGGTAAGCGCCCCTTGCGTTCAGCTCGCTGTGTCCGTGAAACAACCAGGCCGAACCGGCGTTTACCAGAATTCCCAGGCCTGCCACCCAGGCAATTATACCGCCGGGCACCGGGGCCGGGTGCATAAAACGCTCAACCGCCTCGAAACCGATAAACACCACTGTACCCAATAACAACAGGCTGTTCATGAGCGATGCTAAAATAGTCCCCTTGCCAAAGCCGTAGCTGTAAGCCGCCGAAGGCCTGATTGCAGCCACCCTGATGGCAATGAAAGAAAGCAGCAGCGATGCCACATCGCTGAGGTTGTGGCCTGCATCGCTGAGCAGGCTCAGGCTGTTGTAATAAAAACCCATGCCTGCCTCGAAAACGAGGTAGCCCAGGTTCATGAGCAGGCCCGTGGCAAAGGCAGGGCCGGCCTTAGGCGTGGGGTGAATGTGGTGGTTGTGGCTGTGTGCGTGCTGCTCGGGCATACGGGAAGGTAAGCAAAAGTTGGGCGAAAAAAAAGAATTGACAAAGTAATCTAATTTGGTTACTTTTGTTTTGCTTATTTACCTACCAACAACAGAAGCAACTAAAATATATAAAGATGAAACATCGACATAATTAAAACAGATAATGAAAGTTCTGATTCATGGTATTGAAATTACCATTCGTAAGCGGGAGCATAATCCCCCGCACTTCCACGCAATGTATAATGATTACAAGGCAGTATTCAGTGTTCTAAGCGGGGAACTTACAGAGGGCCATTTGCCTGCTGCGCAATTAAAGAAGATTAGAATTTGGTATATTGGTAAAGCAGAGATGCTTTTAAGAAAATGGAAAGAACTGAATCCGCACCTGAGAGAGTAGTGCAGGAAAAAAAAATAAAACGCCCCGAGATTTCTAAAATCATCAGCATAGAGGGCTTTGCAGTTACATTGCTATGGACCAACCGCGAGGTCAGGAGAAAAGACTACTCCACGGAAATGGATGAATGGGCTGCAGATCCGCAGCTTGCCCCATTAACCAACCCGGCTGAATTTGCGAAGGCAATTGTTGAAAACGGTACTCTGGCATGGCCAAATGCCATTTATGAGGTTCATGATTATGAAGAATGGGGCTGCGACAGGTTTCAATATGTAATTATTGATTCAGATGTTATTTATGAGGAAAGTGAGAGAATAGGCGCACTTGAAAGCCATAAGCAATTAGGTATAATGGTAAAGAGCGCAAGGCTGGCTGTAAAAATGACACAGGAAGAACTGGCAAGCCGAACAGGCTTTACCAAGCAATACATCAGCCGGCTTGAAAACGGACGAAGCGACATACAGTTCGGTTCCCTGTTACAAATAATGGAAGTAGGTTTAGGCAAATACCTTTTGCCACAGGACTTAAACCTGTCATATATTAAATCGGTGTTGACCTAAGGGTTGACTTTGCTTACTTACCTTTTAAAAATGAAAAACCTCCCATTCCTGATTTTAGGCAATTACCGCGATCTAAGCGCCCTTAAAGCCTTTAAGTGGTGGGAAGTAAGACGCCTGTATTACAACCTTATTTTGCTGCTTTTCGGTATGTTGTTTACCGCTTTGCTGTATTTGCCGGGCTCTAAGCTGCAAATGAGCCCAAAAGAGTTTAACCGCAATATTGTTCCCTTTGTATATGTATATGCAGTAATACTCAATGTATTCTATAGCGCTGTTGAAATGCTCGACATACTTTTTGTGTTCCTTAATATTGAAGTAAAATTAAACCGGGCCCTGCTGTACCTGTATTTTACCGGTCTTTCATTACTGATGACCGCTTTTATTTTCCTGATGATGCTGTTGGCATATTACAAGGGGTAAAACTATTGCCAAACCATGGGTTTTACCTGAACGTCATCCAAAGCATCCTGATTCCGAAACCGAACAGGATTATGCCGGCGGTTTTATTCATGACGGTAAGCCGTTTTTCGCTCAGGTATTGGCTCAGGAACAGGGCCAGGCGACTCTTCAGGCTGTCGGTGGCGAAAACGGTGGCTATTGTGCCTAAAAAGAACATGAATTGACTGCGAGGCGTATAGCTCTCGCGCAATACCAGTCCGCAGGTGCTTATCCAGAAAAATATAGTGAAGGGGTTAACAGCATTCAGCACAAAGCCCCTGAGCCAAATACCGAACCATGTTTTGGCCGTTATCACCTTGGTATCGGCGCCGGCCCTTTTGCCCTTTTTAAAAAACGATACAATTCCGA
This sequence comes from Bacteroidota bacterium, assembly GCA_040388605.1. Taxonomy (GTDB): domain Bacteria; phylum Bacteroidota; class Bacteroidia; order Cytophagales; family Flexibacteraceae; genus JAZKBN01. Next base: position 84,447 of record JAZKBN010000013.1, on the reverse strand, counting down.
AAACAACGAGCAGCAATCCGCCGCCAATACCCAGCCCGGCCTTTACATCGGGCCTTTCAACAAAGGGCGCCAATTGGAACCATGCAAGCAGGATGCAGAGTATATCGCTGGCTGCCACGCCGGTTACCATTATAAAGCCGCTTTTAAATCCCTTTTCAATGCTCAGGCGCACCAATGCGAAAAACACCGGGCCAATAAGTACCGCCAGGGCAAGGCCATAAAGTATCCCCTTAAAAAACGCACCCGCTTCCTGCATTTACCTTTTTCCTGAATTTATTCCTTTTACCTCACAAAACGCACCGTCTGCTGAGTAACCTCATCCTTAAACTGAAACGGCTACATCTTCGCGGTCTTCCTGCGCATAGATACCTTCAATCATTGCGGCGTATTTATTTAAAATGGCTTTGCGTTTGAGCTTCAGGGTGGGCGTAAGCTCGCCGCCGTCTATGGTGAAGGGGCGGGGCACTATCGATATTTTTTTCACCTTCTCGGTTTGCGAAAGGCGCTCGTTCAGTACGGCAACATCTTTCCTGAATTTGGCCACCACGTTCGGGTCTTCGGCCATGCTAAGGTCATCAGAATAGGGAATGCCTTTATGGCTGCACCACTCGCGCAGGGCAGGGTAATTGGGCACCAACAGGGCAGCAGGATATTTATGCCCTTCGCCTACCACCATAGCCTGCTCAACCACTGTAGATTCTTTGAGCAGGTTTTCTATGCGTTGCGGGGCTATGTATTTGCCGCCGCTGGTCTTGAATATCTCCTTTTTCCGGTCTGTAATTTTCAGGAAACGGCCTTCCACAAACTCGCCTATATCGCCGGTATGAAACCAGCCTTCCTTGTCTATGGCTTCGGCGGTAAGCTCAGGATGCTTGTAATAGCCCTGCATAATATTGGGGCCTTTTACAAGTATCTCACCATCCGGACCAAGCTTTACCTCTACGCCTTCAATGAGCAGGCCAATTGTGCCAATGCGGTTGTCTTCCTCATTCACGCGGTTTACGCAAACCACCGGCGATGTTTCGGTAAGGCCGTAGCCTTCCATAATTACAATGCCCGCAGCCGAAAACACCCTTGCCAGCCTGGGTTGCAACGCCGCCGAACCTGATACAATAGCTATTACGTTTCCGCCCAAAGCCTCGCGCCACTTGCTGAAAATGAGCTTACGGGCCAGCGAAAGCTGCATATTATACCACATGCCCTTTTTATTCGGAACCTCGTATTGCATGCCCAGGCCTATGGCCCAGAAGAATAGGCTTCGCTTAATACCTGTTAGGGTATAGCCGGTTGCCATAATTTTATCGTACACCTTTTCGAGCAGGCGGGGCACAGTGGTGAATATGTGCGGCTTGGCTTCTTTCAGGTTTGCCGATATGGTGTCCATGCTTTCGGCGTAATAAATGGCTGCGCCCACATGCACAAACAGGAACACTATCATGCGTTCAAAAACGTGGCATAGGGGCAGGAAGGTAAGCGTGCGGTCGCCGGAAGTAACCGGTACGGCAGGCATGCTGGCCAATACATTGCTTACCAAATTGTTATGGCTCAGCATTACACCCTTGGGGAAACCTGTGGTTCCGCTGGTGTAAATGATGGTGAGCAGGTCAGAAGGCTTAACGGCATCTTTGCGACTTTGCAGCTCAGCCTGTAAGCGCGGGTTATTTTCGGTAAGCTGCAGGGTGCTGAAATGCGGCACGCCCGGCACATCGAAAATACAGTAGGTTTGCGCTATGCCGCCAAATGTTGATGTGGCTTCTTTAATTCGGTCGGCAATGGTTTGGTTGCCTACGAAAACCATTTTCACTTCGGCCTCGGTAAAAATGTACCTGAAATCTTCTACAGTAATGGTGGGGTAAACGGGTACGCTTATGGCCCCGCATTGCTGTATGGCGAAATCTATGAGTGTCCAGTACATGCAGCTGTGCGATACCAAAGCCACTTTATCGCCGGGCTTTATGCCTGCATCAATCAGGCCCATGCTCAGGCGGTTTACCTGCTTCACAAAATCTGCGGTGCTTATGCCGGTATAAACGCCGTTCACCTTGTGGTTGAGCATATCGGGTCGGGCATGTTCGGCCAGGGCATTTGTGAGCAAATCGAAAACGCGGGTAATTTTCATGGTGTTAAAAGCAGGCTTCGCAGTACGTGAAAGTTTGGGCTTGGCAAGTTAGCGGAAAAAGCGGCATACTGTAACAGGAAGGCGAATTTGATTGAAAATGCAAGGCGTACCGAACTATGTTTTAAGAATAAAAATGCTGGAATTATCGGTCTTGCCTTCCCGAAGACGGAACCTATACAATTCACCCGGCGACCCCCTAATCTGTTCCCGCGAAATTAAGGGAAGGCAGTCTAAGCCTGTATTTGAATATTATTGAAAAAAAGCGGGAATAACCCGGTGGCTCCCCCGCAGCTTAGCGTAGAAAGCCTCCCGCGGCAACCTGCCGGCATTATTCCCGCGTTCAAATATACCGTAAATGACTTTTGTTAAGCAAGCTGCTGCTTAATCTATCTTTTCCGGAAAATATACCCTGTAAGCCTCGGCCAGCTCATCAGGTATGCGGCAGGGTTTGCGGTATCCACAAAAACAAGGGTGGTTTCGGCAATGGTGAGCAGCTCCCCTTCTGAGCTGAAAACCTCGTAATGGAAATGAATGCGGGTGCCGGGCATTTGCCGTATTTCAGTTTTAACGGTAAGCAAATCATCGTACCGGGCAGGGCGTATGAACTTGGTTTTAAGCTCCAGAACGGGCAGCATTACGCCGCTGTCTTCCATACCCTTGTAGGTAAAGCCCAAAGCCCTTAAAGATTCCACACGGGCCACCTCGAAATACGTGGCATAATTGCCGTAATACACATAACCCATCCTGTCGGTTTCGGCATAGCGAACACGAACCTGTATTTCGGCGGTAAACATAATTTATCGGGTGAAAGAAATTTTAACGCTGTACAATAAGGGCCTGCGCTATAGCCAATCAATTATTAAAAAAGCAAGCCCGGCATGTTTTGAGTCTGCCGGGCTTATTATAGGTTTGAATTACCAGTTAGCGGCAATTTTAGCCATTTCAGGGTACTCAGTGGTTACCAGGAACTCTTCGTCGTTGATCATGGTAATCAGGGTGCCGCCGTCTTCGTAAGGCAAAATGGTAACTATTTGTGCAATGTTGAGCACAGCATCCTGTTCGTTGTTATCATCGTCGAGGTAGCGGAAACTTACAAATTGACTTTTCACAGGTGTCAGGTTTTGGGGAGGTTGTGTTAAAGCGCCGTTGTTCCGGCGGCCCAAAGAACGGGAAAAATGCCGTAGGGGAAAAAAGTTTTATATGGGAAACACCTTTTGCCCCTGCTTTTTTAATGGGCAGATAAAAATCAAAATCGGTTAAACTGAAAAGAACGATTGCACTTGCATAAAGCTGCCTTATAATCATTTACCGCTTTTTAATACCTTTACCCATGCGCATATTTAAAAAAGGCAATACATGCGGCAACTGCGGCGCCACCCTGGACCCCGATTTCCTGTATTGCCCCCGCTGCGGACAGGAAAACGACAGCCGCGATCTTTCTTTAAGAACCTTCACCAACGAGCTCGCCGAAGATTCCATAGGTCTCGACAGCCGTTTCAGGAACAGCATTAAGCCCTTTCTGTTCAGCCCCGGTATGCTTTCTCTGGAGTTTTTGCATGGCAGGCGCAGACCCTATATTCCGCCGGTTCGCCTGTACCTGTTTATGTCTTTTATATGCTTTGTATTCATCAATTTTCGGGAAGCATATACCGGTGAACATGCAGCATTTAAACCGGTAACCACTGCCCAGTTCGATTCAGTAAGAATCGCTCAGGAGCATGCCAAAGAAAAAGGTCAAAAGTTTGTAAGCCAAGACTTTAATATGAGCCCTAATTCCGGCCTCGGCAGTTACATAGTGAGCAGGTATATGCACTATAAAACCGATTTGGCCGGGATTAACCAACAAACCGTGCGGAATATGCCGGCATTTTTGTTGGTCATGGTTTTTTTGTTTGCGCTTATTCTTAAGCTGTTGTATCGGCATTCGGGTTTGAAGTATATAGAGCACCTGGTGTTTGCATTACACATGCAGGCATTTTTCCTGTTCATATCGGTACCCGGCGATATTTTGTATATGCTGCTGAACATGCCTGAACTTAAGTACATTTTATTCACTTTTGAAATGTCTGTATTCTTTGTTTATTTCTACTTAGGCATGCGCCGTTTTTATGTACAGCCGGTTGCTAAAACGGTACTTAAAATTACCTTATTCACAGTGGCTTATAGTTTGGTATGGGCAATACTCTCAATCCCTTATTTCCTGGTAATACTGATGCTGTATTAATATAGGCAGGCTGATTGAAAAGTTTAAAAAGGCTAAAAAACAAAACCCCGACCAAAATAAATCGGTTGGGGTTTTCTCCTGGTTTTTACATTAACAATACCTGCCCCAATACTTCGGGCCGGTAAACTTCAATCTTATTTATTTGCGCCGTAAAGCTTGCTCAGCGCATCAAGGCTGCTGAAAACAAGCATGGGGGCGCCCAAAATGGCGGGCTCTATGGCTTGCTGGTCTTTGGCTGCAACGGGGCTCAGTGCTTTGCCCGGCAGCAGCGCAAGGCCGAAAATAAATACCATGAGCATCAGGCCAATAGCCGGCAGCAGGGCCGAAAATTGCTTGCGTATATTTAAATTGGCTTTCATATTTCAGATGAAGAATAATACAATGCAAATAACCTACACTTTTTACTGATAATCAATACCTAAAACCCGTTTAAGCGATGAAATCTGTTAATGTTTTGTTAAACCTGCTAAAATAAGCTGCTGAACGGAGGATCACAATTTAACAGGCCCGGTTTCGTTTTCATTTTTCAGCTTCGCGGCCGGGTTTTTGCGCCACACATGTTCGCTGCCATATACCCTGCATTAAAGGGAAGCTGTCATATCAGGGTTTTTAACAGGGGCAAAAAGGCGGGTATTGAGCATCGCTTTTAACCTGCTGTTAACTGTCCGCATTATAATCCTGCCTATTTTTGTAAATTCCGGCGAAAATACAAAAATGGCAGGGCCTGCATTTATTCGCTTACCGGCCAACTACAAAATGAATTCTAATTTTTCAGACCAAACATATACCCTTAAAAAGTTCACAATGCGTTTGTCTGCGCTTTCGCTTGTGGCAGTATGCCTGCTGTGCTTATCTGCCGGAACAGCATTTGCCCAAGGCAAGCGCAGGGTGGTGCAGCTTACCGGCCTCGTGGTAAGCGGCGAACAGGCCCTTGGCGTTCCCGGTGTGCAAATTATTATACCGAAAGCCGCACGCGGTATTACCACCAATAACTATGGCTATTTCAGCCTGGCCACCCTGGCCGGCGACAGTGCCGTAATTGGCGCCCTCGGTTATAAAAAGCAGTTCTACCTGGTGCCTGACGATGGCAGGCAAAGCATATCGGTAATTATTTACCTGAAGGAAGATACCACCATTCTGCCGACCGTCGAGATTTTCCCCTTTGCTACCGAGGAGCTGTTTAAGGAGGCATTTCTTGCCCTTAAGCTGCCCGAAGAAGAACGCAACCACATGCGCCAAAACCTGGATGAGCAAAAGCTGGCCCGCATGGGCGCCGATATGCCCATGGACGGCAGCATGAACCATTCTTTTTTCATGAACCAGCAGGTTTACAAAACCGAAAACAGGTACCAGCCCCCCACCATTCAGCTCCTGAACCCCTTTGCATGGGCCCGCTTTATTAAAAGCGTTCAGCGCGGCGATTTGAAGAAGAAGGAATGGGAAAAGGAGCGCGATCGTAAGGACGAAAAATAAGCGGTTCACAGGCTTTCATTTTCCGCTGCTTAAATTCATACATGCGCGGCGCTTAACAATATAATAACCCCTTTCAGCGGGCCGAATGCCGGGAATACAGCAATCCTATGGCGTTCGGCCCGCTGATTTTTTGTAAATTTGCAGAACCAAAGGCCGGCCATAATACACCCTCTTTCACAGGAGCGGCCTTTTCTCCCTGAATATAAGATGAAGACCCTCAAAATAGGTTTACTGCGCGAATACAAGGTTCCGCCTGATTTTCGCGTGGCTTTTTTGCCCGAGCAGCTCAACAACCTTTTACCAACGCATCCTGATGTAACCTTCGTGGTGGAGCGCAGCCCATACCGTTGCGTAGCCGACAGCGAATACGAAGAAGCCGGCTTCACCCTGGTTGATGACCTCAGCGATTGCGACATACTTTTCGGCATAAAGGAAGTGCCGCCTGCAAAGCTGATACCCAATAAAACCTATTTCTTTTTTTCGCACACCATTAAGAAGCAGCCGCATAACAAGGCCCTGCTCCGTGCCGTGCTCGATAAGAATGTTACCTTAATTGATTACGAATGCCTCACCGACGACAGAGGAAACCGCACTGTGGCCTTCGGGCATTATGCAGGTATAGCGGGCGCCTATAACGGTATAAGGGCCTACGGGCTCCGGACAGGGTTGTTCAATATTCGTCCGGCGGTGGAGCTCAGGCATTACAGCAAGCTTGAAAAGGAGCTGCATTCCGTTAAGCTCCCGAATATAAAAATTGCGGTTACCGGCACAGGTCGCGTAGGCAAGGGTGTAAAAGAGGTTTTGCGGAATATGAACATCCGTGAGGTGAGCCCGGCAGAGTACCTGACAGAGAATTACAACGAGCCCGTGTTCGCCATGCTGGCATCAAAAGACTATTACCGCCTGAAAAACGGCCGTGCCTGGGATACCGCATATTTTCATGCGCACCCATCAGAAGCTGAAAATATTTTTCTCCCCTTTGCGCATGCCACCGACATACTCATGGCATCGGCATTCTGGCACCCGGCATCGCCCGCCCTGTTCAGCGTGGAAGATATGCTCGACCAGGCCTTTAAAATTACCGTGATAGCAGACATTACCTGCGACATTCAGGGCAGCATCCCCAGCACCCTGCGCGCCAGTACCATACCTGATCCTTTTTACGATTTTAACCCCGAAGACGGGCAATTATACCCTGCATTCTCGTCAGAAAGGCATGTTTCGGTAATGGCGGTAGATAATTTGCCCTGTGAGCTCCCCCGCGATGCCGGGCAGGATTTCGGGAACCAGCTATCTGCACAGGTAATGCCCCGCCTGTTTTTCGGGGATCTCGACGGTGCGCTCGCACGTGCCACCATAGCTACCAACGGGCATCTGACGCATGGGTTTGAGTATCTCAGCGATTATGCGGGGGTGGGGGTAGAGGTTTAAATATTTTATGTTTTGTGGAAAATTGTTTAGCTGCTGTGTTGGAATGGCGGAGGGGAATGGTATGTTTGCGGGGGGAAAGATTTATGCTTATGCAAATCCTGAACGAAGAACACACCAAAATTCAATCATTACTTGACCAGGTCGGCCATATTGATTTCCAATACAGGAAGACCCGCAATGCTAAATCTTTCAACATTTTCACCATACTGCGGGGTGAGCATGAAGAGGTGAACCTGCATTCAAGGTTCATTTTCGAGCTGCTGAACCCTAAGGGAAGCCATGGTTGCGGCAGTGTTTTCCTGGAGCTAATGCTTCAAACGCTTGGAATAACTGATATAGATGTAAACAATGTAAGTGTGCATAGGGAGCATTATAAAATAGACATCTTCATTAAAAGCGCAAATCTTAAGCATGGCATAGTAATCGAGAATAAGTTACTTGCTGAAGATACAGGTAATCAATTACAGAATTATCATAAGAACTTAACTATTCAAAACTATAAGAATATAAAAATATTCTTTTTAACCATAGAAGGCAGACCACCTTCAGTGCAAAGTATTGGTGAACTGGTTTGCATGAATATTTCCTATAAGGTGCATATTTCTCAATGGCTTCAAAAGTGTATTAATCAAACTTTAGAAATGCCGGATATAATGGAAGTGCTAATACAGTATCAATCTCTTGTAAATAAAATCACTGGAATTAAAATGGATATAGAAGAACAAACAAAAATATATAACCTGCTGGCACAAGACGATAACATGCTTACAGCCAACAAAATTGTAAGTAATTGGAAACATTTCCGTTGGCATACGGAATGGGATTTTTGGGAAGATTTGGACAAAATCATTTCGGATAATTCATATGTAATCAATAAAAAAGGTCACAAATACAGTGATACAGAGCTTAACAGCGCTATTTATGGTTTTCAAAAACGATCATTGTGGTACGGAATTATTTTCCCAATAAATCAATATGCAGACTGTGATGTATGTATTCGTATTGATCGCGGTGGACATAATAATGTTCGTTTCGGCGCAGCCTTGGTTAGAAACGGAAAAAGAGAAATTCATTTGGAACCCCAATATGCTGAAATATTAAAACGGATTATTGCCATAAGCGAGCGTCACGAAAGTAATGAATGGTGGTTGGGCTTAATGGACTGTTACCCAAATATTAATTTTGAAAAATTTCGTGGTGAAAACACATTGAAGCTCAGTAATTTTGAGTTTAGGAAAAATTATATTAATGCGCTATGGAAAGATCAAATAGTTCCATACATTAATATGGTTAACACTGTTGTGAATGAAATCAAGGCTGAGTAATGATAATTTGCCTGCAATTAAACACAGGCCCATTATGTTACAAGCTCAGCTTATTACAATTGGGGCTTTTTCTTTAAGCAGAACACCATAAGTATTTAACTTTTCCTTGTACCCACTTGTCGCGCCTTTAGCGATATATTCTCGAGTTGGCCTTATTGCATAAGCTGTTTTATTAGGAATATCAGCCAGTTGACTATTAGTTGCAAAATACTTTACTGTTTGTAAAAGCTGCTCAATAGCGCCGTTCAATTGGGACGATTTTAGCTCAATAAAAATAATGCTGCCGGTGTATGCCAGTATACAATCACATTGCTTTTCCTTTTCCGGCTGGGTGCCTAATTTATTTACGCGGTCAGCCGCTTTCCTATAATTATTAAAGTAAGCACAATTATCAATGGGAGCGAATATAATTTCAACTCCCAAGGAATTTACGATGGTAGCTACCCAGATTTCTGAAGCCAAACGAGATATTTTGGCAGGGGCTCTTCCGCCGGGATCTATAATTCCGAACAATACGTCATTTAGAATTTCGATGTCTGGGCAGCTTGAAATGAAATTGATGGTGGTCATATTTTCCTTTCAATTTCTAACAGCTTGTCAAACATTTCATTTGTTTTCTCAAGCTCAGCATTGAGATAGTTTTCATCTGATGGGATACCATTATAGTTTGGTAACAGGATTATTCCGCCATCCTTTAGCTCATATATTGTTGTTTGGGCAGGGTTTACAATTGACACCTCAGGAAATAACTCATTAAACTCAGATAATAAATCACGGTTTGTGTTTGTAAACAACTTATATCTTACATTATATGCCTTAATTGCTATTGCCAAATCGTTTATTATATATGGACTATGTGTAGTTATAAGTAATGAATTACTTACGTCCACATTTGCATATTCAATCATTTTATACAGCAATGTTCTTTGAGCGGTTGGAAACAGGTTCTGCTCAATTTCTTCAATTACGTTCAAAAAGCGTCTGTTTCTGATAGAGTAATAAAAATAATCAACTTCTGATTCAAAATCTTCCAATGCATTCGTTTTATGATGTATTATTTCTCCATCGCCATATTTGGCATTCTTATATAGTCGCTCAAGTACGCTTTTCATTGCAGAATTCATTCTGCCTAATACCAGGCTACTTACTCTACTCTTTGAATAATCAACGTTTTCTAAATTTAATGCTAAATCTCTGCATACTAAATAACAAGGTATTAACGAGTGAAATCCACTTGCAGCTTCAGTTAAATTAAGTTTATTACCATTTTCAAGAATTATCATCGGAGTTCTTGTATGCTTATTATAATCAAAGCTCACATTCCCAATTGGCAATGGCAACACTTCCTTCATTTCTTGCATTGCGCGTTCCATTTCCACCCAAAAAGTAAATATATTTAACGGCATAGTCCTTATAATTTCAGGATTATCTATAGAACTAAGGAAATTCCTCTCAGCAGGTACATACATTATTTTGGGAACACCATAGGAATGTCTTTCAATTCTTAATACAGATATTTTACCTAATAGATATTTCAATATATATGCTTCGCCGTAATATTCTATTTCAGAATCAACATTGAAATAATTATGAATCCTATGAAATGCGCACTCATTTGCAAATTTTCCTTCTGATAATATTTCCTCTTCCGTCATATCCCCTCTGTACAACGCCTTCTCAATCCAGCTCATAGTAGAAAACAGCTTCGCCATTGTGCTCTTCCCGCTTCCCTGCTCGCCAATAAGCACAGTAAACTTTTTTATATCCATAAAGCCGTCTTCACTGCCTGTGAAACCGTCTTTAATAGGGCCGAAATTTTTAATCCTTAGTTTTGGCATAGCGTTAAACAATCTTAATACGCAGACAATTATATAACCTGAAAGGAATGTCCGCTGTTCCGTCCCGTAAGGTCAGGCACTCAAAAGTAGGCATTCACTTTCAGATTCGGGATTCCTTTGGAAATTTATGGGCCGATTTCGCCATCGGCTACAACTTGTACCCCCATTTTCTTTCCCTTCCCTTTCCCCTCTCCCGTTTTTTTCGTAAAATTGCATCCTTAACACCTTTTCGCAAACCATGAAATTTGTCGTTTCCTCCGCGGTATTGCTCGACCAGCTGAGCCTGATTAAGGGAGCAATCCCGAAAAACCCCGTGATGCCTATTCTCGAGAACTTTCTCTTCGAGATCCGCGACGGCAAGCTCGTTATTACCGCTTCTGACCTGCAGACTTCCATGATTACGGAGCTGCCTATAGATGCCGAGGAAAATGCCTCCATTGCCGTTCCCGCCGGCATTCTTACCGATACCCTCAACAACCTGCCTTCGCAGCCTGTTTCTTTCTTCATAGATACCGAAACCTTCGCCATTGAGCTGAACTCCGAAAACGGACGCTACAAGCTGGCCGGAGAAAACGCCATAGATTTCCCCCGCATCCCCTCTGTAAAGCAGGCCGATTCAGTTGAAATTCCTGCCGAGGTTTTGCAGCGTGCCATTAACTACACCATCTTCTGCACCGGTACCGATGATTTGCGTCCGGCCATGACGGGTGTTCTTTTTGAGCTCAACGAAACAGAATCTAACTTCGTAGCCACCGACGGACACCGCCTGGTGCGCTACCGCCGTTCCGATATTGTTAGTCCTGAAGGCGCTTCAAGCTCGCTTATTCTGCCCCGCAAGGCGCTTAACCTGCTGAAATCTGCCCTGCCGAACGATAAGACACCGGTAACTTTCAGCTGGAACACCAGCAACGCTTACTTCACCATAGGCAGCGTTAAAATGATTTGTCGCCTCATAGATGAGCGCTACCCTGATTACGAGGGCGCCATTCCTATGAACAACCCTTACGTAATGGTTATTCAGCGTGTTGAGTTCCTGAACTCGCTGAAACGTATTGCCATTTACGCCAGCAAGACCACCCACCAGGTGCGCCTGAAAATCAGCCGTGCCGAGCTTACCATTTCGGCCGAAGACCTTGATTTCAGCAATGAGGCCAACGAACGCCTTGAATGTGATTTCGACGGCGAAGATACCATGGAAATAGGCTTCAACGCCCGCCTGCTTATGGAAATGCTTAACAACCTGGAAAGCAGCATGGTACGTATGGAATTGCTTGCCCCAAGCAAGCAGGGCCTGCTTATCCCAAACAAAACCGACGAAAGCGAGAACATTCTTATGCTCGTAATGCCGGTGATGCTGAACAGCTACGCCACTTACTAAGCAAGGCAGGGTCGGGCAGCATAATAATGCAACCTTCAGGCCCGGTTAATAAAGCAATAAAACTGAAAGCACCTGTTTGGCGTTATTAACGCAGGGCAGGTGCTTTTATCTGTAAAGGCTGAACCCGCTTCCGCTGCTTTACAAAAAACAATAAAACTATGGCATCCATTAACGAGGAGCAGGACGAGGTTATCAGCGATTTCGAGATGCTGGAAACCTGGGAAGAAAAATACGAATACATTATAGATATTGGCAAACGGCTGCAAACCCTGCCTTTGGAATATAAAACCGAGTCCAATAAAATTAAAGGCTGCCAAAGCAATGTATGGCTGCATGCCGAAATGCGCGAGGGCCTGCTTCACTTTTCCGCAGAATCTGATGCCATAATTGTACGCGGACTTGTAAGCCTGCTCATACGGGTTCTAAGCGGACACAAGCCCGCCGAAATAGCTTCTGCCGACCTTTATTTTATTGATAAAATAGGCATGACCAAGCACTTGGCCCAAACCCGTTCAAACGGATTATTGAGCATGGTGAAGCAAATGAAATTCTACGGCCTTGCCTACCAAAGCCGGGAAGTGCAGGCATAAGCATTTTTTTAAATATTTGATTTTTGACGCTATTTGCCTAATTATGTAATACAGGCAGGTGTACTGCCTCCTGCATTAACCAATTTATGCAAGCTCCCACGCTGCTCACCGATTCAGAGCCATCTTTCTTTCACCCTGACAGCCTGAAGCCGGGGCAAATGGTGCTGAACCTTGGTCCGCAGCACCCGAGCACGCACGGGGTTTTGCGTTTCGAGGTGCTTATGGAAGGCGAAACGGTGATAGATGTGGTGCCCCATATCGGCTACCTGCACCGCTGTTTCGAGAAGCATGCCCAAAGCCTGCCCTTTAACCAAATTATTCCCTACGTAGATCGTATGGATTATTTGGCCAGCATGAACAGCTCGCATGTTTATGCCATGGGTGTCGAAAAAATGCTGGGCCTTACGGGCACCCTGCACCCACGCACAGAATACATACGCGTGCTTGTTTGCGAGCTCAACCGCATAGCTTCGCACTTTGTGGCCCTCGGCACCTACGGCCTCGATATTGGCGCATTCACCCCCTTCCTATGGATGATGCGTGACCGCGAGCACATAGTACGCCTCATGGAATGGATTTGCGGGGCCCGAATGCTTTATAACTACATTTGGGTAGGCGGCTTGTTTTATGATTTGCCCGTCGGTTTCGAGGAACGTTGCACAGAGTTCCTTACCTATATAAAGCCCAAGCTGCGCGAAAGCGAGCTGGTGCTTATCAATAACCAGATATTTATTCAACGCACAGCCAATGTGGGTGTTTTGCCGCTTTCTACCGCCATTAACTTCGGGGCTACGGGCCCGGTGCTGCGCGGCAGCGGCCTTGCCTATGATTTGCGCCGGGTAGATGAATACTCTGTTTACCCCGAGCTTGATTTCGATATACCCATTGGCAAAGGCGAAATGGGCCAAACCGGAGATTGCTGGGACCGCACATGGGTGCGCATGGCCGAGTGCCACCAAAGCGTGTACATAGCTGAGCAGTGCATAGAGCGCCTGCAAAAAGTGCATAAGCGAACACCCGGTTACGATCCGCAGGAGCACTGCCCTAAGAAAATTCGCCCCAAGGCGCAGGACCTTTATTTCCGTGGCGAAACACCCAGGGGTGAGCTCGGCTTCTTCTTCCGCACTGATGGGCGATCAGATATTCCCCTGCGTTGTAAAGTGCGTTCACCATGCTTCAGCAACCTGAGCCTGGTACCTGAAATTGTAAAAGGCGGCATGCTGGCAGATCTGGTGGCCGTTATAGGTTCAGTAGATTTGGTTATGGGAGAAGTAGACCGTTAATTGAAATTTACTCCCTGTTGCTATACATGCCTATACCCGGGCAATTGCCTCAGTTCATAAGGTATTAAATGCCGTTTATCTGCCTGCCATTTCCAATGGGAAAAAATTATGGCATTGGCTGCCCGCAATTCATTTAATTGGGCTTTGTATGAGCCTGTTTTCTGCCGAAGAGCCGGTTAAAGCTTAAATTCGGCGGCGTAAATTGAGCGCCTATAATTAATACACCTGCCTCAACTCCTGTTTTGGAAACTATAGTACCGCTTAACTTTTGCCCCTTATACCGAACTTCGGGCAGCAGCCCTGCACGCAGTTTGGGAATGGCTGTATATGAAAACCCGGCAGGTTTGCCCGAAAGCTGGAACAGCTTTATTCCTGCGCAATCTCCCTGGATGAAGCGCGAAAATTTAGCCGCATTGTCGGCGGCTGAAATACCGGGACTCGAATTGCAGTTTGCTGTTGTTTACAACGGCAACATACCTGTTGCCGGCTTTTGCTTCCAAACCCTGCATGCGGGCCCGGAGCACCTTCATGTGGAGGCACCGCAGGAATTTTTGCCGCGCATGCTTTGGAATATTGGTTTCAGGAACCATTTAACCGTGCTCATTTTAGGCAGCCTGCACCATAACGGGCCGGGCTACTGGAAATCGCCGGTAATGGATACAGAGGTGTTTAACTATGCGCTCAACAGCGTGCTTCGCCTGGCTGCCAAAGATACCCGACCGGATATTACCCTGTTGAAAGATACCGACAGCCTGCCCCGTTCCTGGCGCAGATCGGTGAGCTGTAACAGCAACTTTGCACCTGCGCCTGAAGATATACAGATGCAGCTCAACCTGCGTCCTGAATGGCAAACCATTAGCGATTACGCTGCAGAGCTCAGTAAGAAATACGCTGCCCGTTTTACAAAAACGCGCAAAGCTGCCGAAGGGGTTATTGTAAAAAGCCTGGGCGCCGAAGAAATTCAGGAGCGGGAAGCAGAGCTTGACTCATTGTACAATAACATTCTGCAGGCTGCTGCGGTAAAGCTAACCCGCATAAACGCCAAATACCTGTACACCTTAAAAAAGGTGCTTGGCGATGATTTTTTAGTTGAAGGCTGGTTTATCGGCAACCAACTGGCCGGCTTCAGCGCCACCTTCCTCCGAGAATCATGCAACGATATTTTCGTGGTAGGTTACGATGCCGGGGCCAATGCCGAATACAAGCTGTACCACAATATGCTTTTCAGGGGTCTTGAGCAGGCTATAACCATGCGCAAAGCCCGCCTTATGCTCGGCAGAACAGCCCTTGAAGCCAAGGCCATACTGGGCGCTGAAGCAGTTGAAAGCAGGCATTTGCTGCGTGTTAAAAGCAGGTTTCTGCGTATCGGCATACGCCGGGCTATGGAGGCTGAGCTAAGCGGCCAGGGCGAGGGTTGGAAAAAAAGGAACCCCTTTTCCAAAAGCAAAACACTGGAGACGGCTTAAAGCCGCGGTAAAACCACGGAACCGCGATCCCAATTCTTAGAAGTTTATCCTGTAATTCACATTCGGGAACAGGCCTAGCTGGTAAACGTAGTAAGGTTGGTTTTTATAGATGTTAAAGCCCTGCGTGAATATGTTTTGGGTATTGAAAATGTTCTGCACATCCACAAAGAACTCCTGCATTATTTTGTTGCCGTTGCGGCGGTAGGTTATCTTAAAATCCATACGGAAATAGGGTTTGAACTGCTTGCTGTAGGCTTCATCAGTATAATATTTGGCCTGGTGCTGAGCTGCGCTGCTTACAAGGTCAAGCGGGGTATAGCGGCGACCGCCGGCTATGCATATCTTGGTATCGAAAGCGAGCACATTTTTATCTCCAATCTTAATTTCGCGTCCGGCGAGGGCGTTTACAATGTAGTTCCCGTTAAAGGCGGTATTGCGCCAAACCATATCGGAGCCCTGGTATTTGCTGTCGAAAACTGACGCGGTCAGCAGCCAATAATAACCCCTGCTGAAAAAGCGCTCTGCCGTAACTTCCAACCCGAAATTGCGGCCGGTGCCCTTGTTCAAAAGGCTGTCTGTAGATACTGTATTAAAATCGGCCCCGGCGTTTAATACCGATACCGAGCTGCTGCGTTGCTCAACAGGCACATTGTACAGGTTCTGGAAATAGGTTTCCACCTTCAGGCGCGCTGCCGAACCCAGGCTGCGGTTCCAGCCCAATACAAAATGCTGCGCTTTGCTGAATCCCAGGTCTTTGTTGGTAAGGGTATAAGTGCCGTCGCTCAACCGGGTGCGGGTGTAATAGGTGCTTAATTGCTGCATCTGGCTGTGCAGCCCGTAGCCGAAGCTGAAGCTTTGCACATTGTCAGGCGCGTATTGAAGGGCTGCGCGCGGCTCAAGGGCCCTGCTGTTGTTGATGCCCAAAATTTGGGCATGCAGACCGGCATTTGCGCTCAGCTTATCGCTGAACTTATATTGGTATTGGGTATATGCCTGGAAGAGCCCGGTGCTGCCCCCGTCGTTGCGCAGCTTGCGGAAATAGGGTTGGTTGTTGGTGTAATTCAGCACACTGTCGTGGTAGGTAAAGCCAAGCCTGTCGGCAAAGAGGCCGGCGTTCAGGGTGCTGCGTGCGCTGAACTTATGATTCATTATATAGCGAATGCTGATGCGGGTATTTTGGCTTTTATCGCCGTAAGTTTGAATGGCCTTGTTGGGGTAATCAGGAAAAGGAGCCAGGCTGTCTACACGTGAATCAACAGTATTGCCCGATGCGCTGATTACCAGCTTACCGAAAGTATTGGGGTTCCAAAAGTGCATCCAGTTCAGGCCGACTATGCCCATAGAAGTGGCATAATCGGTATTGGTTCGGTTGTCGGTATACAGGTTGGTGCTGTCGGCATCGGCTCCTTTGAATTCTATGTGGCTTTTGCCCATAATACCGAACAGTGATATTTTACCGTATTTACCGGCCATGAAATTGAGCTTGAAATTCAAATCCTGGTAAATGGGTACGGCGGCACCTGTGCCTACATTCAGCCCAAATTGCTTAAAAACACCGAGTGTGGTGTACCTGTAATTGGCCATAAAGCTGCTGCGTGATTTCCTGCTGAAGGGTCCTTCCACCCCGGCCTCGAAACCGTTGAAGCCAATCTGGCCGGTATATTCACGTTTTTCAGGATTTCCGCTTCGCATGCTCAGGTCAAATACGCCGCTGAGTGCGTTGCCATAATCTGCCGGGAAAGCGCCTGTAAGGAAATCGCTTTGGTCTAATACGTTGTTATTGAGCATGCTAACCGGTCCCCCGGTTGCGCCCATAGCCCCGAAATGGCTGGGGTTGGGTATATCTGCACCATCCATACGCCAAAGCAGGCCGCTTGGGGAGTTACCGCGAATAATTATATCGTTACGCCCATCATTCACACCGCTTACGCCGGCGAAGTTAGAAGCCATGCGGGCGGGGTCGTTGCGGGAGCCGGCATAACGGCGGGTTTCCTCAACGTTAAATGAGCGGGCGCTCACCAATGCCATTTCGTTTTTAGCCTGGCCCTTATTGCGTCCCGATGTTATTACCACCTCATCGCTCCGGGTAACGCTTTCCTGCAAACCGAGGTTGAGCACATACTCCTTACCGGATGTAAGCAATACGTTAGGTATGCTGCGTTCGCCGTAACCTATATAGCTCACTTTAATGGTATGCCTGCCCAGCGGTACATTTTTAATACGGTAATTCCCGCTCTCATCGCTCACGGCGCCGAGCAGGGGTTCTGTACCAATAACAGCCACCTGCGCCCCGAAAATCGGGAATTTAGATTCCGAATCGGTAAGCTGGCCAATAATGGTTTGGGTGCCGGTTTGTTCCTGCGCCTGTGTTGGTTTCGGAAGCAGCAATAACATGATTGCCGGTACTGCGGCAAACAGGCGCATGGCCCGGGTCGGAATTATAGTAAAATGTATTTTCATCTGTTCTGTGTTATTGGTAAACAGGGTTTATATTCAATGCCCGTTAACCCGCTTGCCTGCTCCGAATTGCATGATCTTCGGCATTCAGCAGCAATGTTCCGGCATGGCGGCGCAAATGCTTTAATCGCTTTTATGCCCGGGTTTAATTATGCAATGTTGGCCGGCAAGTCGCTCCGCATCAAGCACAGCTTACCCGAAAGGCAATTTCAAATGATGAAGCGCCGTTTTTCAATGACGAATTATTACAACGCCGAACCATTGTTCAGCATAAATACGATATTTATATATATACCATAATAAATAAAGTAAACACTGTTCATAGTATTGATATATAATGACATGTGCAGGATTCCATAAAATATGCCCGCAATCCAATTTAACAATTATGTATATTTTCAGGCTGAATTTAATACCTTCAATAATAAACCGGGGGACTAAATTCACCAATGGAATTGCGATAGCCTATGAAGAACAGCCCCGGAAAAACAACATTTTAATAACCGCATACAATACCCGAATCAGGATTCTAATTCTTATCTTTCGCACCCATTTTGTATTCTTTCTCTGCTCATTTCGCGTATTATGCTTAAAACATCATTATGTTTTTTAATTGTTGCACTTTCAGCTTTTAGGGTCGGGGTTTATGCACAGCAGCCTTTGCGCATTCACCCTGAACAAAACGTAAAAAGCCGGGAAAGCAAGAATAAAACAGCCGAATTACCCGCAGCCAAGCCCGGGTTACAGCAGGTTAACAGCCCTTTGGCGGTAAGCTCATGCCCTGCCCCGGTTATAGATTCTCTTGGTCCGCTTACGTTTTGCCCGGGCGGCAGCGTTATGCTGGCCGGGCCTTTTTCGGAGCAGACAATTGTAAGCACAGTGGCAGGTAAAGGCCCGGGGTATGCCGACGGAAACGACACAGCGGCAAGATTCTCGTATCCTTCAGGATTGGTTTTCGATGCTTCGGGTAATATGTTCATTACTGACCAGGGCAATAACCGGATCAGGAAAATGACCCCGGCAGGTGTAGTAACCACATTTGCCGGAAGCGGCGTTGCCGGTTATGCCGACGGCGTAGGAACTAATGCTAAATTTAACGAGCCCTACGGCATTGCCATAGATTTAGCCGGAAACCTGTATGTAGGCGATCACGGGGGCTACCGGGTAAGAAAAATAACGCCCGGCGGTTTTGTAACCACGCTGGCCGGCAGCGGCTTACCCGGCTTTACCGACGGGCAGGGAACCGCAGCCTCAATGATGAACCCGATGGGCATTGCCGTTGATCGCAGCGGCAATGTATATGTGGCAGATTACCGCAACCATGCCATACGCAAAATTACGCCCGGCGGTATGCTTACCACATTTGCCGGAAGCGGTACCCAGGGCTATGCCGAGGGCATTGGTACTGCAGCGCAGTTCCGATACCCGGTTGGCGTTACCACAGATGCTTTAGGGTATGTTTATGTAGTAGATGAAAACAACCATGTAATACGCCGAATTACACCAGCAGGGCAAACCGGCACCTTTGCAGGGGTAGGCTACCAGGGCCGTAACGATGCCTTTGCGCTTAATTCCGCATTTGCATTCCCCATAGGCTGCTCCCTGGACCCCTCGCTGAACCTGTATGTGGCAGATACTTATAACCAGCTCATCAGGGTGGTTACAAGGGCGGGCCGTGTAATCACCCTTGCCGGCAACGCCGGCGGTTATGCCGACGGCCTCGGCCCCCAGGCAGCATTCGATGCCCCGGTTACAGCAGTGCCCGACGGCAACGGCAACCTCTTTGTAGCAGATCTTTACAACTGCCGCATTCGCAAGGTGCGTCCCTTTATGACCTACCTATGGAGCAACGGCGACAGCACCCAAAACATTACTGCCACACAACCCGGCGTTTATACCTTGCGTACCATTATTGCCGGCTGCACATCGGCGCCGAGCAATCCTGTTACTGTAAGCTTCCTTTCGCCGCCTAAGCCGGTTGTAACCGGATCAGGTTCTGTAAATGTTTGCGTAGGCAGCAGCATTACCCTGACTTCATCGGCCGCAACAGGCAACCGCTGGAGCACCGGCGATACCACCCAAAGCATTACAGCAGATACAGCCGGTACCTATACCGTTTATGTTACAGGCGCAATATGCCCCTCAGAAGCCGCTGACCCGGTTACTGTAAGCTATTTCCCTATACCCGCCGCGCCAACATTAAGCGCCAACGGGCCAACAACTTTTTGCAGCAACAGCTTCGTAAACATCAGCTCCTCTGCCCGCTTCGGAAACCTGTGGAGCAACGGCGATACCACCCAAAGCATAAACGTAAGCAGGGCCGGAAACTACAGCGTAAGGAATATTACCAACGGCTGCACTTCGGCAGTAAGCAACCCGGTAACGGTAAGCATTATTCCGCCTGAAACGCCTGTTATTACGGCGGCAGGGTTCCCAACCATTTGTGCCGGACAAAGCCTTACCTTATCATCATCCACGCACTTCGGCAACCATTGGAGTACCGGAGATACCACCCAAAGCATTTCAGTTTCCCTGCCCGGCACCTATACTGTTTATACTGATTCCGGGGGCATTTGCACTTCTGGCACCAGTGTACCGGTAACGGTTACCGTAAACCCCAAGCCGGCGCGGCCTGTAATAACGGTATCGGGCAATATAAATATATGTACCGGGGCATCTGTAACATTAAGATCAGACTATGCAACCGGCAATATCTGGAGCAACGGGGCAAGTACCCAAAGCATTACTGTTAACGCTGCCGGTAATTATTCGGTACAAAGCATTGTGCTTGGCTGCACCTCCGATGTAAGCAATGTGGTGGCCGTTAACCTGATTCCCCTGCCCCCTGCCCCTACCATAAGTACGGCCGGGCAGCTTAGTTTCTGCGTTGGCGGCAGCGTTACGCTCACATCATCTTCTGCAACGGGGAATGTTTGGAGCACAGGCGAAACCACCCAAAGCATAACAATTGGCAGCACAGGTACCTTCAGTGTTCGGCAGGTGCAGAACGGCTGCACATCAGTAACAAGCGCATCTGTAATTGTAGATGTTACGCAAACGCCCCCTGTACCTGTAATAAGCACCAATTCACCTTTAGCAATCTGCGAAGGCGGAAGTGTTACATTAACTGTTTCGGCAAGCCAGGCTTATATTTGGAGCAACGGCGAAAGAACGCAAAATATAACTGTGCGAAACCCGGGCACTTACACTGTCAGGGTGCTGGCAAACGGCTGCACTTCGGGTTCAAGCGCGGGGGTCACGGTAAGCGTAACGCCTGTTCCGGCTGCGCCGGTAATAAGCCCGGCCGGCAATGTTACTTTTTGCATAGGAGCCAATGACTCACTTTACTCCGACAATGCCACGGGCAACCTTTGGAGCACAGGCTCTACGGAACGGGGTATAACTGTGAGGCAACCGGGCACCTATACGGTAAGGCGGGTTTTAAACGGTTGCACATCGGTACCAAGCGCAGCGGTAACGGTCAGCTTCGGTTCTGTACAAAAGCCGGTATTAAGGGCATTGGGTCCGCTGAGTTTCTGCTCCGGCGACAGCGTTGTTTTAATTTCGAGCCTGCCGACAAACAATTTATGGAGCAACGGCTCAAGGGCCGGCAGCATAACCGTGCGCAGCCCGGGCAAATATTATTTAAGGGCTTCAAACAACGGCTGCCAAAGCGCTCCTGATTCTGTAACGGTTAACGTTTTCCCGGTGCCCGGGCCGGTTTCTGTTTCCCCGGCCGGGCCAATAAGCCTGTGCAGCGGCGGTTCGGTGCTGCTTACCTTGCCTGATTCAGCTTTAACCGGTTATACCCATCTTTGGACCTATAACGGGGCGCCTGCCGGCTCCTTCAGTCAACTGATTGCGAACCGAAGCGGCAATTATGCAGTAAGCATCATAACTGCTTCCGGCTGTACTTCCGCACTGAGTAATATGGTAAGCGTAACCATTACGCCGCCGATACCCAAACCCCTGATAAAAGGCCCCAAAACCTTATGCGGAAGCCAAACAGGTAACTACTCCGTAGACCCTTCCGTTTTCCCGGCAGGTTCTGCTTACAGCTGGAGCACCTCAGGCGGAGTTTTCACCACCTCAGACATGATGGCCGATGTGCAGCTCCGGCCTTTGCCGGGCCAAAGCTCGGCCTGGCTCAGGTTTACCGTAACAAGCGGCCAATGCAGCAATACCGACAGCATGAAGGTAGGTTTCAATACCGCGCCGCCCGAATTAAAAAGATATTATACCAACCTGCTTTGCACACCAACCGAATTTTCGGTTTACTACCCGGGAAATGAACCTTTAGATACGGGCATACATTGGCAATACCCCATTGGGCTAAGCCCGAAAAGGCAGGCTTTTGAAAACGGTAACACCGTATTCTACTTTGATTTGTCGGCAGCAGCCAGGCCTAACGATACCCTGTTCCTAATAAATAAAACCTGCAACCTGCGCAGCTTTATACTTGTTCCTGCCGAAAGCACCCCAGGTGCGCCTGTAATTATTGGCGATACGCTGTATTGCACCAACGATGCAGCTTACTTCATTGTTAAACGCCCCGACCCAGGCCCGGAAGACCCGGATACAAAATACCTCTGGACCGTAAGCAGCGATTTCACATCTGAGAGCAGTACAGGCAGTGTATTCAGGTTCAATATAAACTACCTGAACGGCGGCTCTGCCACTGTAAAAGTCACACTCAGGAAAATGTTACGCAACTGCGAATCTCTTGCAGAACAATTTGTAACCTTTGCTGATTCGCTCTGCCCCGATGTGAGCTATAACAATGTAATTACCCCCAACAGCGATACCCGTAACGATTACCTTGAATTCAAAAACCTGCCCGCCAATGCCAACGCAGAGGTCAATATTTTTAATCGCTGGGGCGAAAAAGTATATTCAGGCAGCAATTACAAAAACAACTTCAGCTGCGCAGATTGCCCGGCAGGTATTTACTATGTAGTGTATAAATACAATGGCCGTAACGGCCCCGTTAAAGGCAGCAGCTGGATAGATGTGCTGAAGTAGGCAGAGGCTTTAACAGCAGAACCCAATTAACACCCTTGCATGCAGGCATTACACCTTGCCGGCAAGGGTGTTTTATTTTAGCTTTTGTCCATTTTGTTTATCCCGCGGGGGAAAACCCGGCCATACACGTTTAATGCAGTATAACCCATCGTTTTTAAAGCCTGCTCTTATGAAAAAGATAATACTGTATTCGCTTGCCTCCTTATTGCTGATTATTTACTGCCCTGCGCTTCTGCATGGCCAAAGTTCCCGGCAGGCATATAACCGGGGTGCAACCAATGAGAAAATATACAATTGGAACGGCATAAGCTGCCCTGCATCAATGGTAAAGGTGGCCGATGGTTATATGGCGCTTACAAGTACGTTATCATATACAAACCCGAGCCATTATGTGTTCAGCATCATTCATTTTAACAATAACGGCGATTCTGTAGGCAGCATAAACCTGGCCCGAAATGCCGGTTACGGGGGAAAGGCATACAGCTTAAAGCTTTGCCCCGACGGAAACCTGCTGGCTGCTTTAACCGTTCATTTTACGGCCCGTTATTCAGATACCGACAGCGTTGGAATGGGCAGAATCCAGGTTATTAAGCTTACACAAACAGGTACAATAATCTGGGAAAAAGATTTACATGATACCTACGGGTACACCGTATTTGATATGTATATGTACCCCGACGGCAGATCTGTATTAGCGGCCGGCGCCGGCGATTCTCTTTACAGGCCGGTTCTTGTAAGCGGAGCTTCAATATTCCTGAATGCCGAAGGCAATGAAATTACCCGTAACATCTATTCAAACTGCACCGATTTAAGAAACATAGAACCCCTGCCGGGCGGCGGCTTTCTTTTCGGGGGCACAGATGCGCAGGATATGATAAATCTTGTAACAGATAATTACGGCAACCAAATAAGACTCAATAACTTTTATTACCCAAATCTTTACCGAAACGGGGTTAACTATTCCGTTTCGAAAGCTGCGCCTGACGGTAATGTATATGTTTTCGGCAGCCCGTATTTACCGCCGCGTGATTTTCAGTGGTATTTAGGCAGGCACACACCTGCAGGTGAGATTGTATGGGAAATACAATTGCCGGGTTATGGCGAATTTATGCATGCGCTGCCTTCAGGCAATGTACTTGTAAATATTCTTACAGATGCGGCAAGCGTTTTATTTACTATAAGCCCACAGGGTCAGTTTCTGCAGACCGATACACTGGCAAAAGGCAGGAATAAAATTATTCTGAGCGAAGCATTGTTTACCGGTACCGACAGCGCCGTTTTTATCGGTAATTTCGGTGAGCACAAGATTTCAGACCTGTACTTTATGAAAAAGAAGATTTTTGAAATCACAGGGCTTCAGCCGTTAATCAGCGCGCATACGCCCATAACTCCTTACCCAAACCCGGCAAGCCAATTTTTGAGCCTGGACGCCATAGAGCAGGGTGAATTGCTGCTGTATTCGGCCTCAGGTTTTCGGGTATTGCAGCAGCATGTTTCCCCCGGCGAAAAAGTGAATGTAAGCAGCCTGGGTCCGGGCCTGTATATGTATAGCTTTACTACGGCTGCCGGGTTGAGTACGGGTAAAATTGCCCTTGAGTAAAGAGCAGCGCCACAAAAGAAACAGGGGCCCCGGCGAGTTCACGCAGCGGCCCCTGTTGCAAATACGGCTTAGTTACCTGGTTGTTACCGCTCCTGATTTTACAAAGCGGGTCATGCCGCTGCCCTCGGTACTTAAGAAGTAGAGCCCGGCAGGCAGGTGCTCTATATTAAGGCTCTTGCCATCGTAAGCGCCGCTGAAAACGGTTTGGGCAAGCGGGGTTTGAATATAAACCTGCGTACCATAAGCCATACCCGATATGGAAAGGGTGCTCCCGGCCGGGTTAGGGTAAATGCGCCACCCGGCAGCCGATACAGCCTGTGCCTGTGCGCCTGCCGCTAAATAGGGCAAAGATTCATTTTTACACCCTGAGGCATTGGTTATAACAAGCCTGTATTCGCCCGCAACCTGCGGCACATAAAAGCTGCTGTCGGCGCTGTCTATTGGCCCGTTTTCATTCAGCCATTGGTAGCTTATGCCGGGTGAGTCGGTAAACAGGGTGTCGTTACGAAACTGAATTACAGGTACCGGGGGCATAATTGATTGCAGCAGGGTAAGGGTTATTAAACTGTCGCAGCCGGCAATATTGGTGCCTGTATAGTAATAGGTGCCGGGCGTTTGCAGCAATCGGCCTTCGAAATTATAGGCTGTGCCAAGGCAAAAGGAATCTGTTACTGCGGTTGCGGAATTGGCATTTAAAGTAACAATTACCGGGTTCGAGGGCTCTGTGGTGCACCTTCCGCTTACTATGCTCAATTGGTATTGCCCGGCTTCATTCACGGTAATGCTCCGGGTGGTATCGCCGTTGCTCCAAAGGTTACCCCTTGCCGCCGGCGATGTAAGCGTTAAAGAGCCGCCGCTGCATAAAGCCCCGGGGCCGCTAAGTGATATGTTGCCTGTAAAGGGTATGCTGCAATCATAGAATTTAGCTGCGAAAGTGTTCTGGTAGTCAATGTGTGTTTCTCGAAAGGCATTTCTTACAGGTAAATTCGGAGATTCGGTACAACCGGTCATTATTAAGTTTCCGTGCAGGTCAACAGTGCAGCTTATATCTGATTCAAGGCTGTCTCCGCCAAAATAGGTGGCCCAAAGGCGGTTGCCGCCGCCTGTAAATTTGGCAGCAAAAGCATCGTATTTACCGGCGTACCTGATTTGGAAAGCGTTAAACACGGGCGTGCTGTCACTGGCCATGCCGGCAACAAATATATTCCCTGCCGAATCTGAACCGCAGCCGCGGAAATGCTCATTTTGAGAACCGCCGTAATATGTGGCCCACTGTACAAGCCCGTCGCCGTTGAGCTTCATAAGGAAAGCATCGTCTAAGCCGCCGTGCTTTGATTGAAAGGCGTTTTGTACCGGAAAGTCGGGCGAATCTGTTACCCCGGCAAAGAAAACATTACCGGCCACATCGGTGCTGCAGCAATGAGGTATTTCATATCCGCTGCCGCCAAACCTGGAGGCCCAAAGCCTGTTGCCTGTGCTGTCGAATTTAGCAATATAAGCATCCATATAGCCTCTTGCAGAATCCTGGAGCGAGTTAAAAAGCGGTAAATCAGCTGATGTGGTATAGCCTGTCATAAATACATTGCCTTCGCGGTCGGTGGTGCATTCCATAGTGCTTTCATCGCCGCTGCCGCCGTAGTAAGTAGCCCAAATCTTAGAGCCTGCACCGCTGAATTTAACCAGGAAAGCATCACTTTCTCCGCCCCCGTAAATACTTTGAAAAGCCCGGTTTAATGATAAAGGTTCTGAACCTGTACGCCCTGAAAGGTAAACATTGCCATAGGCATCTGCCGTGCAGGTTGTGCCGTAGTCGCGGGCGCTTCCGCCGTAAAAGGTAGCCCAAACACGAGCTCCGTTGGTGTTGAATTTAACAATGTAGGCATCGCTGTTGCCGGCGTAGGTGCTTTGCAGGGCGTTGGCTACCGGGAAATCGTAAGAATTTGTCTGGCCCGAGAAATAAACGCCGCCGCCTGCATCCACAGTGCAGCAAACGCCCCAATCAGTATCGCTGCCGCCATAATAGGTTGCCCAAAGCGGTGTGCCCGCCGGGCTCATTTTTACAAGATAAGGATTCTGGAAGCCGTAATGAGATGTCTGGAAGGCAGCAAGCACAGGGAAATCATTACCTATAACCACGCCGACGAAATAAACATTCCCTTCGGCATCGGTATCCACGCCTTCTGCAGAATCCCATGAACCGCTGTAATAGGTAGACCAATCTACGGTAGGGTCAATAACCAATGCCCGGTTCCGCACCGCCCCTGTAACCTGAAAGCCGAAGCTGCCGTCCCGGTTTTTAATGAAAGCGGTTTCTAAATTTTTGCCTCCCTGCATGCTTACCGGCTTGTGCTCTTTAATCTCGCCCAGCACAGTTTTCATTAGCAGCTCGCCCGATGTGTTAATTTCGGTATCGGCATCTTTTACGCGGAGCTTTATTTGCGCCGCATCGGCGCCGGGGCTGAGCATAAAATCATATTTAAGGCCCTGCCCGTTGCTGTAGATAACCCAGTCTATGCCCGGGTACACGTTCTTAATCCTGATTCTTTCAAAAGCTTGGGCTTTAATGCCCTTAGGGCATTGGGGCAGGTAATAGTTTTCGTAATAGGCATTGGGCTGCTCATTCAGCACCCGGGGGTTCATGTTTGCGCCCTGCAATTCAAGGCTCATGCGGCAGGTGCCTGTTCGCAGGTTTTCAAACTCACGCAGGCGTTCGTCAAGGTCTGAGGCCCGGGTACCGTTGTTTATTAAAGCGGCCTTGGGCTTACCTTCTGTTTTGCTGAAAACGTAATGAATGGCATTGTTGGTTACATAAACCCCAAGCCCCCCGCTTTTGGCCGAAAAAAGGATTTCAGGCATCGGCTTGTGGTTGCTGTTTATTATTTGGCCCTTGTTTTCAATAAACAGCAGGGATGCATTTTTACCGATGTTTTTGGAACCGGTGAAATTATCTGCCGTATTTTTAACGGGAACCGAAGCGGCCATGGCTCTTTGATTGAGCATAGCCAATGCCTTAGAAGCAGGCTTGGCTGCATAAAACGCATCGGCAGAATGGCAGCAAAAACCTGATGTAAGCAGTATTAATAAAGATAAAATTCTCAGCATAAGAGTTTTAATGGTTTCTGTAGAGTTGAATAAATTAATTAAGCATCAGTCAAGGGCATTCTCAAAGAGGCTTACAGCCAGCTGGTCCATAATGCGCGATATCATGTAATTGAGATCTTCATCGGGTATGCCTTTCAATCGGTCGCGCACGCGCAGGGCCACTACGCCGTGGCAGGTGCTCCAGGCCATAAGCGCCGCCGACTCCAAATCTATTCGCAGTCGGTAACCGGCCTCGGCGCAGGCCTGTATGGTGGCTTTCAGGTATTCATAGCTGGCCTTGCCTTCGTTCCAGGGGTCGGGGCTGTTATGGAAGGCTTTCATGGGCGCACGCATGATGAACATAAGATCATAATAGCCGGGGTTTTCAAGCGCGAAACGCATGTAAGCATCGGCGAGGGCGCGCAGGCGCTCCAAAGGTTTGGGCTGGTTGGCCAGGCTTTTAAAAACTTCGAGGAAGAGGGCAAAGCCACGGTGCTGAATTTCGCAAAAAAGCTCGTCTTTATCTTTAAAGTACAGGTAAATGGTGGCGGGGCTGTACTGTATGCGTTCGGCAATGGCCCGCAGGCTCGTTTTCTCGAAACCGTCTTCAAGAAACATAGCGGTTGCTGTTTCAAGTATGAGGTTACGCATCTCGCGGCGCTCGCGTTCTTTTCTTTCGGCAATTCCCATAAAACAGGCAAATATAAATATACTGATTAAATGGCTGAACACTGTTCAGCTAAATATGTTATGTATTTATGCAACTTATATCAATTAGTCGGAAAAGTGATTTAATGTTACCTTTTCCCTGAATTCGGTATAAACATAAACAATTGTTAACATTTACCTACGTTTTAATAGGAGAATGGCACATTTTGTGAAATAATAATTCATACCTTTGCCCCTTGAATAGCAACAATATGTTTATTCATTGAATTTGTCGGCAACGGCATTTGCACAACACAATTAATAATCGGTTTAGTACTATGGTAGAAGTTAAGCAACGATATTCAGACGAGGAGCTTAAAGAGTTCGACGTACTGCTGAAGGAAAAAATTGAAAACGCCCGCCGTGAACTGGCCATGCTGAAGGAAACCCTCAGCCGCCGCAACGACAGCGGAACCGAAAATACCGCCAGCAGCCTTAAAGTATTGGAAGACGGGGCAGATACAGCTGAAAAGGAAAACCTGAGTAATATGGCCGCCCGTTTACAGAAATTCCTGCAACAAATGGAATACGCGCTAATCCGTATAAAGAACGGCAGCTATGGCGTATGCATAGATACAGGACACCTGATACCCAAAGAACGTCTTCGCCTTGTGCCCCATACCCAGCACACCCTGGAAGCAAAAACAAAACGTAATTAAACAAAGGCCCGAAAGGGCCTTTGTTGTATTCTGCAGAACCGTTTAAATAAACAGCTTTACTTTTGCCGCATAATTGCCGATATTTACATAAGAGCAGTAAAAACATTACTGATTTTATAGGCCTGAAGCTATAACTATGAAAGCCCTTTGCAAAGTAATCAGCCTGATTTCACCAATAATGCCTACAGCCTTGCATCAAAACAATATCCCCGATGAATTAAAACCAGGCGACATTGCCCCGGAAACTGAAGCAGCAGCAGAGCAGGTTGATATGGTTGCCCCGCATTACCCCTGGAATAACAACCAGCTTGATATAATTGCGCTCGCAAACGATATGTTTAAAGATGCTTACTACCTGCCTGCGGAGTTTGAGGAGGCAATGTATAAGGCAGAAAAAGCTTCCCGATCAAGCACTCCCATGTTTCCCTGGATGGAATAATAAAGCATGTTTTCAATTGAAAAAATTAAAAATCTGCTTCCTGATTATTTGCGCACAGCCGATAAGGACAGATTAAGTAAAGCTTTGGCCCAGTTTCAAACAGACAGGGGAAATATTGACTATACAGATTTTTATATATGGGACACGCCGGATTTTTGGCTCCAGGGTGATTTGCTGTTTTCAATAAGGCAGCCGCAGGATTATAGTCATCTGACTAAAGCTTATGGCAAAGATTACGGTCCGGCAATAATAATCAGCAATACCTGCGATTTAGAAGCGAGCAATAAAAGATTTACTGAAAAGGAGTGTCTTATGGCTGTAGTTTATACGGTTGAAGATTGGGTTGAGCGAATGGGTAATTTAAATCCTTCGGCGGCGAAGCTGCATATTGAAAACCTGAAAAAGCAATTACTAAGTAATTTCCTGTATTTGCCTCCGCTACCTGAAGATTCAGGTTATAAGCAGGGTTATGTAGTCAGGCTCGATTCAATTTTCAAATTCCCTGTAAGTGAACTCAACTCTGAAAACTACATAAAAGCTCGAAACGAAATAAGGGTTGCCACCCTCTCCAATTTCGGTTTTTACCTGTTCATCATAAAACTCTCTTACCACTTCTGCCGCCTGCCCGAAGATCCGCACCGCCCGGAATAGGAACCGGGGTTTAATCATTTGCTCCAAAACTTAAACAGCCGAAGCGGGAATCACAACCCGGTTCGGCTGCTGAATTTTAAGCTGATACAGACAAGCCGCTGACATCTGCATTCCCGCTTTTCAGGAATTCAAAGGTTATCCTGTCTGCCACGGAGTTAATAAACGTGCTTCGCTTAAAGCTGTTGTTTTTAAAGAAGGTATTTAAAAGACCTGAATTCCGAAACGTGACATTTTTAAATACGCAATTTTCAAAATGGCAGTCTTGTAATGAGCCTTCAAAAACAATATCTTCCAGCTGCATGCCAATAAAGGTGCTTTGGTTCCAAACGGCACCGGGAATGCTGTTATACACAAAGGCACCCGATTTAAATTCGGCACCTGTAAAATCAGCGCTGCTGAAGTCGCAGCCTTCTATATAGCTTTTCGAGAGCTTCGTTTCTTTCAATGAACAGCTTATAAATGCAGATTTTGATATTCCCGAACCAAGGATATTACTCTTGCTCATATCGGCCCCGGAGAAATCACAGCTGTCGAAATTACTTGTTTGAAATGCAGAGTTGGTAAAATTGCCGCCCGATAAATTGCAGCCCTGAACGTGGCATTTTGTAAATTCAGTTTCCTGCAGGTTACAATCTTTAAAAGAGCTTCCGGCAAAATTTGAAAGCTGTAATAGGCTCCTGCTAAAACCGGAGCCTGAAAAATCGCAGCTTTCAACATGATTGCTTTTCATTACCAGGCCACCCAAATCTGAACCGATAAACAGGCAGCGCTGTAAGTTGGAATTGCTGAATTGTTCATTTAGGTTTTTCAGGCCTGAAAAATCGGCATCTGCCCAATTACCGAGCGACATATCACGCTTCAGCTTATTCCCCGGGTCCCCGGTCTTTAATGCGGCAGGCTGTTCAGCCAAAGCTTCCCCTTCTGCAGCCGACTCAGAAGACCCTGACCGGAAGCTTTCAGAAAAATAATTGAGATCAACGCCCAGTATTTCGGCAAGCCGGTTAAAAGCGGTAATGTCCGGCATAGATTCGCCGCGCTCCCATTTCCCTACTGCCTGCGCACTGATGAACATACGCTGAGCCAGCTGCAATTGGGTAATGTTTAATTTTTTTCGTGCCTCGGCAATTTTATTACCGATAATTCTTGTGCTTAACATAGGTCTGAACTTTGTTTGTTCTGCAATGCAAAGGTATGCAGCCTGCATTTTCGAAGTGTAAAAACGAAAACCACTTTTGGTTGTATTCGCCCTACTTGTGGTTGTTATTAAACAACTGCTTGCTTTAAAGCCCTAACCGGCAACAGGAAGGCCGTTTACAGATGATTTAATACCGGGAACTATTGCAAAAGCCCAATTGCTGTTAAGGAATGCTTCCTGCCCCAAACAAAAAAAAGCCGAACCGGGAATTGCTCCCTGCTCGGCTTTTGAATATTGTAAGCTCCGGTAATTACTACCCTTTGCCCAACGCTTCGGCGCCGCCCACAATCTCGAGGATTTCCTTGGTGATGGAGGCCTGGCGGCTGCGGTTGTAGGTAAGCTTCAGTTCTTTCAGCAGGTCGCCGGCGTTTTCGGTGGCTTTATCCATGGCGGTCATACGGGCGCCGTGCTCAGATGCATTGCTTTCAAGCAGGGCCTTGTAGAACTGTATTTTAACAGATTGCGGAATAAGCTCATTCAGCAGGTACTCTGCCGATGGTTCGAATATATAATCTACCTTAGAAGCGGCGGCAATGGCAGGTGTTTCGGCCTTAACGGCTGCTATGGGCAACAATTGCTGGGTACGAATTATCTGTGTGGCCACATTCTTGAACTCGTTGTAAATAAGCTCAACGCGGTCGAATTCGCCTTTCAGGAAGCCTTCCATGGCAAACTCGGCAGCTGTTTTGGCCTGCTCAAAATTCAGGGCCCCGAAAAGACCGGTAAAATCACCGTTCAGATTTTTGGTAAGGCGACGTCCGAAATACTCATTGCCTTTGCGGCCTACGGTAAGCAGGCTTACATTACCGGCTGCAAGCTGTGCGGCATAAGGGCCGATCATCAGGTTGTTAACGGTACGTATAATGTTAGAGTTAAAGGCCCCGCATAATGAGCGGTCTGATGTAACGGCAATAATGAGCACTTTTTTTGGCTCGCGTGTTACGGCAAAAGGATTGCTTGCATCGTCGGGCAGGTTGGCGGCCACGTTGGCCATAATGCCGTTCAGCTTTTGCGCATACGGACGCATGCGAATAATGGCATCCTGTGCCTTACGCAGCTTGGCCGCCGAAACCATTTTCATGGCACGGGTTATTTGCTGCGTGCTCAGGATTGAGGTTATTCGGCTGCGTATCTCTTTTAAACTCGCCATATTTTTGAGGAAATCTCCGGATGAAATTGCTTGGTTTTCAAAGACGCCGCATGCATTGCATGCGGGCAATAAACCAAGGGGGAAATAATGAACATATCGGGCTTATAAATCAGCCGCCTTTGCTGCCTGATTTTCAGGCCCTAAGCAGGTTCTGCCCGAACATTATGCAGGTATTGCGCACCTGTTCGTGCCGCAAAGGTAAGAATAATTTTGCTTTGCCCTACCGGTGCCCGGCACTGAAATATGTAAACATGGCTTGCATTTCACTGTATTCCTGCCTTTGTTCTTCCGTGTTTTGGTAAATATTGCGTTGCTTTGCAGTTCGGTAGAGGCTTGCAGCATAAAAACGGGCAGGCCGGCCGCTAATACGCACCTAAATATGAGCGCAGCTTATAAAAACATTAAAGCACTGCTTGCTTCCGAGGAAACAGGCATACAGGTAACCGTTAAAGGCTGGGTTCGCACCCGCCGCGGTAATAAGAACGTGGCTTTTATTGCCCTCTCAGACGGCAGCACCATACATAATATACAGGCCGTAGCCGACCTCGCTAAATTCGATGAGAACCTGATTAAGCAGGTTACCACCGGCTCATGCGTGGCTATAACAGGTACCCTTGTCGCCAGCCCCGGCAGCGGACAGGCAGTAGAAGTGCAGGCCGATGAAATACACATTTACGGCGGGGCCGATGCTGAAACCTATCCCCTACAGAAAAAGGGCCATACCCTTGAGTTCCTGCGCGAAATTGCGCACCTGAGGCCGCGCACCAATACCTTCGGGGCGGTGCTGCGTATCAGGCATGCCATGGCTTTTGCCATACACAGGTATTTTAACGACAGGAACTTCTTCTACATACACACCCCCATTATCACCGGCTCCGATGCCGAGGGTGCAGGGGCCATGTTCCGCGTAACCACGCTCCCGGCTGAAAACCCGCCGAAGAACGAAAGCGGGGAAGTAGATTATCGCCAGGATTTTTTTGGCAAACAGACCAACCTTACCGTAAGCGGTCAGCTTGAGGGTGAAGCAGCAGCCATGGCGCTTTCGCTGATATACACTTTCGGGCCCACGTTCAGGGCCGAGAACAGCAATACCAGCAGGCACCTTGCCGAGTTTTGGATGATAGAGCCTGAAATGGCCTTTTACGAGCTGCCTGATAACATGGCCCTTGCCGAGGATTTCCTGAAATTCCTGGTAGGCGAAGCCCTGCGCCTATGTGCCGACGATATTGCATTCCTGGCCAAGATGTACGACGAAACCCTCACCGAGCGCCTGCAATCTGTTGTTGATAACGACTTTAAGCACCTTACCTATACCGAGGCTGTAGAGATACTTAAAAACAGCAAGGTAAAATTCGAGTTCCCCGTAGACTGGGGTACCGATCTGCAAAGCGAGCACGAGCGCTGGCTCGTAGAAAAGCATTTCCAACGCCCCGTAATTCTTACCGACTACCCGGCGCACATCAAGTCTTTCTACATGAAGCTGAACGAAGACGGTAAAACCGTTCGCGCCATGGATGTGCTGTTCCCCGGAATCGGTGAAATAATTGGCGGCTCGCAACGTGAGGAAGATTACGATAAGCTGCTCGGTCGTGTGCGCGAGCTCGGTATTCCGGAGCACGAGGTTTGGTGGTATCTTGAAACGCGTAAATTCGGCACGGCTCCGCACAGCGGTTTCGGGCTGGGTTTCGAAAGGCTCATACTCTTTGTAACCGGCATGGGAAACATACGCGATGTAATTCCTTTCCCGAGAACGCCTATGAATGCGGAGTTTTAATTGGCATTGGCGATTTTGTATCAGGCCGGTTTCGCTTTGCGGGGCCGGCTTTTTTTGATGGTTTTAGTAAAATATACAGAATGTAATGAGATGTTTTTAAAGTATTTTTCAAATTATTGGAGCCATTCTCCTTAATAATATCCATTTTTGTAAAAGAAGCTTGATACGTTTTGCTATTCCTAAGGTTAAGATTGACTTGGCTTAAAGGAGTTTATTATGCGCCTATACCCGCTTTAAAGAACATGTTTTATGGTTAGAGCCCTACACCTGGTTTTCCTTAATTTTATTTTATTATTGTCCGGCATACCAACCATGTCCCAACAAATTGACACAACATTTTGGGATGTTTCAAGTAATGCCGGAGGTGGTGTAAATACTATTGTCAAGAGTGGAAACACGCTTTACGTTGGTGGCACGTTTCACTTTGCAGGGCCGGTAACAGGAAATGGGGTTACCATAAATCTTCAGAATGCAGAAAGACCTTCTGAATTTCCAAAAGTAAATAATACAGTAAAAACCTCTATAGCAGATGGCTACGGGGGATGGTATATAGGCGGTGATTTTACAAAAATCGGCAGAACAAATGTAAATCGAGTTGCTCACCTTAAACCGGATCTGACTTTAGATGTATCCTTTGTTTGTAAAGTAAATAAAAGTGTCAATGCGTTACTTTTGCACAGGGGGGCTCTTTATATTGGCGGCACATTTGACAGTATTAACGGAATTCAATTAGCGAGCATTGCAAAAGTTAACGCTCAAACCGGGAGTCTGATCGGTAATTGGAACACAGCTGCTTCAATTGCAGGAATTCAAAGTACAATAGTGCGTGCAATGGCGGTAAGTGACACTACATTATATATTGCCGGTTCTTTTAGTTCAATCGGGAACAAAAACAGGAAAAATGTAGCGGCATTAAGCACGAATACAGGCTTTGCCACAACTTGGAACCCCGGTGTTAAATATAACATTCTTTGTTTCGCAATTAAAGATTCAACTTTATATGCCGGGGGAGATTTTACGGAAATAGGAAATATAAACCGCACTTGTTTGGCAGCAATAAGTACAATTTCCGGACGCGTAAGACCTTGGGGTCCTAAAGTTTGGCGTAATAATAATTGTTGCGTAAACACAATCACTATTGATGGTAATTTGCTGTTTATAGGTGGGTTGTTTACTAATGTAGGCCTGCTGGCAAAATTCAATCTTGCTTCAATAAGTCTTAGTACAGGGCAGCCTACTAATTGGAGACCAGGGTTTGATTCTGCTGTTTACGCTTTAGCTGTTTCCGGCAACACAGTATTTACCGGAGGTAAATTCATTGCTGAAGGCAATCGAAGTCATTTTGCTGCAATAAACAAGAATAGTGGTCTTTTAGAACCCTTACTCGCACATGCTGATGATAATATTCGATGCATTGCATTGAGCGGTAATAAACTATATTTAGGAGGTAACTTTAAAAGTATTGGAGGAGAGCCAAGAAATAATGCAGCAGCTTTTGACATAGCTACAGGTGAACTTACGAATTGGAAACCTAATCCGAGGTATAGTGTATTTAATATGGCTGTAACAGACAGTTTGGTTTATATACTGGGTTATAATTTGATTTCAGTAAAGAAAACAACAGGGGAAACAACTGCCTGGAACCCTCAATTTAACGACAGTCCCGGCAATTTATTAATAAGCGGTCAAAGACTTTATGTAATAGGACAGTTTACACAATCAGGAAATGAAACCAGGAACCATGCAGCAGCTTTTGATATCAATTCAGGTTTATTGACCGAATGGAATCCCAATGCAGATGATGTGATTTATGACATAACAAGCAATGGAAGCAGCATTTTCCTTGCGGGGCCTTTCCAAAGATTAAATAATACTTACAGGAACAGGCTGGGGGCAGTAGATAAAACTACCGGAGTACTTAAACCATGGGTTCCTGTTTTACCACCTGCTGTCCCTTATATAAATAAAATAATTATGGCCGGGAGTAATGTTTTCACATCATTCAGCAACAGCAGCACAAATTGCTTTTTGAACGCTTTTGATTCAGCAGGGGCAGGTGATACGCCGATGCCCTGTATTTCTTCATACATCTATTCCGCTGCTATACATAAAAATATTATATACCTGGTAGGTGGTTTTAGCATGATTGGAAATGCTATGCGTAAGTACGCCGGTGCAATAGATTTAAACACAAACCTTGTTACAGGTTGGAGTCCTGATTTATCGGGGAATTTAATAACTGTTTGTGCTTCAGGTGGAAAAGTTTTCATAGGAGGCAAATTTAATGAATCAGGCAATGTTTTACGATTAGGCGTTGCAGCTTTAGATTCATCTGATTATATACTCAGTTCTATAATGCAGGAAGAAAAATCTACATCTGCCTTCACCCTCTACCCCAATCCCGCCTCCACCGAGCTCCGCATTTCAAACCTGCCAACCAATACCACCGTTCAAATATTCAACCTGCTTGGCCAGGTCGCACTCAGCTATACTTATAACGGAAACAGCCTGGAAATAAACACCCTCCAGCCCGGCTTGTATTGTGTGGCTGTAACGGGCCGGGGCCGGAAGTATTTTGTGAAGGAGTAATTTAATGCCCGGTTAATATTCAGGTCGGTTTCGCTTTGCGGGGCCGGCTTTTTTTGGACCAAATTTTACGTGTTTTGTGTATGAAAAATTAAGTGTTAAGTTGCACAAAAATCACTTTTATATTCATCATGAAATATCTCACAATTAAACAGGCTTTAATTCTTTTATTGGCATTTATTCCCGGTTTACTTTTCGCACAGGAACAGCAGGCAGACAGTACTATGTGGGAGCCTGACGGACCTGTATTCTCTATACAAGCAAATGAGAGTACTGTATATATTGGCGGAGCCTTTAATTATGTAGGTCCGAACAGCGGCACAGGAGTGTCCTTTAATAAGGCATCTTCGCGAATGCCTGCAAGCTTCCCAAAAGTAAAAGGTACAATATACAAAGTTGTGTCAGACGGAACAGGTGGCTGGTACATTTCCGGTTCATTTACACGTATTGGTAATACAGCAATCAGCTATTTGGCTCGCCTGAATCAGGATTTAACATTAAACACCAATTTTAGGCCTGAGCCAAATAATGATATTGGCTGTATGCTTTTGAATGAAGGTGTCTTATATGTAAGCGGGAGTTTTAATCAGGTTGGCGGCGAGCCACGAGATTATATTGCTGCCCTTGACCCGGAAACCGGGATAGCAACACCATGGGCTCCTGCTGCTGACAGATCTGTAAATTGTATGGCAATAAAGGACACCTTACTATACGTAGGCGGCCGGTTCAACAACATTGGCGGAAAGCCAAGGCGGGCACTCGCTGCATTAAGTACCATTACCGGGAAAGCCAATGCATTAGATGCTGAAGCGTTAAGTACAAATACAACCGACCAGCCATTCATAAATTCATTGGTATTAGGGGGAGATAAAATATACATTGGCGGTAATGGTTTTACTGAAATTGGCGGTTTGCCTAGGGTAGCAGTTGCTTCACTTTATATCAATTCATTCAGGGCATCCGATTGGGCACCACTTATTAATGACGGCGATAATACGTTCGCTTACGTTGCATCAATTGCCTTGGCAGATACATTGGTTTATATTGGTGGCAGTTTTAATAAAGCAGGCAATACAGCATGCTCAGGCCTGGCTGTAATTAATGCTTCATCCGGGGAAATTGACTTGCAAACCAGTCTCCTGGATTTAGACAACAGCGCAACCGGCGGCAATGGAACTAATATCTTCCAACTTCTGTTAGATGACAGTACACTTTATATTGCCGGATACTTTCAGAAAATACATAATACCGACAGAGCTAATCTTTGCGCTATAAATATAAAAACCGGCCGGCTAATGCCCTTTAGCCCGGCTGTTGGCAATTTAGTACTGTGTATTGCAAGTTACGGAACCGACCTGTATGCAGGTGGCTATTTCAGTTCAGCAAACGGAGTCATGCGTAAGGGCCTGGCTGCATTAAATATAGCAACAGGCAGCCTTACCGGTTGGGCCCCGAATTTGTCTTCAGATATTTATCCTTATTCAAATGTGGCTTTAATGAAACTCATAGGCACCACATTATATATTTCAGGTACTTTCTCAAAAATTGGTAACATACAAACCGGCAATATTGTAAGTCTGAGCACGGTAACCGGTGATGTATTATTGGCATTTGATACGGGTATTGATTATTTGAATGCATTAACCGTTACAGGCGAAAGTTTTTACATGGCCGGCCCTTACACTTGGTTCAGTCGGCAGGCGCTGACAGCATCATTTAATGCACAAACCGGTGTATATAACAGGTGGGCTTCTTTTTTCAATTCCAGTTCAGCCACACCGGTTGTTAATGCATTGGCAGAATCGAGGGGGAAACTTTATATAGGCGGAAAATTTGATTCAGCCGGTGGAACGGCTGTAAGAAATATTGCAATTTTTGATTCAGCATCGGGCCTCTTAAATCCTATCAGTTCAAGGTTTAACATTAACAGCTCATTTGGAGATATAGTACTTGCAGAAAGCCCCGACAGGTTAATTGTAAGCGGCGATTTCGATTCTGCTGCGGGCCAACCAAGAAAACATATAGCAGCATTTAATAAAACTACAGGTGCCCTCTCAGCTTGGAATCCGGGACTGACAAGCGGACAAAACGGGTATGTATCTGTTAAAGCCATTGCACTTAAGGGAAACACAGGGTATGTAGTCGGCTCTTTTGACAATGCAGGCGGCCGGGCAAGAACCAGCTTGGCAGCACTTGATCTAAATTCTAACACAGCATTGCCTTGGTACATAAATTTAAAGGAAGACGGTTATGGGAATTCATTGGTAATGAATGTATGTTTGAACAGTAACAAGGTTTTTATTGGTGGATTTTTCAGGGTTACCGGAGAAAGATCCAGGAATTACTTTGCGGCACTTCCGGCAGCGCAACCTGTAACCGGGATAACTGAAGGTAATTTGCCAACGTCATCTGCCTTCACCCTCTACCCCAACCCCGCCTCCACCGAGCTCCGCATTTCAAACCTGCCGACCAATACCACCGTTCAAATATTCAACCTGCTTGGCCAGGTCGCACTCAGCTATACTTATAACGGAAACAGCCTGGAAATAAACACCCTCCAGCCCGGCTTGTATTGTGTGGCTGTAACGGGCCGGGGCCGGAAGTATTTTGTGAAGGAGTAACCGGATGCGTTTAATAGCATGGCTTGGCATGAGCAGATTTATTGCAGTCCTGATTTGAGTTATGATTTCATGCACGCCGGCAATGTTTCCCGCCACCCCGCCCTGCCGTCTTACGTCAGCGCCTGTCAAAACCAGCATTCGAACCAACGGGAAGCATCTATATCATGCCTTATAAACATTTTAAATTAAATTTTCATGATATTTACCCACCGTTTCATCTTTACGCCGATACGGGAGCCCGAAACACTCTATACGCATGCGTTTAAACCACTTCCGACTGCTGATTGCAATGTTGCCCGTTTGGGCATTGCTGTGGCCTGCCGCGGACACTTACGGGCAGTTCAAAAAAGGTAAAACGTTCAACATGCCTATTGAGAACGAGGTAAGTACAAACCCGACCAGCTACCGCACCTACGAGTTCATTTTTCCGAACATAAACAAAATTACCTATTTCGAAGACCCGGCATTGCTTAAAAAGCTGCAAAAAGCCGAGGCAAAGGGCGATTTGGATAAAAGCCTGCCCCTGCTTGAGCAGTATGTAAGCCAGTTCGGGATACAAAATTTTTATTATGAAACGCGCTGGCTCTGGAAACTGGGGCAGCTGTATATGGCTACCGGCAAAAACGATAAAGCCAAGAGCCTCTTCCGCATGGTGCTCAAGCATCATCCCGGCGATATTAACAAGGTGCGCAGGTATTACGACAGCGTTTCGGTTGGCCAAACAATTACTTATGTGCCCCTGAACTTTTACTATGAGCTGGTTGAGTACCGCAAGCATATAGATACCCTGCAGCCCCCCCGCGGCGTGCTGCTCAGCATGGGCGACGGCATTAACTCATCTTCGGCCGATTACGGCCCCGCCCTTTCGGCAGGCGACGATACGCTCATTTTCACCAGCAAGCGCAAAAAGCATAAAGGCACCAACAAGCCGAACGAAGACCTGTATTTCAGCAAAAGCATGGACGGGTATTTCGATGAATCGGACCCGATGCTGACCATTAACAGCGAATACAACGAAGGCTCGGCCATTTTCAGCCGCGACGGCAAGCACCTCTATTTCAGCCGCTGCGAATCTCCGCAGGGCTTTGGCAGCTGCGATATTTTTTGCGCCGACTGGGTGGCCAACGAAAACGCCTGGGGCAATATTCGTAACCTGGGCCCCGGCATTAACAGCAACGGCTGGGATAGTCAGCCGGCGCTGAGCGCATCTGAAGATACCATGTTTTTTGCCAGTGATCGCCTGGGCGGTTTCGGCAGGTCAGATATTTATTACAGCGTAAAGCTGCCCGGCGGCGAATGGGGGCAGGCCCAAAACCTGGGCCCAACAGTTAACACCCGGCAAAACGAAAGCAGCCCTTTTTGGCACCAAACCTACCGCATACTGTATTTCAGCAGCAACGGGCATTTGGTGAACTTCGGCGGCTTCGATATTTATAAAAGCTATTTCAGGAACGGGCATTTCCAGGAACCCCGCAATATTGGTCCCTTGGTGAACGGCAAGGGCAACGAGCAATATTTTGCAATAGACGGCAAAAGCAAGAACCTGTATTATGCAAGGTCTGAGGAAGCAGATATGAACAACCAGGACCTGTTCAGCTTTCCGCTGCCCATGGAGGCGCAACCGCTTGCCTATACGGCCTTCCACGGCTCGCTTACCGATTCTACGGGTAAACCCTTCCAGGGCATAGTAAGCATTATTGACCTCGACCATGGCGTAGAGGTAGCCCCCCGTGCCCTGCGTGCCGACGGCAGCTTCGATTTTGACCTGATTAAAAACAACAACTACCTGCTGGTAATACAGGGCGACGAGTTTTTCAGGATACAGGAAATGTTCCACCTCAACGGCGATACCACCATTGAGCGAAAAACCGATAACATCAGGAACCACAAAATTCGTTTCTCTGATATAGAATTTGCCGAAGGCAGCGATGAAATTCTGCCCTCGATGACCAAAGATCTTGACCAGGTAATGAACTTCCTGATAGATAACCCACGCTTCAAGCTAAAAATCAGCGGCCATACCGACCAGGTAGGCGATAAGAAAGCCAACCTGAAGCTAAGCCTTAACCGTGCACAGGCCATACGTAAATACCTGATTGAAAGCGGTAAAATACGCGAGCACCGCATTGAAGCCTTCGGCTACGGCGATACCCACCCCATTATTCCGTCAGAAAAAACCGAGGATGACAGGGCTATAAACCGGCGGGTAGAGTTTGAAATTGTTCCCCCGCAGTAAAATTTGCAAAAACTGCCTGAACAGGGTTTTTAATGCATGAAGGTTCGGGCATATTTAGGGTATATTTGACCCCGGTACAGGTTCATGCCGAATGCTGAACCATGAACTAAAATTAACGGCTAACCTCCGCTTATGCCGGTGGGCATGGTTAAACCGGGCAATTATTTTTACCCCTTTCCCCTACTGAATGTCCTGGTACAGCGAATGGTTCGATTCGCCCTACTATCATGTGCTTTACAGCCGCCACAACGAAAACGAGGCGAGCCGTTTCATATCTCGCCTGGCCGGGTACCTGGAAATACGTCCGGGCGACCGGGTGCTTGATTTGGCATGCGGCAGGGGCAGGCATTCACTGTCGCTGTGCCGCATAGGCGCCGATACCACGGGCATAGATTTAAGCCCCAATAACATTGCGGCTGCCCGCAAGCTTGCCCGCCGTGGCCTGAGCTTTGCCGTGCACGATATGCGCGAGGTTTTGGAGCCCAACGCTTTTCATTATGTGTTGAACCTGTTTACCAGCTTCGGGTATTTCGAAGATGCCGGCAATATCCAAGTTGTGCAAAGCGCCGCTGCAGATTTGCGTAAAGGCGGGGTTTTGTTAATAGATTTTATGAATACCCCGCGGGTGCTTACGCATTTGGTTTCGGCGCAAACAGTTGAGGTTGAAGGAATAGCATTCAGGATTACGAAACGGGTGGAAGAAGGGGTAATTATAAAAACCATAGATTTTAAGGCCGACGGTAAGGAGCATCATTTTGAAGAACGCGTACGCGCTTTAGATTGCCTCGATTTTATGCGGTATTTTCACAAAAGCGGACTCAGGCTGCAGGAAATTTTAGGCAATTATGAGCTTGATGCCTATGACGAACATCGCTCAGACAGGATGATACTGATTGCGAAGAAAGATTAAGGGAACGGTTTCGTATATTTATTCAGGCCATTTAAAATTGTAATGTTCAGGCGAATTTGCTGTACATACCAAGTACACAGTATTGGTTTTCAGCAAACGCATTCTCAATGAATATTTCTAAGTACAATATGCCTTATTACCGGCAGCTATTGATGGCGGGGACTTATTCAATACCTGTAATCATGGAGTAAGCTGAATAATTACTCTCTAATGCATGTTTTTTAAGACGAGTATTCCCCGCAATTAACGATCTTGATTGCCCGGATTTTTCATCGCATAATTAAATAAGCCATACCTCCGGCAACCATTTTACCCTCAATACTGTCTGCCTGACAGTACGCTGCTCATTCTTTATTTTCTTCTGTTTTTAACCCCGATGCCATGCACAGGATTTTACGCTACTTCACCGTATTTTTAGCAGCATTCAGCCTGCATTTGGCTCTATCGGGAATGCCTGCTTATGCCCTGCCCCATAACAAACCGGGCCACGATTCCCTATTTTCAGATTCATCGGCTGTTGAGCGTAATGTATATACCTTATACCCTAACCCTACGGCATCTGAACTGCGGCTTATCGGGTTGCCGCCACTGGTGCGGGTGCAGGTTTACAACCTGCTTGGCCAATTAATTATGAACGATGTTTACCAGGGCGATGCCTTTAATATGAGCCACCTGCATGCAGGCATTTATTGCGTATCGGTAGTGGGTTGGGGCCAGGCCTTTTTCGTGAAAGAATAATTGCGGTTCATGTAAAACTCATTTGGTTAAATTACCTTAGAACAGCAGAAAGGAGGATTGCTTCGGGTTTATTAGGCCTGTGCCGGCCTGTATGTTTTAACCTGCCACGGCACCGGCCTTTTTTAACAGCGCGAAGCAACCTGCTATGAACAGGGAGATGTATTGGTTTTAATTGGGAATTTTATATAATCTTGAATAACCGGCCGGGCATTTGCATCAGGTAAATGAATAGTACAATTTTCAATTACCAATATGAAAGCATTATCTGCCGCTGCCGTTGCAGCCATTTTATTCACACAGGCTTTAACATCCTGCAAATCTAAAGACGAGAGCCCGAAGCAAACCTGCGGCATTCTTACTGAAACCGACAGCACCATAGATAACGGCAGTATAAACTCGCTTCCCAACGGTAAACACCTATGGTATTTTGATATACTCGGCCGCCCGATAAAATCTGTTTACACCATTACCGACAGCCCTGCATCAACCACTACCGACCTATTCACCTATTCTGCCGACGGTAATATTATTTTCCATAATACGCAGAACGGGAGCCTGAAAGATTCAGCCTGGCTGAATGCAGGCAGAATAGTTAAAGAGCGAACTTCTTTAGGAACAAGCACTTATACTTATGATGCCAATGGTTACTTAACAGGTTCGGTCAGCAATTTGGTTGAAGGAAATAATGCAGTAACCGGTGTATTTACATGGTCAGGCGGCAACCTTATACATTCTGATTACAGCTATGCATCAGGCAACGATAAAAACCAATATGCCGATATAACTTATGGTACTTTGGCCAATAAATGGGTTTCTGAAGGGCCTATACTGAGGCAAATGTTCTTAGGGGTATTTCCTCGTCGTTTTTACGGTAAGGCGCAAACAAACCTGCCAGTAATACTTACCGGTTCCACCCCGCAGGGCGCCTCATTAAAAACCGATACTTACAGTTACATCCTGAATGCAGACGGCAGTGTGGCCCGCATAACCGTAGGCACGCGCAATGCAAATGCCAATGAAAACAGCACAAAATACTACCTCATTAAATACGGAACCACCTGCGAATAGGCGTTTTGCATAAATATAATCCAATAGAAAAGCCGGCAACTTGCCGGCTTTTTGCATTTCAGCTATAACGGTTAAATATGCCGTAATTATTTACCCAGGAAGGCAGGTTTCCTCTTTTCAAGAAACGCGGTTTTACCTTCGTTATGGTCATGGCTGCGGCCGGCAATTTCCTGGCAATAGGCTTCATAATCAAGCATTTCATCGAGGCTTGCGCCTGATTTAGATTTGTGCAGCATTTTCTTAATCAGGCCAATGGCGGCAGTGGGGGCTTGGGCGTAAGCTTCGGCCATAGCATCCACCTTGGCATCAAGCTCATCAGCAGGAACGGCGTAGTTAATGAGGCCGATATTTGCCGCATCTTTGGCGGAAACAGGGGTACCCAGGGTACACATTTCAAAAGCCTTGCTGAGGCCTACCAACCTCGGGAGCAGCCATGAGCTGCCACTGTCGGGCACCAGGCCAATGTTTATAAAAATCTCTATGAACTTGGCTTCTTCTGCTGCTATGGCAATATCGCAGGCGAGAGCTAAGGAGCAGCCCGCACCGGCAGCAACACCGTTAACCCGGGCAATTATGGGTTTGGGCATGTTGTGCATGGCCCTGATAATGGGATTATAGCGCGTGTGTAAAGAGTCGGCGAGGCTGCGGCCGGGGGTAGCGGCGCTGTCCTTTAAATCCTGCCCGGAGCAGAAGGCCTTTCCGTTTCCGCTGAAAACCAATACCCGCACTTCAGGGTCGCGGGCAGCGTTTTTTAGGGCATCCAGTATTTCTTCGCCAATCTTTTGGTTAATGGCGTTATAAACTTCG
Source organism: Bacteroidota bacterium (assembly GCA_040388605.1). Lineage (GTDB taxonomy): Bacteria > Bacteroidota > Bacteroidia > Cytophagales > Flexibacteraceae > JAZKBN01. The sequence continues at coordinate 39,618 of JAZKBN010000013.1, read as the reverse complement.
GGACGGTTTAAGGTGAGGCGGGCAATGCCGTTCTCTGTGGTGTATAAGAGGTGTTCGTACATATTGGTGCGGCGAATGAAATTGTTGCTTATGGTTTTTCTATATTTGCCCTTAGCAGCGGCAGAGCGCCAAAGCTATGAATTATGTATATAAAGAAGGTTAAAATAGAGAATATTCGGGGTATAGACAGCTTTGAAATGGATTTTAAAAATCCGGCCGGCTGGCATGTGCTAATTGGGGATAACGGGTCGGGGAAGACGAGTATAATCAGGGCGATAGCATTGGCGTTGGTGGGGCCGGAACAGGCTTATGGGTTACGACCTGATTGGAGGGACTGGTTGAAAAAGGATAAAGACTATGGTTCTGTTGAGCTTGAAGTTGAGTTAGGTCCCTTTGATACAAGAATGGGTTCCAATAAAGACACACCATACAAATATCTCATTGGTTTTGAACGCAAGCGTGGTGGTAACAATGAGAGAGAGCATATAAATTTAAAATCTAATAAAGACGAAAGCCGGTTTAACTGGAAAAGACCGCAAGAGAATTTTTCTGCCGGTTTCGGGCCGTTTAGACGTTTCCAGGGAGGCAACCCCGAATGGTCAAAAGTGTTCCATGCACAACCTGGCTTAGGCGCACATCTTTCTGTTTTCGGAGAAGATGTTGCATTAACCGAAATAACAGAGTGGCTTAAGGACCTAAGATTTACGCAGCTTGATAGCCCTGAAAGCGATAGAGGAATTGAGTCGGCTGATATTATTAAATTCATTAAGAATTTAATAAACGAGCATAACTTTTTGCCAAACAATGTGCGATTAAGTCATATCGGACCAGATGGGGTAACATTTATTGATGCCGATGAAAACGAAATAATTGTTGAACAATTAAGCGACGGATATCGCTCAATATTAAGTCTTACTTTAGAACTTCTAAGGCAGATATTTTGGTTTTTCCCGGCAAATTTTATTCTCGAACATTTCAGAGAAAATGTAATTACAATCCACGGTGCTGTATTAATTGATGAAATAGACGCCCACCTTCACCCTACCTGGCAAACGCAAATAGGTCAATGGTTTACTAAAGTGTTTCCCAACATCCAGTTCATTGTAACCACCCACAGCCCATTAATCTGCCGTGCAGCCGAAAAGGGCAGCATCTGGCGTTTAGCCGCACCGGGCTCTGGTGAAGAATCAAAGGAAATAACCGGCATTGACAGAAATCGCCTTATTTATGGTAACGTATTAGATGCTTATGGCACCGAAGCCTTCGGTGATAATGTTTCCGTTTCAGAAGAATCGAACGAAATGCTGAATAAATTGGCAAAGCTCAATGTAAAATCATTATTGAAAGGACTTACAGAAGACGAAAGAGCAGAACAACAGAACCTCAAAGCCATTTTCCCAACGGAAAACCCGTTAAGCAATGATAAAGCTACCCGGTAATATTAGCCCGGATTTAAAAACTTTGACCGCTTTAGCTGCTTATCAGGGTAAAGTTGATGCTGAGCCTGATTTTGCTAAAAAGAGCAGCTTAGGCAAACGCCTGTTCAGTGCAGCAAATAAAAAAGGCAGTCCGGTTTTCGATGCCGTTAAATTAAAACTAAAGGAAATGTGCTCCGGCGCGCAGCGGTGCGTGTATTGTGAAGATTCTTATGCAGATGAAGTTGAGCATATATACCCTAAAAGCCTGTACCCTGAACATTGCTTTAGCTGGGACAATTACATTTATGTCTGCGGTCAATGCAATGTTGCAAAAAACAATAATTTCGCTGTTTTCAGAGACGATACAGGTTTATTTGAAAAAGTTAATCCTAAACCGGGCACTGTTATAAGCCGGCCTCCGCCGGGTATTGCAGTTCTTATTAATCCCAGAACAGAGGATGCAATGGATTACCTTTTCCTTGATTTGGGAGGCACCTTTGAGTTTGTAAATCTGGCAGATGAAGGCACCATAGAATATGATAGAGCTGACTATACACTAAATACAATATTAGGCTTAAACGATTCGGGCCATGGTGAAGCCCTGCGAATTCAACGCAGGAATTATTACGGTTCTTATTCTGCACGACTTGCACAATATAATTCTCAAAAGGAAAAAGACGCATCTGACCCAGACCTTAAAAAACTGATTACTGAACTCCAGGGAGAATCGCATCCAACTGTATGGAAAGAAATTCAGCGGCATTTTAAATTGGGATTACTGGAACAGATCAATAAAGAGCTCAACAACCTTTTCCTCGCTTCCCCCGAGGCCCTCACCTGGTAACCCCAAAAAAACAGGCCCCGAGTTCCCCGGAGCCTGTAATAATTCAATAGCATAAAACCTGTTATTTCCCCATCATCACGAACGAGCCCCAGTACAGCGGTTCAGGATATTCTTTCTTGATACTGCGTTTGGCGGTAATAAAGGCATCGCGCTTATTGGCGCCGTTGAGCCAGTTTTTATAGAATTCCAGCATGAGCTTTTGGCTTACCTGGTCGCTTACCTTAAAAAGGCTCATAATTACATTATGGGCGCCGGCCACCATGAGGGCGCGTTGCAGGCCGTAAACGCCTTCACCCAGGTGAACCTGCCCAAGGCCCGTTTCACAGGCGCTGAGTACCACCAGCTCGGTATTATCAAGGTTCAGGTTCATGGCCTCGTAGGCGGTAAGTATGCCGTTACGTTTATTGAGGTTGCCTTTTTCCCTGAACAGGTCGCCGCCGTTGCGGAGAAGTATACCGCTGCGAAGCATGGCGTTTTCGGCCATACGCGTTTCAGAGCGCAGCCCTACGTTATCCAAATCGGAGTTTTCCTCCTCTTCCAGGAAGAATCCGTGTGTGGCTATGTGGCAAACCCTGGGACTGTTCATTTTCTTGACCTCGTCTTCGGTTGCCTTGTTGTTTACGTAAGCATTTGTGCTCCATTTTTTACCGGCCAGCAGCTTGCTCAGTTCGTTAACTTCAAGCTCAGAACCGGGCAGCTCATCCCATGATTGCTCACCGTCAGGGGCCGACATGCCCGATGATGCATCGTAATATGTGGGGTTGCCTAACAGGAAGGCAGTAAGCTCAGGCGCTTTAACCGGCGCCGACGATGACTTCCTTGAGGTTGGCGGCGGAATTAAATCGCGGGTGCTGCTCACGGGCACTATGTTATTTTTATCAATAACATATTTACCGTCAGGCGCTTTAAGTGTTTCAAGGTTAACCTGGCTGTATGCCCCTTCTGCCGACAGGTATACAGTTGTATTGTCAGGTATTTTGTTCTTTATCGGCTTCCAGAAAGCGTTGTAGCTTTCCTCATCGTCCTGCTTGAACTTAATGTTGTTGCGATAGAATTTAAGGGCCCGGGTTTCAAGCTTGTTACCTTCGGGCAGAATTACAAGCTCGGGTGTTTTGCTTGCCCCGTTAAGCACAAGGGCGGCGTATTGTATGCTGTCGGTAAATTTGCCGTTGAATATGCGGTAACGCAGAATTTCAACCGCGTACTCACCCGTTGCCAATGCCGATTTAACTTCTTTCCAGCTGTATTTCCTGTTCTCATTAGATTTTGCAAACGCCTCTGAACCCGAGCTCAAAGAAATTTCAAGGGCTTCGGTTTCCTCGGTAAGCTTGCTTACATCAATATTACGTTCTTTCAGCTGCTCGGCATTAAGTCCCGTGGCCGATGTTATCAGCTCCCGCTTGGTAAGCCATGAACGATAATCGCTGATAAGCTTTTCGTTATTGCTGTTTAAAATACGGTTTTTAACCTTTAAAGAAGCTGTAAGCAAAACAGCCTTGGTGGCCAGCGCATAATCGTATGCCTTGCCTAACAATTCAGGCTGGTTTGCGCTCAGGCGAACAGCAAGGCCGGTATAAAGTTCAAAGTCAGGCTTAATCAGGTTCCAGAAACGGGTTTTCTCACGGTCGCTCATGTTCGGGAAATAATCCTGAATGTATTGCAGGTAAATAACCGTAGTCTGGTCAAGCATCTCAAGCGATGCTTTAACATTGCCCTTCATGTATTCGGCACGGGCCACGCGGCCAATTGCCTGCACATATTTCGGGTGCTTATCGCCGAGCAGGCCTTTATACATATCTCGCGATTTTTTGTAGAAGCTTTCGGCCTTGTTCACGTTGCCTTTGTAACGCCAAACATCGCCGCCAAGCAGCAATACCTCGGCGCTGCCAGGGTTTTTAGCGCCCAGCTTGGCAGTATAAATGGCATGCGCTTTTTCAAGATATTCGGCAGCCAAATCAAGCTTGCCTTCATCGGTATATAAGGCTGCCATATTTTTCAGGCAGCCTGCAAATTGGGGGTGGTCGCTGCCCAGGTTTTTCTCGGTAATCCGCAGGGCATCGGTCAGCAGGGGCGCCACTTTTTCGGCCTTAAAGCCACCTTGGTATTGTATAAGAGCCAGCTCGGTTTCTGCTTCGGCCACTTCAATATGGTCTGGTCCCAGCTTACGGCGCAGCTGTGCGTTAACCACGCCTAAAACTTCCTCGGCTCTTTCAAAATCGCCCATGGCGGCCGTTACTTTGCCTATTACGAGCTTGCAATTCAGGCTGCGCAGGCTGCTGTCTCCGAAAACGGTACGGGCAATGGCCCCGGCCCTGCGGGCTTTTGCCTCTGCGGCGGCAAAATCGCCGGTGGCAAGGTAAATTTCGCTCAGCAACAGCAGGGGGTCAATAAGATCCTGGTTTTCGGTGCTGCTTTTTTCGCGCATGGCAACGGTTTGGTCAAGGGTAGCCTCGGCGCGGCCGTAATTACCCCGCAGGAAATCAAGCTTGCTCTGGGCATCAAGGGCATTGCTGCCTACCGATGCCGTACTCTCGTAACTGCGGCTTTGCAGGTACACGCTTTTCTCCAATATGCTCTCAGATTCATCGTAAAGGGCCATTACGCTGTAAAGCTTGCTCATGCTGCGCAATACGCGTATGTATTCAACATCGCGCTCGCCTTTATCAGCCTTAATAATTACCATGGCTTCGCCCAGGTTTTCCTCGGCACGCTTGTAATTGCCGGCGGCCATATCCAGGTTGGCTATTTTATTGAGCTGTGCCCCGTACCTGGCATCGGTCTTCCCGAAACGATTGGCTACCAGCCTTGTGGCTTCGTCGTAAGCCGTTCGGGCTTCTGCAAAGCGATCGGTAAGCTCGTAAAGCTTTGCCTGCATATTGAGCAGCATGTAATAAATATTATTGGTGGGGGCCAGCTGGGGCCTGAGCACCTTCTGCCAGCTTTTATCGAAAATACGGATAGCCGGCTGAACCCCGCCGGCATAAAGCGCAATAAAGTAGCTCGATTCAAGGCGGGCTTTAATGGTTTCAGGCGCATCCTGGCCGTAATTACCGGCCCTTACGTGGGCATCTTCGCGCAGGGCGGCCATGGCTTCGTACACGCTGTCCTGCTGCATGCAGAACTGGAAGTACAGGTCAAGTATTTTGCGACGGGTGGCGGGGCTGTATGGCAATACCTTGTTTTCATCAAGGTAAAGGCGGGTAATGGCACGCATGGCCTGTGGCTGCTTACCCTGCAGAATAAGGTCATAAACGGTAAGCATTTCCTGGTTGGCCAGGTAATCATTCTCAATGGAATAGAATTTAGCCACCAGGTGCTCATATTCTTCAAGCGCCTTGTAAGCTTTACGGCCGTCGTTGGTGCTCATCCTGAAACCGCTGCGGGCCCAGCCTTCATAAATTCCCAGTGAGCGGTAATGCTGCTCGGTATAATTGTTTTTGTTGCCAAGCAGTGCGGCGGCGTTCCTGTATGTGGTATTGGCATCTTCAAAAAAGCCCTGCTCCATTTGGTTTGCGGCAATGGCTATGAGCACATCGGTCATGGCCTTGTCTTTTTTGAGCTCTTTTTTTATCCACTTACGGGCATCGGCCAGCTTGGTGAAGCCTTCTTTATATTCACCTTTGCGGCTCAACAGATTGCCTTCAAGGGTCATGGCTAAAGCCACCATTCTTTTGGCATACGATATTTTGGCTTTGCGTTCCGCGCTTGTGCCCTTGCTCAGCTGCACCGATGCCTCGGTTTGGCCCAACATGCTTTTTGTGGAAGAAAGCAGGTTTCTTAGCTCGGGCGCGGCTTCGTTATAATAGCCCTGCCCGATTAAAATGCGTATATTAATGGCATGTAAATCGTTGGCCGAAGCGCTGTCGGCGTACTTCATTTTCGAAAGCACTTCGCGGGCCTCCGCCACTTTCTCAGATGCTTTCAGCAGGTAGCCGTATTCGGTATAAGTATCTGCCGCGGTTCTTAGGGTATTGAAATATTCGGTGGAGCTTTCACCCTTCAGGGTATGCCATTCATTAAGGGCCTTGTTGAACAGGCTTTGCATTTCAACATAATGGCTCATGCCGCCCCAGGCACGGGCTTCAAGCTCCATAATGTTTATTTTGTCTTCTGCAGGAAGAACCTGGCTTTTTGAGTTGCCTTTTTCTTTCAGCCTTTCCAGGTGATCAAGGGCAGCCCTGTAATGCCCCATATCTATTTCTGCCGATATTTCGGCAAGCTTTGATGCGTTTTGGGCATAAACCGATTGAGAACCCGCAAGCAGGCAACAGCATAAGAATTGAAAAATAATAAGCCTTCGCAAGCTTAAAGCCTGCGTTTTATGTAAGTTAGAAAGCATTGGTGTAAGATGAAGGAACCGGGATACCTGAAGGCCAATTGCGGGAAATATTGGCAGCATACGCAAGATACACAATAATTTACACAGGCCGAAAAATAAGGGTAACTTATGCGTGCGAACTTTTTTGCCGGCATTAAGTCTTTAGTGCCGGAAAAGTAAAGCCTAAGATTTTTCAGGCTGACAGGGCAGGGCAGTTTTTGGCATTTTTTTACCACGCCTCTTTCACCTGTTTTTTATCCTGCTCTGTTTCATTTCGACAGTGAATTAAACCGGTGTATAGTTTTATTTACAGTTCACACGCTCAAACCTGCTGTTAAATAAGCCGGGAGGTTGTGGCTCTCTTAAATTCAAATGCTGCTTATATATTTGAGTATATGCAAAGGGTTTCATAATGGCCCCGCTTTATCTCTTAAATTTTTAAATAATGGTTTCAAGGCTTTTAAAGTACCTTATTATAATTTGCTGTTTGTTGATTGCCTGTTTTTCTGAAGGCCGCGCACAAGGCCGATACGATAAAATGATTCAGCGCAGGCAGGATACCCTGAGGAAAATGCAGGAGGCCAAAAACCGGAAGAATATTATCTCCTTCGATGCCTCGTGGTTATTGCTCCTGCCTGCAATTGCTTACCAGCACCATTTCAACAATAGAAAAGCCATTAAGACAGGGGTGCAGTATAGTTATATTGCAAGCAACGCATCCATTCTGTTTCCGAGCATTTGGAGCGGCTACAGTATTTTGGTAACACCTGAATACCGCTGTTATTTGAAAGCTCAGGAGTATAAAATGTGCGGAGCCTACTTAGCCCCTTATGCCCGCCTGAGGTATGAGCAACAGGTTGCTAAAATTTATTCAGGACCTGATGAATATGGCCACGTGAAAACATGGTCGGCCGGCGGCGGAATGGTATTCGGATACCAATATTCATGGCAGGGCAAATGCTTTTTAGACGCTTTTGCCGGACCGGGTTTTATGATTGACAACAGTACTTCTGACAACAACGATAAGATTGATAAAGCAGATCGCCGAAGCGGTTTCAGGCCTGCCGGCAGACTGGGAATACAGTTTGCCTTCTGCTTTTAACTGCCCGCTGAACACAAACCCGCCCAAAACTACCGTTCAATAACCCAAACCTACAGTTCCCCGATATTAATTGGCCGATATGCACACCCGTCATACATTTGTTACGTTATATATGCGAGAATATACCTGTACACATTCTTATAATTAAAATTTTCTACGAAATTAAATTGCCTTAAAAGCCTTTTTATAAGCCGATAAGATTAAAACATTAAAACCCGAGCAGACAGCCTTACCGCCTTCAGCCCGGGTTTTTCCTTTTTTATTCAAGTACTGATTTGCGGCCTTGCATGTTCAGCAAAATGCCTTGTAAAACCTTTTTCTCCTACAAGGTTTTACACAAAACCATCCAAATGCCCCGTTCAATAAGCCAAACCTACACTTGCCCGAATAAAATTGGCAGGTATGCTGCGCCGGTGTAAGTTTGTTACGTTATATATGAGAAAGTAATACAGTAAACATTTTTAAAACTGACTTTAACAGATGAGTGCCCGGCGAGTTATACCGCTGCTTTTTAAGCTGTTATAATTTTATAGATTACAAATTCGGCCAAGCCCGTGCAGATGGTTTTTATGCCCTGCACGGGCGTTTACCGTTTATGGGCTCAGGGTTTAGCCTTGTTAAAGGGTGACGAATACCGGATTTCAAACCCTGTAATTACCTAAAACCCTCTAAAAGCCCCGTTCAATAAGTCAAACCCACAGTTCCCGGAATATAATTGGCTGGTAAGCGGCCTCGTGGTAAGTTTGTTACGTTATATATGAGAAAGCATTACGGTAAACACTTTTAGAGCTGATTTTAATAAGTTAGTGCCCGGCGTATTACAGCGCTGCTTTTTAAGCTGTTATAGTTTTATAGATTACAAATTCGGCCAGGCCCGTGCAGATGATTTTATATCCTGCACGGGCGTTTACCGTTTTTATAGGGCTTAAGCCATTACTTTTGAGAAAAACCGGTTGCTAATTGAAATCTGACAGTAAGTGGATACCAGGAGGTTAATATATTGTGCTTGTTTTCTTATTTGGGCACTTAGTTCCTGCGATATGAAAAACAGGGCCGGCTCTTCTGCCAAAGCCCCGGTTTCCAATGCATTCCAGGTTGAAAACAGTTACCGCCTTTCTGCAGAGTACAGAAAGTATGCTGATTCATTAATCAAGTACTCATACCTCGACTTTTATTCAGATACAATCACTGCCCGTGTTTCTGCAATAATTGTAAGCGTTAATGGCATAAAAACCGCCTTTCTGCCTGATACATCTTTAATTTACAGGTATGTGGCCCATGGGAATATGTGGATGCTTGCAGACTCAATATCATCTTATTGGCCTATAGGTGATGCTTCAGTAATGGATGTTGATAATAACGGTATTAATGACATAGTACTCTATACCACTTACAATGTGCACGGCATACATTACCCGTATGTTTTATTAGGTAATGCAAACGGCAGCTATACTTACAGAGATGAAATAACGCTTCCCAATATATTCAGCATGGATAAAGGCTTTATTGGCTCCTGTTTATGGGGCGGAGCCCCAAGCCCGGTTACTAAAGAAAAATACAAATGGTGCAGCGATTCTCTAAGGTTGGTAAGCGGCGCGGAAATTATCTATAAAGAAAACCCGGCTCAACCCGATTCTTTTATAGCTGATGTGAAATTGTACAGGCTTAAAGCAGGAAAGAAGCAGGTTTATAAGCGCTGCAATTGTGCTGAAGCTTACGATACCGCTGTTTGGCCTGGCGAATGCCCGGGTTTTTAATAATGCCTGCCCGGCTTTGTTCTGCTTTACGCAGAATCTATTTAATATTTACATAAAGCTGCTTTTGACGCCTGTATGCGTCATTTAAGAGCATTCGCACAGCTCAAACGCCTTAGCTTCCAAAGTACTTCAGGTTCACCACGGCAGTATCTGCTACCCTGTCGTGCAGGGCGCGGCTCTGTTTCCCGGTTGAAAACAAGATAATATCGGCTGCGTAAAGGGCCAATATGGCAAATACATAAAAGCCGAACCCGGTATTATCGGTACCGCCAAGTGTGTACCCGAAGCAGAAAAAGGCATTCAGCCCCATAATGCCGTTCCTTGAAACCGCCTGCCTGAAACTGATTAAAGGCGAAAAGCTGCCCGCTTTAACCACCCTTATTTTTGCTGCCGTTTTGCCCGGTGTACCGTTAAAGGCATAATCGCAAAGGGTGTTATAAACGAATGTGATGGCAAGCATTTCGGCAAAAAGCAGGCTGTCGTCATTGGTATCCAGGGTAAAGGAGCCGTGTGAATAGGCAGCAAAAGCAATAAACCAAACAAGCGCAATTAAGCATAAATCTATAAGCATGGCTGTAAGCCTGCTGTTCACCGTGGCAAATACGTTGGTGTTATACAGGTAAACAGCTGTGCTGCTGCTTTCCGGGTACCGGCTGTATGCGGTTTGGCTGCGCATCTTATCCTTTGTTTCGGAATAAAAGCGGTTTACGAGCATCAGGTTCTGGCCGGTTTCGCTGCCGGTTTTGCTGTTGCGCGCCTTCAGCGATAAGGTGAGGTATTCCTGCTGAAGCATGTTAACGAGTATTGTCGGCTGTGCACCGTTCGGCTCTACGCTGCCGAGGCCGGTGATGGTAACTTCATCCGCATTATCGGTACTCCAGGCAATTGTTACTGGCTCATCGGGATAAGGTTCATAATTGCTCGCGGTGAAGCTAAGAATATGCGCCTGTCCGTCGGGGCCATGTTGCCATGATGTGTTTTGATTAGCGCTGAATTGGTTTTGGCCTCCCCCCGTTGGCTGCCTTGCCGAAAAATTCTGTACCGGGGCCTGCGTGCTTACAGGCTTCTGTGGCATAATAAAGGGTTTGTTCAGGGGGTTAACAGGTTCGGCGCCTGAATAGCCTGTATACGCGCTTTGCGCCGCCTGCGATGCCAATATTGCTGCCTCCTGCTCAGCCTGGCTCAAGGCATTAAAGCTTGCGAGCTCTGCATCATAGGCTTCCCGGGTTCCCGGCTCCCCTATAGCAGCATAGGCTTCGGTAATGCGCGCAAGCTGCTGCCCGAAACTGCGGTCGCCACCGTTATGGTCGGGGTGGTACAGGGATGCAAGGTCGCGGTAAGCGGTTTCTATTTCCTCCTGCTTAGCGTTGCCTGCAGTGCCTAAAACCTTGTAGTAGTCTGTCATTTTTTTTTCGGCTGATGCCGGTTGGACAATCTGTTTCTCTTGCTTTTGAACCGATATTTCAGGGCGGCAATTACCTTATTTCTTCCAGGTAATCTATGGCAGGGTTGTGTGCATAGTACCTGTTAATAACAGCTGTTTTGCCCAATAAATCATGCAATGAGCGACTGTCGCGGTTTTTTGCAAAGAAGATAATATCGACCAGGAACCATAGCTCAATTAGACAGCTGACAGTGGACATTAGCGGTGTGCGTGCAGCCTGACCTTCACTTTGAATTATAATATTCATTATATACCCGAAAAGGCCGAATATAATAATGATTGGAAAATTTCTCAGAAAGGCCTGCCTGAAAGTTAATTTAGGATAAAGGGTATCACTGTCTGCTACCCTGATACCTGTTACCAATTTACCGATGCTTGCACCGAAAAGGTGCTCAAACAATATTTTGTACAGTACACAGAAAGCAATACCCAACACAAAGCCTATGAGTACTAATTCAGAACCATAATTTCGCATAGCCCGGGTATAGACAATGGCAACAGTTAAGCCCGTTAAAAACCAAATAACCAAATCTATGCAATAAGCCAAACCCCTGCGCCAAAAGCCGGCATAAACCCTGGGGTCAAAAGCGTATTCGCGGTTGTTTTCGGGCATGGGTGAGCCGGCCCTGTATTCATAGGTGTCTTTATGTTTCAGCTTTACGCTTATTTCAGAGTAAATAAGGTTTTTAAAGGTTAATACCGTCTTAATTTCCCTGCCCGATTCTCCGGCCCTGCCCCTGATGGTAATGTTTGAATACATGCCCTTCATGAAAGGCTTTACAGGCAAGGTTAAACTGCCTTTAGCCTGTACAGGTCCATACCCGTTTATCTGAACGTCGACGGCATTGCCTGCGTCCCAATGCAGCGTAATGCTGCCGTATGGATATAGGGCTGTTTCTTCGGCGCTGAAAATTATGGTTTCGGGTGTGTGAATTAAGTTATCAGCAAGCAGGGGTAATGTACCCTTGGCTTCGTTCTTCAGCGATTCGTTTTCAGCCATTCCTTATAATTTTTATGCAGGTAGTATTTATTTATTACAGCTGTTCCGCCTGCTAAATCATGCAGGGTGCGACCATTTGTGTTTTTGATAAAGAATATAATTTCGACAAAAAGGAACCCGTAAATACCCAAGTGAAAAAATAGTACAATAATTACTTTGTCAGACAGCAATATTTGTAATCCTATGAACAGGTAACCAATTATGAATACCAGGTTTCTGAACAAAATTTGCTTAAAAGTCGGTTTCATAGAAAGGCTGCCTGCCTCTGTGACTACAGATCCCATTATCAGTTTACCGGCCGTTGCATTAAAGCAATACTCAGTATATATGCGGTATGCAAAAACCAATGGTATATACACCAATACCACGCTGCCGGCGCTCGTGAAGCTTTCAGCAAATAGGGTGTTCAGCAAGAAAGCAAGGCTGAAATAAAACAGGATTGAAATAACTAAATCAATTATAAATGCCAGGCCGCGGGTAATAAATTCGGCATAAACACTTTTATCAAACAGGTAATTGCTTACTGATAGCTGCGATTTGTTTTTAGCTTTTTTATAGGTGTAATCAATATGCTTGAGCTTGATGTTTATTTCATTGTAAATTAGATTGGATATAATTGTTTCGTCTGTAAAGAGCTTACCGGTTTCAGCATCACGGGCCTTCAGCTCAAGGGCGCTGAACTCACCTGTAAGCAGGCCGCGTAAATTAAGTTTTGCGGTGCCTGAACCGGCAACGGGGCCAAGGCCGCTGATTGTCACACTGTCGGCATCGCGTGTTTTCCAGGTAAGGGTAATATACTGGTCGGGGTAAGCAATGGCAGGTTCTGCTTTAAATTCAATTATTTTGGGAAGGGTGTTGTGTGCATTGCTAATACCGGTACCTTCCTGCTCGTCATCAACAAATCGGGCATTAATTGCTCTCAGCTTATCATAATTAGCCCTTGCCGATTCATTGCTTAGCACTGCGTATGCTTCGTGTAATTCATCAGCCTCTCCGAACCCGGTATATAAATCTTTCCCGGAATTGGTTTGCAGCCTATCTTTCAGGCATGCATATGCCGATTCAATTTCATTGGCAGATGCATCCCTGTCTATATTCAGGGTTTTGTAAAAATCTTTCATTGCATGGGCTCAATACCCGGGTTTTGTGCAGAATAATAAAAGCAGCATAAATTACCGAATTTTATTAATCTAAATCAAAGGGAACAGGGTAGTAATTATGCGGTACAAAATTCAGAACTCGTGGCATATAATTCCTGTATGAACAACCCCGGAAAAATTAACTGCCGGGCTTATAACCCCAACCCCCCTAAAAAAAACTTGGGATTAAGGCAAGGCCTCAATCCCAAGACATTTCAACCAGCTATGGAAAGAAACGAAAAAAAACGTTTATTTCACATTCGAAAGGTAAGTAACATATCTTCTGCACTGTTTTTTATTCTTCCAATCAGGTTTAGCTTTCGACAAACGTCCCAATTTTGAAGACAAAACCCGAAACGGGAATCAAAAAGGAGGTAAAACAGCCGTACCGGCATTGCAATCAGGATTTTGCTGTTTGGCCTTAGCCATAAAACAGATCAGATATATTATGCAAATGTTATCATTTGCCAATTATTCTTATGTTTTCAGGGCATTTGCCTTAAACCTATATGTCGGTGGTCAGGTAAAAGAAAAGCTGGGGCTGCCTGGGGTCCTGCCTGTTGGCGCTGTACTCAAACCGAATAACGGCATCGTAAAAAGTAACAATATCTACCCCTAAACCGCCCCCGATAAGCCACTTATTGGGCAACCTGTTTTCAGAGTTGGCAAAGGGGCTGTTCACGTAGCCCTGGTCAATAAATACCTTGAAGTAAATATCGAGCGGCATTTTAGCGAACTGGTGTATTGGCATGTGCGGTATGGTAAGCACCTTGCTGAAAACGCGTTTACGCAAAGTGTTTTTTAACAGCAGGGTGGTTGGTCCGTCTATAATATAGGCATCGTAGCCGCGTACATAGCGGCCGCCATAGCCAAGGCCCCTTGTAACCGAATAAGGCTGCCTGCGCGGTGTGCTGAACCCGGCTTCGGCCCTGCCTGCATAGAAAAAGTTATGGCCCAGGGGCTCAAAATGCGAATAGCCAATACGGGCGCTGCTGATGTGCACATCATCTGAAGGAAGCAGGCCTAATTGCTCGGCCTCAATATCGAACATATAACCGCTCAGGGGGTAATAGCGTATGTTCCGGCGGTCGAGGCGGTAATTGTATTCAAGCTGTGAATAGGTTTGCGATGTTTTACCGTTGAGGAAATAATTAGGGTTTCGTTCGGCAATGGTATCGCTTACGGTGGTTCGGTTAAAAAGCAAATCAATGGTATGGGTGCGGTAATAGCCCCGGCGCAGGGTATAGCCAAGGAATGCAATAAGCCTTTTCCGCAATAGGTTTTCGGCCTTCAGGAAACTTTGCTTATCGGGCCCCTGAACGGCATCAAGCCCGGTACCGAAGGCAAGGTTGCGTGTAGTGGCATAGGTAACACCGGTGCGCAGGCCCTCGTTAAGCCGCTTGTTTATATACGGGAAAGAATAGGTAAGCTCCAGTTTCTGCGTAAAGCCGCCCTGCACTTTTACTATTAAAGGGTCTTTATTGCCGGTTAAGTTATTCTGGGTAACAAAGCCCCCGAAGTTAATGCGCGAAAAATCGTGGTTACGGTTATACCACCATTCATTAAAGCTGCGATCTGCCAGCTCAAGAATGGGGTAAGGGAAAGTGTACCAGCGCTCTTTCATGTTCACCACCACATCGGCAGTGCCGGGGGTTGCGGTGTCGAGGCCGGGAACGTAGTTTACTGTGTGTACGGTTACAAATACGAAAAGCCTGGTATTGAATACTTTATTCGCCTCCCGTGCAAAAAACGCTGCCGAATCTTTACAGCGTACCAATTGGTTCGCGCCCAGCTCAAGCTCCCTGATAATTACCCTTTCGCGTGTGCGCTTTTGCCCTTCCAAATATACCTTACCAATCCTGAAAGAGCCTGTGGAAGAATCGGCGGGGTTTTCTTTTTGAAAAGCATTGTCGCTTATGCCGATGCAGGCAGCTGACTTATAGTTTGTGTTGACCTTCAGTGCAAATGCCGGTACCCACAAACACGAATAAGTGAGAAAAAAGCCAATGAGCGGGAATACTAAGCGCCCAATCCTATGCCGGAAAGCGGTAAGCTGCAAAAAGTAAATCCGGGAAAGAAACAAGGGTAAAACTACGGGACAGGCAGGAAGGCTTAATATAAGCTGAAAGATAACAGGTAATAAACGTAAATGTATGCAAAACCTTATATACCCCTCCCCAAAAGACCTGCCAAAAGAAGCGCATCATGATTTAAAATTCATAAACTGCCACCGGCAGTGTGTAATTTGGCGCAGCGTTGTATAGCCATACCCGGGAAAAACCTTATATAAATCACCATATATAATTACCTGTTCTTGCGCTTTGCCGCTTAATAACCTTATTTGCGGTTTCGGGCAATTGAAATGCGCCTGAAAATTTATAACGGGTACTGCCACCCTTAAATTAATGCGTCCATGAACAGCCTCAACCTGCCCGAACTGCTTTTACAAACCCTTTCTGCCTGCCGGCCCGCAGCCGCTTTTATACATAACGAAACCCTAAGCTTTACCCGCGAAAAGGTGGAATACAAGGGTATGAACGATATGGTAAGCTATGTTGATCGTGAGGCCGAAAAGCTTTTGGTTGCAGCCCTGCGCAAAATACTCCCCCAAGCCGGCTTTATAACCGAAGAAGGCACCGAAGGCGATTACAATGCTGCCGCCCGCATACCCGATGCCCTGCACTGGATAATAGATCCCCTTGACGGCACCACCAATTTCGTGCACGGCATTCCGCATTTTTGTGTGAGCGTGGCACTTGCCATGGGCAATACCCCTGTTTTGGGCGTTATTATAGATGTAATGCGCAACGAGGAGTTTTACGGCTGCACAGGCGGCGGAGCCTTTTTAAACGGCAAGCCCATACACGTATCGCCCAATACCGATTTCAGTTCAAGCCTGCCTGCCACCGGTTTCCCTTATAACACCGAAGGCCATGCCGCCATTTATACCCGCATTCTCGCATATCTCATGACCCGCTGCCACGGCCTGCGCCGTTTTGGCTCAGCGGCGCTTGATATGGCCTGGGTGGCATGCGGACGCCTTGATGCCTATTTCGAAAAACGCATTCAGCCCTGGGATATAGCCGCAGGCATGGTAATAGTGCGTGAAGCCGGCGGCTCATGCAGCACTTTTAAAAATGACGATGATTGCCTTTTTGCCCGGGAAATTGTTTGCGGAGGCGCCGTTAAAGAAGACCTCAGGCAGGTTGTTGCAGGCCATTGGTACCCCGAAGAGCAGGTGTAACAGGTTTATAAAATTGCATTGTAAACCTATATGTTGACAGGAATAAGCATAATACCTATATTTGCAGAACCTACCGGGCAGGAAAATGCCGGGTTGTATGCATGTAAATATCCGGGACATGAGCAAGACGCTCTTACTGAGTTGTTTTATGAGTGGCATGACGAAGTGTATTTGAACCGGGTATGTTCTAAAAATACCAATCGCCTTACACTTGCCACTGTCTTCAGGCTCAAAATTCGTCCGGCAGTAATACAATTGCTCTGTGAAGCTAAGGAGTTGGAATCATTACTAATTCCCGGGCCTGATAACTGGTACTCAGGCTACCCTGCTGAAATAGGCAGACGCTTCGAAGAGTTGCACAGAACGCCATCGCTTCATAGAAAGCTGAAAAGCATTGCAGTAAGAAGCGGTAAAAACCTGCTTAGAATTTATGCATTAAGCTTAACTCCTGAATTGTTTATTATCACCGGAGGCGGTATTAAATTAACAAAATCAATTCAGGAAGACCCGGCGCTTGATTTGGAATATAAAAAAATCAAGTTGGTGGACAGAGCTTTGCGACAGAGCGAGATTAGCCCTTCGGGTTTTATAAATCAGGTCATAAACATTTAAAAAAGTGGAACTCACTAAGGAAGAAGAATTAAGACAAATAGCCGAAGAATTAAAGTTGCTCGTGAAGCCGCCTGAGCCGGATATTGATTACTCTAAATCTAAAGGCTGGCTTAAAGATGCTTTATGGCGACAAAAAAACAGGAACTGGCTGAATGAATCGCATATAATAGCCGGCCTGGTACTTGAAGCCTTAGATGAAAGAGGTTGGAGCCAAGCCGATTTAGCTAAAAAAATGGGGGTCAGCAGGCAGGCTGTAAATAAGTATGTGCGCGGCTCTTACAATTTTACGCTTATGCAAAAGCATAAGCTGCAGGATGCATTGGGCATTGAACTAAACGCTTATAAAGCGGAAGAGGAATTTAAAGCCGAAATGGAAAGAATAAAAGCCGAAGGCCTTGATATTTCAACCATGTTCCACACCGATGGTTTTCACGGTTTTGAAGATGCGGAACCCGCTGCCAATACCCCAAAAGAAAATACCCAGCCTGAAACCGACATTACCCACATTACCCGCAGCGATTCTGAAGCTGCCGCATGAGCCGGTTTGCAATTAATCATCAATCCTACTTTTCAAGCGAGCCTGAAAACATAAAGGCGTCGTACTGCATGTTTTTTTCTGAGAGGTATTTAATACCGTGCAGGCTGTAATCATTGAATCGGCTGTTGCTGCTTACGGGGTTGTCTTTGAAAAAGCCCAATACCTGTTTCAGACTCATATTACTGATTTCAGGATCAATGCTTTTAACAATGGCGGGCAGAATAGCCATGGCTGTTTCGTAGGCTGTTTCGTCGCCGGGGCCGGCCTGCAACGATATTAGGGTAACAGCATTGTTCCCGTTGGTTTCTAACCAGATTAAGGCGCCTCGCATATTGTATTCGTAATTGTTGGCATTATCTTCCATGGGTTCAAGCTTGGCCATGTAATATACCAGCTTTTTGGCGCGGCAATAGGCATTAAACTTTGCCCGAAACTTCTCGACCCCGGCAAAAAGAGAGTCTTTACGGGGTTTTGCTTTATACCTGTAAGCATTACCGCGAGGCATATTTGTTGTTTTACCTGTGAAAGCCCCGTTCTTCCTGTTCTGCGAATTCAGGCTGCAAAATGTAACGCCGGCCTGTTCTTTTACCGGTTCCGCATGCTGATCAAAAAGCTCATGGCTATAGAGCATGGCTATTACCAGGCCTATGGTAATTAATACATAGCCGGTCATGCGCCTTCGCCTGGCCCTTTTGCCAAGCTCACCGCGCGCCCGGTTGCTTATAAGGCCTGTAACCGTGTAAACCGAGCCCAGGATTATAAAAACCAACATGTAATACTTCAGTGTGTCGGGCTGCATAATTGATGCTGTTAATTCATTCTACCAATCTATAAAACTCGGTTTTCGCAGGCAGATATAAAGCGAATAAACCATAGCCTCCCGACCTGCAATTCATAGACTTACAAAACAGGCGGCAGTTTATTCCGCCAAAAAAAGAAAAGGCAATAACCGAACAGCCCCTGTAAAAACACAATAGCGCACAGGCCCGAAATAAAACGGGGCCCTATGGCCCCGGGAAGTTCAATTACAATTGCTTGGTATAAATGGCCACATTGCCCATGTTATCTGTTACGCTGAGCTCAAGCTTACCGCTGAGCGGTGTATCAGGAATAAGAGTTTCGCTGAAAATCATGTTCTGCTTATGCTCATACATCATGAGCAGGAATTTGCCGTTCAGGGTGGCGCGCCAGCTTGCTATGCCGCTGCGGTTATCATAGATTTTTGCCTTGAAATGCGCCCGGTTAGCTACCAATACTTTTATAGTCGGCGGAATATTATCGGTAGCCAGGGTGAAGCGGCCTAATACCTTGCTGTGGAATTTAATAACATCGTTATCCCATTTTCCGCCTATGTATTTGAGCATTTTACCCCGGTTAAGATCAAGGTAGGCTGCTGTTTTATCGCGGTTTACAAGGCCGGGCAATGGCTTCATACTGATGCCTATAGGGCTTTGCAAAGGCGTTAAAGGGTTGTGTACGCTTATGGCCCGGTCTTCTGCATCTTCCTTAATTTCCATATACAGGGTATCGAAAAGGTTGCCGGTAATAAAATCAAGCGCTATGTTCCCGCTGTTCAGGGCGCTGCCTTCAGCAGTGGTTATTACGCGTTTGTAGCTGTAGCGGTCGCAGCAATTGGCAACACGCACACTGTCGGCCACACCTTTACGGAGATCCCAAAGGAACATGGTTTCATTGGCCTTACGATAGGCCGGGCTCAGCTGAAAGGGCTTTCCTCCGGAAAAAAGGGTTAAAGTTTTATCCGGTGCTCCCATGTTGCGAACGGTTACCAACAAGGTGTTTTCCTCGGCCCTGTGCAGGAATTTAACCGGGCCGTTCACCTGCGGGTTTGGCAGCAAATCTTCCGGCGGATTCCCCAGCAGGGTAGCCGTTAAAGTGCTGCTGTTGCCGTGGGCATCGCTGATGTTAACGGTAAGGGTATGCTTCTTATCATCAAAAATGGTGATTTTACCCAGCTTATCGAGGCTTCGATAGTTCTTAAGCTCATTGCCGTCGTCTACGTAACATTTTTGGAAACGGGAGCCGGTGCGTACATAATTATCGTACACCAGGTGGTTGTTAATTTGCCGCGCTTCGCGGTCGCTGAGGTGGGCAAGGCTGTGAAAATAAATGTCTTTACCGTCGAGCTGCATATCCATGCAGGTAATGCCGGCCCGTTGGGAGCCGTCGTTCATGCGGTCGAGGGCCATAAGCTCAAGGCCCAGGGTACCCCAAACTTTCACGGTACCAGTTACCGCATAATTCCTCCCGACTTTATGAACCGCGAATTCTTTGCGCTCGAATTGGTTTTCAACCCTGCCGTTAATGGCCAAGGGGCGAAAAGCGGCGCGGGCGAAGTAAGGCGCACGGGTGTCTTTAATTTCCGGGAAATCGAAGAGCAGGGGGTTAACTATGCCATCAAGCGAATCGCGTATTTCGAAGTGAAGATGCGGGCCTTTGCTTGCTCCCGTATTGCCCGAAAGGGCTATAACCTCGCCCTTCTTATAATAAAACCGCTCCCTGGGCGGCGATACTGAAACGACGAAGCTTTCAAGCCTGTATTGCTGCTCGCGCACCCAATTGGCCAGCTTGGGCTCAAAGGAATTCAGGTGGGCATATACGGTGCGCAAGCCGTTCGGGTGACGCATAATGAGCAGCTTACCGTAGCCGTTGCTCTCTATTTCGGCTTTTTCTATATAGCCTTCGGCAGCGGCGTACACGGGCAAATCGGTGCGGTATTCGGTACGAATATCTAGCCCGCCGTGGAAGTGGTTGCTGCGGAGCTCGCCCATGTTTCCGTTCAGGTAATTTTGCTTACCGGGCCTTATGGGGAACAGGAAATAACCCTTTGTAAAATCTACCTGCACCTGTCCGGGCCTACCTACAGGCCGTTTTTGAGCAAGTGCCGGCTGGCAAAAGGCAGCCAGGGCAAGAAAAGTAATGGTCAGTGAATAGGAGAATAGCCGGTTCAATATATTATTCCAGGGAAAGCAAAACAGGGAAGCAGGAATGCAAATTTACCGCCAAAGGCCCAAAGCGGCAAGGAAAACCGCAGAGCTGCCCTAATTAAACCCAAATTCAGGCTTATTGTATGGTCCTCATTTTTAATTGCTTGCGGAATTTACCAAAGCATAACATTGGAAGCGTGTTGTATTTAATGCAAATCAAGGGTTTAAAATTGTAGATGTATGTCCTCCCTAAGCCGCACCGGCAACATCAGCCCTGCCGACAGCATCAATGGCGATTCGGCCTCTGTAACTTTCTGCCGTAATCGGGTGCAACCTGTATCACAAATCAGGCTTATTACTGCTATTAATTGTGACAAATTACAAGTGCATGCTTAAATTGTAATCCCGTGAAAGAATAGATCAAATTACGAGAAAGAAAAAGCGGTTTTACTTCAAAGCACTTAAATACCGTTCCAAATCTGGCAGGCTGCTAAAACCCAGCTTTACCTTAAGCTTGCTTTTGCGGTTAGCTGCGCTGTCGGTATTCACCCAGCTGAAGATTTCGGCCATATCGGTATTTGATGTCCCTTCGGCCACAAACATGGCTATATCCTGTTCAGAAGGGGTCAGGCCGGGGTGCTGCATCAGCAGGTTTACAAAAAAATCAGGATACAGCTCGGTAAATTTCTGCCTGCGCTGGTCGCGGCTGGTGTTGCCCGTAAGGTAGCTTTGCACCGCATTTCGAAGGCCGTTTAAGGGAATGTTTTGCTTATCACGCACAAGCATTTCTTCCAAAAGGGCATTAACCTCGGTACGTTCTGCCGATATCTGGCGGTTAAGCTGCTCGGTGATAATGCGGCGCTGATCGGCAAGCTCCGTTTTGCGACGGGCCTCGGCATTAAGCACTTGTTGCCGTATGTTGTAACGGTAAAAGGCAAAGCTAAATAAACCCATAAGGAGCATGAAACCAAGTAATATGCCATAAATCAGGCTACTGCTGCGCGCCTCATCTTCGGCGCTTTTGGCCTTCAGCTCTGCAACCGCATATTTCCTGTCAGCCAAGGCAAGGCGCTGGGCTATTTCAGTACTGAATATGGTACTGTTCAAATTCATAATGCTGTCGTACCATACTCCTGCCTGTTTATATTCATGTAAACATTGTAAAACCCTGAATTTATCATCGAAATAGAGCCATTTATAAAGTATAAGGTTCAGGCTTTGTGTATAATAAATAGCGCTGTCTATATAAACCATTGCCATGCGATCATCTTTATCTCTCCAGGTAAAATATAATTCCTGGTAACATTGTAATAAGTTCAGATAATTTCGTTGCGATTTAAAAATGCACACAGTGTTATGAAAGAAAGCCAGCTTACTTTTAAAGTCCGGATTGTGCATGTATTGCCTGGCATATACAAGGTAATAGTGCGGAAATAGCTTTAGTGTATCGTGAACGTTATGTAACTCCTTTTTTATAAGCAAACTATATTTACCTGAGGTGTCTTTTCGATCCAGTAAATACTGCGGAGTAATAAGGTAATAAAAGGTGCATATTCTGCTATAAGCCTTAATCAGCAGTTCAGATCTAAGGGGTGATTCCGGTAAAGATTCAATGGCAGAGATGGCCTTTCTGGCAGCGGCAATTGCATTATTCCAATCTCTGTTAAAGCAATGGAACTGATACCATTCAAGGTCAATTAACGGAAGCAGGCTTTTGCATGAAGCATCTTTAGCAACCTGTTGCGCACTAAGAATATACTGCTGCAATGAATCTGATTTGCCCTTATAAAAATATGCCCTTGATATAGAAAGGTAAATTCTTATTACAGCTTCCTTTTCATTTTTAGCGGCGGTCCACAAGGCAAGTTTTTTGCCAAAGCCGATGCCGTTATCCGGGTTTTCGCGAAATGCAGATTCAACAAAATCCTGCATAACCAACGCCGAATCATGAATCGTATGCGCCTTTCCCAACAAACCAGCCAAGCTTTCCTGCGAATACATAAGCGCTGGGCGGGGCAGCGTTGCACCGGGCGCAGCATAATACATCAACGTGCCAACACAGAAAAGAATCAAATATAAATACCTGTTAGTCATAGTTTTGCTGTTACTTCAAAGCACTTAAATACCGTTCCAAATCTGGCAGGCTGCTAAAGCCAAGCTTTACCTTAAGCTTGCTTTTGCGGTTAGCCGCGCTGTCGGTATTCACCCAGCTGAAGATTTCGGCCATATCGGTATTGGATGTTCCTTCGGCAACAAACATGGCTATATCCTGTTCAGAAGGGGTCAGGCCCGGGTGCCGCATCAGCAGGTTTACAAAAAAATCAGGGTACAGTTCAGTGAATTTCTGCCTGCGCTGGTCGCGGCTGGTGTTGCCCGTAAGGTAGCTTTGCACCGCATTTCGAAGGCCGTTTAAGGGAATGTTTTGCTTATCACGCACAAGCATTTCTTCCAAAAGGGCATTAACCTCGGTACGTTCTGCCGATATCTGTCGGTTGAGCTGCTCGGTGATGATGCGGCGCTGGTCGGCAAGCTCCGTTCTGCGCTTTGCTTGGGCTGCCTGTGCCTGTTGGCGGTTGTTATGCCGATAAAAGGCAAAGCCGGCTGCCCCGCTTAGTGTTACAAAGCAAAGAATTATACCATATATAAATCGGCCTGATCTGGCAATTTCGGCTTCCGCTTCGGCATTTTTGGCGCGCAATGCCACAGATTCAAATTTCTTTTCTGCAACAGCCAGGCGTTCCGATATTTCGTTATTGAACATTAACCTGCTTACAAGAATAAGGCTGTCGTACCAATCGAAACTTAATTTATATTGACCTGCTTCTTTAAGAAATCTCGCTTTATCCTGGTAATAGTTCCATTTATGATAATATGTATTAAGTATTGACGCATAGTAAATTGCGCTGTCTAAATATAAAATACCCTTTCTAATATCGTAATCCTGTTGCTCATAAATTAAAGCCATGTCTTCGTAACATTGTTCCAGGTTAATAAAGTTATTTTTGGATTTAAAAACGGGAATTATCTCATTAAGATAATCCAAAGATTTTTCCGGCGATTTCGCATAACGATAAAGGTTCGTTCTTGCCTGCTGCACATAATAGTGGGGCAGCAACTTTGTCCTGTTTTTGACCTTTAGCAATACTGCATTTACCATTCTGTTGTATTTAAATATGCTGTCATGAATGGATGGAAATAAACGGTGTTTATGTTCATCTTCGTAAACATCATAATAGGTAGCATATTTGCATAAAAGCTTCACCAGCATTTCATTTTTTCTTTCAGAATCTGGCATTGTATGTAGTGTGGCGATTCCCTTTTTTAAGTATTTCAAACCCTCTTTCCAATTGCGGTTCAGCACATAGAAGTTATACCATCCCATATCTGTCAACGGCGATAGGGCTTTGTAGGCTGCTGTTCCTGCTTGTTGCTCAACTATATATAGGTATTGCTGCAGGGAATCTGATTTTCCTTTGCAGAAATAAATATGGGCTGAAAGCAATAAGGCCTGTATACGCGTTTCTTCATCCCGATGCATTTTTGCCCATGCAATTACCAACTGCCCAATCCTGAACCCGTTATCCGGATCTTCACGGTAAGCTGATTCTATGAAATCAATATATATCTGTGCTGAATCGGCAACAGTAAGTGCATTAGTCAATGAATCTGCCAGGCTTTTTTGCGAATACATAAGCGCAGGGCGGGGCAGTGCTGCACCGCGTGCAGCATGAAACATTAACGAGCCAACACAGAAAAGAATCAAATATAAATACCTGTTAGCCATAGTTTTGCAGTTACTTCAAAGCGCTTAAGTACCGTTCCAAATCTGGCAGGCTGCTAAAGCCAAGCTTTACCTTAAGCTTGCTTTTGCGGTTGGCCGCGCTGTCGGTGTTCACCCAGCTGAAGATTTCCGTCATATCGGTGTTGGAAGTCCCTTCGGTAACAAACATGGCTATATCCTGTTCAGAAGGGGTCAGGCCCGGGTGCTGCATCAGCAGGTTTACAAAAAAATCAGGGTACAGTTCTGTGAATTTCTGCCTGCGCTGGTCGCGGCTTGTGTTGCCCGTAAGGTAGCTTTGCACGGCGTTCCGAAGACCGTTTAAGGGAATGTTCTGCTTATCACGCACAAGCATTTCTTCCAGCAGCGCATTAACCTCGGTACGTTCTGCCGATATTTGGCGGTTAAGCTGCTCGGTGATGATGCGGCGCTGATCGGCGAGCTCTGTTCTGCGCTTGGCCTCGGCAGTTAGGGCCAGCTGCTTTATGTTATGTCGGTAAAAGGCAAAGCCAAGTGCCCCGATAATGAATATAAACCCGGCTATTATTCCATATATAAAACGTCCGGACCTCGCTATTTCAGCTTCAGCTTCAGCATTCCTGGCCCTTAATGCAGCCGATTCGAATTTCTTTTCAGCAACGGCGAGCCTTTCAGATATTTGGTTGCTAAACATGAGTCGCGATACACGGTTCAGGCTGTCGCACCAGATACAACCCTGTTCAAATTGGCCGTCTTCTTTAAGCAGCCTAAGCTTATGCTCATAATATGCCCACTTATGGTAATTGGTATTAAGTATAAGAGCGTAGTGAATGGCGCTGTCTATATAGGCAATGGCTTTTTGTTTGCTCTGTTCCTGGTAAGCGAAACTTAAATCCTGGTAACATTGCACCAGGTTTACATAATTGTTGTTTGCTTTAAATGCGGCAACTACCCGATTTAGATATTCTACTTTAACAGAAGGCGGTTCGGTGTAAAGGTTAGTTCTCACATACATAAGGTAATAATGTGGCAGAAGCTTAGCTGAGTCGGGTATATGTTGTAACTCGGCATGCACCAGGCCGCCATATTTGCACATAGAATCTATACCCTTATACCCCCGTTTGTCTACTTCTGCCACATCAAAATAAACCGATATTTTGCTCATGAGCTTGATAGTCATTTCTGATTTTCGGACCGACGCAGGCATGACCGACGCCACACGCATGCCTTTACGTAGGCTTTTCATTGCTGCTTCCCAGTTGCGAATAAGTGAATTATATTGAAACCATTCAAGTTGAATTAAGGGGTAAACCGCATTATAGGCAGGGCTGCCGGCCTGCGTTTCAACCATATATAAATACTGCTGCAATGAATCTGATTTGCCCTTACAGAAATAAATACGTGCTATTTGCAACAGGGCCTGCAGGCGGGTTTCTTCATCCCTTCGCTTTTTTGCCCAGTCTATAACTTGCTGCGCAATTCTGAACCCGTTATCCGGATTTTCGCGATAGGCAGATTCAACAAAATCTGTCATAACCCGGGCCGAATCTTGTTGTGAATGCACCTTGAAAAGCAACCCTGCAAATCTTTCCTGCGAATACTTAAGCGCAGGGCGGGGCAGTGCTGCACCGCGTGCAGCATGAAACATTAACGAGCCAACACAGAAAAGAATCAAATATAAATACCTGTTAGCCATAGTTTTGCAGTTACTTCAAAGCGCTTAAGTACCGTTCCAAATCTGGCAGGCTGCTAAAGCCAAGCTTTACCTTAAGCTTGCTTTTGCGGTTGGCCGCGCTGTCGGTATTCACCCAGCTGAAGATTTCCGTCATATCGGTATTAGTAGTGCCTTCGGTCACAAACATGGCTATATCCTGTTCAGAAGGCGTTAAGCCCGGGTGCTGCGTGAGCAGGTTCACAAAAAAATCAGGATACAGTTCAGTGAATTTCTGCCTGCGCTGGTCGCGGCTGGTGTTGCCGGTAAGGTAGCTTTGCACCGCGTTCCGAAGACCGTTCAAGGGGATGTTCTGCTTATCACGCACAAGCATTTCTTCCAAAAGGGCATTAACCTCGGTACGTTCTGCCGATATCTGGCGGTTAAGCTGCTCGGTGATAATGCGGCGCTGATCGGCAAGCTCCGTTTTACGACGGGCCTCGGCATTAAGCGCCTGTTGCCGGACGTTGTAACGATAAAAAGCAAAACCTACAGCCCCCAAAATGACCATAAAACCGGCTATAATGCTGTATATAAAGCGCTCAGAGCGAGCTATTTCAACTTCTGCCTCCGCATTTTTTGCACGTAACGCGACAGATTCATGCTTCTTTTCCGCATCGGCCAGCTTTTCGGCTAATTGTTCGTTATAAGTTATTGAATTTAAACGTCTTAGACTGTCGCTCAAAAAATAAGCATGCTTAAAATTTCCTCCGTTGGCGTATATATCTGCAGCACTCCAAACGTAAATACTCAGTCGAAGCTTAGAGCAGTGTTTATCTGCATAATATACTGCGCTGTCTATATATGCCATAGCCTTAACAATACCTGCTTTGTTGCTGTAAGAAAAGGCTAAATCCTGATAAGCTTGGGCAATGGCTGTGTAATGGCCTGTTTGCCTGAACCTGGCAATACAATTAAATAAAAACAGGCGAAGTTCTTCAGCTCGGCTATGGTATAAAAGGTACCTCGCTTTGCATATATAAAAGTTAGGTAATTGGTTCAGGCTGTCTGGGTTGTTGTGCAGGTATTTACCGGTCAGGTTAAAGTATTTTTCCAGACTGTCCGGTGTGTTCCATATATGCTCAATTTGTGCGGCATCATAATAAATACCTAAGCTGCTTAGTATGCGTATACAGATCTCGTTTTTGTATACCGACTCCGGCATCAGACCCTGATTTGAATAGGCCCTCCGAAGGAAACCAAGTCCCTTGCGCCATTCCTTATTTTGCGCATAATAGTGGTACCATTCCAGGTCAACTGCAGGAGAAAATACATCAGCTGTAACTGCAGGTACATCAGTTTGCACCTTTAGCAGGTAAGCCTGCATAGAATCAATTTTACCTTTAAACAGGTAAATACGGCACATACAAAGATAAGCTCTTAGTGTTCCTTCAGGCAGAGCTCTTCGCTTTGCCCAATCAACATAGCTTCTGCACAGGGCTTTGCCGTTATCGGGGTTTTCGCGGGTGGCACATATTACATAGTCGCTTAGTGTATTAAGTGAATCAGCAGTACTGCGTGCTTTCGCCAATGAATCTGCAAGACCTTTATCAGAGTACATCAGCCTCTCTCCCGAAACCGGCCTTTTCTGCGCTTCGGAAAATAAATTAATTGAAAGGAGTAAGAATAAAATAGAAAGCGTTTTCATTAAAAGCGGGGTTCAAACATACTTCTGCAACTTTATATGGGTGGCCTTTACAACGTGTTCTTTTAATTATTCAATTCACCTGCCGGCTGCATTGGCATTCTGCAGCCATTGTAATACTGTTGACGGGTTAGATTAATAAGTTTTTACAACACTTTTAAAAGCTTTATATCCTATTCAATACAAAGTTCCGTTGCATGTAATTACGTTGAAATTCGGGCCCGGCCTAATTAATAATTCAGCAGTTTAGGACAAAAGGTAAAGCAAATACTACAGTACTATGCAGGTTTTTGGAAATTATGTGTCTAAATATGGTTTTATAAGTGTTTGATTTTCAGCGAATACAAGTTTTATACAAGTCTGTTTTTTTGGCAGGGCGGGCCTGCCTGCTCAGTTTTGTTGCAAACGAACAAACAAATGGAACGCCCCGGCAAAACTGAACTCACCATTATAGACCTACTGGTCCAATGCAAAACCAACCGCGAAATAGCTGATTCCCTTGGCCTGAGCAAATCTACCCTTGAAAACCGCCTGAACGAACTGTATGAGCGCTACGAGGTAAAGTGCAAAGCAGGCCTCTGCTATAAGGCCGGTACAAACCGATGGCTGCAGGATACAAATAAATAATCGAATAAAAAAAGGCTGTTCCACAAGTAAACGGTAAAATAATGCAAATAATTTGTGGTTGTGTTTGTGCATTAATTTTAATGTCTCTTAAATCAATAAAAATGACCCGAATTATAAGCTGTAAGTATTTAAAACCGGTGCTGTTAGTGCTTGCGCTGCTGCTTACCGGCCTTGCACAGGCGCAGGTTATTTATCAGGGAAACAAAAATAACCTGAACCTTGGGCCGAATTCTTACTGTTATAAAAACGGTTTGCATTATCTGGTTTGGACTGATGGCCGGAGCTCCGGTTCAGGCGGCCTGTATGCTGCGTACGACTCGTATGTTAAGCTCTCGAACTCTGCTGACGGACAAAGCCGGAGTACTGAAAACCTGTTTTATACCGCATCCGGCGGATTTGCAAACCCCGTATTGTTCATAGACGATGCAGGCAATAAGCACATTGCCTACAATGAGGCAACAGATAATGCTGACCATGTATTCACTAACCAGACCAACCCTTTCCCATACGACAGCACCCGAACCTATACAGCACCCTATTCTGATAAAAGCGCACAGGATTTTACAGCCATTCGGCTTGGTGATGTGAACGAAAGTTGGAATCCTTCCGTTCACCGCCTGCCAGTTGCCTCTGCGCTCAATTTTATTATCCCGAACCTTTCGGCCAATCCCGGCCGGGATATACAAATTCCCTTTACCGCCGCCGATTTCATGAACGTGGCAGGCTTCCAGCTCACCTTTGCCTGGAATGCCGATATGGCCCGCTTTATTGATCTCGTTCCCGGAGCTATTAACCCGGCATTCGGAACAAAATGGCTTCTGCAAGGCATGCTGGGCCTGCAATGGGATAACCCTGATGCCAATGGCCTCAGCTTTTCGCCTGAAACGGTATTGTTCAGCATTCGCCTGCACACAAATGAATTGCTTACTGAAAACAGCCTGGTAAGCCTGCACGCAGGCGGCATGATTGTGCCTTCCGAAGCGGTTTCGGGGAACCTTGAGCTCATGCAATTGCCCGCTGCAAACGGCAGCATACGTATTACCGGCCTTACCGGCACCCATACCCCTGTTCCGGCAGATTTGAATTTAAGCGCAGCCCCAAACCCCTTCAGCCAACAAACAAAAATCAGCTTCATAATGCCCGAAGCAGGGCCGGCAGGTATTAAAATTTACACAGCCCTTGGCGCCGAAGTATTTGAGGCGGACATAAGTGCCGCCGGGGCAGGGGAGCAAACCCTGCTTTGGAACGGCACAGGCAAAACAGGCCGGGCACTGTCTGCAGGCACCTGTTTCTGCGTATTGAATACCCTGTACCAAAGCCGGGTAGTAAAGCTGTGGGTACAATAAGGGGTTATGATTCAATGCGTTAAAAAGTACCTGTTCAGCCTTTTGCCGCTGCTCCTCATGCTGTTTATCTGCAGGGGAGGTCATGCGCAAAACAGGCCGGGCGTGCTTATAGATACGGTTCAGGCTTACCCGAAAAGCAGTGTTAAAGTGTTTATGCGCATGCGCGATACCTGTACCCTGCTTACCGCGCAGGGCAGCCTTACTTATGATACCCTGCTGCTAGAATTTACGGGGGTATCAGGCTTTAACCCGGCCCTTGGACTCAATGCGGCATCTTTCAATGTAAAGCGCAAAGGCCTTGTTTGCTTCTCCTGGGACGATGCCGCCCTGAAAGGCCACCGCTTTGCGGCTTCAGATTCATTGTTTGCCCTGGCCTTTAAGGTCAGGGGCGAAATTGGTTCAACAGCACATGCGGGCTTTACCTTAAGCCCTGTTATATGGGAGTTCAGCAGTACTGATTTAATACCCTTTGTGCCGGGCATCAGGCCGGGGTATGTGCACATTGTTAAGGCCCCAATCAGCATTTTCGATATACGTACCGGCTTCTCTCCCAATAACGACGCCATTAATGATACCTGGGAAGTATTTGAAGGCTACCCCGAATTCCCCGATATGGCCATAACCGTGTTTACCCCTGAAGGAAACATTGCTTATGAATCAAGGGGGCCATATACCCCCTGGGACGGCACAACCCCCTGGGGCCCGGCGCAGGAAGGCACTTATTACTTTATTATTGATTTAAAGCAGGGTAAGGGCCCTGTGTATAAAGGACATTTAACCATTAGCCGATAAGCGCATGCAAGTCCTTAAACACCAAATATGCCGCGCCATGCTCTTGCTGCTTTGGGCGGTCTTTCCCCGGCAGGCCTTTTGCCAGGCCGATCTTACTTCGCCGCTTTCGGTATCATCGCCCATGCTGTATAACCCGGGCTTTACCGGTATGGAAGAGCTTGGCGGCTCCCTGGGTTTCCGCAGGCAGTGGACAACCGTAAGCGGCGGCCCAGCCCAGCTTTACCTGCAGGTATCATCAGCTTCCGATTTAAAATTCAAAACAGGCAGGCGTCACCGCTACGCCTTTTTTAAAACAACAGACACTTCCAAAACCCTGCTGAAGCCCCTGGGCAGGCTGAAGCACCTGCATGGTATAGGCGGCACGGTTTGGCAGCAGAGTACAGGCGCTTTGCAGCGTACCTCGCTGCGGCTTTCTTATGCGCGGCACATCAGCCTGAATAATAACCTCAGGTTAAGCTTAGGGGTTTCCACAGGCTTTTCGGCATGGAGGCTTAACCTGGCAGATGTAAGGCTGGCCAACCCCCGCGATCCGGCATTTATTGCTTCATCGGCCTACACGCCTGATTTAAGCATTGGCCTGGCGCTTTGCTCTTCGCATGGCTATGCAGGTATAGGCATGGGGCAGCTGCAGCCCGTTCGGCCTGATTTCGGGGGCAGCCTTGAAACTGTTTTCATGCCTGATTTCAATTTCAGCGGCGCATGGCTATTCCCCGCAGATGCCAATGTGCTCATTATACCATCGGTTACGGGCAATATAAGTAAGAGCGGCGAATATAATGCCCGCATAGGCCTGCGAATTACCGATGAGGGCCTTGCTTCGGCCGGGCTTAACATAGGCATGCGGGGAACCATGGGCGCCGTGCTTTCATTTAACCTGACGCAGGAGCTGGCGCTATACTATGCCTACGAGTTCAATGGCTTTGCGGCATACGAGCCTTACGGCTCCAACCATGATTTAATGCTGGCTTACCGCGTGCACAGCCCTCTTTCCAAGCTCTTTCGGTAGCAGCTCAGCAATTATTCAATACCTCTTTCAAAACCTGTGCGGGGCACCTGCCCGGCATTGTTCAATATAATTAATACAGTTTCGTACCCCGAATATAAAACTACCTGATTTATGATGTTTAAAGCCAACAAATTAAATAAAACCCTTTTAAGGTTTCCCGCATTTATATTCGGGCTGCTATTGTTCTTCGGGCTGCCTGGCAGTACGCAGGCACAGGTTCGGCTAATCGGCGAAAACGTAGTAGGGGCGCCCGGCTCGGTGGTTATTGTAAAAATTACTGCCGCCAATTATGTGAACCTTATTTCCGGGCAAGGCACAGTTTCATGGGATAATACGAAAATTAAGCTTGATACGGTTGTTACGGGGGCCAAAAGGGCTGTAGCCATTTTGCAATCGAACAACACCCTTGGTTTGGATAGTAATGCGAACTTCGGAACAAGATCGCCGGGCAAAGTTACTTTTTCATGGGACGACCCCACCCTGAGCGGCATAACCCTGCCCGATAATACGGTGCTGTTTGCCCTGCGTTTTAAAATTTACGCAACGTCGGGAGTGGTTCCGGTGGTTTTCGGCAACAGCCCCACCCCGCTGGAATTTGTGAATACCGGCTTCAACGTAGTAACCAACACCAACAGCAACGGCTCTGTAACCATACAGGATAATATAATTACCACCGGGGCAATTACCGGCAGCCCGTTTTGCCAGGGAGCATCGGTGCAGGTGCCTTATACTACCTTGGGCACATTCGGCGGCGGGAATATTTATACTGCCCAGCTGTCTGATGCCACCGGTTCTTTCGCGAGCCCTGTGAATATTGGTACCGGCGCAAGCCCGATTACAGCTGTGATACCTGTTGCCACCGCCGCAGGCACAGCCTACAGAATTCGCGTTACATCTTCTAATCCACCGGTAAACGGTACCGATAACGGCACCAACCTGGCCGTAAACGCAAAACCGAATATATCTGCCACAGCCCTTAACGCTAACCTCTGCGCGGGTGGCTCCACCACCATTACTGCTACAGGCGGCTCAACCTATACTTGGTCGCCCGCCACGGGCCTTAGCGCAACCACGGGAACAGCTGTAACGGCTAACCCTAGTGTTACAACTACTTACACCGTAACGGGTACCGATGGTAATATCTGTACAAATACCACAACTGTTACTATTAACGTAACCACCCCACCGACCATTGGTGCCACTGCCCTTAATGCTAACCTCTGCGCAGGCAACTCCACCACCATTACTGCCACGGGCGGCACAAGCTATACCTGGTCTCCTGCAGCAGGACTCAGCGCCACTACCGGCGCAACGGTAACTGCGAGCCCTGCCACCACCACCACCTATACTGTAACCGGCAGCGACGGCACCTGCCCGAATACGAAAACGGTAACTATTACCGTAAACACCCCTCCGACCATAGGGGCAACTGCTTTATTGCCGGCCATCTGTGCAGGCAACTCCACCACCATTACTGCTACAGGCGGGTCAAGCTACACATGGTCTCCTGCCACAGGACTCAGCGCCACTACCGGCGCAACGGTAACAGCGAGCCCTGCCACCACCACCACCTATACCGTAACCGGCAGCGACGGCACCTGCCCGAATACGAAAACGGTAACTATTACAGTAAACACACTTCCGACCATAGGTGCCACTGCCCTTAATGCTAACCTCTGTGCAGGCAACTCCACCACCATTACTGCTACAGGCGGCTCAAGCTACACATGGTCTCCTGCCACAGGACTTAGTGCCACTACCGGCGCAACGGTAACTGCGAGCCCTGCCACCACCACCACCTATACCGTAACCGGCAGCGACGGCACCTGCCCGAATACGAAAACTGTTACAATTAACGTAACTACCCCTCCGACCATAGGTGCCAATGCCCTTAATGCTAACCTCTGCGCGGGCGGTTCCACCACCATTACCGCAAACGGGGGCTCAACCTACACTTGGTCACCTGCCACGGGCCTTAGCGCAACCACGGGAACAACTGTAACGGCCAACCCGACCGTAACCACTACTTACACCGTAACCGGGGTAGGTACCGGTACAAATACCTGTACCAATACAAAAACAATCACAATCAACGTAGCCGCCCTGCCAAATATTGGTGCCACTGCCGCCGACCCTATAATTTGTACCGGTAGCTCAACCATACTAACCGCTTCGGGCGGAACAAGCTATACATGGTCGCCCGCTGCCGGGCTTAGCGCCACTACGGGCACCACCGTAACGGCCAATCCTACAACTACCACTACTTACACTGTAACAGGTACTTCAGGAACCTGTACCAACACAGCAACGGTGACTGTAACCGTGAGCCCAATATTGCCGGTAACATTTAAGGGCGATACTGTTATCGCCGATCCTGCCACGCAGGCAGTTGTGCCGGTAAGGGTGTACGGCTGGAATAATATTTTAGGCACCCAGTTCAGCATTTCCTGGAACAGCGCACTGGCTACTTATGCCGGTGTGGAAGCATTAGGTGTTTCGTCGCTTTTACAAACTGATTTCGGGACAGGCCAAACTGCTGCAGGCAGAATGGTAATTGCCTGGAGCGACCCAACCCTTACTCCCCGTTCTTTGCCTGACGGCTCAATACTTTTCAGCATCCGTTTTAACGTATTGGCCCCGGCCGGAACCAATATACCTGTATTCCTGAACGGGAACATCATAGTTGCCGAGGTGGTGAACAGCAATAACTGCTTAATACCCGTTACCCTGAATCCCGGGCAGATAGAAGTGGCACCCCTGCTTACTGTAAGCGGCAAAGTGCTTTCGGAAAGCGGCATGCCTGTGCGTACCGTAAGCCTGCTGGCCACAGGCGGCAAGCCTGATCCCCAAAGCTTTACAACCACCACCGCCGGTACTTTCTCATTCGATATCTACAAGGGCCATACCCTAGGTATTAAAGGCCTCAAGCAGAACGATGTAATGGTAAACAACGGTGTTACCACCCTCGATATAGCCATTATAAGGAAGCAGATTCTGGCCATTCAAGGCCTTGGGAGCGCCTACAAGCAGCTTGCCGCCGATGCAAATATGGACGGGCTGGTTTCAACCCTTGATATTACAAAAATACGCCCTGTTGTGCTTGCTGAAACAGACTTCTTCGACCACAGCCGCCAATGGATGTTTGTGGATGCGGCCCGCAGCCTTACAAATCCGCCCTTTCCTTTTTACTCCGATGCCGATACAACCACCACTTTTACCAATGTGCAGGGCAACCTGGTTAATAAAAACATAATCGGTATTAAGATAGGCGATGTGAACAACAGCTGGGACAACAGCATTGCCCGCCTTGCCGCCGCCGATGAAATTAACCTGCAACCCGGTACCGAGCGCGTTCTGCCAGGCGGAACCGTACGCATACCCATCAGGGCTTACAGGTTCAACGGTGTAAAGGGTTTCCAGTTTACCCTGCAATGGAACCCGGCCCTGCTTCAGTATATGAGCCTCGACGGCAGCCCTATGGGCTATATTCACCACAATGCCCGTGTTGCGGAAGGTAAGCTCAGCCTGAGCTGGGATGAGCCTTCCGCAACAGAGCGCAGCCTGCCCGAAGGCAGCATAA
Source organism: Bacteroidota bacterium (assembly GCA_040388605.1). Taxonomy (GTDB): domain Bacteria; phylum Bacteroidota; class Bacteroidia; order Cytophagales; family Flexibacteraceae; genus JAZKBN01. The sequence goes on along the minus strand of JAZKBN010000013.1, from coordinate 4,793 downwards.
TTGCCTGGGCCGAATTCCGCGCCATTGGGGCCGAGGGTGAAACATCGCCGATGAAGATTAACAGCTCCCTTATAGTTACCGAGGCCTTTAATACCGATATGCTGCCCCTTGACTTACCCGATGCGGAAGGCACCGTAAGCATTACAAGTACCATGTCGGTGCAACCGCCTAATACGGCAGGTTATGCCTTGCTTAACAATATGCCCAACCCTTTCAGCGGAGAAACCAATATCAGGTTCGCCCTGCCTGAAGACAGCGATGTTACCCTGAACATAGCCGATTTGCTTGGCCGCAGCGTGTACACATACAATGCGCCTTATTCGGCCGGTATGCACAGGCATGGTTTTACGGCCACTGGCCTTGCGGCAGGCACCTATGTGTGCACCATGCAGGCCGGGGCTTACAGGGGGGTAATTAAATTAAGGGTTGAGTAAATACTTTATAAATATACCAGTAACAAAACATATAACAGGTTCGGCTGTAATACCGCCGAACCATTTCTCGGCGAATCTTACCATTGTCAGAAAGCCAATAAACAAGCATATAATATGAAAATGCTATACATAAATTACCTGCGCAATTCTGCGGTTTTAATTTTGTTACTTACACTGGTTGTGGGATTGTTTTTTGTTCCTGAAGTTTTGGGGCAAACGCAATACATTGCGACCACTGCATCTTATAGCCACCAAGGCTGTGGTTTAGGTTCTGAATTTTGCTCACCGAGCATGACATATACCAACAGCGTTTCTATGAAGGTTATAAGTATTTCCGGTTCAACAATTACAGTTGAATTGGCAACCTGCAACGGGGGAACCTTTAGCGGGCAGTACTATGACCTGAGTGCCCGTGAGTTGTCAGGTACCAGGAATAATACTGTATGCAATTCATTTAACCGTCTGCAGGGATCTGTTGACAATGTGTTTTTGCTGAACAACAGGCAAACAAACAGTATAAACGCGGCAAACCTGGGCTTGGGAACCAGTGGTACCACCACGGTTTATTTTATGGCCGAGCACCTTAAGGACGCCTCCCCCCATGATCCGCTCACAACGCGACAATTATACTATTCGCAACCCATTACCATTACCGCATTTACACCCTTCCTTTCAGTAAGCCCAGGCTCCTTTTCATTGGCTTATACTTCGGGCAGCTCCGGCTCGGTATCGGTGTCATCCAATACTTCCTGGACAGTTTCATCAAATGTGAGCTGGCTGAACACAAGCGCCTCATCGGGCAGTGCTAACGGCAGTTTTTCAGTATTTACAAACAGCCAAAACCCATCTTCGTCTTCCAGAACCGGCACCATAACCTTAAGCAATTCATTTGGAAACTCTCAAACTATAACCATTACGCAGGCCGGTTCCCCGGCCGCAACAAGAATAATTTCCCTCAGCATGCCCGATGGTTCAGATTTCGGAACCATATCGCCTTTCACAGGCTCAACGCGCAGGCTGCGCATAACTAATAACGGAACAGGCACACTCACGGTTTTCAGCCTGAGCCTGCCCGGTAACTTTAACGGCTCGTATTCGGGCACCATAAGCCCGGGCTCTTTTGTGGATGTGACCATTACTTTCGCTTCCTTCTCAAATGGCTTCTATTCAGGCAATATCAACGTTTCAAGCGATGCAACGGGCGGGAGCAGCAGCATTTTTGTATCGGGAACTGCTGTGGCCATTGATAGGAATATTACACTAAGTATACCTGCCGGTACCAATTTCGGCAGCGTTTATACAGGACAGTCGGTAACCCGAACGCTGGTTATTACCAATAACGGCAATAGCCCCTTAACGGTATTTAACATAAGCTACCCGGCAGGGTTCTCAGGTGTATGGACAGGTACCATAGCCGCCGGTGCCAGCCAAAACATAGATGTAACTTTCGCCCCGCAGGTAACAACCACCTTCAGCGGCAGCATAAATGTAAACTCCGACAACACAAGCGGTAATAACCTGCTGGCGGTATCGGGTATTGGCCTTACGCCTGTAACCCGTATCATATCCCTCTCCATGCCGCAGGGAACCGATTTTGGCAGTGTAATAGTTGGGCAAACCGCTGCCCGTACCCTAATTATTACCAACAACGGCACCGGTCCGCTTACTATAAACTTCTTTGTTTTACCCCCGGGCTTTTCCGGCAACTTCAGCGGAACAATTCCTGCCGGGGGCTCTCAAAATGTTACCATAACATTCACACCGACTGCGGGCACATTTTACAGCGGTAATGTTATTGTAGACGGCAACGCCACAGGTGGCTCCAATACGGTTGCCGTAAGCGGAACAGGCATTGCAGCCACCCGCATAATTTCCCTCAGCACCCCCCAGGGTTCCGATTTCGGAAGTGTAAACACAGGCCAAACATCTACCCGGACCTTAATTATTACCAACAACGGCAACAGCGCCCTGAACGTAAGCA
>JAZKBN010000013.1:0-2368 GCA_040388605.1 Bacteroidota bacterium | reverse complement strand
ACGGGCTTTTCAGGCTCATTCAGCGGAACCATTGCCGCAGGCGGCTCGCAAACCCTTACAATAACTTTCAGTCCGACATCGGGAGTTTTCTACAACGGCAATATTACCGTTAACTCCGATGCCACCGGCGGCGGCAATACAAAGCCTGTTACAGGTACAGGGGTTGATGTGCCCACCCGTATTATTTCCTATTCCATGTCAGCAGGTGCCGATTTCGGGAACGTGATTGTCGGGCAAACGCTTACGCGCACTTTGCGTATAAGTAATACGGGAAATACGGCGCTGCAAATCAGCAGCGTAAGCTATCCTTCAGGTTTTTCGGGCTCAGCCGGCCTTATAATAATCACCCCCGGAGCTTTCAGCGATTTAGATGTAAGCTTTACCCCTTCGGCTGCGAACGCTTACGGAGGCAATATTGTTTTCAGCAGCAATGCCACAAGCGGGCCGGGCACTTTTGCGGTGAGCGGTAATGGTGTGGCAGCCACAAGGACAATTTCTCTTTCAATGAGCTCCGGTACCAATTTCGGAACGGTAAGCACGAGCCAGGCAGGCTCACGCAACTTGACTATTACCAATAGCGGTAACAGCGATCTGTTGGTAAGCAACATCATTTTCCCATCGGGCTATTCAGGCTCATTCAATGGTATAATAGCGGCAGGCAGCTCACAGAATGTTTTGGTAACGTTCAGTCCATCGGCGGCAGTAACGTACAGCGGCAATATTATTGTAAGCAGCAATGCCACAAGCGGAACCAATACAATAGGCGTTACCGGAAAAGGGTATTGTATAGTTACCAAGCCAACTGTATCTGTCGGAATTTGTATGGGTAATACCTATACTTTCTACGGACGTATTTTAACAACATCCGGCACTTATACAGATACACTGCGTACAACCGGGGCTTGTGATACAGTGAGGGTATTGAGTTTGACTGTGAACAATCCATTTGTCGGGGCTTCCTTGCCTACATCGGATGCGGGGAATTTCGGGCAGAAGCATACGTATAACGGGCATAATTATTACATTTCAAATAGTTCAAAAACATGGGAAGAAGCGAGTACTTATGCAGCCTTACTGGGCGGGCATTTGGTATCGGTAAGTTCTGCTGCTGAAAATTTAGTTGTAATATCATTAATTCAGAGTAGTGTTACTGAAGCTACATGGTTAGGTGGTACCGACAAGGCTTCAGAAGGAACTTGGCTTTGGACAGACGGCACTCCTTTTAATTACAGCAATTGGTCTTTTGGTCAACCGGATAATTATTTAGGTATCGAGAATTACCTGCATATAAGCCGCGACAATGGTGGCGTTTGGAATGACCTTTCCGGCTCCGAGGAACTTACGTTCATCGTTGAATACGACCAAACCTCCTTCATCGTAACCTCCAACTCCCCCCTACCTGTCGGAGATACTTTAAAACTCACAGCCACCACCCTCACCGGTGCCACCTACGCATGGCGCGGCCCCAACAGCTTCTCAAGCACGCAGCAAAACCCAAGCATCAGCAACACCCAATTAAGACATGCGGGTAAGTACTACTTAACTACTACTGCCAACGGCTGTACGCACCTTGATTCTGTAACGGTTGTAATCAACTGCGTGCCTTTTGTTAAACCAACGGTATCGGTGGGCATTTGCCCGGGAAATACCTATAATTTCTACGGACGTATTTTAACAACATCCGGCACTTATACAGATACACTGCGTACAACCGGGGCTTGTGATACAGTGAGGGTATTGAGTTTGACGGTGAATAACCCCTTTGCAGGGGGGGTATTACCTGCATCTGAGGCAGGGAATTTCGGGCAGAAGTATACGTATAACGGGCATAATTATTATGCCTCAACCGTTTTAAAAAACTGGACTGATGCAAGGGACTATGCACAATCTATAGGAGCGCATTTAGTATCAATTACAGATGCAGCAGAGAACGCGTTTGTAGTTCAAATGGTGCGTGACATAAATGCGATAGTATTTATTGGAGGCAGCGATATAAGACAGACCAATAATTGGGAATGGGTTACCGGAGAAGCATTTACATTCTCTTCATGGGATTTCTTCCAACCTGACGGTTTCGGAATTCAGGATTACATTGTAATCAGGCCCGAATATAATTTTAACTGGGATAATGATTTAAATCTTTCCTATCAATTCATTATTGAATATGATAACTTATCGGCTCCCATTATTGCCACCTCCAATTCCCCTATATCCACCGGCGACACTTTAAAACTTACTGCCACCACCCTCACCGGTGCTACCTACGCATGGAGCGGCCCCAACAGTTTCGCAAGCACGCAGCAAAACCCAAGAATTACCAACGCCCAATTAAAGCACGCGGGTAAGTACTACTTAACTACTACTGCCA
>JAZKBN010000012.1:159246-174057 GCA_040388605.1 Bacteroidota bacterium | reverse complement strand
CCAAAATCCTAAATGAACTCAAATAGCATACGTAACTTGGGAGAGTTACAGCTTATACCATTTCCTCTTCTTCAAGTCCTTGGGTATGCATGGCTATTTTGTTATACAGGTCAGATGGGTTAAAAGGCTTGGTAACATAATCTGTCATTCCGGTTTTAAATACCTGGTCCTGTACTTCAAGCATAGCAGAAGCGGTAAGGGCTATAATGGGCAGTTTTTTATACTTCTCATCAGGCAATTCCCTGATGAGCCGGCTTGCGGTATAACCGTCCATTTCAGGCATTTGCAGATCCATAAGTACTACATCGTAGTCTTTTGCCTGTATTTTTTCAACGGCAATTCGGCCGTTTTCTGCATAGTCAACTGAAATGTCCCATTTGTTGAGGAACTGGCGGGCCACCATAACATTTATAGGATTATCTTCCACAAGCAAAAGGTTAACCCCTTTCAGGCTCTTGAAGGTACCCAAATTCTGGTAGCTGCGGTTGCGAACCGACGACCGGCTGCTGTGCCTGAAGGTAAGTGAAAAGCTGAACTTCGAGCCTTTGCCTTCAATGCTTTCCAGGTGAACGCTGCTTCCCTGCATTTCGACGAGGCGCTTAACAATTGAAAGCCCAAGACCTGTTCCGCCGTATTTACGGGTGGTGTTAGCGCCTGCCTGCGTGAACCGGTCGAAGATGGTATCTATTTTATCCTGAGGAATACCGATGCCGGTATCTTCAATAATAAAATCGAGGGTTATTTGCTTATCGTCGCGCTTGTTAAGCTCAATATCGAGGGTAATGCTGCCTTTTTCGGTAAACTTTACAGCATTGCCTACCAAATTGGTAAGCACCTGTGCAAGGCGGGTCGGGTCGCCAACCAACACATCAGGTATGTCTTCTTCTTTCCTGATTCTCAGGCGAATGTGTTTTTCTTCAGCTTTATAAGCAAATGAATGCCGTATGCCGCTGAGTAATTCGCTGAGGCTGAAGTCAACCTCTTCGAAATCTATTTTACCGGCTTCAATTTTACTGAAGTCAAGAATGTCGTTAATCAGTACAAGCAGGTTTTCGGCACTGAAACGGAGTGTTTTAAGGTTCTCCATTTGCTCAGGCTTGGGTTCATCCTGCAGGAGGAGGTGGGTAATGCCGATAACGGCATTCATGGGAGTCCTGATCTCATGGCTCATGGTGCTCAGGAACTGCGCCTTGGCCATTGCGGCATTCTCAGCTTTGTCTTTTGCCTCAACAAGCTCGGTTTCAGCAAGCTTGCGTTCCTGTATGTTACGGCCGAATACGGCAACGCCTACAACTTTATCGCTTATGTCGATAATTGGGTTAAAGGAATGCTCGAAAGGAATAATTTCACCTTCAATGAGCATAGGGGTTTCGGTAGTGAAGCGCTCCCCGGCAATGGCGCGTTCGTAATAGGCCACCCAATCGCCTCTGAATTCCTCGGGATAGGCATCGAAATTAACTGCTTCTCCTGTTTGAGGCTCCTTACCTGTTTGAGCTGCAATGGCATCCTTATAGGCTGAATTGCAAATTATCAGCTGCAAATTCAAATCTACCGACCATGCTGTATCAATGGTGTTTTCAATCAGCGCATTCAGGTTTGCCTCGCTGTTGCGAATGCGTTCTTCTGCCTGCCTGCGATGTGTTATATCATGTGATGTGCCGTAAAAGCCTTTAATGCTGCCATCCTCTGCATAGACAGTACGAACTGTGTTGGTCAGGTAACGAATGCTGCCGTCGCTGTGTATTACGCGTTGCTCTAAAGCACATTCCCCTTTTTCAGCTGCTTCAAGCATACATTGCTTTAGCGCATCAACATCTTCGGGGTGCAAAAGGCTGTAATATTCATCATTCATTGGTGCAGATAAATCTGCACTTCTGCCATATTGCTTATAAACCTGCCGGCTCCATGAAGCTTTATTTTCAAGCAAATCAACTTCCCAACTGCCGAGGCCGGCAATTTCCTGGGCTTCGAGCAGGGAGTTTTCACTGGCTCTCAGTTTTTCCTGGGCAGACTTTATTAGCTCAATCTGCTCTGCGAGCATACTAACCAGGAATGCCGGGTTTTCATCAGCCGATAGTTTTTTTGATTTATCGCATTGGCTTATTTCTTCAAGCATCTCGCTGATTTTAAGCAGGATGCGTTTTTGATATTCAGAAGTTTCCGTAACTGTTTGGTTGGCGGCAAAAAGCTCGGCCGAGCTGAGCTCCATGGCTCTCTCAAGCAGTTTACGGTCTTCTTCGTAATGGTCGTAAGAATCGCTTACAAAGCGTACAAAATCCCGGAACTCCGCAGGCAATGCCTCCGGGTTTTTAAAAAACTTCCTTAATTGGCGTTGCAGGAGTCTGTTAGTAACAGTTTGGGTCATGATTCGGAAATCGTAGTAATTGTCATTGTCTGGTTATGTAAATCGGATCGGTTATCGTTGCCTGATGAGCAAAGCTCGCCGTAGGAATAGAATCCGGCCAAAACAGTTTCTTCGCCAAGAATCTCCCTTACAGCATCAAGCTCTTCTTCTGTACGCTGGCCTAATACCAGTTTACGGCCCACGCAGCTTACAAGTAAAGCAAGCTCAGGGCTGTTGCCGCCTTTGGCTTGGGTTAGCTCTGCAGCTTCACCTGCGCCGTCTATGAGCTTATCGAAATTTGCTTTCATCAGCTGGGCACGACTTCCTACCGGCATATCACCGGCGAAAACCATGCTTTGGTCAGCTTCGTTTATATTTAGTATTGTACGAACCAATGATGGTTTACCATCGGCTGTGGTTATGCGCAACGGGAAAAGCAGGGCAGCGCCGGGCAAATCTTTTGCCTTATCGCCAAGGTATGTTTTGTAAAGCTCAAGGGCGTTTTTGCCGTCAAGCTCATACAGCAGGTTGTTTTCCGATTTGGTGATAATTCTTTCGGGCCCGAAGGTATCCCAGCCTCCTTTTGTTCCCAAGCCTATATTCAGGTTTTCGCCGTAAAAACAAATGGCTGCAATATTACCCTCAGCAATATCATCATCTATTCCGACTAGGGTTTTTTGGAAACGCGCGGCATCGCCGGCAAGGCCGCCGCTTACTGAAACAGAAGCCGGCATTTTATTATTGAAAGCTTCAATAAGGTCGGTACCGTTTACCAATTGCCCGTCAGAAATCAGGAATACATGGCGAAGGCCTGCAATATCGGTCTGTTCAGCAAGTTTAGCAGCAACAACACCGGTTTCAGCGCCCCCGGAACAACGTGTGTTATATACGTGAATGTGGCTGCTTTCGGTTTCAATAGCGGTGGCCACAATGCGATCTTCGGAAAGATGTACATCGGCAATATCGCCGCTTGTTGTGCAGGATATAATGCGGGCCGAAGGGTATAGCTTATGCAAGGTGCTGTACCAGCCTTTTTCGCTAATCAGGCTGCGGTCAGAAAAAGCCAAAACCAGTGAAGCTTTTGACTTATCTGTAATGCGGTCAGTCAGCGATTCAGATACCCCTTCGGGCGAAATTACTATTTGGTCTATTTTCATGTTTCGGCTAATTGGTTTGGTTGGCAGTAAGCATATAAATATAAGGGCCTATTAATATTTAATAAAAAAAACATTGAAAAGTTAACAAATACAGGCCCTTTTCGGGAACAAATCCCAACATGGGAAATTAGATAAGTGATTGATTTTCTTATAAAACGCTAAGTTAATGTGTTCGCACTAAAGAACAAACCGGGAGTACAGCTATAAAACTTAGAATTTCTTTTTGCAACATTGTTGCATTTGTATAACTTGCGTTCATGTTAAAGACTTTAGGGCTTTTTCTTTGCTTTGCATCGGCGTTTGTGCATCCCGGGACTATTCTGGCTCAACATTTTCCCGGGAAGGAAAAGTTACCTTTTGAATTCCGTTTTAAAGAAAAAGGTTCCGGGGAAGAGTTTTATCTAAGCGCCGGAACATCAGTAAAACTGGTGAATAAGGGCGGGGAAACAGTGGCCGATACCGTGATAAACAACTTTAGCGGTTCAAAAATCGTATTTAAAATTTACCCGGAAGATTATGTTATAATTATTAAGAACAGCAACATTAAGCCGGTTCATGAAAAAGTACTGATTAGCGGGCCGAACAGTAACGGTTTTCATAATATATATGTTGAGCGTGTTGAAAAACACCTTGACGAGGTTGAAATACATGCTGACCCATCGGGCAACTCTAAAAGGAGGCAAACGCTTTTTAATGCTGCCAAAGTTGGAAAAACCTCGCCCGGGGAAACTTTGGGAGAATCACTGAAAGAAATACCGGGCATAACAGTTTACCAGACCGGCGGCACCATACAAAAGCCTGTAATCAGGGGCCAGAGCGGGAACCGAATTTACATTATGAACAACGGGGTAAAGCTTGAGGCACAACAATGGGGCAATGAACATGCACCCGAGTTAGACCCGAATACAGGTGAAACAAGTGTATTAAAGGGTACAGCCGGAATTGCTTATGGCGCTGAAGCAATGGGCGGGGTTATATTATCTGAACCTGCTAAAATTTCAGGAAATAAGGCAGGAATCAGCATGTCGGGCAACAGCAATGGCAGGGGAGTATCTGCAACAGCTTTTGCCGATCATGTATTTACAGGTATTACTGAAGGTTTAAAAATAAGGATGCAAGGTACTTTTAAGCGTGCCGGTAACCTCAGGGCAGCCAGGTATTACCTCGATAATACAGCAATGCGGGAAGGTGATTTTTCAGCTTTGGCAGAATACAGCAACAAGGGAATGGGTGCTGAGCTTTATTACAGTTTATTTAACTCTGACCTCGGCATTCTTTCCGCATCACATATTGGCAGTACTGAAGATTTAGACTTGGCTTTGCGTGCAAATAAACCATTAACGCCAGACCGTTTCAGCTATACAATAGGCAGGCCCTACCAACAGGTGATGCATAACTTCGCTAAGGCAAGGCTTTTTGGCAACCCGGCCACCGGCAGCCTTGAGGCCGTTTACGCTTTTCAGCAAAATACCCGGCAGGAATTTGACTACATTCCTTTAAACGGAACCCTTAAGCCTGCGCTTTGGCTAAGCATAGCTACAAATTCACTTGATCTGAATTATAAGCAGGACCCCCTTACACGCCTGCACGGCAGCGCAGGAATAAATCTTGCCACCCAAGGCAATAAATGGGACGGCCGCTTCTTTATTCCAAATTTCAGAACTTACGGCGCAGGCGCTTATGCCATTGAACGCATGCATATTAACGAGAATCTGTTACTGGAGGCCGGCGTTCGGGCAGATTACAGGTGGCAGCGGGCTTTTATGTACCAAATTTTAGGAAACGCCAACAGCCCGCTTTTAAAGCCTACGCATACCTACAGCAATGTGAGCGCAAGCCTTGGTATGCAATATAAATTTTCAGATGCGTTTTTGGCAACACTGAATGTTGGAACGGCATGGCGTCCGCCGGCAATAAATGAGCTTTACAGTAACGGAATTCACCAAAGCGCTGCAAGCTACGATGTAGGGAACCCGAATTTAAGCACTGAAAAGGTACGCAGCCTAAGCCTTGATATTGATTACCACGGCGCTGAGTTTACTGCAGAGGCAAGCATTTGGTACAATAACTTTAACGGCTATATATGGCTTCGGCCTACCCTGAACACAAGGCAGACAATCAGGGGAACATTTCCTGAATTTGCTTACAGCCAATGCAATGCCGCTTTTACCGGTTTCGACGCCTTTATAAATTACGCATTTACACCGGGGCTTTCTGTTTACGCAAAACCTGCGCTCATAATGGCAGATAATCTCAGCGCTTCTCAACCTATGAATCTTGTTCCTGCAAACAGGCTTGATTTTGGCTTAACTTTTCGCCATAATTTTGGAAAAAAAGTTAATGCAGCAGGCAGGCAAATACCTGCCGAGTTAAGTGCCGGGAGCATGTTTGTTGCAAAGCAAATGCGAGTACCCGCCAACAGCGATTATGCGGCAAGCCCCGCGGCATATAATCTCCTTTATATGAAGTTATCAGGTGAATTTAAGCCGGGTAATTCAGTAAAGTCAATACTAAGCTTCAAGGCAAATAACCTGTTGAATCGCGCATACAGAGACTACCAAAACAGGTTCCGCTATTTTGCAGATGATATTGGAAGCAGCTATATAATTACGCTGGCCTTAACCTTTTACGTTAAAAAACCAAAACAGGAAAGCATAACAGGTTAATAGCTAATCACAAATTCAAGTTTCAGATAACCCGAATATGAAAACAATTAAGACAAATTACTTTAGCGCATTTTGGTTGCCTGCAATAGCAATGCTCTTGGTTTTAGGCTTTACTGCCTGCAACGATGAAGATATTGCCAACCCCAATGCGGTTGATAATGAATTTATGCAGACCATTCAAATGAAGCTCACCAATATTGGCGACTCTACAGATGTGGTAATTGCAACCATAAAGCGTAATGATCCCGAAGATTTAACCCCGCCCGACCATTCAAAAGATACCCTTTTCTTAAAGGCAAATACTGCTTACCGCGGTGAGCTTATTCTAACCGGCGGCGGTACCCCCAATGAAAATATAAGCGACACCATCAGGAAACGTGGTACAGAGCATCTTGTGTTTTACCAACCCCTACCTGTTAATGCAACAGATACTTCAAGAATTAAGATCCCGGGTTCAGCAACATCGGTACCTTTATCTTCAACATTGGGCATGCGTGTTCAGCGAACAGATTTTGACAAAGGTTCACCCCCTTTGCCGCTGGGCCTGGAAACAATTATTACTACAGAAGGCAGGTCAGGCGTCGGAAACCTGCGTGTATTGCTCAGGCACCAGCCCGGGGTTAAAAACAGCCGCTACGACCCCGGAAGCACAGATTTTGATTACAGCTTTACTGTAGTTATAAAAAAAGACTTCATAACACGTATCACATACAGCCTTGTAAATGCCGCTAATGCCTCTGATAAAGTAACAGCCTATCTGCGCAGGCCCGATATTAATGATAACATAGCGCCCGATACTTCGAACGCCAAGCTTACCTTAAAGCCAAACACCAGGTACATCGGCACATTAACATTAACTGATTCCACAAAAGAGCCTGACCTTGATTTAACTGCAGGCATCAGGCAAAACCGCAATAACTACCTGTTTTTCTACCAAGCGCTCCCGGTTAGCGATTCGGATACAGGCAATATTAAAATTCCCGGTGCAGGCACTGTAATTTCTGCTTCACAGGCCTTAGATATGACAGTGAAAATTACAGATAAAGATTCAGAAGCGCCGCCGCTGCCGCTGGGCCTGGAAACTGAAATTATTACAGGCAGCAGAACCGGAAAGGGTACATTAAGAATATTACTTCGCAGGCAAACCGGGCTTAAAAACGGCAGGTTCGAACCGGGCATTACCGAGTTTGACTATGTTTTCAAGGTGAGCATTGAATAAGCACCCGTTCAGGAATAATATTTGCAAATGCGCGAGAATGTAATTCAGAATCGTTTTCTTTGTAAATACCTCCTCAACCGGGTATAACTAAAGGCCTTTAACCATTATTCAATTTATGCGCGATTCCGGGTTTAACCGTAACATGCTTGTTTGGTTCTCTGTATCAATGCTGAGCATGGTATTGGTATTTATGGCCTCGCTCAAAATTGTAGACAAAACCCGCGACAGCGATCATTGGGTTCGCCATACTTTTGAAGTTATTATTGCCCTTGAAAGGCTGGGCAGCGATATGAAAGACGCTGAAACCGGTGTACGCGGTTATATGCTCTCAAGGCAGGAGCCCTTTCTAAAACCCTTCGATGATTCACAGGACCGTATTCCCTATGATATTGCTGTACTTGACAGCCTCGTAACCGATAATAAGGACCAGTTTCTAAGACTGTCCTTACTTAAAAGGATATCTAAAAGCAGGCTCGAAATAATGAACAGCATGGTAACCTTTGCCAGAAAGGGTACCGAGCTGGATAGCGTGCAACCTTTTATTGTAAACGGCAAAGCCCGTATGGATAGTATCAGGTCCGTTATTGCTGTAATGGCTGAAACGGAAAAAGGGCTCCTTGTTGAGAGAAACGCAGAAGTTGAAGCAAGCACAAACAATGTTAAACTGCTGATTTGGATTTTTATGCTGCTATGTACCGCATTAGGTATAGTGGCATACAGCCTGCTAAGCCGCGATTTCAGGCTCCGTATAAAGAGCGAGAACCTGCTAAGCGGAATTCTGAACAGTTCGCAGAGCAGTATAATGGCATTCAGAACTGTAAGGGGTGAAGGCGGAAAAATTAAGGACTTTGAATGGACACTCGCAAACAGGAAAACAGGAGATCTTTTTTCCCTTGACAGCAGCTCGCTGAATGGTAAGCGCATGTTAAAAGAGTTGCCTGCGCTTGAAGCAGCGGGTATGTTTGAAAAATTTGAAAAAGTTGCAGACGGGCAGGTTCAGCCGGTAATGGAATTTGAACTTATTAAGCCGGGCAAAAAAAGCAATTGGCTGCACGTATCTGCAGTTAAGCTTGAAGATGGCTTTACTGTTACTTTTGATGATATTACAGAGCTTAAGAATTATGAAGAGGAATTGCGCCTTAAAATAGAAGAGCTTGAAAGAAGCAATAAGGAGCTTGAGCAGTTTGCATTTGTTGCCAGCCACGATATGCAGGAACCACTTCGGAAAATTCGCGCTTTCGGAGACAGGCTTAAAGAGCAAAATGCCGCAGAGCTGACTGAAAAAGGCAAAGGATACCTTGAGAAAATGCTGGCTTCGGCCCAGCGAATGCAAAACCTGATTAACGATATACTGAACTTCAGCAGGATTGGCCGCATAAATGAACCATTTGTAAGTACAGATCTGCACCGTATTGTGCAGGACCTCTTACATGATTTTGATCTCATAATTAAAGAGCGCAATGTAAGTGTTGAATTCAGGGGCATGCCGGTGCTGGAGGCCATACCTTCGCACATGCACCAGCTGTTTCAAAACCTGATAAGCAATGCCATAAAGTTCTCAAACCCTGATGCCAATCCACAAATTTCCATCATCGGGAAAAGACTTGAAAATACTTTCGCCTACCCTACATTAGCCAAGGAGAAAAATGGTTATTTTTGCGAAATCACGGTAAGAGATAACGGTATAGGATTCGACGATAAATACATCGATAAAATATTCACAATCTTTCAAAGACTTCACGGAAAAAACGAATTTGAAGGTACCGGCATTGGTCTTGCAATCTGTAAAAAGATTGTAGAGCACCATAACGGGTACATAACCGCTAAGAGTGAACCCGGAAAAGGCGCAGCATTCATAATAGTATTACCTTACAAACATATTTATGGTTGAAAAATATAAAGCCCGTGCAACCTTTAAAATCCTGATGGCCGATGATGATTCGGACGACAGGGAAATGACACAGGAAGCATTTGCAGAAAACAATCTTGAAAATGAGATTGCTTTTGTGGAAGACGGCGAAGAATTACTTGAGTACCTGAAAAGGAGCGGCCGCTATGCCAATTCAAAGCATGAAATGCCCGATCTTATTTTGCTTGATCTTAACATGCCCCGTAAAGACGGCAGGGAAGCGCTTCGCGAAATAAAGGAAAACCCCGAGCTTAGCAGAATTCCTGTAGTTATACTTACCACCAGCAGTGCGCATGAAGATGTGCTGCGTACTTATAATTTAGGAGGCAACAGCTTTATTACCAAGCCTGTAACTTTTGCTGAACTTGTTAAAGTTACTGAAGGAATCGGTAAGTACTGGTTTGAGCTGGTTCGCATTCCATGACTGCCAGGCCAAAACGCAATAGCATTCAAAGACCGAACCTAAGTGTTCGGTCTTTTTTTTGTAAAAAGATTAAAGCGGAGAAATTAGTTAACAACTGATATTCGTTGAGTAATTTCCCCAAGCTCTGTTTGCAAATGCACAATATAAATGCCGGTGCTTACTTGTAAATTCAGGTCATGGGCTAAACCATGGTTTTCGTTAATGTAAACCAATTGCCCCAGGGTGTTATAAATTTGCACCTTTTTAATTTCAGCAAAAGATTCTATCCTGAAACTGCCCGAACTTGGATTTGGTTTAATACTGAAATAATTGCTTAATAATTTTTCGTTACCGGTTACTGCAACCCGGATATTCATTGAGTCTTCCTTACTTTTTCCGCAAGCTGAAACAGCTGCTGCATAAAGATAACCGGATGTTGCGTTGGCATTGAAATGAATAATCGCGGTTCTGTCTGCAACATTTATTGTTGCGCCTGTACCCGTATATCGCCAGGCAAAGCTGATTGCCCCTGTTTGCGGAAGCACAATATATTGCGCTGTTTGGCCCTGCATAACAATTTGGGCGCCTGTAAAGGCGGGCGCCGGCAATGCAAAAGATACATTTACCGGAATTGAAGCAGATTCCAAATTATTGCAATTGGTTTGAGTAAGAATAAAAGTACCCGGCCTCCCGGCTGTTAAAGATGCATTGGTATCGCCGTTGCTCCACCTGTGCGGACTTGGCAATGCAATTCTGCGAATGGTCTGATCGGCAGTATCTGAAACAGCGAAAGTACCGTTCAAATTGCAGAGATAGCTTGGGCTGTTATATAACGCATTGGTTAATGCCCCGTTGCTGCTGCCGGGCCTGCTGCCGCTTAAGGTGCTTACCATACCTGCAGCGTCTATTTTACGAATACAGTTATTGCCCATATCAGCAATGTAAATGTTTCCCAACCTGTCGCCTGAAATACCGGTAGGATTATTAAAGGAAGCATCGGTTCTGAATTCATTGCTGTTTCCGCTTTGCCCGTTACCTGCCCAAACCTCTGTCAATCCGCTCAAAGTATTGATTTTCAAAATTTTATTATTGAGCATTGATAAGGCGAATAGGTTGCCTGTTACAGGGTCTGAATAAATATCTGAGAGACCATAAATGGTGGCAACGGTGCTTACCTGCCCGTCGGGCAAAATTTTACGCAGGGCTGTATTACCAATATCGGCCACCCACATAACATCATTGGCATCTGTTTCAATGCCCAGCTGGTTACTGAATTTGGCCTGTTCCGGAACATAGCTATCCTGGTTACCATTGTCGGAACCGGCAAAGGTGCTTACAATACCATCCACAGAGATTTTCCGAATGCGGTGATTACCCCTGTCTGAAATATAAAGGTTGCCTTTTGAGTCGAATGCGGCATCTTCAGGCGCATTAAACTTTGCTGCATCTAAAGAGCCGTCTGCAAGGCCGGCAGTGGAGCCGGCATAAGTAGTAACTCTGCCCGTGTTATCAATTTTACGTATGCAGTTATTGCCTGCGTCGCATACAAAAAGCTCACCTTTTACATTCATAGCCATACCCCGCGGGCTCCTGAATTTTGCCTGGTTTCCTGAATTGTCGGCATTGCCGGCTATACCGCTTTTTCCTGCAATGAGGGCAACCCCTGAAGTATCAAGCATGCTCCCGATGAGCAGAATGCTGTCTGTTAAGCAGGTAACCGGTAATCCGTTGTTAATTAAAGGCACGCTTGGCGCTGCTAAAACCTGTACTGCAATGGTATTGCTATGCCCTGATGTGCAGGTGCGCGCTGCATTAATAAGCCTTGCTGAATAAATGCCTGCTGTGGTAACCTGCAGGTTATTACCTGTTTGCCCATTGCTCCAAATAATTGTTTCGCCGGCTTCCGGTGCAAAGGGGGCAGTTAAATTAACACTGCCGCCTGAAGAAAAGACAATTGGTCCGGATGCCCTGATTAATGGGGAAGAGCAAATTTCATTACCCGAAGTATCGGCCGGGAATGTAACAAGGCCTCCGGAATCCCAGCGCCTGTTTGCCGGATTTTTATTGCAGTCATAGGTATTCGGATAGCCAATGCCTCCGTATGGGTCGGCATAATTCCACCAATAGGGTATGTTTTTCCGGTAAAGCGATACTTCAGGAATATTTACCCCGCCGGGAGCAGGCGGGCTTAAAACACCCTGAACCCTGTTGCCGTATAATAAATGGTCTGACCCGGCAAAGCCAAGATAACCAAGCGGGCTTCCGCCGTAGCTGCCTGTGCCTGTAACATCATTAGCTATACACGTAATTGAATCTGATTGCAGCCTGTTTGTACCTGCATCTACCTGCGAGCCAACCATGCCGTAAAAATTGAGCCTGTTACGGAATATGGTATTACAAGGCCCGCTTGGCCCCCACGTGGCAGTAAATTGCAAATACATGCCAATGTTACCTTCCACCAAATTTGCAGAAGCCCAAAAGCCGTGAAAAATAAGATCAGCGCCCCCGTTTGTAGGTGACTCAACCCTTATAGGATCAAGGCAATAATTATAACCGGCCACATTACCTGATGAGCCCTGCTTAAAAATAATATGGTGCCTCAAACGCTTCAGAACATTGTTTTCAATACGGCAGAAGCTTGTTTCCTCTACCATGGTTATACCGTAGCCATGTGTGCCTACCCCATCATAAACATAAGATTCATGTATGTAGCAGCCTGATACCTCGTTGTGCGCGGCCATATCGAAAAGTATATGCGCTGCCGATGAAAAATGGCTTTCAACCCCCGAGATTCGGCAATTTACCGCGAGCGAAAAAAACATATTGTAAGCAGTGTTTGCCGCATCGTTGGGCCGGGTAATTTTAAGGTTCTCAATAACCACGTTTTTAACCGGAACCAATGTTCTTACCATTGATGAGTCGGCAGGCGACATGTTTTGAAGCAAAGGATCTGCCAGTTCAATCAGGTCGCCGCTCACACTTTTTACCAATACAATCTGCCCAGGCGAGCGTCCTGAGTAGGTATTGGGCGGTTGGGTGTCCCAATAATTTGTGCGGCGCATATTTATCCAGGTACCGGCCGCAATTCGTGAGGCATCGTTTACCTTTATATACCTGCTTCCTCTTTTAGCCGATTGGGTAATGGCAACCCAATAAGTATCTGCCCTTCCGATTGATTGTATTGAATTTGCCCCGTTTCCGGTCATGTTAAAAATGAGGCTGGTTTTATCTGAATTGTCTCCGCGCAGAACAACACCCGACGGTAAAACGAGTCCTTGTGTAAACCTGTACTTCCCTGCCGGGAAATAAATAATGCCCGGCCTGCCTGCCAGCTGATTTATGCATGCGGTAAAAGCGGTTTTGTTATTGCCTGTACTGTCGTTTTTACCGCCGTATTGCAGAATATTCAGCTTCAGCGCAGGATAAACAATAGGATCGTAATTACCCGATAAGCTCCAGTCAACCACCCTGTTTGCAGGAATGGTTTGCGCATTCGCCGATGCCGCAAAAAACAGCCTGATTACCAGGACCAATAAGGCGGCATTATATTTTGATTTCATTAACCGGTGATTTTAAATATCTGTGTATAGGTAGCGCAGGGTGTTTATATTCGAATAATGAAAAAGCTTAGCGCCGAGATACAAATTTATTTAAAATAATAAGCTTGTTCAAATACTTAATCATGTATTTGAACAAAGCCTCCAATACCCTGACCTTACTAAAGCCAGGGTTTAGCTTAAAAATGAAACATCAGGACAAAAAGGCTTACTCTTCTTCTGATGTGTTTTTGCTTTTCATAAGTAAAGAATAGGCGCCTTTATTTACAATTTTCGTATCTGCGGTAAAAACCGGGGATTTTATTTCGGTATATCCGTTTTCCTGCAAGCCGGTAATTACGCTTAGCATTTCAAAGGTGCCGGGGCTCTTTTGAACGAAAACATATTCCTGATTTTCATATCGTACTACAGCGCCTTCCGGAACAGCGGGCACAGGTTTGCTCCGGGTTTCAATTTCGGCATTCATGAATGTGCCGGGAATAAGGCTTTCATCATATTGCTCGAAATGGCAATGCACTTCAACATTGCGCTCGGGGTTAATTTCTTTGCCTATTAATATGATTCGGCACTTATGCCTGATTTCAGGATGCGCGTTGGTATATGTATATACCGTTTGGCCGGCAGTAAGCAGGTCAATATCTTTTTCGAAGACGGTAAGCGCCAGGTGAATATCCAAAGGATTTACAATTTCGAAAAGCACATCAGTAGGGTTTACATATTTGCCTATGTTTACAAAGACCTTCGAAACGAAACCATCTATAGGCGAGTAAATATTAATCTGCCTCGATATATTATTTTCAGTCAGCTTTTCAGGTACAATGCCTATAAGACGCAGTTTTTCCGAAAGCGCATGAACAGATATACGGTTACTTAAATATGCATCTTCTGCTGTTTCAAATGCTTTATCGCTTGAAGACTGATTTTGGTTCATCAGCTTTTGGCGGTTGTAGTCTTTTTCGCTTGTACTTAAATTCACTTTAGCCGTCAGGTAATCCTGCTGAAGCTGAATATATTGCCTGTCTTCCATAACGGCAATTACCTCACCTTTACGAATGTGCATCCCGCTCAGCAGCTGGGTATATTTCAGGTAGCCGCCTAATGGGAAACTGATGCTTACAAGGTTTTGAGGCGGGACTTCAATACGCCCCGAAACCTTAATAACTGAAGCCAATGCTTTAACCAAAGGGCCGGCAGTTGCAATTTCAATGGTTGATTGCTGAGCCTTTGTTAAAGTTATCAAATTAGAAACTGAATCTGATTCCTGGTTAGTTTCCGTGTTTTGTAATTCCTGTTCCTTTCCGCCACATGCTGTAAGCAATGTTATGAGGAATATAAAGGATAATGTTTTTATGGTTTTCATTCTTTGAATATTGACTGAGCTAACTATCGTTACTTTATTAAAAGTGATGGTATAGCCATGTTATTTTATGGCGTCTGTAAGTGCATACAGCTCAATAAGTGCGCTGTTATATGCTTTTATTGCATCTGCATACTCGTTCCTGCTTTCAAGGGCCCGGTTGCTGAGCATAACCCATTCAAGGTAGTTTATGGCACCG
>JAZKBN010000012.1:115158-159236 GCA_040388605.1 Bacteroidota bacterium | reverse complement strand
AATTGCTCATCTGCGCCTTTCAAAATAATATCGGCCTGGGGAAGGGCAGCAGTTTCATACCAGTTTAAACCTGCAAGGGCCGCTTTGTAATGCCTGATTGCAGCGCTGTAACGATATTTAATTCCCGATTTCCCAACTTCAAGGTTGTTTTTAGCAAGAATACCCAAAACACCGGAGGCAGCAATTCTTGAGCGCTGCGCACTTTGAAACAATGGAATACCAATTCCCGCCTGTATGGCTTGGAATCTGTGCGATGGGTTATAAACAATATTATCGGCCCCGGTACCTCGAATGCTCATATTGGAATAGCCAATGAACAAATCAGGAAGCAGGCGGGCTTTTTCAAGCTTATACCCTATTTCTGAAATTCTGAATTGTCCCTTAAGCAGCAATACCGAGGGGTGGTTTTCCAGAACAGTGCTGTCGGGCAGGGGCCAGGTTATTTTAAAGCCCGACGTTTCAGGAACGTAAACCGATTTTGAGTTCATCAGCATTTTTAAGCGCAGCTGTAAAAGCGAATAGTCGCTTTCAAGTATCCTGATCTGGTTTTTTATACTGCTTTGCTGCAGAACAGCTGTTGCATGTTCAAGGTTTGAGGTTTCGCCTGCGGCTTTTCTGTTTCCGGCTCTTTCTGCAAACTTTGTATAAATACTGTCGGAATGTTGTAAAAGCCTGCGCTTTTCGCCCAGGTAAACCATTTCATACCAGGTTTCCGCAACCTGTTTTTTCAGTTCATTGGCTGCAAGCGCTGTTTGCAGGGCGCCGGTTTTCCATTCTTCATTAAGCAGGCTGCGCTGCCTTGAATATACTGTCGGGAAACGAATCAGCTGTGTGGCGCTGAATCGGGTGTCTTTATAAATGCTGTTTATCTGCCCGGTTTCACCGGAAACCATAGTCTGCGATAAATCAACACCGGTACCGCGAAGGCGGGACAGGTATTCTGACCTGAGCTTTTCGCTGCGGAGATTGCCATTGTTAAGCATGGCAGAATCAATTGCCGCAGAAAGCCCGATGGCAGTTTGCGCTGATGCAGATCCTGAAAACGTTGCCGACAGTACTAAAATAACAACACTTATAACCGAAACTTTGGCAGCCGGGCCGGCGCCCGGCGCATTATTACCGGAATTGTTTTTTGCAGCCTGCCTGCGTTCAATAAGCAGGTACAGGGCGGGTAAAATAAACAGGGTTAAAAAGGTTGCAGGCACAAGGCCTCCTATTACAACGGTGGCAAGCGGCCTTTGCACTTCGGCGCCTGCGCCGTTGCTTAATGCCATTGGCAGGAAACCCAATGATGCCACAGATGCTGTCATAAGAATTGGCCTCAGTCGAACACGTGCTGCATGAATAAGTACCATGATAATGCTCTCATGTTTTTCTTCCAGCCTTACCCTGTTTATTTCGGCAATCATTACAATACCATTCAGAACAGCCACCCCGAAGAGCGCAATAAACCCGATTCCGGCAGAAATACTGAATGGCAGGCCGCGCAGGGCCAGCGCAAAAACACCGCCTATGGCTGAAAGCGGCACAGCTGTATAAATTATCAGGCTCTGCTTTACCGACCCGAAAGCCAGGTACAGCATTACAAAAATGAGTGCTAAAGCAGCGGGAACCGCAATGCCCAGCCTGCTCTTAGCCTTTTCAAGATTTTCGAATGCGCCACCGTAGGTTATGTAATAACCGGCGGGAAGCTTAAGCTGCTTTCCCGCTTTAATTTTCAGCTCTTCCACAATGCTTTGCACATCACGTCCGCTTACATTGAAACCTACAATTATTCGCCTGTGCGCATCTTCGCGCTGTACCTGGCTTGGGCCGTCTTCAATATTGATGCTTGCCACCTGGTACAAAGGCAATTGCCGACCATCAGGCGCATATATCAGCAGGTTTTGAATATCGCTAACATTTTGCCTTTGGTTATTGCGCAGGCGAACCACCAAATCAAAACTGCGTTCGCCTTCGTAAACCAAGCCGCTGCTTAGGCCTGCAAAGGCAGCACTTATGGTTTTGTTGAGCCCGGCAATGCTGAGGCCGTACTGTGCCATGGCCTTCCGGTTAAACCTGATTACAATCTGCGGCATGCCGGTTACGGTTTCAACATACACATCGCGGGTACCGGCTACGCCTGCGGCAAGGTTGCCGAGCAGCTTTGAAAATGCGGCTAATGAATCAAGATTTTCACCATAAATTTTACAAACAACATCTTGCCGGGCCCCGGTCATGAGCTCATTAAAACGCATTTGCACCGGGAACTGGAAGCCGAAAGATACCCCGGGCACCGCTTCAAGTTCTTTTCCCATTTTATCAGCCATTTCGGTGAATGTTTAAGAATCACCATTAAATCAGAGGCCTCAAGAGGCATGGGATCTGTAGGAATTTCGCTGCTGCCGGTTTTACCTACAACCTGCTCCACCTCCGGGAATTTGGCAATCAGGATTTTAGATGCCCTTGAAACTGCTTCTACAGATGCGTTCAGGTTGCTGCCTGTAAGCAGGCGGGTTTCAATAGCAAAATCGCCTTCTTCAAGTGCGGGAATAAACTCGCCGCCAAGCCGGCTTAACACAAAACCTGCAATTAAAAACAGGCCAAATGCAGCAATCAGTGGTGTTTTCGGGAATCTGAGCACTATGGCAAGCATGCGCTCGTATATGTTTTCAAGCTTATGCATCATCCTGTCGGCAAGGGTTTGCTTTTCAGGAATTTTCCTGCTCAGCAACAAGGCACTAATCATTGGCACATAAGTAAGCGACATCAGGAAAGCGCCGAATAATGCAAAAGCCACAGTTTGTGCCATTGGCCTGAACATTTTTCCTTCGATTCCGGTGAGCGTAAAAATAGGCAGGTAAACCACCAGGATTATCAGCTCACCGAAAACTGCCGTATTTCTCATGCGTTTGGATGTTTCAATCACAATTTCATCCATTTGCAGCTGCGTATATTTCTTAAAGCTTTGCGTTTGATGCAGCCTGAACATACATGATTCCACTATGATAAGCGTACCAAGGCTCATCAGGTTACCGCTTACCCCGAAAAGGTTCATAAGTATTACGGCAACCAACATGCTTAATGGTATTACCGAAGCTACCACCAAGCCTGCCCGTAAATTGCCAAGGAACATAATGAGCACAAAAATAACTATAAGCGCACCTTCCATCAGGTTGGTTTCAACAGTGCCGATGGAGCTGTTTACCATTTTGGTTCGGTCGAGAAAAGGATCGAGAATTACGCCTTTGGGCAGGGTTTTATTAATCACCAAAACCCTTTCCTTAATATCTTTAATAACCTGGTTGCTGTTTCCGCCTTTAAGCATCATTACCACAGCGCCTGCCACTTCTTCGTCACCGTTATAGGTCATTGCGCCGTAACGGGGCGCAGAGCCAAAGCCAATATTCGCAACATCGCGAATAAGAACAGGCGAGCCTTTGGCTGTTTTACTTACAGGTATATTTCCAATGTCTTCAATTGATGTGGCAAGCCCTTCGCTGCGTATAAACAGGGCAGTGGGTCCTTTTTCAATATAGGCGCCTCCTGTGTTGGTGTTATTGGCTTCCAGCGCTTTAAAAACATCTTCAATACTTAAGTTATAAGATTTCAGCCTGCCGGGCTCAATGGCAATTTCATATTGCTTTAAATAACCCCCGAAGCTGTTTACCTCGGCAACTCCCTTTACACCCAGCAATTGCCTGCGAACAATCCAATCCTGTATGGTGCGGAGCTCCATAGCGTTATAAGTTTTCTCGTAACCTTTAGCGGGCCTGAGTACATATTGGTAAATTTCGCCAAGCCCGCTGCTTACCGGGGCCAGCTTTGGTACGCCTAAATATGCGGGTATTCTCTCCCTTGCCTCGGCCAGCCGCTCGCTGACCTGCTGACGGGCCCAGTACAAATCAGTTTCATCGGTAAAAACAATGGTAACCACCGAAAGCCCGAAGCGGGAAATGCTGCGAATTTTTGTAAGGTTTGGAATGTTACCCAGTGCCTGCTCAATAGGGAAAGTTACCTGCCTTTCCACATCAGGTGCGCCAAGCGATGGGCAGGTTGTTATAATTTGTACCTGGTTATCTGTAATATCAGGTACAGCATCTATAGGCAGGTGGCGTACCTGGTAAATTCCGTAGCAGATAAGGCCAAAGGTGAGTAAACCTATAATGAGCTTATTCTGTACAGAAAGTTCTATTATCCTGTTCAGCATTTTAAAAACATGAAATCAAGGGCAGGCCACAAAGGGCAAGCCGATGCATTTAATTAATAAGGGAAGTTTCTGAACTCATTTATAGGCTCAGATTCAGGCGGGCATAATGGCCCGGCCAGGTATTATGCAAAAAAAGGCGGAGGCCCTCGAAAAAGTCTTGTTCCTTTATTAAACGCAGAAACCCGGCCGGCAGGGTCGGGCAGCATTACTGAAATATAAATTACAGGCGCTGCTGTATATTCAAATGAAAAAGTGCTTTTAGCCGGTACAAGGCCCTGCAAAACAGTTTTGCAGGCCAATTCAATTTTATCGCCTGTCCTGTCGGTAAAATGGTGATCGAAGTGATGGAAAATTACGACATCGTCGCCGTGTACAGGTTCGGCGGTCGATTCAATCGGTAAATTTTCAGAAGCTTTACCTTCAAGCGCATGCTCTGCAGGGTCGTCGTGATGATGGTGCGGTACCACATGGTGACCCAACATCAGCAGAACGGCCAGGGCAAGCATAAGCTTAGACAGGCTGCGCATCATATTCGCAATTTACAATTAAAATCCGTTTTACCTTATTACGCTTTTGGCTTTAATTTTTTGAAGAACCTGTTTCGCCCGGAATCGTTTGAATAAAAGGTGCTTATAAATTATAGCGGTGGAGTATGCATTGGCTTTTCACTTAAACTATAATTATGTGCAATTTGCAAAACTATTCTATACCAAACCCCGGGCCTGCGAATTTTACAAAACCGGTTAAAACGCCGGGATTGCATTCATCAGCATTATCTTAATTACATGGCAAGTCATATATCCGGTTTTGTTTATTTTAAATTCGCTGTTTTGTGCTTTGTTTTTACCATGTTTTGTTTTCCGAACGCCAATGCTGAAACCGGAAATCATAAAATCGACAGCCTGGATAATGCTTTAAAGATTGCCCGCAACACGGCTCAACGCTGCAACGCCCTCATAACTTATGCCCAATATTATACCCGGCTGGCCGACAGTACAAAGGCATTCGGATATTTAAATACAGCCCTTGCCGAAGCTACAAGGGAGAATAACGATTCATTGCAATCTGTTATATATTGGTATTATGCTAATATGCTGCAAATATTTATGCAGGACGATAGGTCTTTGCTGTTCCTTGAAAAAGTGAGATGGGAGCAGCTTGGATTTTTAAAGAACAGGAAGGCGCATGTTTACTATCTGAAAAGCGTTGCATATTATAGAAGGGGAAAATACCCTGAATCAGTTGAGTTCTGCCTGAACGGCCTTAAAGAATCGGCCGATACTACTGATTTCCTTAATATAGGTTACCTGCACAGGCAATTGGCATTGAGTCTTGGCGTGAGCGGCAACCTGAAGGAAGTAAAGGAACATAATGCCATAGCCTTAAAGTACATTGAAAAAGCCGGCGATTTTACCAGCCAGGGATTTATGCATGTTTCCATTGCCGTTGTGTATGGAAATAACGGCGACACAAAAAACCAGGAAAAGCATTTGCTGATGGCTGTTCCATTATTCCGGGCCGGAAAAAGCTACAGGGGCCTAAGCAATGCCTTTTCTAACCTTGGCGGATTTGAAACCAACCGGGGGAATTTTAAAAAAGCGCTGTGGTATGTAAGTGAGTCACTCAGATTGAGGCGAGATTCGGTAGTTGGCGGGGTTGGACCTGAACATCTTATTATGCTCGCTAATTTGTATTACGAGATGAAAGATTATAAAAGCGCTGTTTATTATATAGACAGCGTTATAAATATGGCCCGAAAGCAAAACAAAAAGGGCCTTTTGCTCGACTATTATTTTTATAAAGCAAGCTACCTGGAAGAATCAGGCAAATACCGAGAAGCAAACATTTTCTTCAGGAAGCATTATGACCTTAAAGACACGCTGTACAGGTTCGAAAGTGAGAAAATTCTGCGGAATGCCTACACCAAGTACGAAACTGAAGTTAAAGAAAAAGAAAACCTGGTTTTAAAAAAGGATCTTCAAATTGAAAGCAGCAGGCGTATTTTCCTTATAATAGGTATAGCGGCATTGGTCTGTGTACTCGTATTACTAAGCATAATTTACTTTACCCGGCTTAAATCGGCAGAAAGTAAAAGGCAGCTTCTTGAACAAAACCTGGCCAACGAACAGTTAAGGCTTGAGCAGCAACGCATTACTGCCTTAGCCAAAGAACGTGAGCATGAGCTTCAGCAAATAGCTTTTGAAGCAGAGCAGTCTAAGATGTTAACTGAGCAGCAGGCACTTAAAGCCGATCTTGAGCAAAAGAACAACAAGCTAAGTAACCTTACAGCTTATATGGTTCGTAAAAACGAAATTATATCAGGCGTAAAGCGGGGGATTGGCAAGCTTCAATACCTGAGTAAAGACATACAGAAAGTGATGAATGATATTGATGAGTATATAGACATACAGGAAGAGTGGGAAGAGTTCCTGAAAAGCTTTGAAGATGTTAACCCCGGCTTTACCGCCCGCATCCTTGAAATTTGCCCCGACCTCACCCAAAAGGAAATAAAAATGTGCAGCTATATACGTATGAACCTCGATGTTAAGCAAATAGGCAGGCTGCTTAACATTACTGACGCAAGCATTCATAATTTCCGCTCAAGGCTTAGGAAAAAACTGAATATTGATGCCGGCGCCGATTTGAATATGACCATCATGGAGATTTAGCAGGACCGGGTTATGGTTTTGCAAAAAAATAACAATGCAAGGCAAATCGTAATACCTTGGTAATACCTCGCAATCATTGCTATAACCTAAATGGCAATTGAAATTCGCCCGGAAATGGTTATGTTTACAATTGATTGTTCTCTTACTTCCAAATCTGCTATGCTCCCGTTTACCCTGCATGTTCATACTGCAGGCTATAATTGAGCAGGGAACATAATTGGGTTACCGGAATTTTACACCATTTAAACAGCGTTATTATGGCAGGCCGAAGCCAAAGACTTTTTATTTCCTGCATTTTTAGCCTCATTTTTTTTCAGGGGGTATATGCGCAAACTGTTAATCATTGGGAAACCGCAATTGGTACTAATACTGTTTGGCAATATATAGTACCTGATGTAAACACATCACAAAACTGGAAAAATGTCGGTTTTAACACCAATTCATGGCGATCCGGCAATGCTTCTGTAGGTTACGGAGATAATGACGACGCTACTGAGGTCCCTTCCGGAACTTTATCTGTTTATATGGTAATCAGGTTCGGGGTTGCAGATACCACAGCTATTGCAAAAGCCATTTTTCACATGGATGCCGATGACGGCTTTGTGGCTTACCTCAACGGAACAGAAATAGCAAGGTCGAATATTGACACAGCCCTACACCCGCCCTTATGGAACACGCTTGCATCTGACCACGAAGCGGCTCTCTACCAAAACGCGCAGCCTGAACGATTTGAGATTAGCTATGAAAGGCTTATGGCTGTATTGAAAAGGGGAAATAACACCCTTGCAGTGGAAATTCATAATGCCGAGCCCACTTCATCAGATTTAACAGCGTTTCCTTTCCTCAGTTTCGGGATGCGAAGCTCAGGGCTTACATTCCAGCCAACCCCGGCCTGGTTCAGTGAGCCAAGTGATTTTGCAAGTTCCTCCAATTTGCCCATCATTCATATAAGAACCACGCAGGATATTCCTGATGAGCCAAAAATTACTGCAGATATGGGCATAATTTATAATGGCCCCGGGCTTAGAAATTATCGCGACAGCAGCTGGAATCATTTTACCGGTAAAATTGGCATTGAAATAAGGGGCGCTTCTTCGCAAAGCTTTCCTAAAAAAAGCTTTTCTGTTGAAACACGGGATGATACCGGCGCTAACCGGGATGTTTCCCTGCTGGGCATGCCTGCCGAAAACGATTGGGTGTTATACGCACCTTATACTGATAAGACCTTTATGCGCGATGCCCTTGCTTATTCATGGGGTCGCGATATGGGACGATACGCCTCGCGTACTGCCTTCTGTGAGCTCTTCATAAATAATATTTACCAGGGCATTTATTGTCTTGAGGAAAAAGTTAAACGCAGCAGCAAAAGGGTAAATATTAGTAAGCTTAAGCCTGAAGATATTGCAGGCGATAACCTGACCGGAGGCTACCTGCTTGAATTAGACAGGCCGGCCGGACCGGAAACTTATTTTGAATCCCGATATACGCCTCCTAATTCAAACGGTTATCTCCCTAAAGTATCCTACATCGATCCAGACGGTACAGAACTGCTGCCGGTACAGAAAAACTACATAACAAATTTCTTCAGGCGTATGGAAGATACCCTGAAAAGGGCTCCTTTCAGCCCTACAGGCGGCTATCACAGGTATATGGATGTTGATTCCTATATTGATTTCTTCCTGATAAATGAAATAAGCAATAATGTGGACGGCTACAGGCTGAGCACTTATTTCTATAAAAACAAAAACAGTAAAGATTCGCTCATGCACATGGGCCCGTTCTGGGATTTTAACCTCGGATTCGGGAATGCGGACTATTGTGACGCAAGCGCAACCAATAACTGGGCCTGGGATATTGGCAGCCGTTGCCGCGGCAGCGACAATCTACCTGCATTTTGGTGGAGCCGCCTGAACCAGGATCCGGATTGGCATAAAAGGGTTGAGTGCAGGTATCAGCATTTACGTACTACCATTTGGTCTAATGCAAAAGTAACAGCCCGTATTGACTCATTCCAGACACTGCTCACTGAAGCCGCGCAAAGAAATTTTGTGAAGTGGCCTATAATAGGGCAGTATGTTTGGCCAAATGCCTTTGTTGGCGGAACCTGGGCCCAGGATATGAACTATCTTAAAATTTGGATAGGCGACAGGCTGAACTGGCTGGATTTTAATATCCCATTAAGGTGTACGCTTACAGGTGTTGAAGGTCCTGAGATAAAAGAGCAAAGATTTAGCGTTTATCCTAACCCTGCATCGGGTAATATTGTTAATCTTACCTTACCCTATTCCGGAACCGTTAAGTTGTGGAATATTCTTGGAAAACAGGTTATTGAGCAGGCTGTTGTTCCCGGTGACGGAACTTTAGATATTCAGGGCCTGAGCCCCGGTTTATACAGGGTTGAGCTGAGTGCAAAAGGCCGACGTGAATTTATGAACCTGGTAATAGAATAGCCTGGTTTTATTATCTGCAGAAAAGCCATTGCCCTGAAAGGGGGAATGGCTTTTCTATTTTTTGCAATTAAACAATGGTGCCGGTGAGCTGTTTGCCTAAATAATGCAGGGTGCAAAAGCCGGCTTCAAAACATAACAGCTCAAGCCGCTTTTATATAGTGACCATTTATTACAGGAATATTTTGAGCTATGGCTGTGTAATTTAAATGCCGATGCTTTTCTGCTTTTTGGTTTTGCATTTAAATGCAAAATCGGCGCTAAAGCGTGCTTATATTACACAGCACGGGCTTTTAAAACGGGTGGATGTGGTACGAGTAAGTAACTTGCTATTAAAAATATGCCCTGATTACCTCATACTTATCTCATACCGCTAAATTAGCCATAAAATCAGTTGTTCTGAAAATATGGTTTTAAGCTCTTATTTTGCCTATATAATAGCACTTTTCTAATATAATGTTAATTCTTTTGTAGGTGTGAGATTAGTATGAGGTCTGTTTTTTGGTTAACGGGTAAGCAGTGAACACATTTGTAAACCAAAACGGTATTCACATACCCAATGGATCACAAAGAGTAAACAATGCAAGGCCAAGGGGCCAAGCCGAGAATACTGCTTCTTCAAACAACCGTAATAAAATGAACTCAATGCAAAAGCCATTAATAGGACCTAAGCTCCTGCACCGCCTGGTAATACTGCACGCGGTAATTACTTTCATTATTTTAGCTCTTTCAGCTTATTCTCTTTTCGGCAGCAATGCGGAAAGCAGCCGTAGTATTTCTTCACAGGAGTTTGTTCAATCAACTGCCTACGAAGGTGAGTACTAATTGTATTATTTTTTATCAGGCCACACTGAGAAGCCGGTTTTAATTAACGGCAACAAAATCTATACCCATATAAAAATTTGCCGTCACAGCCAATCTGTCGGCGCAACCTATTACCCGGAATTGCCTGCACACCATTGCAGCGCAGCCGTAAAGATGTGATATTACAGTTGTTTTGAATCGTAAAGAGCTGCTTCAGTTGGGGCAGCTTTTTTATTTTAATTAATTATTAAAATCGGGAGATTTGATAATTCTGCGGGGCTATGCTTTCTCTTAACTTAATAAGTACTTTCGGCTTACGAACGGTTTTACTATATTAATGAATGTATTTTATAGGAATAATTAATAAAAATTTGCATTTTTAATCGTTGTAAAAATTAAGCCGAAACAGCCTTTTGTATAACAATAAATTATATATACATTTACCGCGAGGATCACTATACACGCTGCACCTGTTTTTATATTACGTAAGCCCCTTCTGACACCAACGAAGGATACGAATCATAAAACCGGTCGGCAACGCTCCATACAGGTTAAATTAACCTGTTAATGAGTTTAACACCATGGCGAATGCTTTACAACCATTCCCAAACCACACTGAAAACCTGTTTTACCGGCACCCTTGGTTATGTGTATTGCATATACCAGGATTTGAAGCCTGTTTAAACCGGTCTTATTTACAATACATCCCGTATGCTTATATATAAGCATGCAGGCTGTGCACATCATAAATGCATACAGTGAAGCCGCCTTATTTTAAGGCTTGCAGTTTCCCGATCCCGGTATAAAAGGGTTCCAAAAGGAGCATTTTGTATTTGGTCCAGGCCGCTGCTAAAAGGAATTTCACTTAATAAATCCCCGCTCTTATTTTATCGATTTTAATTTCGGCAGCTGTTCTGCCGTTAATGCAGCTATTCTGTTTGCTGTAGGAATATCGATCTTAAGAGTCAGTGCTCCGTCGATTATTGAGGCCAATACATATAATATGTGCTGCGGCCAGGCAAACTAATTCCCACCCATTCCAAATTAACAAAATGAAACAGTTACTACTTCCGGTTAGGCGGAGCATTTTTAAGCTGTGGCCCACAGCGCTCAAGGCGCCTGCATTTAAGGCAAGGGCAGTTTTATTGCTGGCTGCCTGTATGTTTATGTTTAATGGGCTGCAAGCGCAGAACTTCGGCATAAGCCCTGCATCCTATACGGGTTGCGGACCGGTAACATTGTGCTCTTATGGTAAAACAAATGGCACTTTCACAGGGGGTACATGGCAAACAGGTCCATATTCATGGACTAAGGACTCTGACCCTGCCGGATCATTGGGTACATCTCAGTGCATAACTGCCACAACATCAGGAACATACAAGGTAACAATTAATGCTGTAACTGTTTCATGCGTTGTTAATATTACCACAACTGCGGTACCCACCACACCGGTGATAACTACCACAGGTTCAGGCACTACATTTTGTAGCGGTGGTTCATCAACATTGACTGCTGCGTCTTCACAGGCAGTTATTGCTACCGGTATCGGCGGTAATATGCTGAATCTGAATTTACAGCTAAGCAATTCTCCCGATAATACTCAGACTATATCTGTATCAACCCCGGTAGCTGCTGCACAACAATGTACAGATGGCTTTACTTGGGAAGCTTTGATAGCAAAGGAGAGTGGTAATGCGCATTCTTTATTTATGTGGGGTCAATCAACAGGCGCTGTAAGGTCTTCTACTAACGATCCACACATGTTGTTACGCTATAATGGCACTAACTGGGAAATCAGATATGGAACAGGAAGCTCAAACACA
Organism: Bacteroidota bacterium; assembly: GCA_040388605.1. Lineage (GTDB taxonomy): Bacteria > Bacteroidota > Bacteroidia > Cytophagales > Flexibacteraceae > JAZKBN01. Next base: position 147,304 of record JAZKBN010000012.1, on the reverse strand, counting down.
TCACTTACCCAAGCCCTTGCCGCGCCAACACTGGCGAGTGATACAAGGTATCATCTTGCTGTAACGCTTACAGCTACTACTATGCTTGTTTATGTAAATGGTGTATTACGAAACACTATTACCATGCCAAGCAATATGTTACCAAGCGCTTTAACAAGTAACCCAGCATATCCGTTTAAGCAATTTTACACAGCCGCACCGCCTAAAACCGGTACAAACGCCGGTTCAGGATACAGGGGATTTATGGATGAAGTAAGGGTATGGAATGTAGTCAGAACTGCACAACAAATTTCGGATAACCAATACCTCACCGTAGACCCTTCAAGCACCGGTTTATTAGCTTATTACAAATTTAATGAACCAATTACTGAAACCGGAACAACTGTAACCAACTATGCTGCCACAGGCACAACTTACAATGGTACTTTAACTGCAACCAGTACAGGTGCGGGTGTTACCCGTGAAAGCCTGTTGTCTGATAATAATACTACTCAGTATATTACTTCAATGTTCACCGGTTTGAACGAAGTTTATTACTCATGGAAAAAAACAGGCGGAGATGGATCTGTTTTATCTACTACCAATTCTTTAACCGTAAGCCCTACTTCAACATCTACCTACTCTGTAACAGCTACAGGCGCTTCCGGCTGCCAAAACGTAAATACACAAACACTTACTATTGCTTCACCTCCGTCTATAAGCCAAAGCCCAACAAGCACAGCTTCATGCCCCGGCTTACCTGTAAATTTCACAGTGACAGCATCTGGTACCGGGTTATCATACGCTTGGCAGGTAAGTACCAACAACGGATCAAGCTTTACCACTTTAACTGATGGAGGCGGATATTCAGGTACCACAACAGCAACCCTGAATATAGGGTCTGTAACTGCTGAAATGGCCGGCAATCAATACAGGGCAGTGGTTTCAGGAACATGTTCCCCGGCAGCTACAAGTACCGCTGCAACCCTTTCAGCCTCTAGCGGAGGTGCTGCAGATGTCTCAATAACCACGTCCACTCCAATGGCGTATTGCTACGGTAACACCGCAACTTTTACTGCTACTCCAACCTTTGGCGGAGACAGCCCGACTTACCAATGGAGAATAAACGGCAATAATTCAGGTGCTGCCACTTCGAGTAATACCTTTAGTACTGCAGCACTTGTAAATGGTGATGTTGTTACCGTATTTATGACTTCCAATGCACCTTGTGCAACTTCATTTACTAAAACAAGTAATGGTATTTCTCCGACAGTGTATCCTTATGGAGATCCCATTAGCGTAACTGTATCAACTGTTCAGTCAGCAGCTTGCCCGGGAGTTTCAACAACATATGTTGCAAATCCTACAAACCCTGGCACAGCCCCAACCTACCAATGGAAAGTAAACGGCAGTAATATATCCGGGGCTACATCGGCTACTTATACCTCCTCTGCCCATACTACAGGCCAGGCTATTACTGTAGATATGACTACCAACACTCCCTGTACGTTCCCTTCATCAACTGTAAGTTCAGGCAATAATGTTACAGTGCTTGCTTCGGCTCTTCCTGCCACAGTGAGAATTACATCAAATGTTGTTTGCCCGGGCGGTTCTGCCGTTTACACTGCTAAGTACACAAACGGTGGCGGTTCGCCTAGTTTCCAATGGAAGAAAAATAATGTGAATGTCGGCAGTCTGACAACAGACTCTACTTATACAGATGCTTCTCCGGTGCAAAACGACCAGATTAGTGTTATAATAACACCAAGCACCAATTGTTCATCTCCGGTAACAGCTACTGCTTATACACTTACAGAAGTTAATTCAGTTCCTGCGGTAACCCTTGGCCCACTTGCGGACACTGTCATTTGTAACGGAAGCTCTTTTAACTTAAGTGCTTTTCCTTCAGGAACAGCCGGCAGGCAGTTAACTTTTGCATCAAGCACAGGCGGCACCAATTACCTTGTAATGCCCGACAGCCTGAACGCAAAAATGACTGCAGGTTTTACCTGGGAAGGCTGGGTTAAGTTTACTTCACTTACAACTAAGCAACCCATATTCCTGTTTGGTTATAACTCTTCCCCCACTGCAATATCTCCGCAGAACGGAAACTATTTTCTCCTTAGGGCTGAAACAAACGGTTCGCTTTCTATTGCTGCGAATCCAAGCACTTATGACCACCAAAATTTTGCCCCCGCAGGTACGGTTAAGGCAGGTGTTTACTACCATATAGCGGTTACGCTTGACGGTACAACCATGAAGGTTTACTTTAACGGTGCACCCGGACCAATTTACCAGGTAGCATCTGCTTTATTCCCTTCAATGCTGGGCACAAAAGTGAATGGTGTAGGTTTAAGCTATAACAAGCTCGGCAAAGGCCTGTTTGAAGACAGCAATACCGACCCCGGGTTTTACGGTGCAATGGATGAGGTACGTATTTGGAATATTGCCCGTACAGGTCTTCAAATTCGCCAGAATTACCAAAACAGTGTGGCAGCAACCACAAGCGGGCTTTTGGCTTATTATAAATTCGATGAAGCAACTTCTTCTACAAGCACTGTAGTAACTGATGCGACAGGAAAAGGCAACAATGCTAATTTCAGCACAAACTTTACAAGCTCGGCCCCGCTGCCTTACGTTAACTCTACTGTAACGCCGTTCAATGCATATACTTACAGCTGGTCGGCATCTCCGGGTAGCAGCAACTTCAGCACTGCATCTTCAGTAAGCGTTTCGCCAACGGCAACTACAACTTACACGCTGAATTTAACTGCCGGTTCAACAGGTTGCAGCCGTACTTTAACCAGAACTGTAACTGTAAACCAAGCGCTGACAATTAATGATCAGCCAAACGATATTTTCGTATGCACAGGTGCCAGCGGTACGTTGCATGTAGGTACCCTGAATGGCGGTACGGTAACATACAATTGGCAATACAGAATAGACGGTTCAAGCCCATGGGTAAATGCAACAGGCGCAGGGTACAGTGGTAATACCACTGCAACGCTAACTATTAATACGCCGGCAGGAACCATGAACGGGTACCAATATCGTGCGGAGCTTACAGGTTGCGGACATTTGGCCGGAAGCCCTCTTTATTCAAATACAGCTTCTTTAACAATAGGTTCAACTGAAATAACCACTAATCCTTCAAGCACCTCAACCTGTACAAACGGAGCCGCTGTTTTCACATCTGCTGCTGCCGGAACCGGCTTAACTTATTCTTGGGAGGTTAGTACCAACAATGGTAGCAGCTGGAACACTGTAAGCGCATCATCAACTTATTCAGGCACAACTACTGCAAGCCTTACTGTAACTGACCCTGACATTTCTCTTAGCAGTAATACTTACAGGGTCTTGGTTAACGGAACCTGCGGAAACGCATCAAGCACTGCTGCAACATTAACCGTATCACTTGGTGGCGCTGCATCTGTAACAGCAACGTCTGCCTCCGGAACCACTGTTTGCCAGGGTGCAAGCGTAACATTCACCGCTTCGCCCGTATTTGGCGGCAGCGGCCCGCTTTACCAATGGAAGAAAAACGGCACCTCAGTAGGTCCGCCTTCTTCTTCAACTACCTATTCAACATCCGGCCTGGCCAATGGTGATGTGGTATCGGTATATATGATTGGTAATTCAACCTGCGCCGATCCTGCAAATGCTGAAAGCGAAGGCTTAACCATGACAGTATTAGGTTCTGGCACTACAGCGTCTGTCAGCATTACAGCTAATGCAGCAAATGCATGTATTAATACACCTGTAACCTTTACTGCCCATCCTGTAAACGGAGGAACCACTCCTGCATACCAATGGAAAGTTAACGGTACTGTAGTTGGTACCAACAGCACTTACAGCACGTCCTCCTTAACTTTAGGCCAGGTTGTAACTGTTGAAATGTCAACATCTCAGCCATGTACAACTCCTGCAACAGCTTTCAGCTCTAACAGCTATACTGTACCGGCAAACGGAGCTGCTGCAACTGTTACGCTTAATGCAGTTTCGGCTTGTAATGGTGGCAACGCTACCTATACCGCATCGGGAACAAACGGAGGCTCTTCGCCAACCTACACATGGCGTAAAGACAATGTGATAGTTCAGAATTCAAGCTCTGCTACCTATATAGACGACAGCCCGGTACTTGGTAACTCAATCACGGTAACACTCAATTCTTCTAATACCTGTACGGCGCCTGTTACTTCTTCTGCATATACACTTACCGCCCTTACTTCCGCACCGGCGGCCGCAATTACAGCAAGCACTAATTCATTATGTGCGGGTAATCCTGTAACGCTTTCCGCTCCTGCAACCGGCCCCGGGAATATGCTTAGTTTCATTTCAAGCAATAACGCTAACGTAAGTAACTTCGTAAGGCTGCCAAATACCCTAAACAGCACAATGACAACCGGGTTTACCTTTGAAGGTTACATTTCTGCGGCATCACCTTTTACTACTAATATCCCGATTTTCACACTGGGTTCCACAACAGATTCCAGCGGCACTACAGCCAATGCCAATAATATTTATTTGAAAGGCGAAAGCAACGGAGATATCAGTTTCTTTATCAGGCGCGGAAATACTGTAACAGGGTTTAACTCTATGGCAGGTTCAGCAGTTCTGCTTGCAAATACCCCGGTTCATATTGCAATTACACTTGACGGCACAAACGTAAGGTTCTACAAAAACGGTGATTTGGTATTTACAGGGAACACCACTGTATTACCGTCATTGTTAGGTACGGGAACAGGCACAGTAAAGAATAACTATAACTTACTTGGCCATACCACTGATAATGATAATACCAACGGTTCCGGTACTTTCAAAGGTAATATGGAGGAAATCAGGTTTTGGAACGTAACTCGTACCCAAGGCCAGATTAAAGCCAATTACCTGCAATCAATTGATGCCGCAACATCCGGCCTTGTTGCTTATTACAAATTCGACAGCGATGCTGAAGCAACCAATGAGTCAAGCACTGTTGTAAGCTCAACCGGTTCGAACAACGGTACCCTGAGCACAAACTATCGTTTAACAACACCATTGGCGTTTATTACCTCAACGTTTACGAGCCTGAACAGTATTACCTATTCATGGTCTCCGGCTGCAGGATTATCGCCAAGTGCAACATCAAGAACAATTACCGCAACTCCGGCTGTTACAACCACTTATACACTTACTGCAGTTGCCAGCACAGGTTGCAGCACTGTTTCAAGCCAATTGGTTGAAGTTTCAGGCGACGGAAGCCCGGCGCCGACAGTAAGCATCTCAGCGGCAAATTATTGCGTGGGTTCACCTGCAGTATATACAGCTGTAATAACCAACGGCGGAACAGGACCTTCATTTGTTTGGAAAAAGAACAATGTGACCCGCTCAACTTCACAGGTTTATACTGATAATACACCTGCAATTAATGATGTAATCACACTTTCCATGACCGGAGGTGACGGTGCATGTACGGTACCAATAGCGGCAGATCCTTATACAGTAACCAATGTTAACCTTGCTGTCAGCTCGGCAATCACTTCTTCAACTTCGAGCATGTACGCCGGGGATACTGCAACACTTTCTGTACCTGTCGGCGGTGCTAAGAATATGATTAAGTTCGGTACCAATACTAATGACGGGAACTATATTGTGCTGCCGAAAAACATAAATCAAACAATGACTTTGGCTATGACTTGGGAGGCTTATTTCAGGCTTGATAACCTGAACGCAACCAATTACCTGTTCTGCCTGGGGTCTAACCCGGAAGCAGGAGGCGCTGTAAGCCATATCCAGCTTTTTGTTGAAACCACAGGTGAGCTAAGTTTCGGTTCGTATTCAATAACCGGAAACAGCACACAAAACCGTCCGAGATTTGCTCCTGCAGGTACTATAGTTGCAAATACCACATATCATATAGCGGTTACACTTGACGGCGCGAACCTTAAAGTCTACCTGAACGGTAATGCAACACCTATTTACACAAGCGCAGTTACGGTAAGGCCATTTATTTTGGGCTCAGCAGTAACAGATGCACATAACTTCAACACCATTGGTCGCGGCAACGCAACCACAGCCACTTTCCGTGGTCAAATGGATGAAGTTCGCCTTTGGAGCAAAGCACGCACAGGCGCTGAAATCCACTTCGGTTATTCAGCCCCGATAAGCACTTCAACTGCCGGCCTTGTGGCATACTATAAATTCGATGAAGCCACCGGTACCACATCAACAAGTGTTACAGATGCTTCAGGCAACGGAAATACAGGCACCCTAAGCCCTAACTTCCTTACCCTTACACCCTCGCCTTATGTGGAGTCAACGGTAAGCACATACAATGTTCTTACTTATAACTGGACGCCCACAACAGGCCTGCTCAACGGCTCTGCGAGCGCAACTGTTTTGGCTGCTCCAACGTCAACCACACGCTATACAGTGGTTGTAAGCTCAGCGGCCGGCTGCTCTTCAACATCATCAAAAACAATTGTTGTAAGTCCTCGCCCAACCCCAACCTGGACAGGTGCGGTTAGCACCGACTGGAATACAGCAGGCAACTGGCAGAACCTCACCGTTCCTGCATCAACAGATTCAGCGGTAATACCCTTCGGACCGGCACGTAAACCTATATTATCAGGCTCAGCTACTGTTCATTCGCTGGTAGTTAAAGCCGGCGGTGTACTTAACATCGGTTCTGCAGCCTCAATAACTATACGCGGTAATATTTTAAGCAACGGCGATTTGAATATTGCCGACGGAGCAACTGTTTTCCTAAAAGGAAATCTTACTAATACAGGAAATGGCAGGGTAACAGCGGGTAAACTATCAACGCTTACCTTTAACGGAACTTCCGCTCAGAGTATTTTCGGAAATATCTACACCAAATTCGGAAATGTAACCGTTGCAAATACAAGCGCGGGAAGGGTGAACAACCTTGTGGGATCTACCTTTATAATTGGTAACGTATTCACGTTGCCTGCAACAGGCGGCTTTACCAACAACGGCAATACCGTTCTTGGCTCAGATGCTGAAGGAACGGCCAGGCTTGCGCCTCGTACCAATGCAACAGATTATTCCGGTACCTTAACCGTGCAGCGTTATCTGCCTCATTCTATGATTGCAGTTGGCCAAATAGGTTCAAACATAATGGTTGGTTCTCCGTTCAGCAATTCAACAGTGCAGACATTTGAACAACCTACTTCACAAATGTGGGGCTTCCCGGGTGCAAACGGCGGCGCAGGCAGCTTGCCCGGCACAAGCTCAGTTTGGCTCTTCGACCCGAATTCTAACGACGTAAACGGCGGCTGGATTAAACCAACTTCAATCACCGATGCAATGCCTGTGGGTAAAGGCGCCCGAATATTCTACTCAGGCCAGTTCTTCAACAGCGGTGCAACTTCAAATATAACCGGTACCTTACCTGCTGCGCTCACATATAACATACCGTTAAGCTATTGCACGACGGGCTGCTATGGCGGAGGAGAGTACGGATGGAACATGATTGCAAACCCGGTTCCTTCACCTATATTATGGAACTCACAAAACTGGACAGGACGTTCTGATGTTGATGCTGCTATTTATGTTTGGCAACAAAACAACAAGCGCTATTCAGTTTACACGTATAACCCAGCCATCGGTGAATCTTCAGCTGAAAGCATTAATGGCGGTACCGGCACTATTCCAAGCGGACAAGGTTTCTTTGTGAAAGCGCTTCGCGCCGGCAGCCTGTCTGTTACAGAGAGTGTTAAAGCAACACCAAGCGCACCGCTTACAGGGTTCCAGCGCCTTGCTGGAAGCTTTAGGTTTACAGGGCTTTGTCGTGCTCCAAGCGGTCTTAATAACGAAATGGTAATTGGCCTGCGCAACGATGCAACAAACGCTTACGAACCGGGTATGGATGCTATATTGCTCAGCTCTTCAACAGGGGTAAATATGGCGTCAAGGTCTTCAGATGGTAAAGCACTTGTTATTAACCGCTTGCCGATACCAGAAGGTACTACTGAAATTCAGCTGTATGTGAAATCAGCTGAAACAGGTTCCCACCTGCTCACATTTGGCGCAATGGAAGATTTAACTGATGCAGGTTTCAGCATTATACTGAAAGATAATTACCTGGGGGTAACCCAGGAGCTTACAGAAACAGGCAATTATTCTTTCCGTTTTACAACCGATGCCGCAACCACTGCTCCTGACAGGTTCAGCCTGCTAATTTCTCCGTCGGCTGTAACAGGCATAAATACCAAACCTGTTTCAGCAAAATTCAGCATCGTGCCAAATCCTTCAGAATCAGGCCAGGCTACTATAAACCTGAGCGGCTTTAAAGGAAACAAAGTAAGCATTAGTGTAACAGATGCAATTGGCAAATTGGCTGCTTCACAGGTTGTAAACCTTACAGGTGGTATTGCTGTTGAAAAACTTTCAGGAAACCTGAAAGCAGGAATGTACACTGTTACATGCCTTGACGGCCAAACCCGCCTTGTGCAAAAAATAGTAATTTATTAAGAGGTTGTTAAGTGATTTTGAAAAGGGTCGGGGAAATCTCCGACCCTTTTCTGTTGTGTGCCGGGCATGGTACATTCCTTAGGTTAGCACTCCTGGAAGCGAGAAGTTTTAGCAGTTGGCAAGGTTGTCCTCCGTGAGGCGGAATCAGAAGGAGGCGCGGTTAATCGCGCATAAGCATAAGCATGGTGAATACGGTTCCTGACCATTGTGCACATCGCCCGTCAAGCCATGTAAGTCGGGAGAACTGAAGACAGCAACCCACAAGTAATTTTCGGGGCAAAATCGGTAATCGGGGTTAAGTCGTAACAAGATTGCCGTACCGGACCAATATAAGCGTTCTTTAAGCCTGACGTGCACATAATTATGCCCTTTGCGTTGAGCCATTATAACCAAATGCGCGCCACCGAATTACAGACGAAACAAATGTTAAGTGTTTGTAAATCAAGTAAATATACCAAGGACTTATCGCATGGCGAATTCAGGTTAAATCACTTTTTAAAAATACACGCCAACAAAAAAAGTCCCGCCTCTCGGCAGGACTCTTAAAATCATAAAGCAGAATAGCAAAACCTACCTGCCTTCCATTGGCTTAAAATCCCTTTCAGTAGCCCCTACATAAACCTGCCTTGGCCGGCCTATTGGTTCTTTGTTCTCGTTCATTTCTTTCCACTGCGCTATCCAGCCGGGTAAGCGTCCCAGTGCGAACATTACTGTGAACATGCTTGTAGGTATGCCGAGCGCGCGGTAAATTATACCACTGTAGAAATCCACGTTGGGGTAAAGCTTACGATCAACAAAGTATTGGTCGTTGAGCGCTGCTTCTTCCAGTTCTTTGGCAATATTCAGTACGGGATCGTTAACGCCTAAGCTGGCCAGAATCTGGTCGCAGGCGGTTTTAATAATTTTGGCGCGCGGGTCAAAGTTCTTGTAAACACGGTGCCCAAAGCCCATCAGGCGGAAGGGGTCGTTTTTATCTTTGGCTTTGGCTATCCATTTTTGGGTATCTCCGCCGTCGGCTTTAATGGCCTCAAGCATTTCAATTACCTCTTGGTTGGCACCGCCGTGCAGGGGTCCCCAGAGCGCGTTTATGCCTGCCGATATAGATGAGTATAGGCTTGCCTTGCTGCTGCCTACCATGCGTACGGTGCTGGTGCTGCAGTTTTGCTCATGGTCTGCATGCAGAATCAGGAGCTTGTTCAGGGCGCTTGCAATGGCGGGGTCTACGGTATAATCTTCAACCGGGAGACTGAACATCATGTGCAGGAAATTGCTGCCGTAATCAAGGCTGTTCTTGGGGTAGTTCAGGGGATGACCTTTGCTGTTCTTGTAAGCCCATGCCACAAAAGTCGGCATTTTGGCAAGCAGGCGAATAATGGTAGCATAAGTATATTCATCAGTCCTGTTCGTAACCGATTCCGGGTAGAACGCGGTGAGCGAGCAAACCAGCGATGCCAGTACGCCCATTGGGTGCGCTGTAGTCGGGAAACCGTCAAGTATTTTACGAACGTCTTCATTTACAAGCGTATGCCTGCGAATATCTCCGTCAAACTTATCGTATTGCTCTTTGGTTGGCAGCTCTCCGAAAATAAGCAGGTATGCCACTTCCAGGAAGTTAGATTGTTCTGCCAGCTGCTCTATGGGGTAGCCACGGTATCGCAGTATGCCCAGTTCTCCGTCGAGGAAAGTAATGGCGCTCTTGGTTGCGCCTGTATTCTTGTAGCCGAAATCCAGCGTAATGTAGCCGGTGTTCTCGCGCAGGGGGCCGATGTCTATGGCTTTTTCGTTTTCGGTGCCTATTGTAACAGGCATTTCAATTGTCTTTCCGTCGAGTATCAGCTTAGCGGTCTCTGCCATGGGGATTGTTAAAAGGGGAATAATATAGCCATGCCCGAAGGCGGGGCAAGTTATGTATTATATATATAATACAAAACCAAAACCCAAAGGTTTACGCTGTTCAGGCCCATAATCACGAAATATTAATGCCTTATTAACTTATACCGCCTTACGAAAAGCAAAAAATGCAATGTGCGTCCTTAATCCGTTCTCAGGTACGTTTAATATGCCGAAAATCATTCCCCGGCTTATTTACTTTATCAATGCTTTCGCCATTGCTTCCTGTACCTGCCTCGGTCTTAGGTTTCCTGCCGTAGGCCGAAACAAAATCACTTACCTGCCAGGCATCATCAACATTGTAATCGCCTATATGGGTTCGCCTGAGTGCGGTTAAATAGCCGCCGCAACCCAGTTCAGCCCCGAAATCATTGGCTATGCTCCTTATATATGTACCCTTGCTGCACTTAATCCGGAACCTCACAAAGGGCATTTCCACTTCGGTTATTTCGAATTCGTACATGGTAACCGGCCTTGCAACCATCTCAGCATCTTTACCCCTGCGGGCCAGTTCATACCCGCGTTTCCCGTCTATTCGTATGGCAGAATATAATGGGGGAACCTGCATAATATCGCCCCTGAATTTAACGGCGGCGGCTTCAAGCATGTCAGGACTAATGTGGGAAGTTTCACCTGCAAACTCCTCATCGCTTTCCGCATCGAAGCTCGGGGTTGTAAAGCCCAGTTTAATTTCACCGGTATATACCTTAGCCTGCCCCATAAGGCTTTCAATCTGCTTGGTGAATTTACCTGTGCAAAGTATCAGCAAGCCTGTTGCCAAGGGGTCAAGCGTACCTGCATGGCCAACTTTCTTAGTCCTGATGGTATTGCGTATCTTCTTAACCACGTCGAAAGAGGTCCATCTCAGCGGCTTATCAATCAGCAGTATTTGCCCTGCCTCAAAATCCGGGACAGTTACCTCCTGCTTAATTTCGCCTGACGTATGACCTGTACCTGCTTTCGGAACTTCTGCATTACCTGCCGCATTGCTGCCGGTTTCAGAAATATTTACAGCATGCTTACCGATTTCCCCGTTTAGGTTTTCAGTTTCTGAACCGTTCACTGATTCATCATAATCTTTTGTGGAATCTGACTGCATGCGCCTTAAAAAATCTGAAGCTTAATTCCCATTATTGATAGCGTTATAATCAACAAGCCCAATGCAATACGGTACCACCCGAACAGCCTGAAACCATATTTGGTGAGCATGCTTATAAAGAACCTAATGGCTAAAGCGCCTACAATAAAAGCCACCACATTACCAATCAGCAATATGCTTATATCGTCTGCCTGAATATCCTTATAGGTTTTCAGAAGCTTGTGGGCGGTAGCAGCAAACATGGTTGGCACTGCCAGGAAGAAGCTGAATTCAGCTGCCGCTTTACGGCTTAGGCCTTGGGTCTGCCCGCCTATTATGGTAGCAGCGCTGCGTGATACCCCCGGTATCATGGCTATAGATTGGAAGAGGCCAATAATAAAGGCCTGCTTATAAGGTACCTGCCCGCTTCCTTCGTAGGCGTTTTTGAAAATCCTGTCAATAAATAGGAGCAATATGCCGCCAAGCAGCAGGGTAGTGCCCACCACTTCGGGGCGCTCAAGCAGGGCGTCAATATAATCGCTCAGTAAAAGTCCTAATACTGCTGTCGGTAAAAAGGCAACAAACAGGCGGAAGTAAAAATCAAGGCTTGTAAAGAACCTTTTGAAGTATAAAACCACCACTGCCAAAATAGCCCCTAATTGTATGCAAACCTCGTAGGTTTTTACAAATGAATTTGCCTCAATACCCATCAGGGCCGAAGCTATAATCATGTGCCCTGTACTGCTTACAGGCAGAAATTCAGTTAATCCTTCAATAACAGCCAAAATAATGGCCTGTAATATGGTCATACGCTGTTAAGAGCCTGCATAGGTGCAGGTCTTTATTATATGGCTTTAAACTTTGATTTGGTTTTGCGCCCTGTTATAAAGGCAAAGCCCTCTTTTAAGCCGACTCTTGCCGGGGTAAAACAGGGCTTAATAAAAGGCGAAATGAGTAAGGGCAGGCCCTATACTACTGTATTCTTGTCTTTTACAAGTATGGAAGCTGCGGCAAGCAGGAACCCTATAAAAGATATAAGCGGACCAACAGTTATGCCAAGCACACCAAAGCCATATAATTCCTTATCAAGGGTCATTACGAAGAATCCCAGGAAAATAAGACCAATAGAGGCAAGCATCAGCACATAATTTATGCGGCCGAATACCGGGCTTGTTGGTTCGTAAATACCTGATATTTCTGCTTTATTGCCTGTAGCTGTGGCGGTGGCAGTTGCGCTCGGTTTAAAGGGGGCCGGTTTAACAGGTGCTTTACCGGGTACAAATGCAGGTTTCGGTGGAGTTGCCATATTTATTATTTATAAGCAAAGGTAATCAAATGCCCGGCAAGCGGGTAAACTTTAGGAATATTTTAACTTCCTGTGCAATTCCTGAACAAACAATCAATGAAGTTCATCAAGGCTAAGCTTCAGGTATCTGCTTACTGCCCACCATGCGCTCAGGAAGCTTATCAGGCAGCCGGCAACTATTATGCACATAAGCAGCATTACAATAAGCTCGGCGCTTTGCAGGAATTTAAGTTCCGGTATGGCCGAGTTTGCATACTGAATAAGCATAGTCAGCAGCAGGCTGGCAATGGTGCCGCTGAGCAGGCCCTGCCATGCGGCACGGCTTACAAAAGGGCTTATTATAAACCATGGCTCTGCACCCACCAGCTGCATGCTCCTTATCAGGAACCGCTGCGAAAACAGGGCCATTCTTATAGCATTATGAATAAGGATAACCACTGTGAAAAGCAAAACAGCCGCAAAGCAAATAAGAATCATGCCTATTTTGCTGATGTTGTTATTAACCTCGTTCACCAGGCTTTCAACATATTCCACTTCAAAAACGCCCGGGAACTGCTCAAGCTTCGCCTTAATTTCCTGCATGTGAGCCGCATCGCTGAGCTCCGGCTTAACGTGCAAAACGTATGCATCACGCAGGGGATTCTCACCCAGGAAGGTTATAAAGTCTTCACCGGTTTCTTCTATGAACTTTTTAGCGGCCACATCGCGGCTAACGAAGGTTATTCCGGGGCTGCCGGGCTTTGCATCGGCGTAATTGGTAATTGCCAGCATCTGCCCGATTTTAACCTGGTCTTCGGCAGCAATATTGCGCTGCAGGTATATCTGTATTTCAATATGTTCTTTAATTACTTCCGAAAGCCGCGTGGCATGCATGACTATAAGCCCGAAAAGGCCAATAATAAACAATGCAACGCTTATGCTGAATACAACCGCCGCAAAGGGATAGCTCCCGAGCGTAGTCTTCTTCCTCCGTACTTTGGGCGCTTTTTCAGCCATTTGGCAATTGTTGAACTAAATTAAGATTGCATTATCCATGCATTGAATTGTGGCAATATGGCAATGCGAATCCCGAAAAACCTGCTTGCCAAGATAATAAGCCCGAGGCATATATTTGTAAAGCAGGCTGAAGGTTTAAAACCGCAGCAAAGCTTATGAGAGTAGTTAACCGGCAAGCTGTGCAACAAAATCTTCTGCTTTACGCAGGGCTTCATCAAGGCCGCTAACATCTTTGCCGCCTGCGCTCGCGAAGAAATTCTGCCCGCCGCCGCCGCCGTTAATGCTTTTGGCCAGGTCGCGTACAATTACCGATGCATTCATTCCGCGTTCTGTTAATGGTTCGCCTGAAAGCATAACGCTAAGGTTAGGCTTACCATCGGCAGCAGCGCCTATAACGAGGAACAGGTTTTCATGCTGCTCTTTAATTTCAAAGGCAAGTTGCTTAACTGCATCTGCCGAAGGCAAATCGGCCCGACCGATTATTACCGTGGTATTACCGGTTTTACGAGCACCAGCAAGCAGGCTTTTCTTAATTTCCTGCAGTTTCTCCTGCTGCAACAGCTCGTTAACCTTACTTAGCCTCTGCCTGTCGGCGAGCAAAGCCTCAACAGCTTTAACAACATCGGCAGGGTTCTTAAGAAGGTCCTTTACAGCGGCAAGCTCAGCGAAACCTGTATTTACATATTGTTCAGCGCCTTCTGCCGTAACGGCTTCAATACGCCTTACACCGGCTGCTACCGAGCTTTCGGCCAGCAGCTTAAAGCTGCCTATTTTACCGGTTGCGGGAACATGGGTGCCTCCGCAAAGCTCCACCGAGTAGTTCTTGTCAAAGGTGATAACGCGTACAAGGCTGCCGTATTTCTCACCGAAAAGGGCAGTGGCACCCATATTACGGGCTTCATCAATAGGCACGTAACGCTGTTCTTCCAGTAAAATGTTCTCCCTGATTTTGGAGTTAACAATCTGCTCAACCTCGGCAAGCTCTTCGGCAGTAACCTTGCTGAAGTGCGAAAAGTCGAATCGCAGAACATCAGGAGATACCAATGAGCCTTTTTGGGCAATGTGGTTTCCCAAAACCTTGCGTAAAGCTGAATGCAAAAGGTGGGTAGCGCTGTGGTTGCTGCTTATGGCAGTCCGGCGACCGGTATCAATTGTAGCTGTAACTGTGCCTTCGTATGCCGGCAGCCAATTATCGAGCCCCTCATCTTCACTGATATGAATAATCAGGTCGTTTTCCTTCTTTGTATCAGAAATACGGATGCTGCGTTTTTCACCATTGGTTTCGGCGGTAATAAAGCCGGTATCACCTAACTGTCCGCCGCTTTCCGCATAGAAAGGGGTACGGTTAAGCACCAGTTGGTATTGGGTTTTCCCCTTTGCCGATACTTTGCGGAAGCGGGTTATTGTTGCTTCAGCTTCGGTATCATCATAGCCGGTGAATACAACTTCGTCATCATCAGAAAGGTACTGCCAATCTCCCGCCTCTACGGCAGAATCTTTACGGCTGCGGGTTTTTTGCGCCTGCATAGAGGCGTCGAACCCGGTTTCATCTATACTCAGGCCGTTTTCGCGGGCAATGAGAGCGGTCAGGTCTTTTGGGAACCCATAAGTATCGAACAGCTCGAACGCTTCAGCGCCGGGAATAATGTTTTTGCTGTCGGCCTTCAGGGCCTCCAGCATGGTATCGAGGCGTTTAAGCCCGGTTTCAAGTGTACGCAGGAACGATACTTCCTCTTCCTGAATTACACGGGCAACAAATGCCTCCTGCGCTTTCAGCTCAGGGAACACATCGGCAAATTGCTCAGCCAAAATAGGAACCAAAGTATGCAGGAAAGGTTCCCTGATATTCAGGAAGTTGTAGTAGTAACGAACCGCACGACGCAAAATGCGGCGAATTACATAGCCGGCTTTGTTATTAGAAGGCAATTGCCCGTCGGCTATGGTAAATGCTATGGCACGAATGTGGTCGCTCAGTACACGGAGTGCAATATCGGTTTTAATGTTCTCTCCGTATGTAACGCCGGCGCGCTTACCCATAAATTGAATCATGGGCTGGAAAACGTCGGTATCGTAATTGCTTTGCTTGCCCTGGATGGCCATGCAAAGGCGTTCGAAACCCATGCCTGTATCAACGTGCTGCTCGGGCAGGCGTTGCAGGCTGCCGTCGCTAAGGCGGTTGAACTCCATGAACACGTTGTTCCATATTTCAACTACCTGCGGATGGTCGTTATTTACCAAATCACGGCCGGGGGTGGCGGCCACCTCATCGGCATTCCTAAGATCTATATGTATTTCAGAGCATGGGCCGCATGGACCCGTTTCACCCATTTCCCAGAAATTATCTTTCTTGCTGCCGTCAAGTATCTGGCTGTCGGGCACCATGGTACGCCAAATGTTACGGGCATCTTCATCTGATGCCAGGTTTTCCTTGGCATCGCCCCCGAAAACAGAAACGTACATACGCTCAGGCGGGAGGCCGTAAACCTTGGTGAGCAGTTCCCAGCTCCATTCAAGTGCTTCTTTCTTAAAGTAGTCGCCAAAGCTCCAGTTCCCCAGCATTTCGAACATGGTATGGTGGTAGGTATCTATACCAACCTCTTCCAAATCGTTATGCTTGCCGCTTACGCGGAGGCACTTTTGTGTATCGGCAACACGCTTATAAGGGGCGGGTTTATTACCCAGGAAATAATCTTTAAACTGGTTCATACCCGCATTCGTAAACATGAGGGTAGGGTCGTTTTTAATTACAAGCGGTGCGGAAGGTTCTATTTTATGACCTTTTTCAGCAAAAAAATCGAGGAAGGCTCGGCGAATTTCGTGGGAACGCATGGGTGTCTTGTCGGCAATCGGATGCCCTTAGGGCCCCGGCATAGTTATGCTGCCATTTGCTTTGAGGCCGCAAATTTAGCCTTTTTCCTGCACTCAATCATTCCGTAATAACGAAAGAGCCGTATTAATTCATCGCAAAACTAAATTCGGTGAAGCGTATGTAAAACAGGTGCGGGTTTGGTTATCAAATAACTATGGTTTCATTAAGTTAAGCCAGCTTGATTTTGTCTGGTCGCTGAACTTAACTATATACCAATACATACCCGCCGGGAATGTATGCGGATCCCATTTAAATTGGTAATCTGTACTGTGGTATATAGGATTCCCCCAACGGTTAAATATATCTATGCTCTGGAAAGTTCCCGCGCAGTTATCGAAGGGGAGAAATTTGGGCCCTTCCAAAAGGTCATTTATGCCATCGTTATTTACAGTGAGAACGTTAACCGGCGTAAAAGCCCTGCTGCCCGAGTCTTCCAGGTACATGTACAGCAACATTTTCTCAACATGCGCCGGTGTACAAAAACTATCGCTTAAGGTAGCCTCCAATATTAAGGGCATGGGTTGAATTACAACCTGCTCACAGCTTGTTTGCCAAACAAACGGAGACTGTATGCGTAATGCGCCTGATGTATTCCGGAACTGCATGTTATAAGCTGCAGGGTCAAAATTTACCGGGCGGTATTTTAACTGCATAAATGAGGTATCAGGGTCGTTGCCTAAGAAGTTAAACTGAAGTATTTCCCCGGCTTTTAAGTGTGTTGTGTACTCCTTTTCGCCGGTCGAGGTCCATAAACTTAAATCTGTAGTAAGTGCTGCGGGCTTGTTATTATCGCTGATTATGTAGTTGGTTACGAAAGAATCTACCCGGCTTGAGCTGCAGAGGTAAGAGGTTACCTTGGTGGTAATGCTCATAAGCCTGAACTGGTCTTCGCAGCTAAACGTATGGTCCAGGGGCCAATTAATTTGAGCGCTTGTTTTTGGCGATACATAGAAAACAGAGTTAAAACGATCATCACTGAAACCTTTGCCGGATGCTGATACAACGATGCTGTCGAGGCGGTTGCTGTCTACTACCGCATTAAAATTGATAACAACCTTTTGGCCGGGCTTTTTATACAGGGTATCATTGTTATTAAGCCTTCTGCCGGTTTCGGCTATATATGCGCTCATCAGCGGTCTTTCGGCCGGCCTGACTCTTACCCGGAATGGTAATAAAACAGAGTCTTCCTTATAGTACCTGCCGCAAATTCGGTTTCCGCCTGCCACCTTAATGTAAATACGCCTTTGCAGTAAATCTTCACATGTAGGCTTATAAGTGTATTCAAGCGTTACTATACGCGAAAGCTCAGTTACTCTTTGCGTAACACGCTTCAGGAAGCCGTTATATTGGTTCAGTTTAAAATTCCTGCCATAAGCCTCCAGTCTTAGGGTATCTGAATCGCGGCCGGCTTTAGAAGTATCTATTTGCCGGGTGGCCGTAAATTTGAAAGTTATGAGATCGCCAACAGTTGCATTTACGAGGGTGTCGCTGCCGTTAACGGTAATACTCAGGCCGGTATAATCTGGTTTAATCACCGGGCTTAATATCACAGGCTCTGAAAAGTGGAGTTTCAGGGGAATAGAGTCTGTTACATTACCGGGACAATCCTGGATTACAGTAAATATAATGTTTGACTTCAGGGTGTCTTTCGGCTCATTTATTACACAGCCATCCATCACAATATCTACTACAATAAAATAATCAGATGTAAAGCCCTGGCCCGAAACAGGGGTATTGGTATTGGTTTTATAGAAATGCAGGATATTGCCCGTATAGTTTAGCGGCTGCAGGCTCATTTGATACCTGAAGGTTGCGTTCCTGTTTTGGGTACTTAGGTCGTTGGTGTCTTTTACCTGTATTTTAACCTTTACCCTGTGGTCCTGGGTATAGGCAATAGTGGCACGCCCGTCGGCAAGCCTTGTATCGGAATTGGGCATATAAATATTGCCGCTGATTCTTGGCGGAACCGGGCAATCCTGAACATACAGCTGGAACTCACGCCTTACTTCGCCAATTTTAACCCCGTCGCGGTATTCCATAACCCTTACAGCATAGGCAAAAAGACCAACCCTGTCGGGTGTGAGAACCATTGCGCCGGTACTGTCGTTTATTTCGAGGTAAGGATCGCCGGTAATTTGAAGGCCGTCGTCATAGCCGGGCTCCCAAAGAATTGGTGCGTATGGGCCGGGTATGCCATGGGTTGTTGATGTGGCTGTTTGCCTTGTATGTCCGCGCAGGGGCGTTACCAAAGAATATACCAGGGAATCTCCGTCAGAATCTGTTGCAAAAAAGTTGAATAAATAGGGCCTGCCGATACAGGCATAATTAGGGCCCGGCTGGCTGAGCTTTGGGTTTGAGTTCCTGCGGCCCTTAGCATCAAGCAATGCCGGAAACTCACAATAATAAGTAAGTCCCATTGTTGAAGGGTTCTGTATATTATCTATTGATACATTGCGGCAGCATCTTTCAAAGCTGGCATAATACCCCGCCGGGTTGCTGTATTTGATAGGATCAAGGTCTACTGTTCTGTTGTACCTGAGAATAAGGGTAACAACAGAACCGTTGGTACATTGCCTGATGCTGTAATTCAGCTGTGTGGAATCTGTCATAGAAATCCGGAAGCTGTCTACCATTAACTTGGTAGCCTTAGAAAAAAAAGTAACCCTGATAACCTGTTCAGGCGGAAGGGTGGTTTCAGGCATTTGTAGTCGGCCGTTGGCATCGTAATAAGTTATCAGGCTTATTTGGTACCTGTTTCCGCTAACATGCTCCACGCGCAATTCGCCGCCCTGCATGTGATTAGCCATTACTATGCCCGGGATAAAAAAAGCCAGGCAACCAAAAAACAGCAGTAAAAATGATTTCATTGGCAATTTTTGGTTTTTCGCAGGTTAAGGCGCAAAGATTACAAGAGGAATTACCCATTATACCCGATTCCCGTATTTACAAAAATACACAGAACGGGTCAGACAGATAATAACTTCAGAGATTTCCGGGCAAAAAACAAAAATGCTTTTGATGCAAATTGCCGAACCCTTATTTCTACAAACGCTGAAGCCAAAAGACAACATTGCTCAGCCATTATATGCGGGCTGAGTATTAAGAATGCAATTTACAAAAATTTAGCCTCAAAGATTGCTTCAGGCACTTAAATGGCAATAATCAGGTCAGCTGAAAAAAGGCCTCAGCATTGCTGCAAAGGCCTTTAGGGAAGTGAGGATGGGATTCGAACCCCAGGTACCTTTAAAAACACAAGGGTTTTCGAGCCCGTCGCATTCGATTATTTCGCAGACTATCTGAACTAAGTAAAATGAACTTATGCCGACATTAAATCCCAATGGTTTCTGCCACC
The DNA here is from genome assembly GCA_040388605.1 of Bacteroidota bacterium. Classification (GTDB taxonomy): domain Bacteria; phylum Bacteroidota; class Bacteroidia; order Cytophagales; family Flexibacteraceae; genus JAZKBN01. Next base: position 127,359 of record JAZKBN010000012.1, on the reverse strand, counting down.
AGGTAGTCATTGCGGCGGGCGCCGGCCAGTGATATCATTTCGGCAAGGAAGCCGGCCAGGAACAGCTGTAAGCCGCCAAGAATAGCTACCAGGCCAAGGTAAAACAGTGGCTGCTGGGTTACATCTCTCCTGATTGGGGTACCGGTGTATATGCTGTGGAACTTGCTGATGATAAGCGATGCCGCTACCATGAAGCCGAACAGGAAAGAAACAGTGCCTAAAGTTCCGAAGAAGTGCATAGGCCTTTTCCTGAACCTGCTCACGAACATAATAGACATCAGGTCAAGGAAACCAAAGATAAAGCGTTCAAGACCGAATTTGGTTACACCGAATTTTCGGGCCCTGTGCTGCACAATTTTCTCGCCTATTTTTCGGAAACCTGCCTGCCTGGCAATTACAGGTATATACCTGTGCATTTCGCCGTAAACTTCAATGGTATGCACCACTTTCAGCTTATAGGCCTTAAGTCCGCAATTGAAATCGTGAAGGGGAATACCGCTCATATAGGCGGTTACGCCATTGAAGAACTTGCTGGGCAGTGTCTTGCTGATAGGGTCGTAGCGTTTTTGCTTCCAGCCGCTTACCAAATCATAACCCTCTTTGGTAATCATGTGGTAAAGCCCGGGTATTTCATCGGGGCTGTCCTGCAAATCGGCATCCATGGTAATTACCACATCGCCTTTACAGCTTTTGAAGCCTGTATTCAATGCGGCAGATTTACCATAGTTCCTGTTGAATTTAATCCCTTTCAGGTTGGTGTTTACAGCGCTCAGGGTTTCAATTACCTGCCAGCTGTTGTCGTTGCTGCCATCATCCACAAGAATTACTTCATAGCTTAGCTTGTTTTCATTGGCCACGCGATCAATCCAGGCACAAAGCTCAGGAAGGCTTTCTTCTTCGTTGTAAAGCGGCACAACAACCGAAATATCTAATTTTTCAGGCATCAGGAAAAAACGGGTCGGTTTTTACGTACTATCAAGGCAAGCAGGGCACTGATAGCCGCGTAAAATAATGTTGATTTACCTATCTGAATCAGCACAGAAAGGGGCGTGATATTGAAATCTCCGCGCTTTTTCTCCATTTCTTCCAAGGCAATGTCAATTTTTTCCTGCGGAGCGCCGAATTGTATCATCATACTTTCGGTCTTATTCCGTGCGAATTCATAGGTTACCCTTGGCAGATCAGGATCAATAAAGTTATTCAGTATGTAGTTAAAAAACTGAACTAAAATATCGCAGGTAATAAAGGAAATCATCAGCAGGAAGAAAGCATGCTGCCATGTCATATATGGGTCGGGCCTTTGTTTCCTGATATTCATATTCAGGCAAACAATTAGTCCCCAAACCAGCGGAATTTGCAGCAGGGTCCACATATTGAAATAAACCTCGTAACCGGCCAGGAATTTAGCCAGCATGATTACTACGTTTATACCGCCGGAAATTAAGCCTATGTTTATGGCCTGGCGCCACTCCAACTCAGGTTTCACCTCATTGATGCTATCCTGAAAATCCATAGATTCCTCCATAATTTTTATTTAATTAGGTTGCTGACTGAAAGTAAATTCAGATGAAAATGTAAATTTATCGGAATTTCCTGCCTGCAATATTCGGGATTAATGCGGAAAACCTCCGAATTTATTTCCAGATTTGCATTCCGGCAGCTGTAACTGTGCTACTTACATGCTTACAGCCTTTTTAATGCGGGCAACGCTGAATACTGATGGACAAACTTTATGGTTTTTTGCCTTTGAAACGAGCATATACTTCTAATATTATAAATACTGAAACCAAACTGACCCTGAATCGTATTTTGTGCGCTTTAGGATTAACGGTTTGTGTTTTATTCAGTTTCGGCAGCTTATCGGCCCAGGCGCAAAAGCTGGGCGATATTCGCGGTTTTGTTTATAATGATAAAACAGGAGAGCCCGTTATATTCACCACTGTTTTCTTACAGGGAACCTCTTACGGGGGGCTTACCGATGTAAACGGCTTTTTCTCGTTCGGTAAAATACCGGCTGGGAATTACAAGCTGACTGTAATAGGAATCGGCTTTGATACACTGAGCGAAAGCGTTACGCTGGTTCCGGGGGCTAACCTTACCCGCAAGCTTACTGTAAAGGAGCGCAGCACCCAATTGCAGGCTGTTGAAATACAGGGAACCAGGAGCCGGGCGGCAAGGGAAAATACAGTGAACGCTTCGCTTACGCAGGTTACGCCGCGGGAGATTAAAATGATGCCGTCTATAGGAGGTGAGCCCGATATTGCCCAATACCTGCAAACCATTCCGGGTATAGTAAGTACCGGCGACCAAGGCGGGCAAATTTATATCAGGGGCGGAACACCGGTGCAAAACCTTGTTTTGCTTGATGGCATGGTGGTTTACAACCCTTTTCACTCAATCGGCCTTTTCTCGGTTTTCGATACCGAAATTATACGTAACGCTGATATTTATACCGGCGGTTTCGGGGCTGAATATGGCGGCAGGGCATCGGCAGTGATGGATGTAAGAACCATTGACGGGAACAAAAACCGCATTTCAGGAAAGGTTGGCGCCAATACTTTTACCGGCAGGCTTTTGCTCGACGGACCTATCTGGAAATCTAAAACTGATGAAGGTACCGGCGCAGGGTTTGTATTCAGCGCCCGGAGCAGCTTCCTCGATAAGAGCTCCAAGGTTTTTTACCCTTACGCTAAGGGTATCAGCGGCAACGGCCTCCCTTTCAGCTTTACGGATTTATATGGCAAAACCACCCTGCATGCAGCAGGCGGAAGCAAGGCCAGCCTCTTTGGGTTCAGCTTTAATGATAAGGCGCGCCTTGGTGAGCTCAATAACTTCAACTGGAATTCATGGGGCATAGGAAGTAATTTTCTCGTTTTGCTCGATGGTACATCGGCGCTTATAAGCGGTAACTTTTCTTACAGCAGCTACGATATTGGTATTTCAGAAACAGCATCGTTACCACGTTCCAGCACAATAGACGGGTTTAACGGTCAGCTTGATTTTACCTATAACTTTGATAAGGATGAGCTGAAATACGGGCTGGGTGTGGTTAGCAATAACAGCATTTTCCAGGGTGTAACGCCAACAAAAATTATAGCAAGCTACGGACCCAAGTACAATTCAGAGGTATTCACCTTTGCGAGGTACAAATGGGTAACCGGCAATTTTATTTTTGAGCCGGGCATCCGGATGCAGTATTACAGCGCCCTCAGCGTAGCCAGGATAGAACCCCGTTTAGGCATTAAATACAAGGCTACAGATCGTTTAAGGTTTAAAACAGCCATGGGCAGGTACAGCCAAAACCTTTTCAGCACGGCATCAGACAGGGATGTGGTTAACCTTTTCAGCGGCTACATTACCAGCCCCGATGCTGTTTACAAATCGCCGAAGGAAAAGGCATCAAGCAATTTGCAGACATCTTACCACCTGATAACCGGTGTTGAGTTTGACCTGAACGATGAAATTGAATTCAGCGTTGAACCATACCTGAAGTATTTCGACAGGTTTGTGAACATAAACCGCGAAAAGAAATTCCAGGATGACCCCGACTTTATACAGGAAACAAGCCTTGCAAAAGGCATAGATTTCCAGGTTAAATATGAAGGACAAAACCTGTTTCTGCAGCTGAGCTACAGCCTGAGCAAAATTACCCGTACCTATAACGATACCGTATATGCACCCATTTTTGATCGCAGGCATAACATGAACGTATTGGCAGGGTACCATTTCGGGAAAGACAAAAAATGGGAGTTTGATTTAAGGTACAACCTTGGGTCCGGCTTTCCTTTTACCCAAACAGTTGCCTTTTACGAGAACCAAAGCCTGCCCGGAGGAGCTGATGCCGACTATACCCACGAAAACGGGAACCTCGGTATTTACTACGGCAATACCGCACAGTTTAATCGCGGACGCTTACCTTACTACCACAGGCTTGACCTAAGCCTGAAACGCAATTTTGAACTCAGCAAAAACGCTAAGCTTGAAGTTAGCGCAGGTGTAACCAATGCCTATAACCGCGATAATGTGTTTTATGTGAACCGCGTTACGCTTGATATAGTGCGGCAATTGCCCATTATGCCATCATTAGGGGCAACACTGGCGTTTTAATATTACCGGCCTTGTTTGGTGGTTTATTAAAGCCCGATTTTATGGTTATTTAAACAAAGAGGCCGACTTGAATGCCGGCTTCTTTGTTATGATGATTTGATTCAGTCACTTTACCTGACAACGAGCTTACCTTCTGCCCCTGAATAATCTGCGCCTGTTAGGTGGTATCTATAAAGGCCGGCGGGCAGGTTTCCCAAATCAAGTTTCTGAGCGGGTTTCAGGCTGTATTCTGTTTTCCGACCTAAGGCATCAATAAGGGTAAGGGTTGCATTTGTGCTTAAGCCTGCTACCGAAATACTGCCTTCACTCGGATTAGGATAGAGAATTATTTTTTCAGAACGGTCCTCCTGCAAACCTGATACTACCGGGCGACGTCCATAGTGGTACCCATTGCTGCTGCTGTAATAAAGCAGCCTACACTCGGTTAACCATTCGAAACCATTATCAATGCCCTCAACTTTTCCCAGGCGTACTGTAACAGGCATGTCGTTTGTCATTCCCGGAGTAAAATGAACAAGTGTGTCTGTATTACCTTGGTCTGCCGTGAGGGAAAAATTCATAAAGGAAGCCTGTTTGCCAATTGAAGTACTTGTAATTAATGGTATAAAATCTCGACCGGTATTATGGCTGAGAATATTGTCGAATCGGGAACCTGAGAGCCCGCCTTTATAAACAGAGTCATTCAGCAGCTTAACGTTTAAATCGCTGTTCTTAATGGTATATTCCCCCTGAATGTCCAACCCGGGTTGCCAAGCTGCTGCCGTATCAAAAGGAGGAAAACAATTTAACCAATTGCCCGGGCCGGTGCATGGCGGAATTATATAGGTTTGGCCAAATCCATAGAGTGCAGAATCTGTATAGGGTACGGTAAAAGTTGAATCGGTTAATCTTGCAGGTCCAAAATGTCTTGATGTGCAACCCTGCGAAATATAAAATGGTCCACTAAAGCCAATATACCTGGTTTCAAAAATTACATTAGTAATGGTATCAGGATCTACAAATTGCCTGTACGTTGGCACTTCTTCAGCATTAAAAGGTTTCAGAAAGGTGAAACGACCATATTGTAATATGCCGTGTTCCCGGCTGAGTATAAGCTCCCGCCCGGGGGAAAGGCCGGCTACAGGGAGAATAAAAGTTTTTACTGAATCAAGGTAAACAGAATCCCAGTGTTTTGAATTGGGTACGGGCATCAATACGGTATCGGTACCGTTCAGACCCGGTAGCAGTAAGGGGGCACCGGCGGGCTCAAATTGAGCACCTATAATGTAATTACTTGTTTTGTTGCTTACTATGGGCAGGCTCCCGTTAATGGCCCAAATTCCGTTAGCGCGATTTATAAGTTCACGACCAAGCAGGCCGGCATGGAGCAGGTTGCTGTTATCACCCGAAATATCAGGCATAGGCTGAAATAAGTTATGGGCAGTGTAATGCCATTCCCCGTTCAGGCTGTCGTGGCGGTTGTATTGAATGCGGAAGTCCCAATTGTTCCCGTCTGTAAGCAGGTTCTGTGTTCCGGGTCTGAAAAGCGCCCAAGGCTGAGCCTGCAGCGAATTCGACAAAAACAGTAATAATAAAATGAACAGTAAACTTTTGATGTTTTTCATTTAAATAAATATTACATAAGAACTGATTGCGCTACAATCATGATAGCTGTTTGGTAAACTGCATAAAAACCAAAAACCGGAACCGGATGCTATATAGCAGCCAATTCCGGTTAAATGCCGTTAGCGGGTACATAAAATGTTTCCTAATCTCGGAACCCGGATTATTTAAATGGCAAAGCCATTTTGCTTTCCTTCATCATGCTTTGAGCGGCAACACTTTCAACAACATTGGCAGTAAGCTGCACTTTGTGCACGCGCTTGATTTTGTCGTTGGTGGTGATATAGATGTTTTCCGTAAGAGCGCCCTTGTTGCGCGGGGTGAAAGTTAAATCTAAAGTAGTGCTTTCGCCCGGGGCAACAGAGGTTTTACCCAATACATATTGGGTGCTGTTAGAGCCGCTTTGCACTTCTGTAATCTCAAGTGTGCTTTCGCCTTTGTTGCTTACGTTAACACGCGTGGTGTTTTTGCGGTCTTTTTCAATTTTGCCCAGTTGTACCAATTCCCTGTCGAGGGTAAGCTTTGAAGATTTTTTAAGCTCCTCTGGCGTATAGTTCACAATTTCTGATTTCTTAAGCACCATGCCCCTGAAAGTTAACTGCAAAGGCGAGTTGGTTGCATTGCTTGTTACCGTAACCGTTTTTGTAAACGGACCGGGGCGCCCGCTGCTGTTATAGCTGGCTGTAATTACACCGGTTTTGCCGGGAAGCACGGGGTCTTTTGTCCAGCTGGGTGTTGTGCAGCCGCAGCTGGCCTGCACGTTGCTCAAAATAACAGGCTTATCGCCGGTATTGGTGAATTTGTATTCGTATTGGGCCTGGTCGCCTTCGTTCACCTCGCCGAAATCGTGGCTTTCATTGTCGAATTTTAATACACCCTGTGCCATGCATGCAGCAGAAAAAAACAAGGCTGCCGAAAGGGTAAGAAACAGCGATTTATAACCTCTGGTTTTCATTTTTATAAAGTAGAAGGAATTGTAGTTCTGGGATAGGCTTTAAACCGATAAAAGAACCATTCGGATTTGCCGATAGGTACTTTTGTGTCGCAATCTAATAAATTAAGGCTTTGCCGGCAAATAGGAGTTATAAACCGGATTCGGCAATGCGGGGTCAGGGTATTTTAATCGACTTAATTACGCTGACATATTAAAGACCGGAATAATGCCTAAAGGTTTATTGCGGTCTTTATTTCTTTAATAATCAGGCTTTACGCCTTCATTGTTATGCTTAAGATTTCGGACTTAGCACTATGAAAGGAATTATCATTTCCTCTAAGGATACGCCGCCGTGCTGGAAGGTATCTTTAAAGTAATTCACATAGTAATTGTAGTTGTTGGGGTAAGCGAAGAAATAATCCTGGACGGCGAATACATAAGCGCTGCTTACATTTGGCTTAGGCAGGAAGAACCTTTCAGGCTTACGGGTTACAAACACATCTTTTTCATCGAAACCGAGGTTACGGCCCTGCTTGTAGCGCAGGTTGGTGTTTACGGTTTTATCGCCAACAATTTTAAAGGGGCGTTTCACACGTATGGTGCCGTGATCTGTTGTAATAACCACCTTACATTTTTGCTCGGCAATTTTCTTCAGCAATTCCAACAGCGGGCTGTGGCGAAACCAGCTTTGTGTAAGGCTGCGGTATGCTGATTCATCAGGGGCCAGCTCGCGGATCATGCCGCTGTCGGTACGGGCGTGGCTGAGCATATCCACAAAGTTGTAAACCACCACGTTGAGCTTGTTGTTCATCAGGTTCCTGAACTTATCGTTCAGCTCGCGGCCCTGTGCGGTGGTTATTATTTTATTGTAGCTGAATTTGCCTTCAATTCGGTTCTTAGCCAGCTGCTTACCAAGGAACTCTTCCTCGTGCAGGTTCTTGCCTTCGTCTTCCTCGTCGGTAACCCAAATTTCAGGGTATTGCTTGGCCATTTCAGAAGGCATCATGCCGCTGAAAATAGCGTTACGTGCATAAGCAGTGGTGGTAGGCAAAATGCTGTAGTAATGGCTTTCTTCCTCGGTGTTGAAATACTCTTCCATAATGGGTTGGAGCACTTTCCATTGATCGTAACGCAGGTTATCTATAAGAATAAAGAAAACCGGTTCGGGCGAGGCAGAAAGGAGCGGGAATACCTTTTTCCTGAAAAGCTGGTGGCTCATCAGCGGCGGGTTAGATTTTGAATCGTTGAGCCAGTCTTCATAATTATCCATTATGAAATTGGTAAAATTGCTGTTGGCCTCGTCTTTCTGCATGTAAATTACTTCTGCCATGCTTTTATCTTCGGTGCCATCTATTTCAAGCTCCCAGAAAATGAGCTTTTTATAAATATCTGCCCATTCTTCGTGGTTGATACGGTCGTTATAAACCATGCTCAGGTTTCTGAAATCTTCGCGGTAACCCTGGTTGGTTTTCTCGGTAACAAGGCGCTTGTTCTCCAAAATTTTCTTAACCGAAAGCAGGATTTGATTCGGGTTAAGCGGCTTAATGAGGTAATCGGCAATTTTGGCGCCTATGGCATCCTCCATTATATGCTCTTCCTCGCTCTTTGTAATCATTACAACGGGGAGGCCGGGGTTGGTCTGCTTTATTTGGGCCAGGGTTTCCAAGCCGGTCATACCGGGCATATTTTCATCCAGGAACACTATGTCGTAGCGGTTTTCGGCTACTTTGTCAAGGGCATCGGTACCGCTGTTTACGGCGGTAATATCGTAACCCTTGGCGGTAAGGAACATAATGTGGGGCTTTAAAAGATCTATTTCATCGTCGGCCCAGAGAATTGAATATTGTTGCATGGAGTTTTTTTGATGTGGCTTAATGCGCGCTTTGCGTATTTAAGCGGTATAACGTATAAGTATTCCGTTCATTGCAAGCGCCCGGGTTTAGCGAGGCTTATATTATGTCCGGGTTTTTAATGTTCTTAATTGCAGCCTTGTTATAAGCATTGCTTCTGATTAAATAAATTCCGGTATTCTGCCCGTTTCCGAAAGGCATTGCAGCCTGAACATTTCCGGGTTTGGCAACCGGTTCGCTTTGCTGCTGTTCTGCAGGGCCGAAGATTCCCGGGTCAACCCTGTTTCCCTTGTCATCAAGATTGAAGGGATCAATAGGGGCAGGCGTTACACAAACAATAAATATGGCAATGGCAAACCAACCAACAGCTTTCCTGCCTGTATCAAGCGGCTGATCGTAAAGCGCTTTCGGGTGATAAACGCCCAATAAAACACCAAGGAGCAGCATAAATAAAAGCCATGCTGAATATCCGTGCCATGCAGGCAATGCCAGGGCAACAGAATATTGTATTGTAAATACTGACAGCGCAATTAATAAATTGGTTTGCAGCGAAGGTGTGATTTTGCGGAACGTAAAGTAGAGCACAGCCAAATAGACAGTATCCTGCCAGAGCGTGTTAAAAAAGGCATCGTTCATGCGGTGCAAATCAAGAGGCTGGGCTACGCCTAAACCCGCCCACAGCACAATAAGCACCATGGCAACAGGGGCAACAATGCGGTGACGTGCATTGCCAAGCAGGCCGTAAACAACGTGTCCGCCATCGAGCTGGCCAATGGGGAGCAGGTTCATGCCCGTAATCAGGAGGCCGATAAAGCCTGCAACCACATAAGGGTAGTGCATAAGCTCGTAGGGGTGCGGCATGCTGCCTGCCGGAGCCACATATTCCGCAAAGAAGTTGAACAGCAGGCCGCCGTTAAGCGCTATTACTGATTTACCCGGGTAAGCATGTGCCGCAAAATCGGGCCCGAAAGCAGCGTATTCAGGGTGTATGGTATATATGTATTCCGGTGGCGGCAGGTGTGTAAAGGCATAAAATAATAATATTAGCGCTGCCACAAAGCCGGCAACGGGCCCGGCCACACCTACGTCGAAATATTCTTTGCGCGAATGCGGGGCAGTGTTCAGCCTGATAAATGCGCCGGCAGTGCCTATAAAATTGGGGAAGGGAATATATAGAGGCAGGCTTACATCGAGCTTGTAATATCGGGCAGTGAAGAAGTGGCCGAATTCATGAACGGTAAGAACCGCAAGCAGGGGGAGCGAAAAATGTAAGCCCTGCAGGATTTTTTCAAAGGGAAGCAGCTCACCTTTTTCAGTAAAAATATCGCCGAACATAAGCTGGGCGCCTGCAATAGTGGTTGTAATTAAGGTTAGTATAAAAAAAATACTGCGCCAAATAATTTGCCGCGTCGAAATTGGTTCCATGAATAGCTTTTTCCCTGCTTAACCTGTTGTCGAAATACACCTCCTCGTAATGAATTGTACTATTTCACCGGTAAAGGTAGTTTATTAGACCTTGTTCAAAAGGCTTATTTAATTTTTCAATCCTTAAAAACTGACAGTTCAAATTTCATGCTGAAAGGCTGAAATAATTTGAAATCAGCTAAAATTAAATGGTTATGCAAATCAACAGCTGAAATACCGGTATATAAAACATAATTCAGACAAGGATATAAAAACTCTTTTAAAGCAATACCGGCAGTATGTCATATTGCACTGCAAATTGTCATATTCCGCAGCAGGGCATTTGGCAGAAGAGCTTTATAAAACATTAATAATGAAACCGGATAGCTTCAGAAAAATGATTTATAAGCAAATTTTTATGGCTCGTAACGAAAACAGCATCAAAAAACTTCATGACAAACGGTCGGATTTATTTATTTCCGGCAAAATGTTATATTTTTGGCCTGATGATATAAAGCAGTTACGGGCTTTTATATTATGTTTGTGTTAACGGCGCGGCCGTATTCTTCGCATCTTAATCTCAATTCCCCTTGCAGGAACAATACATTCGCAGATACAGCCCTGCTTTGGGCATGGATACCGAAATGCTGGTTTTCGGCCATGCAGGCACACCTGTTATACTGTTTCCCACAAGCATGGGCAGGTATTACCAAAATAAGGATTTCAAGCTGATAGAAGCTGCTTCCTGGTTCATTGATAACGGATTAGTAAAAATTTACTGTCCAGACAGTATTGATGAGCTGAGCTGGTACAACAAAGCCATTCATCCCGCAGACAGGGTTCGTAACCATTTATGGTACGATAAAATGATTCGCGAAGAAGTGGTGCCTATGGCGCAGACTGAAACCAGCCGACATAAGGTGGTAACTGCCGGCTGCAGCTTCGGGGCATACCATGCCACCAATTTCGGGTACAGGCATCCCGGCGTTGTAAGCCATATATTAAATTTGGGCGGCGCATTCGATATTAAGATGCAGCTCGACGGCTATTACGACGACAATTGCTTTTACAACAACCCGCCTGATTTTGTACCGGGCCTCAGCAATCACGAGGCGCATTACGTAAAAACGGTGTTCGGGGTGGGGGAACATGATTTCTGCATAGATGCCAACGTGCGCATGCATCATATACTCAACAGCAAAGGCATAGATAATTGGCTCGACATAAGGCCCGGAGCCACTCACGACTGGCCCGTTTGGCGCGAAATGTTTCCTGATTATTTAAGCAGGCTCTGAAATTCATAAGTTGAGCCTCAGGCTAGGAGGACTTTTGCCAAGGCTTAACAATTCCGCAAATTTCATGAGCGCAATACAAAGGGCTTTGCCCGGTATTCTCCGTATATTTTTAATACTGCCTCCTGCCTGCTTTTTGCTTGTCGGCTGCGGTAAAAAGGTTGAAGGAGTTTATCATTTCGATATACCGCGCATGCTGCAATTGCGAGGCTTAGGCGCTGCTTCAGACAGTGCAATGGCTACCGGCGATTCCGCCAATTTAAATTACGTGGTACGCAGCCTCAGCCAACCCTTGCTCAGCCTGGAGCCTGATGGTAAGTACAATGTACTTGCCTGGGAAAATAAGACAACAGGCGCTCCGTCAGATACCTTGGTTATGGGTGTTTTAACATTCATGGTTGCAGATACCCTGTTTTCAGGCTTTAACCTGTTTGAATCAGATACCCTGCAAAACGGCAGGAAAAACTATACGATTTCAGGCGATACGCTTCGTTTCGCTATGTATCCCGATAATAAGTTCCGCATCTGCGGAGATACACTCAGAAGTAAAACCATAGTTTTAGTAAGGCAGCACGCTGACTAAATTCCCGATACGAATTCATATTAAAGAATCAATTAATAAGATAATGAAAAAAATAGGCATACTTCACGGCCAGGAATCGTCTTTCCCCGAGGCATTTGTTGCGCGTGTAAACGAAAAGAAGGTGAGCGGAATTACTGCCGAGCCCGTATATCTTGATAAAGTAATACAGGCCGAAGCCCCGCAATATGCTGCCATTATTGACCGCATAAGCCAGGATGTTCCCTTTTACCGCGGCTTCCTGAAAAATGCAGCCATAGGCGGCACAGCAGTAATTAACAACCCCTTCTGGTGGAGCGCCGATGAAAAATTTTTCAACAACTGCCTTGCCACCAAAATAGGCGTGCCCGTGCCAAAAACGGTAATACTGCCGTCGAGGGATTTGCCGGTGGATACCTCTGAAAAATCATTTAGCAACCTTGCCTACCCGCT
>JAZKBN010000012.1:101063-115148 GCA_040388605.1 Bacteroidota bacterium | reverse complement strand
TCTTCAATAACGCACTTGCCGTTAAGGTAGGCGTTCCGGTGCCAAAAACTGTTTTACTGCCCAGCAATGAAATGCCCCCTGATACCAGCGGCAACAGCTTCCGTAACCTGGCATTCCCGCTTGATTGGGACGGCATTTTCAAGGAAGTTGGTTTCCCTGCCTATTTCAAGCCTTTCGCCGGTGGCGGTTGGAAAAATGTTTACAAGCTTGAAAACATGGAAGACTTCTTCCGTGCCTATAACGAAACCGGCCAACTGGTTATGATGTTGCAGGAAGAGGTTGTATTTACCGAATACTTCCGCTGCTATTGCATAGGCGGCAACAATGTGCGCATTATGCAATATGAGCCGCGTAACCCCCATCACCTGCGCTATGTTACCGATGGCGGTCCGCAGAACAAAAAACTGCTTGCCCTCATAGAAGACTACGTAATTCGCCTGAATGCAGGTTTGGGATACGATTTCAATACTGTTGAATTCGCCGTTCGTGACGGAGTGCCTTTAGCTATTGACTTCTGCAACCCTGCACCTGATGCCGATATAAAGAGCGTAGGCCAGGAAAACTTTGATTGGGTAGTTGAAGCCGCAGCCAATATGGCAATTGCCCGCGCTAAAACTTTTGTACCCGGTAAAATGAACCTTACCTGGGGTACTTTTGTAAGGGAAGCCATTGCAGGTAACGGGCTTTCTGCTCCGGCCGAAGCAAAAGCACCTGCAAAAGCCAAGATAGCAGCTGAGCCTGCTGAAGCTGAAGCAGCAGCAGACGCAAAGCCCGCAAAAGCAACCAAAGCAAAAAAGGCTTAGTTCTCAAATATTAACAAAGGGCTTAAATGCCGGGAACAAATACCGGCATTTACAGCCTTTTCTTATACCTGTTACTAAACGGTTATGTGCTGCCCTATTATTACCGGCAGCCGGAAACCAAAGCCGTGTCTGGAGATTTGCGATTAACGCAAATTGCAGGCAGGCATAAGAAAAATACGCCCCTATAAAAGAAAAAGGCAAACAAAACCCCATGCTATGTCAGCACCCACTTTTACCCTTGGTATTGAAGAAGAGTTCCAGGTAATTGACCCGGAAACCCGCGAGCTGCGCAGCCACATGCAGCAGATTGTGGAAGGCGGCAAAATTATTCTGAAAGAACAGATTAAGGCTGAAATGCACCAGTCCGTAGTGGAAGTGGGCACCAATATTTGCCGGAACATTGATGAAGCGCGCCAGGAAGTTACTTACCTGCGCCGCATTATTGCCGAGCTTGCCGACAAAAGCAATCTGAAAATTGCTTCGGCCGGAACGCACCCCTTCAGCCTCTGGCAGGACCAAAAAATTACCGATCACCCCCGTTACGAGGAGATTGTAAATGAATTGCAGGATGCCGCCCGTGCAAACCTTATTTTCGGCCTGCACGTGCACGTGGGTATCAGGAACCGCGAAGAAGGTGTGCAGATCATGAATGCGGCACGATATTTTCTTCCCCACATTTTCGCTTTAAGCACCAACAGCCCTTTCTGGGAAGGCAGGAACACCGGTTTTAAGAGCTTCCGCTCTAAGGTATTCGATAAATTCCCGCGTACCGGCATTCCTGATTTCTTTAACAGCGCATCTGAATATGATAACTATATAGACCTGCTTGTTAAAACGGGCTGTATAGACAACGGTAAAAAGATATGGTGGGATATTCGCCTGCATCCTTTCTTCGAAACCATTGAATTCAGGGTATGCGATGTGCAGATGCGCATAGATGAAACCATTGCCCTTGCCGCAGTAATGCAGGCCGTGGTAGCCAAGCTTTGGAAGCTGATGAAAAGCAACCTGAGCTTCCGTACATACCGCAGGGTGCTCATTAATGAAAACAAGTGGCGCGCCGGCCGTTACGGCATTGAAGGCAAGCTCATTGATTTCGGAAAGCAGGAAGAAGTAAATACGCACAGCCTCATTCATGAGCTGCTCGACTTTGTTGACGATGTGGTTGATGATCTTGGCAGCCGCCATGAGCTTGAGTACATTAATACCATGCTGAAAAACGGTACAGGCGCAGATCGCCAGATTGCCGTTTATAACGAAACCAAGGACCTGAAAAAGGTTGTTGATTTCATTGTAGCCGAAACTTACCACGGCATACACGGTTAATCTATTATTCAAAAAATTGGCTTGTCGGCGTAACCGTGAGGGGGCCGCTTAAGCCTGTAAAATTCATTACCAGGCATTATAATGCAATCAGAAGAACTTAATACCGATAGCGCCCCAATGAAACAAAACGTCAGCTCAATAGCCTTCGACAAGGAATATTCCCAAGGGGCCTACAGTGCCATAAATACCTGCCTTCGCCTGCAGCCAAGCGAAAAAATTGTTATTGTAACAGATAACTTTACCTCTGAGATAGCCGCATCTTTAGTGGCCGAGATTGAAAAGGTAGGCAGCCCCTGCAGCGTTTTTGTGCTTGAAGACTATACCGTGCGCCCCATGAAGCACATGCCGCAGGAAGTGCTCGACGAGCTTGAAACAGCTCAGGTATCGGTTTTTTGTGCGCAGGCGCAAACCGGTGAGCTGGGCGCCCGCATTGAAATGAGCAGCATTGTGAACCGTCGCAAAATTCGTCATGGTCACATGGTGAACATTAACAGGCAGATTATGCTGGAAGGCATGCGCGCCGATTTCAACGTCATAGATGAGCTGAGCACCCGCCTGATTACCAAGGCCCGTGCAGCCCGCACCATTGTGGTTAAAAATGCTGCAGGTACTAATATTACTGCAACCTTTTCGCCCAAGCTGAACTGGTTGAAAACAAGTGGCATTATAAGCCCCGATAAATGGGGTAACCTGCCCGGCGGCGAAATATTTACTGCCCCCGAGAACATTGAAGGCACTTTTGTTACCGACGGCGTGGTAGGTGATTACCTCTGCACCAAATACGGCATACTTAAAGACACTCCATTGTATATTGATATTGTGAACAACCGCATTAAATCTCTGCGTTGTTCCAATAACGAACTGCTTGAAGAGTTCAATACCTATACCCATACCGATGAAAACAGCGATAGGGTAGGGGAGTTTGCTATAGGAACCAATATTGCCGTAAAAGACGTTATTGGCCATATTCTACAGGACGAAAAAATACCAAGCTGCCATATTGCATTCGGGCACCCCTATGCTGAGCACACAGGCCAGACTTGGGTGAGCACCACCCATATTGACTGCGTTTGCATTGAAGCCGATATTTGGCTCGACGGCGAGCAGGTAATGGAAAAAGGCAAGTTCATTTTCTGATAATTTCCTGCATTGCAGTTGTTTCTAATGGTATTTCCTTAAACCTAGGGCTTGTATTTGGTATTATGGCCTTACCATCAACGGGGATAATGATTTCCTGTTATGTGGTTGTTATACAATTACTTGTAATGGTATTTCCTTAAACCGGGGGCTCGTATTTGGCAGTTAACGCCTCACCGCCGGCGGGGCTCGCCCTTTACATTGAAAATACAAATCTTCGGCCCGCCTGCTCTCGCAGGCTATCTCTTCGAGATGCCGAACATTTGAAATATTTTCAATGTAAAGGGCAGGATTATGTGCACGTCCGGGATGTAGGAACGCCTTAAATTGGTAATATATGGGCGAACCTTGATCGGTTCGCAGGAATTGAGGAAAAGAAATTTTTTTCTTTTCCCGAATTGATGTTTACTAATTGAGCCTGTATCCCTTCCGGATGCAGGCTTATCAGTTCATAAGCATTGGGATTACAGTAACAAGCTGTTGTACCAAATTATTGGACGATTTGCCATAGGGCAGCTAAATTGATTACCGGAATTAATTCAGCCTCATAATTATTGAAAACTGAATTAATCTCATATCAAAAAAATTTCCTTCACATTCATTGCATAAGGCAACCTGCATTGGCGGCCGTTATTTAATATGGTAGAAGCAGTAAGAAACAAGTATAACGCGGAGTTCACTGAAGAGAACTACAAGGCATATCAACAGGATATGTTCGACCGCTATAATTATAAAATTGAGTTCCGCATTGCCGAAACGCCCGTTTTTGTTCCAAAAGAGCTAAAGCGGAAAATGATACAGGCCGGCGAGGATATTATTGACGTATTGGTCCGCCCTGATTATAAAGAGCTGACTAAAGACGCTGTACCCAAGCATCTTGTTGTGCCCGGCGAAGATGCGCATACCACTTTCCTGGCCATCGACTTCGCCATCTGCGAAGACGCCCAAGGCCAACTGGAACCGCAGCTGATTGAATTGCAGGGTTTTCCCTCGTTGTTCTGTTTCCAGGACATGATTGCGCTTGCGGCGCTGAAGTATTTCAACATACCTAATAACTACAATTACCTGTTCAATGGCCTTACCGGCGCAGAATACAGGCAATTGCTAAAAGAAATTATGTTGAACGGCCATAAGCCTGAAAACGTAATCCTGCTTGAAGTTGAGCCCGAAAAGCAAAGCACCAAGGTAGATTTCTACTGTACCGAAGAATATACCGGCGTAAGGCCCGTAGATTTGGCCGCAGTTATTAAAGAAGGCCGTAAGCTTTTCTATATGCGCGATGGGGTGAAAACACCCATTGAGCGTATTTACAACCGCGTTATTTTCGATGAGCTTGAAAAGCGCACCGATCTTAAGCTGCAATACACCCTTACCGATGATGTGGATGTGGAATGGGCCGGGCATCCGAACTGGTTTTTCCGCATCAGCAAATACACGCTGCCTTTTATTGACAGCCCCTTTGTGCCTAAAACGAGCTTCCTGAGCGATTTAAAAGAATGGCCCACAGACCTTGAGAATTATGTGCTCAAGCCCCTCTTCTCCTTTGCCGGCAAAGGCGTTATTTACGACGTTCAGCTCAGCGACCTTGAAGCCATAACCGACCCGCATAACTATATTCTGATGAAGAAAATATATTATGCACCTGCCCTGAAAGCCCCTGACGGCGAAGGTATTAAAACCGAAATCAGGATGCTTTACCTTTGGAAAGAAGAATGGGCAAGACCCAAGCTTTGCACCACACTGGTACGCATGAGCAAGAGCGTGATGATGGGCGTTAAGTTCAATAAAGATAAAACATGGGTGGGCGGCTCCGTAGCGTTTTTTGAAAACGATTAGTGCCAATAAGACTCAAATTCAACATTTAATTTGCTGACATCGCCCCATTATGCATTAATTTTGGGGCGATGTTGTATCCGGATAAAAGCCAAAAGGCGCAAGAGGGCGAAGAGCCTGCTTTTAATTTTTCAGCATTCAGGCCCGGCACCAAGGTAGCCATGCTCGGCGGCGGGCAATTGGGGCGTATGCTTATACAATCTGCCATAGATTTTCAGATTGAGGTGCACAGCCTTGACCCTGACCCTGATGCGCCGTGCCTGCCATATTCCCATAAATTTACCTGTGGCAAATTAACCGATTATGATACCGTGCTTGCCTTCGCGGCAGATGCAGATGTGGTTACCGTGGAAATTGAAAACGTTAACACCGATGCCCTCGCCGAACTTGAAAGGCAGGGAAAGGCTGTGTATCCGCAACCATCGGTTTTACGGCTGATACAGGATAAGAGCCTGCAAAAACAGTTTTATACCGATAATGGTATTCCGACATCGGCGTTTATACTTACTGCCGACAGCGCAGAGGTAGCAGCTAATGCGCACCTGCTGCCCGCAGTACATAAGCTTGCACGTGAAGGCTATGACGGCAGGGGGGTGCAAAAGCTGCAATCGGCTGCCGATTTACACAAGGCATTTGACAAGCCCGGTGTATTAGAGCAGTTGGTAGATATTGAAAAAGAAATATCGGTAATAGTGGCGCGGAGCAGGGCAGGGGAGGTTGCTGTTTACCCGGCCGTTGAATTGGTCTACCACCCCGAGAAAAACCTTGTGGAGTACCTGTTGAGCCCCGCAAGGCTGAGCCCGGCACATGTCGCTTCGGCAGAAGCGCTTGCGCGCACAGTAATTGAAAAGCTGGATATGGTCGGCTTATTGGCTGTTGAGATGTTTCTTGATAAAGCCGGTAATATACTTGTAAACGAAGTGGCACCTCGTCCGCATAACAGCGGGCACCAAACCATTAAGGCAGCCTTTACATCGCAATACGAGCAGCATTGGCGGGCCATTTTGGGCTACCCCTTGGGCAGCACCGATACACTTAGCCCTTCGGCTATGGTGAACTTATTGGGTGAAGAAGGCGAAACAGGTGAAGCTGATTATGAAGGATTGACACAAGCTTTGGCATTGCCGGGCGTTTATCCTCACCTGTACGGAAAAAAGAATACCAAGCCATTCCGAAAAATGGGGCATATAACTATACTGGATCCTGATTTTGAGAGCCTGCAAAAAAAGACGGCGCAGGTGAGGGAATGGGTTAAGGTGAAGGCTAAGAAGGGGTAAGGTTGCTTTCGCGGATGGATATTTCTACTGATTGATAAAATTAACTGCTGCAAGTACATTAAAGTAAAATCAGCGTACAGGATTGTTCCCAAGCCTGTACGCTGATTTATTATTGTATTTAAACAAACTTTTAAGCTTACTTCTTAATCCTAAGTAGCTTACGGAAGGTTCTGAAATAGAGGGTGATATACAGCACAAATGTCATGCTCCATATTACGCACATATTGAAGCCGAAAGTAGGCCAATACCTGCCGAGGAAGTATTTACAGGGTGCAAAGAAATGCGCGTTGAAGTCTAAAAGGCCTGATGCATTATCAGGAGCGAAGAAGATGGGCTTGTAATTCCTGATAAGCTTGCCTTTGTATTCAATAATAGAAACCCCGGTCTTGCGATCTGCTACCATATCGGCTAAGCGTTCGTTGTGGTGGCTTACGCGCATGTGCTCATTATGGGCGCGGAGGGTGTCGGTATTATAATGGGTAGCTACAAAATTATCTTTGCGTTTACGCTCGGTATTGCTGAGCTGCGTATTATAATGCTCCAGCTTATCAAGATATGCTTCAAGTTCTTTACCAATGCGCTCATTGAATTTTTCGCTTACCAGCCTGTCAGTTCCCTGGAATTTAATGCTCTTATTCCAGCGGTTTTCTTTTGAAATTTCTGCCTGCAGCACGGCTAAGTCCTTTACATAAATTTGTGTGTTCAGCTTTTCGGTTCCGTTAAGCATGCTCATGCAACCGTTAAGCTTACTGCGCAGGGCAGGAATAAAGTAGGTGTTTTTGAAGTCGGCATTTTCAAGGTCGCGCTCGAAGGGGTACAGTTCGCGCTCATAGGCATTATCCATAAACTGGGTAACGCAGATGGCTTCAAAAGCCCACCTTGCAGCCATTATTTCGCCAACGAAGGGAACCTTGCCCTGCTTGGCAAAATGCGGGTTAATTTCATCGAACTTAACAACAATGCCTCCCAGAACCAGTTGGGGAATAAGCAGGATTGGAATAAGTATATATATGGTTATAGCCGAATTGAAAGTAGTAGATACGTTGAGGCCCAGCATATTGGCGAAGCATGAACAGGAGAACAGGGCTATCCAGTAACGGAGGTCCATATCTTCTATACCCATTACATAGGTAGATATGAGCACATACATGCAGGTTTGCATGAGCGAGAAGCCGAACATAATAAAGACCTTGCTCAGCAGGTAGCTGCTTCGGCTCAGGTTAAGGAAGGCTTCGCGCTTGAGCATTTTTACATCCCGAATTATTTCCTCGGCAGAAACCACGAGCCCCATAAAAAGCGATATAATCACGCTGATGAAGATAAAAGAGGGTAGGTTCATGTTCTCGCAGAACCTGTAATCTTCGTGGGCGGTAAGCTCGTTAATTTTATCGTAGCGGAGAATTATACTCAGCAGCAGCGCCAGCAGTGGAGCCTGTAAGAGGTTAATTGCCAGGTATTGCTTATTGTTCGCCTTGCTCAGCAAATCGCGGCCGGTGAAAATGAAGAACTGCTTCAGCTTATTGGGAATGCTGAGGCTGTTTTCGGGCTTGCCGGTTTCGGTTTTAACTTCAGGCAGTATTATGTGCTTTTGGAAAAATTTGTTCCAGGTTTCAGGTGAAGTTTTCCTTTGGGCGGTAGGCATGCCGAACTCATCTACCACCTTATGCTCTATAATATTGAAAATCTGCTCGGGGTTAACGTTGCCGCAAAGCTCGCAGGCGCCGTGCTCCTGGTTTATCTGGTCGTCGAGCGTTTTGAAATAGATAACGGCCTCAACGGGGTTGCCGTAATAAATTTGGTATCCGCCTACATCAAGAATAATGAGGCGGTCGAACATTTTAAAGAGCTCTGAGCTGGGCTGGTGAATTACCACGAAAATGAGCTTGCCGCTGATGCTGAGCTCACGGAGCAAATCAAGAATATTCTCGGAATCGCGGGAGCTGAGGCCGCTGGTGGGTTCATCCATGAACATCACCGAAGGTTCCCGCAGGAGCTCCAAGCCTATATTGAGGCGCTTACGCTGGCCGCCGCTGATGGTTTTTTGCAGCACATTGCCCACCTTCAGATCGCGCACCTCGAAAAGGCCGAGGCTTTTAAGGGTGCGGTTTACAAGCTCCTCGTTTTGCGATTCCTTGTTTTCGCTGAAACATAGGCGGGCGGCGTAGAGCAGGTTTTGGCTCACGGTAAGGTCTTCCATGAGCAAATCGTCCTGGGGAACGTAGCCTATAACGCCTTTCAGGGTTTGCGCTTCTTTGTGGAGGTTAATACCGTTAATAAGCACCTCGCCCTGTTGCGGTGTAATGTTGCCGTTAAGCACGTTCATCAGCGTGCTTTTACCGGCGCCGCTGCCACCCATGAGGGCTACCATGCGTCCGCCTTCTTCGCGCACGTTTACGTTGTGCAGGCCTTGTTTCCCGCTTTGGAAAAACAGGTTTATATTCCTGGCCTCAAAAGTTATTTTCTTTTCATTGCCTTCTTTCATAAAGGCCGAAACAACCTCGGAGTAATAAACGGGGTCCATTTTTTCTCCCTTGATTACGCTGCCTACAGAGAAGGCATAAATATGCCCGGCACGCAGCGAGTCTGAGTTGAGGAAAATGGTTTCGTTTACTTCGAAGGGGCGCAGGAAATACATATCGGCCCCGGCGAGGCGGAGTACGGCCAGGGGAAAAGGCAAATCTGCCTTTTGCAGATGGCGCATACCGGGCAGGTTATTTGCAACTTCTGCATCAACAAGTAAAACGTTGCTCTCGCCTGCAAGGCCCCGGGGGCTTTTGCTGCCTACAAATAATTTAAGGGCGTTAAATTTCTCATCATCAATATTGAAGGACTTGGCAACAGTAGATACGAAGTCCTCTTCCAGCCTGGTAAGGCTTTGGTCGGCAAAAACAACTTCAAGCAGGCGAAGCAATACTATGAGCTTTTGCCTGAGGTTCATTTGCTTATTCAGCTCATGGCAGAGCTTCTCGGCTTCGGCAATGCTGTCTTCTTCTTCCTCCTCAACCAGCCGGGTAAATATATCAAGGTATTCTTTGGCTCTTTCGTCGCTGAGGTGTTCGTGCAGGAACTTACGAACAATTTCATATTCACTTTCATTAAAACCATCAAGCCTCGACACTTGGGCGAGTAAGGTTACAATTGCATCAAGTACCTGTTTATTCATATTTATTTGCCGGCTTTCCCCGGAAGGGAATAACCGATTATTATTTTGGGCAATAAAAATTATATGCCCGCAATACCGGGAAATAAATTCTTACAGCCTGCCTGCCGGTAAGCAAAGCATAGGTAACAAATATTATTATAAGGATAAGTGTATAGTCTTGCGTATGCAAAATAGAAAAGGCCGGCAAATATTCAATATTTACCGGCCTAAACTAATGGCATTTTTATTTCTGAAAGCTTATTTAACGAACTCAGCCCTTATTTCAGCAGTTTTAGAGGCAATGGCTTTTAATGTTGCATCGTTAAGCACCAAATCGCCTTTATTGCTTTTTATCTTTTCTTCAACATCAAGCGCTTCAAAATCTGTTTTCAGGCTTTTAAATTTTGTAAGAACAGATTTTATAGCATCGTCCTGTGGAACGCTTTCGAGCAGGGCTATCATATCGTTCAGGGTTTTTTCCTGTTCGGTAATGGTGCGAACAAGGCTGCTGAGAATCATGTTGCGGTTTTCTTTGCTGAGGTCGTGCGGGTACTTATCTACCAATGAAGTAGATATATACAGGCCTTCGGTGAAAATACCGGCACCTACCAATGCGCCTGTGCTGCTGCGTTCGTTTTCGTTCAGGAATTTGTAAGCCATTTTAACCCCGTCGTCGCTCAGGGTTTTAAGGCTGTCCTGGTTATTCAGGTTTTTTTCGAGGCGACTCTTTAATATGGTGCCGAATGCGGGCCCCACGTTCAGGCTTTCGCCCAGCTTAGCAGCTGCGTTGAGCGAGGCTGCGGCATCGTCGTGGTGATTATACATATTATAATAGCCTGCATCTGTTGTATAAATGCCCAGGTTAATGGCAGCAGTAGAGCTTACTTTGCCATAAGAGGCAGCCTTAGCCGGTTTATTCGGCAATGCTTTATCGAAACTCACGCCTGTAGCTTCAAGCATTGCAGGCAGGGCCGAAGGCGCCGGAATGTCTTTCATAACTGCAACGGCGATATCTGCGGGTTTTGCAGAATCTGCAGTGGCTGTGCTGTCGGCAGTTTGCGCTGCTTCGTGCTTTTCAGCAGGGCTGCAGGCGGTAAAGAACATTGTTGCGGCAATAACAAAAATACCGCCACGGAAAAGCATCGGGCTTTTTTTCATGATTTAGGGTTCCGTAAGAACAAGCGCAAAAATATGTAAAATTGCGTGCCATACAAATTGATGAATAATCATAATTAGTTAAATGCAGGAAAATGCCGACAAGAGTTTCATAAGTAATGAAAAAACGATTAATTGCATTGAAATTCCGAAGACCGGCCAAAGCTGAACCTATGGGTGTGCCTTATAATAAGGTATAAGCCCACCCGGGTTTTACTGCCCGGGGAGCAAACCGAATAAATTCTGAAAATATTTTCAGAACATGCGGTTACCTCGGTCAGGAAAAGGGTATACACCCGCAGTAAGGCCCCGGAATCTGAATGAACCAAATGATTCAATGGATGACAGGGAGATAATAAGCCGCATTAAAAAAGGCGACGAAAGTGCTATAGACTGGCTGTACCGCAAGCATTACCGGATGATGCTGAAAATGATAACCCGGAACAGCGGTACCGAGGACGAGGCAAAAGACATATTCCAGGATGCATTAATTGTGTTTTGGGAAAAAGTAATAGCCGATAAACTCACGCTTACCTCAAAAATAAGCACCTATTTATATAGCATCTGCCAGAACCTTTGGCGCAAGGAACTTGACCGCAAGGGCAAATTCTCGTCGGAAGAAGCCGATAAGCCGGACTTCACAGACCCCGACCGCCAGGAGCGCATAGACATCATTAACAAGTGCATTGCCGCACTGGGCGAAAGTTGCCGACTGATTCTGATGTACTATTACTTCGATAACCTGAGCATGAACGACATTGCCGAGAAAATGGGTCTCGCCAATGCCGACACTGCAAAGACAAAGAAGTATAAGTGCAAACAGGAGCTCGACATAAAAATAAAATCGCTCTATACTGCCGGTGATTTCATGGATTAATGTGCCTGTGGGCGCTATAACAAGCTAATTGCCGCAAGCATTAAGCCTTACCCAAATAAAACAGCTATTCTGCCTCATTTCAACCGGGTAATTATATGACAAACGAATCATTTCAGGACAAACTCGACGCTTTCATGGCCGGCAATATGCCACAAAACGCCCGCCTTGATTTTGAAGCCGAAATGTCGCGCGACCCGCTCCTAAAGAACGAACTGGAGCTGCAGCATGACATTGCCAAAGCACTTGGTGAACAGCGCCGAATGGCCCTGAAAAATCGACTGCAAAAAATAGATGTAAGCACCATACCTGCCGGTTCATCGGTAAGCCTTGGAATGCGTACATTGGCCGGCCTTGGCGCCGCAGCGGGCGTGGTTGGCATAGCCGCCCTGGTATTCATGAATTCCGGTAAAGAAACCGTTCCTGTTTCACAGCCTGTGGCAGGCAATACAACTGCAACAGAACAACAAAACAACAGCCATATAGGAAGCGCAGCTTCTGAGCCGGCTATTGAAACTACAGATAACACAAATACAGGTGTTGCTGATGTTGCAGACCATACTGCAGCCCCCGGCGAATCTCCGGATGCAACTGCAAATACAGCTGAAAGCCACAAGGCTGATGCAAATACTTCAGAAGCGGTTAATAAACCCGGCGCTTCGACTCACAGCAATTCTGCTTCCGGCAAACATACTTCAGCAGTTACTTCAAAGTCCTCTGCTAAAGCTGCTAAAAAAGATGCAGGCGTATCGCCAATGGGATTTGACCCCTCTGCTAACATAGGCGGCGACGACGATGCAGGCGGAGCCATTAAAACTTCATCTGCTGACGGCGGACATGCCTCAGGCTCACCGGCAACCACACGCCTGACCGACGGCATGATTGAAGACCAAAAAGTAGTGAACGACGGCAAGCACACCGACCACTACACCTACACCGGCAGCAAGCTTGTTCTTTACTTCGGCTCTGACAAAGCGCTTTACGAACTGCTTGACCTGGACATAGCCAAAGGCG
The DNA here is from genome assembly GCA_040388605.1 of Bacteroidota bacterium. GTDB lineage: Bacteria > Bacteroidota > Bacteroidia > Cytophagales > Flexibacteraceae > JAZKBN01. The sequence goes on along the minus strand of JAZKBN010000012.1, from coordinate 102,587 downwards.
GAAAGAAAATTTACATCTACCGCAACGGAATATTTGCACAGGTAATGCCTAACACACACGATATTACTAAGTTCGTAGCCATAACAGACCCCCAGTTGGTAAGCGAGCTTACAGAGTTGAAGAAGAAAAAAGGCTATTAACTAACTGATTTATACTTTAAAAAGTATCGTAAATATTTAAACGCCCGACCTGTAATAAGGCCGGGCGTTTTTGCGTTTAATTGTGCCATATTAGTAAAACTCATTGCCATGCCATATATTTCCCGCCCCGAAACAGCCTGCATGGCTTTTATACTTAAAATTTAATACGGATGAGCAAGAAGAAAATAGTGGTATTTGGTCCCGGACCTGTATTTAAGGGCGGCATGGCTAACTACACACTTTCACTCGCTAAGGCCATAGACAGGTTGCCTGAAACGGAAACCCATATTGTTTCCTGGACACAGCAATACCCGGCAATTATTCCCCGCGATTTTATTGACCGCAGCAGCAGCGCCGACAAGCTTGCCGGCTCTAACGTTAAGCTTCATTATCTCTGCAATTACAATAACCCCTTAAGCTGGCGTAAAACTGCGGATGCCATTAAGGCCATTAACCCGGCCATGGTGATTATACAATGGTCGGTGGCGGTGCAGGGGCTGCCGTTGGGCTATATAGTACGCTGCCTGAAAGAGGAAAGCAGCATAGAGATAGTATTTGACCTGCACTTTGTTATCCAGAAAGAGCAAAGCGCCATTGACCGCATGTTCAGTAAATACGGCCTTGGTTCGGCAGATACTTACGTGGTGCATGCTTATAAAACAGTTGAAGAGTTAAGCACACTCTTTCCTGACCGACGGTTTGCGGTAAATGAAACCGGCAAACGCAGCCAGACCGAAGAAACTACAGTTATAAAGCTGTATCACCCGGTATATGATATGTTTAAGCCGGATCCGAATTTCGATGTTGAGGCCTTTAAAAAGAAGTTCGGGCTGAAAAAGCATGTATTCCTGTTCTTTGGCTTTATACGTAAATACAAGGGCCTGCATTTCTGCATAGACGCCTTTGCGGAGCTTGCTCAAAAGCGCGACGATGTATCGCTGCTCATAGTAGGGGAGTCTTTCTGGCAAACACTTGACCAAAGCAAGTTCAGCACAAGGGTAAAGAATTTCGTTTTCGGTATGGCAAAGAGCCTGCTGGTTAAGAAAACCGACGATGAACGTGATTACAACCCCCTTGCAAAAATTGAGGCCCTCGGCTTAAAAGATAAAACTGCCGTGGTGAATGATTTTGTAGCCAATGAAGATGTGCACAAATATTTCCAGGTAAGCGATTCTATTTTGCTGTTCTATGAATATGCCACACCATCCGGTGTGGAAAGCATGGCTTATAATTTCCGCATTCCTGTGCTGGCAGCCCGCGTAGGGCACTTTCCTGAAACCATTCGCGACGGCTTTAACGGATACCTGGCCGATGCCGCCGATACCCACAGCATGGCCGAAGCCATGCAACACAGCCTGGACAATCCTATAGACCGTAATAATGT
>JAZKBN010000012.1:75646-101053 GCA_040388605.1 Bacteroidota bacterium | reverse complement strand
ATGGCCGCTCGTTTCAGCTGGGAAAATTATGCATCCACGATTGTAAACGGCGTTGAAAAGGTGGAAAGCGCTTCGCACCATTAAAAAGTCATTAGGTAAGTATTAGTTTGATTTACAGGTACTTAATTCGTATCTGACCTGTAAACCGGTGGCGCATATTTGGTTGCGAGCTACGCTCGTTAGTTTAGCGCTCTCGCACTCACTAACCTCACCGCCGGCGGTCAGGATATTGTGCACGTCTGTACTAATGAACGCCATAGATTGGTAAGAGCCGGGCGAACCTTGATTGGTTCGCAGGAATTGAAAAACTAAATTCCTTAGCCCGAACAGATGTTAAGATTTGGGGGGACCTTGATTGGTTCTCGGGAATTGAAAAATGGGAAACGATGTTTCTTCCTCGAACTGACGTTAATTAACAGGGCTGCATGCCCAAAAACAGGGTATTATGAAAAATCCGGTATATAGGTTTTTACTGTTTACAGTAGCTATAGCACTGCTGCAATGGTTTCTGCCCTTTTGGGTATTGCCGGCAGGCACCGTGTTTATGGCTTTTGTATGGGGTAAAACAGCGCGTGAAACCAGAAATATAGGCGGCTGGGGAGCGGCGGCATCGTGGCTGGTATTGGCGCTTGTGCTTGACAGTCAAAATTACCACATACTCAGCAGGCAGGTGGCAGCCATTTTCTATATGCCTTCTTATGCGTTGCTGTACCCCCTGATGCTTTTTATTGCATGGCTCACAGGCACTTTTGCCGCTTTAACAGGCTATCATTTACAGCGCCTGCTCCTGAGCGAAGACGACAGGTGGCGGCGCGACGAATAGCCCCTTCCAATGCTTTGTAACTGAAATCATTAGATTTTTGCAAGCTTTTCAGGCTGAATAATAGCCTTATATTGATAATATATTTAAGTGCCGGCACCTCATGAAAGCCGTGCGGAATGCGTACTTTTGTATTCTGAATTCACCTGGATTTGCCCCTTTGCGGGAAAAACCGCTCCCTTGGGCTAAATGCGCATGGCAGCGGACGGATAAGAAAACTATGGGTAAGATTATTGCTATTGCCAATCAAAAAGGCGGTGTGGGTAAAACCACAACTGCCATAAATCTTGCAGCCAGCCTGGCAGCGCTTGAATATAAAACATTACTCGTGGATGCAGATCCGCAGGCTAACAGTACATCGGGCCTGGGTCTTGATCCTAAAAAGCTGAAAACAAGCATTTACGAATGCATGGTAGACGGCCTTGACCCCAATGATCTTGTGGTTGAAACCGATATAGCATTTCTTGACCTTCTGCCCTCACACATTGACCTTGTGGGCGCTGAAGTGGAAATGATAAACATGCAAAACCGCGAGGAACGCATGAAGCAGGCCCTTGCCGATATTTCGCAAAAGTATGACTTCATACTCATTGATTGCAGCCCTTCTTTAGGTCTTATTACCGTAAACGCCCTTACCGCAGCAGATTCACTTATTATACCTGTTCAGTGCGAGTACTTTGCATTGGAAGGCCTGGGCAAGCTGCTGAACACTATAAAGATTATTCAAACCCGCCTGAACAAAACCTTACAGGTGGAAGGAATTTTGCTTACCATGTACGATGCCCGTCTCCGCCTGAGTAACCAGGTGGTTGAGGAAGTGCGCCTGTATTTTAAAAACATGGTATTTAATACGCTTATACCGCGTAATATTAAGCTGAGCGAATCGCCGGGCTATGGCTTGCCTGCCATTGCGCATGATGCCGAAAGCAAAGGGGCCATTAGCTACCTGAACCTTGCGCGCGAAGTATTGGAAAAAAACGGCCTTGCCGATAAAAGCCGTCTGGCCGAAGCCGAGGCTGAACAAGCCTGAACATAATGGAAGCAAATAAAGTAACCGTAAAACGCCGCAGCGGACTCGGCAGGGGCCTGAGCGCACTGCTTGAAGATTCTGATCAGCAGGAGCAGCAGCCGCAACGCCAAACAGCAGAAGCCGATTTGGATTTGCCGGCAGTAAGCAATACCCTGCGCGAAATTCCGGCAGAGCAAATTGAAACCAATCCTTACCAGCCACGCACCCACTTCGAGCGCGAAGCGCTTGAAGAGCTTGCCGAAAGCATAAAAGTGCATGGCATCATTCAGCCGATTACTGTAAGGCAATTATCGCGCGACAGGTTCCAGCTGATAAGCGGTGAACGCAGGTGGCAGGCATCCCGCCTCGCCGGTCTTGCCCTTTTACCCGCTTACATCCGTACAGCAGATGATAAGCAAATGCTTGAAATGGCGCTTATTGAGAACATTCAGCGTGAAAACCTGAATGCGCTTGAAGTGGCCCTCAGCTACCGTCGACTGATAACAGAATGCAACCTGAAGCAGGAAGAGCTGGGCGAGCGCGTTGGCAAAAAGCGAAGCACTGTAAACAATTACCTGCGCCTGCTGCGCCTGCCCCCTGAAATACAGGCTGCCGTGCGCGATAACAGGCTCAGCATGGGCCATGCCCGCTCTTTGGTAAATGTTGAGAACGTTGAAGACCAGCTTTTCATCTACAATCAAATTCTGAGCAAAGACCTGAGCGTGCGTAAAGCCGAAGAGCTTGTTCGGCAATTTACTCCCGGTAATGAAGACAAGCCCGCCCCGCGCCCTAACCCGGCAGCCGACAACGGCTTTATGAACCCGGAACTAAAGAATGTTCAGAATAAACTGGCCACGCATTTCGGAACCAGGGTCTTGGTAAAGGCAACCGGGGAAAGCACCGGCGAGATTCGCATACCGTACCTGAGCGATGAAGATTTGAACCGCATTCTCGATATTATCAGCGTTTAAGAAATGCCGCCTGCTTGGGCTTTTGTATAAATGAATTTGAAAACCTTATTCTTTGGCTGTAATACCCAAACTCTCCTTATTAGGGGCAAGGCAGGTATGTGCGCATTTGAATCAAAGCAATGGGTTTCATTCGGCAATATATCACCTGTAAAAATTGCAACGGGCCTTTTTTTGGCCTTTTGCTTTTTAAGCATGAGTGCCGAAGCACAGAAGAATTCACCTCCTCCGGCTGATTTCAGGGTAGATACCAATGCATCTAAGCCCATACGCGGGGTACTTTCACCGGATTCCAACGGCAGGAAAATTGAGAACAATACAGTTGTTACTGCCGATAAGGTAATTGAAAGCCCGGGTACACCGGCAGGGGTATTTCAGCCTTCACCAAAACGGGCAGCAATTTTATCGGCGGTATTGCCCGGACTTGGGCAGATTTATAACCGCAAATACTGGAAGCTGCCCATACTTTACGGGGGCATAGCCGCGCTTGGCTATTTCATACAGGTTAATAACGACAACTATTTCCATTATCGCAGGGCCTACATATTGTACGGCAGGCCTGTTGATGAAAATATGAAAAGATTGCAGGATAGGTATCTGCCGGCCGGCCTGTCCAATCGTCGAAATTACTGGCGCAGAAACCGGGACCTGCTCATTATTGTAGCTGCCCTCACCTACGTGCTCAACATTGCCGATGCAACCGTTGATGCCCACCTGCGTAATTTTAACGTGAACGATGATCTGCAAATGGCAATAAGCCCCAGTGTTGATTATTTAAATCAGCAGCCAACGGCCGGCTTATCGCTTACGTTTTCGTTTAAGTAAAATTATATTCTTTAACACGGCTAAATAATAAGGCAATGCATATCCTGTTAATCGGTTACGGCAAAATGGGCAAGGCCATTGCTCCCATCGCTGAAAGCCGAGGGCATAAAGTTACCATTGCTGACCGACCGTTTTTTGCTGCCCTCAGCGCCGCAGATTTTGCAGGGTTTGATGTCGCAATAGAATTTACCCGCCCCGATTCTGCTTTTGAGAATGTTAAGCAATGTATGCTTAACCATCTGCCTGTAGTTTGCGGCACTACCGGTTGGAATGAGAAGATTGAAGAAGCCGAAAGAATTTGCCTTGATTCAGGTTCGGCCATGTTGCAGAGCAGCAATTTCAGCTTGGGCGTAAACCTGTTTTTCTTTATTAACAGGGCTATTGCACATTTAATGAATAAATTTCCTGCATACGAGCCTGAGGTTTGGGAGGCGCATCATCTTGAGAAAAAAGATGCACCAAGCGGTACTGCCATTACCACCGCCCAATTAATTTTGAAAGAGCTTGATGCTAAAGAAAGCTGGATGCTTGCCGGACAGGATGATAATTCACGTTTGAGCGAAAGCAATGACGGAGATTCTGTTTTACCAATAATTGCAGAGCGAATTGCCGGGGTTCCGGGTACGCATACTGTGAGTTATAAATCTGCTGAAGATACAATAGCCTTTACGCATACAGCCCACAGCCGTTCAGGCTTTGCAACAGGTGCAGTATTGGCTGCAGAGTTTTTAGCCGGTAAAAAAGGTGTTTTTTCAATGAACGATGTGTTGGGACTGGCGGTGTTTAAGGGGTTCAGATAAGCGGGCTTGTTAAGAGAAGCAAATGCTCACTCTGAAATTGGGATTGTGTTGCTGATTTTGCGGCAATAAAAAAGCTGCCCTAAAGCAGCTTTGAATATGTGATTCCGTAAGGACTTTACGCAGACTGCAGAAAAAAACTATACTTCCTGCCCGGCTTTAGCAGCGGCGGCAATATTCATTTGGCGCCTGATTTCGCGGGCGTCTTTTACGTGCTCGTTTATTTTATCGCTTTCCACCAAGCCATCGCGGAGGCGAACTATGCGGTGGGCGTATTGGGCAATATCGTCTTCGTGGGTAACAACAATAATGGTGTTGCCTTTACGGTGCAGGTCGTCGAAAAGCTCCATAATGTCGTAGCTGGTTTTGGTATCCAGGTTACCGGTGGGCTCATCGGCCAGAATTATGCTGGGGTCATTTACAAGTGCCCTGGCAATGGCTACCCTTTGACGCTGTCCGCCGCTTAGCTCGTTAGGCCTGTGCTTGGCACGATCTGCCAAACCAACGTCCTTAAGTGCTTTCAGAGCGCGTTCAGTACGTTCAGCTTTGCCGTAGCCGGCGATTTCCTTGTTGCGGATTTCAGCCAGCTCATTTTCGGTCATGTTGCTTACATCTTTACCGTTAAGTATGTAATTGCCGCCGCTTGGGGTATCAAGGGCACCCACAATATTCATAAGCGTACTTTTACCCGAACCCGATGGACCCATAAAAGCCACATACTCGCCCTTATTAATGCTTATGCTGATAGATTTTAAGGCATCCACCACTTCATGGCCCATTACATAGCGGCGTGAAATGTTACGGGTTTCAATTATTTTCTTGTCGGTAAGGGGCATAGCGGCTCTGTTTTGTGCTTACGGGCTGCCTGATTGGCGGCCTGAAGAAGCATTTTAGGAATCAGGTATGAATTTAGGTATTGATTGCCGTACCGAAATGTTAAAATGGTAGGAATGGGGAATTTATTGGTTTGGCGGTCGGAATGTATTTCATTACATCAATTCCGGTAATTGGTAACAAGCAGCCCGCCTATTGTTCTTGTAATTAATCCCTGGTCAATTAAAGTTCGGAGCTCTTCTGTGGCATGCTTTAATTTACTTTCGGGCAATGAAGCGAATGCTTCATGCTCACTTTTGGCAAGGGCGAAAAGCTTCAGGAGCTCTGAGCGCAAATCTGTACTATCCGGCGTTTTTGCGTGCTTTGCTTTTTCAAGGCAATTATCGCAAACCCCGCAATCAGGCATAGTATCTTCGCCAAAGGCATGGGCAAGCCAAACACTGCGGCACAAGGTCTTATTCTCCAGGTATTCGGCCATTGATTCGGCACGCTTAAGCTCCATGGCTTTGCGCTCATGCAGGCTGCCATAGTCTATGGGCAAATGCGCAGGATCCTGCCTGGGCATGGTGAATATCAGTTGCGGCAGTTCAGAGTATTGCCGGTATTCCAAAATGCCAAGCTCATCCATCTTTTTAAGGGCGCGCTCCACCTCCTGCACCTTTATATTCAGTGCCAAAGACATGCGGTTTTCATTTATAACCTGGAAGCTGTTATAAATCTCGGCCCCGAATTGGCGTTGCATGTATTTTAGCAATGGGTCCATATTGCGGTGCGCAACCTGGAACTCGTAAACCGATTGAACAGAACCCAATAAGTTAACTTTTGAGGGTCGCAGGCTTGCATCAGATACAGTAATCAGGCCTTCGGCTTCTAATCGCTTAAGGGCAAACCATGCTTCACCGGCCTTCAGGTTATAATTGTTGCAGAAACGCCCGAACTCGAAATTGTAGGCGCTCATCATATTGCTGCCCTGCGCCACTTCAAAAAAATTGGCAAGCGCCTGGTAAATTCGCCCCAGGTACTTTGAACCGGGATAATTGGTTTCAATGCGTTTGGGAATGTCTTTAAAATCATTGGGCGAATACAGGGCAACAGCATAAGCCTTTTTACCGTCGCGGCCTGCACGGCCGCTTTCCTGAATATAGGCTTCAGGGCTTTCAGGAGCATCGGCGTGTACTGCTAACCTCACATCGGGCTTATTAATGCCCATGCCGAAGGCAGATGTGGCTACCATAATACGCGTTTTGTTTTCGAACCAGGCCTGCTGGCGAATATGCCGCTCTTCCATGTGCAGGCCGGCATGGTAAAAGGTGGTTTTAAAGCCTTTTTTTTCAAGAAACGTATTCAGGCTTTCCACATGGTTGCGTGTTCTTGCATAAACAAGTGCAGAGCCCGGAACCTTACTTATTATTTGAGCCAGCCTTTCAGGCTTATTTTCAGTTGAAAAGGCCGAGAAGCTCAGGTTGGGGCGGGCCAGGCTGCCTATTATTACATCGGCCTTTTTAAGGTTCAGGCCGTTGAGAATATCAGTTCTTACCTTTGGAGTGGCGGTTGCAGTAAGGGCCAAAACAGGCACTTCGGGCAGATAAGCGGTAAATGCGCTTATTTCTGAGTAAGCCGGCCTGAAATCATGCCCCCATTGGGAAATGCAGTGGGCTTCATCTACCACAATTAACTGAATATTCATGGCCCTGAAGCGGGCTTCAAATATTTCGGTATGCAGGCGCTCAGGCGATACGAAGATGAATTTATATTTACCCTCCATGCAATTGTTAAGGGCAATATCAGTTTCACGGTGGCTCAGGCCGGAGTATATAGCTGTGGCCGGAATTTTGCGATGCAGCAAGTCTGTGGCCTGGTCTTTCATTAAAGCAATGAGCGGGCTGATTACCAAAATATTGCCGCTAAGCATAAGCCCTGGCACCTGGTAACATAAAGATTTGCCTCCGCCTGTAGGTAAAACGACCAGTACGCTGCGCTTGGCAAGAACAGCTTTAATAATATCGGCCTGCAAAGGTCGGAAGCTTTGGTAGCCCCAATATTTATGCAGAATTTGCTCCGGCGTGGAATTAGTCATGGCTATGACGGCAAAATAGGAATTTTCGGCAACAAATAGATAATCTCTGCATCTTAGCAGGATTGCTTAAATTTGTCCGGAGTTATTTTATTATGAAAAACGAATCAGAAAGTAACGGATTGAGCAGCGGCATTAATTTCATGCGCCCGATTTCGAATATCGCACGTAAAATTTTCCAGGACAGCGAGAATATTGTTAACCAAAAGGTTGCCGAATCTATACGCAATTCAGATTATATAAGTCGTGATTTAAGCTGGCTGCAATTTAACTACCGCGTGCTGGACCAGGCCCGCGCTGCAAGGCGCAGCATTTTTGAGCGCCTTCGCTTCCTGAGCATTACCTCCAATAACTTCGACGAGTTTTTCATGATTCGCGTTGGCAGCCTCTATAATTACCTTGATTTTAGTAAGGAACGGGTAGATTACAGCGGCCTGCGCGAAAAGCCCTTCAGGCAGGCGCTCTTTAACGAGGCGCATAACTTCAGCACGGCGCAAAGCGAGCTTTTTACCGATGAGCTTATGCCGCTTTTCCGTGAAAACGGTTTTGAAATTATTGGCACAGACAGCCTGAGCGATACCGAGAAGGAGCTGGTTGACCAGTATTTCCGGAAAACAGTTTACCCTATGCTGACACCCATGCTGCTCGATATTTACCATACTTTCCCGGTGGTGAATAACAAAGCGCTTACTTTCGGGGTGGTAACGCAAACCAATGAAGACAGCAAAAACCCGAAGCGCCTTTCTTTCGTGCAGATTCCCCAAAACCTGCCGCGCTTCTTCCAGATTCCGCGGGGAGCGGTAACAGCTTTCCTGCCCTTAGAAGAAATTATCCGTTTTCACATGGATAAGCTCTTCCGTAATATTGAAATACTCTCTATTGACCTTTTCAGGATAACCCGCAACGGCGATATTTCCATAGAGGAAAGCGACGATGTGGATATAGATTTTGTTGATGAGGTTCGGCGTAAGCTTACAAGCAGGCGTACCGGCAGGGTAGTACGCATTGAGGTGGAAGATAATTACAGCAGCTACATGATGAAAATTATGAAGCAGCGCTGGGAAATAGATTATGATAATATCTTCGTGGCCCGCCGCATGCTCGATTTTACGGGCCTGATGCAAATTGTAAATCACGGCGATTTTAAAGATAAGCTGCCCGTTCACCCGCATTCCATTCCCCCTCGAGGCTTTATCCGTGGTTTCGACCGCGATATGTTCGAGGCCCTGAAGCAGAAAGATATGCTGCTGCATCACCCATATAACAATATGGAGCCTATGATCAGGCTGGTTGAGCAGGCAGCCGAGGACCCCAATGTGCTTTCTATAAAGCTGACAATATACCGCCTCGCTAAAGAATCGCGAATTATTAACGCCTTGCTTAAGGCTGCTGAAAATGGTAAATACGTATCGGCGCTTTTCGAGGTAAAGGCAAGGTTCGATGAGGAAAACAATATACGAGAGGCCAAAAGGCTGCAAAAGGCCGGCTGTTTCGTGATTTTCGGGGTGAGCAGCTTTAAAACGCATACCAAGCTGATGCTTATTGTGCGCAAGGAAGACGAGAAAGTAACCCGTTATGTGCACTTAAGCACAGGCAATTACAACGAGGTTACCGCCCGCCTATATACCGACATAAGCCTGCTGACCACGAACGAAATTTACGCAAACGATGTATCGGAGTTCTTTAATGTAATTACCGGCCACAGCGTACCTGATGAATATCGTTATTTAATTACCGCCCCTCGTAATATGAGGAACAGCATAATAGAGCTGATTCGTAAAGAGGCAAGCAATGCGCAGGCAGGTTTACCTGCTGGTATAGTTATAAAAATAAACTCGCTGGAAGACCAGGAAACCATTGCCGAGCTGTATAAAGCAGGTCAGGCCGGTGTAACCATTAAGCTGATTGTAAGGGGCATTTGCTGCCTGCGTCCCGGCAGGCCGGGTTTGAGCGATAACATAAGCGTGCGCAGCATAGTAGGCAATTACCTGGAGCATACACGTCTTTTCTATTTCCATAACGGCGGCGATTCATTGGTATATGGCGGCAGCGCCGATATGATGAACCGCAGCTTCGACCGCAGGGTAGAATCTATGTTCCTGATAACAGACCATAACCTGAAAAAGGAGTGTATTAATATTCTTGATTACAACCTGCGAGATAACGTTAACGCTTTCCAAATGCAGGAAGACGGCGAATACCGCCGCGTTGAACCTGCCGAAGGTGAGCCGGCATTCAACATACATGTCGAGTTTTATAACGTGCCGGAAAATGTGGCTGAAGAAGCCAATTTGTTCTGAAAAAACACGTGCATACAGGTCGGACTCTTAAATGGGGGCCAATAGTAAAGCCGAAAGACTAATCTTTCAGCTTTACTATCAGCATGTGCTTATCGCCCAGTTCATTAATATCGTAAAAGCAGGTTTTTACAATCTGGCTTTGTGCAATTATGCCTTTTTTAAGCAGCAGGTTGGCCTCATGGCGACGCAGTATTGCATACTGCAGGCCCGGAACTTTTGCGACTATTGCCTCGAATTCCTGTGTGCTGTCGCCGTAGGCGAAGAAATGGCCTTTTTCCCGGTATTCTTTTACCACATCGAAAACTTCATGGTTATTGAGGCCCGGGTAATCTTTAAACTTAACATCGAAGGCATACAGGCCAATAATGCCTACCGGTTCTAAAATGCAATAACCGGTTGGCTTAATCTCATTCAGCTTTTCGGCAATACAGCGGGCAACCGGCACCCTGTTCTGGTAGTCTTTGGCCCAAAAGCTGTTGATAATAATAGTGAGGCAAAAGAGCTTATAGGTATAAGCAACAGATATTAATGCCGCAAAGCCATCGAAGGCAAGGCGAATTTTACCGCCTTGCTTTACCAGGGGCATGTTTTTGCGGGCCCAAACAAATGCCCAAATAATACCTATTGCCTCTATACTTGTTATGAAGTAAGAAAAAGGCATTCGGTACCAGCCGTAGGCATTGAACCATGTGGCTTTTAGCGAGAAAAATATGAAGTAGGCAAAGCCCCAGATTAAGAAGCCGTTCAGCCTTCGTCCGAGTAAGATTATTGGAATTATGGCAAATACAGAGTAAAAGGTATATAGGTTTTGAGGGATAAAAACGGTTATAAAGTAGTTTTTTGCCGATTCAAATTTATCGGGGAACAGCACATCTTTAACCGAAGCTGTATGCGGAATAAACTCGCCGTAATAGCCCACACTGATAAGCAGGTACAGCAACGCTGCTCCTGAACCTGTATACAGGTATTTTAAAATGTTCTTTCTGTCGTCGGCAAGGGCGCAGGCAAATACAATAATTGTAAGCAACACACCTTCAGGACGAATAAATATACCCGTGCAGCTTAATGCAAAAGCCGCGAACATGCGCTTTTTTATGTAATACAGGTAAAACGTTAAGCCTATGGTAAGTATATAAACCTGCGTTTCCATGCCCAGGGAAAGGTTTTGGTAACCGGCAAGCATCAGGTACACCAAGGGCAAAATAAGCCAATGCTTAAAGCCTGTAAGCTGTTCGGCAAGGCCGGTTGTAAGGGCGGCGAAAACAAGGGTGGCGGCTAAAAATGTTAATAAATCAAAATAATCTAAAACGCGGATGGCAGTATCTGTTTCAAGTAAAAAAGCAGGGCTTATCAGGGCCGGGTAAAGCAATGAAGTGTTGGCTCTTACAACTTCGCCGCGGTTATAGACTTCACCGTAGCCGCTTATTATGTTTTTGGCAATGCGGTAGCCTATATAAGCATCGTCGTACTTATCTATATACACATTCATTTTATCGTACCATGTAACGGCAGCCGATATAACGATAACCAGCAGGAGCACTGCTTTTTTAGCCCAAGAGGGAATAGATTCCTGCCCGTTTAATAAGGTCATAGTACAGGTTGTTATTTGTATTTATAAAACGCAGTCCTTTAAATGCGACAAAGGTTTTACAGCTGACTGATCTGAAAACAGGCAACTGCAAAACCCGTAAATATCTTCACCGAAATTACCCCGGCTATGTAAGGACTAATAATTAACAGGCTATAAACCTGCTTCCACATGCTCTAAAAACTGGCGAACCATTCGCAGGGTATCGGCAGGGTATTCAAGCATGCCCATGTGCCCGGTAGAGTTCATAACATGTATGGTAGTATCGGCAGCCAGCATAAACTGGGGGCTTGCAGTAGTAAAGCTGATAGCAGAATCGTTACGGCCGGAAATGAACAGGACCGGGTAAGAAGCTTTTTCAAGCACCTTGCTCCTGTCTTTACGATCTCGCATGGCTTTTATGGCTTCAATTACCGTGCTTTTAGGCGTTGCCTTGCCCATATCGGTCGCGAATTTAATTTCGTCTTTCAGGTCTTTTTTACGGCCTTCGAAAAACAGGGGCGTAACAAACTCCTCAACAAACTCAACCACGCCATAGCGCTCTATAAACTCAATGGTTTTGCTGCGGGCATGTTTCTTTTCCATGGTATCGGCGTATGCCGTGCTGTGGAAAAGGCCGAGGCCGCAAAGCCGCATCGGGAATTTTTCAGCGAAGGCAAGGGTTACATACCCACCCATGCTATGGCCAATCATAACGCTTTGCTCAATGCCCAGGCTTTGCAGCAGGCGGTAGATAGGTTCACTTAAATCGCCTATGGTAACCGGGGTGGTCAGCGGCTCGTTTTCGCCAAAACCGGGTAATTCTATGCTTATTACGCGGTACTTTTCGGCAAGTTTGGCGGCAAAATCTGACCAGATTGCCTTGGTTTCGCAAAAACCATGAACCAGTACAACAACAAGGCCCTCGCCTTGGTCAGTATAGGCTAATATTTTATTTTCCATGTCTTGATTACACCTGATGTATGGCCTAAACAGGGCTTAAAACCCATGAATATTCCCGAACCCAAAAGTAATTATTCTGAATGAATAATGAAGAGGTATAAAACTGAATAAAAGCAGGGTAAATTTGCGGTAATGAAAGATTCCGCCACAATTACCGACAATAAGACCGGTGTTTTAATCATAAACCTGGGCACTCCTGATTCACCTTCCGTACCCGATGTACGCCGCTACCTGCGCCAGTTCCTGCTTGATGAGCGCGTAATTGATATTCCTGAGCTAAATCGTCAACTGCTTATAAACCTGGTAATTGTACCATTCAGGGGCCCAAAATCAGCTAAAGTGTATAAGGAGCTTTGGGACGAGCGCGGCAGCCCCCTGAAATATTACGGCGAAGATCTTACCGCCCTTATAAAGGAAAGCCTTGGCGAAAATTTTATGGTGGAGCTGGCCATGCGCTATCAGAACCCTTCCATAGAATCTGCCCTGGAAAAAATGAAAAAGGCAGGGCTTAAAAAAATAATTGTACTTCCCTTGTTCCCTCAATATGCTTCGGCAAGCACAGGCTCTGTTCAGCAGGAAGTAATGCGACTTGTAAGCAAGTGGCTTATTATACCCGACATCAGCTTCATCAGCAGTTTTTGGGACAAGCCATTATTCATACAAGCCTTTACTGAAATTGGCCGCCGATATATGAATGAGCGCAATTACGACCATATACTTTTTACCTACCACGGCCTGCCCGAACGACAGCTTACCAAGGCCGATGAACACAATGTTTGCTCTTTCGGAACCTGCTGTAATAATCTTGATGCCAAAAATCAATATTGTTACCGGGCACAATGCTATGCCACAACCCGCCTCTTAGCCGATTCACTCGGCCTTAAGCCCGAGCAATATACCGTAAGCTTTCAATCAAGGCTCGGTAAAACGCCCTGGATAAAACCCTATACCGATGAAGTTATTGATGAGCTGGCTAAAAAGGGCTACAAAAGTGTACTGGCTTTCAGCCCCAGCTTTGTGGCAGATTGCCTGGAGACAACTGTTGAAATAGGCCGGGAATACAGGGAGCTTTTCGAGGCCAAAGGCGGAAAGCACTGGCAATTGGTTGAAAGCCTGAATGTTAATACAACATGGGTTGAGGCGGTTGAAAGCATGATAAGGGAGCAGGTGTAGATTGAAAAGCCATTAATAAAACCTGAAAGAGCCGGGCAATCGTAGGAATGCCGGGCTCTTTCATGTTTTCGATAATTTGAAACTGCCTTTATACCTGCTCAATGGCCGTATGGTTTTCATGGCAAAGCTCAGCGCAACGGCGGCAGGCTTCGGCGCATTCGCGACAATGGTCATGGTGGCTGTGTTGCGCGCAGTTGTCGGCGCAAAGGCGGCAGGCTTCTTCACACAGGAGCAGCAATTGTGTAGCCAGCGAAGATTCACGGGCAAGCAGCGTGGCAGATAGGGTGCAAATATCGGCACAGTCACGATCTACGCGTATGCATTCGGCAAGCATGGCTAAATCGTCTTCATCGAGGCAGCAGGTGGCGCAGTACTCGCAGGCGCGGGCGCAATTAATAAGGGCAGTGTGTAATTCGGCATTATTGGCATTCATAGTGGTAGTTGGGTTTGTTTAAATATTCCTGTCTTTTAACAGGGACTTATCTGCCTTGGATTTGCAAATTTTATGCCTTGTAACAGTTGTCGCATATTTTGACGGCTGTGAATACCGGTCTTTTACCAAAAAACCGTGAAAATGCCCCTGTATTAGCTCAAACAAAAAGCGACCCCGATATTAGTCGAAGTCGCTTTGTGTTTAAAGTTAAGCAGCAGATTAATTTGAGCCTGTGCTCAAAAAATCAAAGCCTGCGAATTTTTGCGCCAAGCGCATTCAGGCGCTTGTCTATATTCTGGTAACCGCGGTCTATCTGCTCGGCATTATCAATAATGCTGGTGCCTTGCGCGCTCATGGCTGCAATTAGCAAAGCCACACCTGCACGAATATCAGGAGAGCTCATGCGTATGCCGCGCAGGCTTGTGCGCCTGTTCAGGCCTATAACCGTTGCACGGTGCGGATCGCAAAGTATAATCTGTGCGCCCATTTCAATCAGCTTATCAACAAAGAAAAGCCTGCTCTCGAACATTTTTTGGTGAATAAGCACCGTTCCGCTTGCCTGTATGGCAGTAACAAGCACTATGCTTAAAAGGTCGGGCGTAAAGCCGGGCCACGGGGCATCGCTTACTGTAAGCGTGCTGCCGTCTATATAAGTATCTATCTCGTAATTGTAGCAGGCGGGTACAAATATATCGTCGCCGCGAATTTCGAGCTTGATGCCCAGCTTGCGGAATACTTCGGGAATAAGGCCCAGTTCAGCCACCTGGCAATCTTTTATGGTTATTTCAGAAGCAGTGCTGGCAGCAAGGCCAATAAAACTTCCTATTTCTATCATATCGGGCAGCATGCGATGCTCAGTACCGCCAAGCTCTGTAACGCCTTCAATAATGAGCATGTTAGAACCAACACCGCTCACTTTAGCGCCCATGCGGTTCAGCATTTTGGCAAGCTGCTGCAGGTAAGGTTCGCAGGCTGCATTGTAAATGGTAGTGGTGCCCTTGGCAAGCACGGCAGCCATAAGTACGTTGGCGGTGCCTGTTACGCTGGCTTCGTCGAGGAGCATATAGCAGCCTTCGAGATGACGGCCGTCAATATTATAATAACCTTCCTTTGCGTTATAGCTGAATTTTGCCCCCAGCTTTTCAAGACCCAGGAAGTGGGTATCAAGCCTGCGGCGGCCAATTTTATCGCCGCCCGGCTTGGGTATGCGGGCATAGCCGTAACGTGCCAGCAAAGGCCCCAAAATCATAACCGAACCACGGAGGCTGCCTGCCTGCGATTCGAACTCGGGGGTTTCAAGGTAAGCCATGTCTACCTCATCAGCCTGGAAACGCCATGAGCTTTCGCCCAGCTTTTCGGTTTTTACCCCCATTGAGCCAAGCAGCTCTATGAGTTTATTTACATCCCTGATATCAGGAATGTTGTTTATAACTACCTGTTCCGGTGTCAGCAGAACGGCACATATAATTTGCAGCGCTTCGTTTTTGGCGCCTTGGGGCGTGATTTCGCCGCTGAGGCGGGTGCCGCCAATAATTTCAAAAGAGGCCATTTCTTATTTTTTACGCTTCTTATCTATGGTGTTTGTGCGGCGTAAAAAAGTAGCGCGCTGACCCGTTCCGGCGCTGCCGGGCAGGTTTTTCCATTCTTTAACAGGACTGTCGAAAAGGTTTTCGGCAGAAATTTTTCCTGAATCAATTTTCAGCTCACCTTTACTTAAGGCATCAAGCTGGTCTATAATTACAGAATCTTCAACATTGTCTTTATTCCAGGTGCCGTACAGGTTTTTCATCAGGCGACCGAGGTAAATTATGTTATTTTCACGGGCATTATCGTCTTCGGTTTTAACGGTTTGCTTAACCAGGAGCTCAACGTTTTTGCCGTAATGCTTAAACCTGGCTTTTGAATCAGGGTAGCTCATAGGCTTCCTTTCTTCAACTTCTTCAGGTTTCAGCGGGGCAGGGTAGGGTGCATCACGGTCGAGCTCATAGTCGGCCATAATATAGAGGTGGTCCCATAATTTACGGTACTCCTCTTCGGTATCTTCAATGGGCGCCGGGTTAAGGCGACGCATTAAGTCAATTAATGCATAGGCCATATCGGTACGGGTATCACGATCTTCGGTTTCCAACAGGTGGGTAACCATTTTGTGTACATTCCGTCCGTATTCTTTAAAAACCAAATCGGGGCCGTCGTTATAATAGGTAAAGCGGCTGTCTTCCATAATCTTATTCTTATTTTTGGGTTAACCCGGGGTCATAATAATGGCTCCGAAAAGCAAATTGCCCGTATCCCGGTACAAATATAATGTTTCCTTCGGGCCGCGGCATCATATTTTCAGCTCATATTTTGAGCTGCTTTCATGCAATTACAATTGCTGAAAATACCTGCCCGCTAAATTTCAAAAAAGAATGCAGCCGAAGTTATAAATTTCGGCTGCATTAACTCGAATCGAAGTATTATTTGAAAAACAAGACTGTTTTGCCGGTTGTATTCGGCAGGTACATTTTATAAGGGCCTTTAGAGAATAGAGCTCGCTTTAAACACGCTTTCAGGGTTTATTGCTCAGGCTGTTACGCTTTCAAGTTCCGGCGGATTGCCAATGAACCTGAAAATGGCCTCAGCAAGCCATTCGTCGTTTTGCCAGTGTATTTCCACATCGGGCAGGGCCATTAGCTGCTCCATAATGCGGTCGTGCTCTTTGCCTGATTCCAGGGCCTCGCGGTACGGATTGCGTGAAAAGGTTACCTGGGTATATAAGGGCACCCAAAGCTCGGGGAACAGTTGATTCAGGCGGCCTTCAATCTTTTTGCGCAGCAGGAAAGTGCGGTCGCCCACAAGGTCGCGCATTTCTATGAAATTCTGCATAGAAAGCTCTGATATGGCATCGGTATCGGGCCGGCGGCTTTGCTCAAAGGGGCGAAGCACAGCAGCAAAATCAAGATTATGCTCAGCTGCCATTTTGTCGAGCAGGTAAACATCTTCAAAGCCGGCATTCAGGCCCTGCCCGTAGAAAGGGACAATGGCATGCGCCGCATCGCCGATAAGCAAGGCATTCCCGCGTACCCACGGGCCGCTGCGGATAGTTACCAATGAGCCAAGCGGGTGATCGAAGAAAGCGCTGGCTGCATCAGGAATCAGCGGAACCAAATCGGCAAAATATTTTTTGAAGAAGGCGGTTACGTCTTCGGTGTTTTTCAGGCCTGCGAAGCTCAGGGGGCCTTCAAAAGGGAAGAAGAGGGTGCCGGTAAAGCTGCCGTCGGGGTTTGGCAGGGCAATCATCATGAAATTGCCGCGGGGCCAAATGTGCAGGGCATTACGCTCCATGCGCCAGGTTCCGTTCGGGCCGGCCGGAATGTTGAATTCCTTATAGCCGTGCTCTATATAATGCTGAATGTACTCATACCTCGGCGCCTTGGTCATAGCCCCGCGAACAGCAGAATAAGCGCCATCGGCCCCGAAAATGAGGTCTGATTGTATGGTTTGGCTTTCGCCGGTGGTTTTATCCTGAATAACGGCCTCACCTGTTTCAAAATTCACATCGTTACAACGTGATTCAAAGTGCAGGTTGACGCCTTCTTTTTTGCCGGCATGCTGCAAGAGCCTCAGGTTAAGCGCATTGCGCGAAACGCTGAATATGCTTTGGCCATCTTTACCATAAGGCTGGTAAGAGGTTGCTCCCTCGGTATCGTGCATCATGCGGCCATACATGGGCACGCCGGTTTGCAGAATTTCTTCTTCGGGAATTATTTGGCGCAGGGCGTGCAGGCCACGCTCGCTGAGTGCCAGGTTTATTGAGCGACCGTCTTCCTTACCGGAAAGCCGCAGGTCCGGCCTGCGGTCATGAACTTCGCAATTGTAACCACGTCGGTGGAGGTAAAGGGCCAGCAAAGTGCCAACCGGGCCCGCACCGAATATTAAAGCTGATTTTTTTTCCGGCATTCTTTTGAGCAGAACTTCCGGCTTAAAAAGCGGTCGGAAGACCGTATTGCAGTTAGATAACTGCATTTGGGGGCATAAAGTTATTCAATAATTAACATTACCGGCTTTTTATAACATAATACTTTGCTATGCTAAATGCAAAGTATCATATAAAAGCAGAAAAAAGATAATTATTTCTGCTTTTCATGTTAAAATATTCCTAAAAGCCGAATCGGCCCTCAATAAAATATTAAGTGAAAAAGGCCGGAATATTCGCCTTCGGCAATAATTTACCTGAGCACTTCCACATAGCCTTTGTAATGCGATTTAAATTTATCGCTTTGAATTATATAGTAATATGTGCCGGCGGGCAGGCCTTCTGCAGTCCAGTTATCGCGGTAATCATCGGAATGGAAAACGCGGTTACCCCATCGGTTGAATATGTCGGTTTTTACGGGCGCATATACCCAACGGTTTTTAATAATGAAGGCATCGTTCAGAATATCGCCGTTAGGGGTGAAAACATTAGGAATCAGTAGAGGGTAATCGTTCAGAATACAGGGGCTTTCGTTCATGGGCACATTGCTGAATGTACTGTCTATACGAATTTCGCGGGTTTGACTTTGCAGGGTGCAGCCCCTGGCTGTAATCTCGGTTAAACTGATTTTGGGCATCGGCCTGGTTACCTTATCCCAGGTAACATATATATCGTTACCTGAAGATTTGGAAGAAATATCGCCGGTCAGGCTCCAGGTGAATGCGGAGCCGGGCAAACCTTCTGCCTTATAGAAAATATCGGTAAGGTTATCGAAGCAGAGAATGGAGGGACCGGTGATTACAGGGGCCGGTAAATCCGGTACTGTGAAGTTAACTACCTGTTCCCTGCCCGCGCAGCCGTCTTTTGTTATTTCGGTAACGCCGTATATATAGCTGCCCGGCTTTGCAAATACAGCCGAGGCCATACCGGTATTGCCCTGCTGATTAACCTGTACAACAGTTGTTGCGCTGATAGTTCTGAACACCGTGCCTGACCCGGCAGGCAGGCCTGTAAAACCGAAGTTGATATTTACACCTGCGCAAACAGTGCTGTCTCCTGTATATGTAAGATTAGTTGCAGCAGCCGGAACAACGTTGATACTTAGGGTGTCAGAAACAGCCCTGCATCCGCCGAGGCTCGTTTCCACATACCATATGCGGTTAATGCCTAAAGAGTCATATGTAAGCCTGCTTCCGGCTGCCTTTTTCTTACCGTTCAGGTACCATTCATAAGTTGAAGTTCCAAAAGTAAGCTGTGCTTCTGCTAAACCGGCTGCTGTTTGGCCGGCTTTAAGGCAAATGGTTTGCTCTGCATTAATGCGCGGGTTAAGCTCCGGGTATATCATTATCCCGTAATCGGTTTTACGCTCGCATTTATACTTTTCGCCGTTGGGCAAAGTGTACCACTTACTCAGGGTTACGGGGTAGTTTTTATAAACAATTGCTTGTGATGTATTGCGCGGTGAAATTGTCGGCCTTGGCTTTCTTGAATCGCCGGGACTCATAAAGGTGCTGTCGGTCCAGAGGAATTCAACACTCCCTGTGGTATCGCTCAGGGCAGGGAGCTGCAGTTTACCATAGCCCCCGCAGGTGCCTCGAATTAAATCATCGGGATCCGGGTCGTAAACAGGAATCGGGGCAGGGAAGAAAACCGAGGTTTGGGCACTGTCTATACAACCGGTTAAGGGATTTGTAAGCAGCAGGCGGAAGTTAAGCAAAGTATCGCGGGTAAAGCTTGCACCACGTGTAAACCTGACAACTGTTGTCTTTTTATTGCTGCTTTCCAGCCATTCTGCAGGCGACCAATTGTATTGAATTGTTGGGTCGGCAAAGGGATCTTCCGCACCAATCTGAACCGTAGCTTCGTCGAAGCAGGCAATTTTTATAGTGCCGGCATCGGCAACCGGGGTGGCATTAATTACTATGGTGAGCGCTTTTGTATGTGTACAGCCAAGGCTGTCGGTAGCGGTAATTTTAAATGTAGTTACATTATCATGAACCCTTGCAGCAATACTCCGGTTTGTGGTATCTGATAAGCCCGGGGGAATTGAACTTGTACTTTCAGCCTTCCATTTATAGTTAAAGTAACCGGGCGATGCAGTAAAACGAATACTGTCGGGCGTGGTACGGCATTGGTAAATGGTATCGGCATTTATGCTGAAGCCGAGTATGCTGACCGGGGGGAGAATTTTTACTTCATGCTTAATAACAGGCCCTGCGCATCCGTAGGCCGATATTTCCTGAACCTGCAAGGTATGCCTGCCGGGGCGAAGCCAGTTTACCATGATGCTGCTCCCGTAAATATTTTGGGCAAGGGGTATAATTATTCCGGCAGTGTCGGGCAGGTTCCAATAGTATTTGGAGTCGGGCATGCCGGCCAATGAATAAGTTTCAGTGCTGCCGAGACAGGGCGGGGTAATGGGCGTAATGTGCAATGCCGAATCAGGAACAGGGTGTCTTATGATATGTATCGGTGCTGAGTTGCCTATGCAAATGGTATCGGTGGTAATTACCAGCTCGGTATAATATAGCAGCAAGGTATCAGGTGAGGCTGCAGTGAACTGTATGGTGGCTGAATCGCCTTGGGGGCCATAGGTAAGCAGGTTTGCCTGCGAGCCTGCTCCCAGTGTCCAGTTATAAGTTGATCCTGCATGCGGATGCGCAACATAAGAGGCTGTAAGCAGGTTGTGGCACATGCCGGTATCGCCGCGAGGAGCGGCGGGGGCAATTTGGGTTTTAATTACCGGCCTGATAATCATACTGTCCACACAGCCGTACACCGATGTGGCTATGACTTTTATTTTTACCTCGCGCCTGCGGGTAGTATCCCAGGAGGTATATATTCGGTTTGTTCCCTGCCCGGAATCAAGGCTTGCGCCGGACTCAACGGTCCAGGTGTACCTGTTGTTCAGTGTGTCGTCTAAAAAGAATTGTACCTGTGTTTCGGCAGGGCAAACGGCAGCAGGGCCGTATAAGGTGCCTTTAACCTTTGGCAGAACACGAACATAAGCAGTATCAGATGCTGTGCAGAATTTGCCTGTTGCCCTTAATATATACCTGAAAGTATCAGGCTCAATGCCTGTGTTTACCGGGTTTATGGGCAGGCGGGCTAATGTATCGGCAAGGGTTGTACCGGGGCCAAGCCAAACGTAATGCTGGGTATTGTCGGCATTTTTAATTCCCAGGGTGTCGGTTGCGCCGGAGCAAAGGCTTCGCAGGCGAAGTCCCGTACTTGCATTAGCCGGAGATACAACCTTAACACTGATTGTATCGGTATTTTTGCAGCCGGTATAAGGCAGCTCGCTGGTCAGGGTAAATAAATAGGTTTGGTTTATTTGGTCGGGCAGCGGAATCAGCGGGTAAGGCGAAGTGCTGTCGGCAATAATTATTTCCGGGTTGCTGAGGCTGTGCCACTTGTAGGTATATTCTGAAATATCAGAAGGCGGGTAGCCCAGGCGAATGGTATCCGGCTTGCAAATAATTGTATCGGGTCCTGCGGCATTTTGGGGAAGCCAATAAATGGTTACCCTGAAATTATAAACCTTGGAGCAAGCCCCGTTTGTAAGTGTTAAAGAATATTCACCGGGGGTAACAGATCTAAATATTTTACCTGTGTCGCCGGTACTCCAAACATGCCTTATATTGCTGTTGGCATAATTTGGAACGCCTGCCATTGCTGTATCGCCCTGGCATGCGAATATAAGGGTAGGTATTTGCGGCTGGGGCAGGGTATCACGGTAAACAGTATCGAAAGCAATAAAGGTACAGGCAGGGGAATTAGCCCGGTAAAAGGTATTGCGTAAAACGTTTCTTCCCGGCCTTAAGTTGCTGAGCCTGACTACCGTGTTGGTCTGCAAATCTATTCGCCCGGCACCTGCCACAAAAACAGATTGATGTACAAGCCCCGGAGGTGTAAAGCGAGCAATGGCAACAGTGTCGGTACAAATGCTTCTTAATGTGTTGCCCATCATGAGCGGTAAATCCTGCTCGGTAATTTTAATGGTATCTGAACCAATGCAGCCGCCATAGTTTGTGGTAAGTATATAGGTACCTGTTTCAGTTGCCAAATATGTGCTTTCTGTGCCGTTGCCGGGCTGCCAATTATAAACTGTACCTTCAGGAAAGTTACTTAAAGACCTAAGCCTGATATTAGGGAAGCAGCCTGTAGTTACAAGAGTGTCCGGACCCAGTACCGGTCTGAGGGCATTATTAATTGTAAACCTGAGTGTATCAGCTAACCGACCTGAGCAATAAGCGGCGCTTACTATATATGTATAACTGCCTGCAGCAGGAGGATAAAAAACCGGGTTGGCAGCATTTGGGTTTGACAGGTTATTCGGCGGCGACCAGGAAATTGTTCCGGGATCTACGCCGATTGCATTTGAGAAAAGACGAATGGTATCTCCTGCGCAAACCCCCTGTCTTGATGTGGAGGCTTCCAGTACGCCGGAAGCCTGCATAATAGACTCTTCTATAACCGGCATAATTTGCCTGCCCCTGTAAACATTGTTTACGGGATAGGTAAAAACAGGCAGGCGGTTTTGCCAAATGGGTGCCTCCGGATCGTACAGGGCATTTGGGCAATCTATTACAGAAAAGCCTTTATTAAAGAACCAGCTTGCCTGGCTTGTAGTATATATTTTACCATCGAGCCCCTGCTGGGCAGTCATAACACCGAATTCGGCAGCGCTGTCAATGGGTATATCATATGTATAAAGCACTTTGGGAGCAGCAAAAGTTCCCGGGCCGGTATAGCTGTTCAGGTCAAATTGTAAGAGGTCAAGCTTTTTCCTGAAGTTGCTTGTTGCTTCATCTAAATATGAGGCACTGTTGCCGTAACTGTACAGGAAACGCCCGTTTGGTGAAAAAAGCGGTGAGCCAAAATCGAGGTTAGAGGTAATTGCTTTATCGTTAATATGGGTTTTATAAAGCTGCGGGGTAATTCCGAAGCGGCCTGTTTGCTTATTGAAAGAAAAAACCGCAACCGTACGTTCCGGGATATGCCTGGAATTCACAACCTGCGAAGTATCGCCTACCATTATGGCAATCTTATCGCCCTGCATGCTGGGGCGCATTGAATGGAAAACGGGGCAGAAATAATTTATGAGCGCGTTTGTTGTAGTAATTTCCACATCGTTGCCATCAATTTCGGTCCCGGTAATTTTGGCGGCCATAAATGCTGAAACTCTATCCAGGCCGGGAGTGCTCGTATGCGTAACCTGCGTGAGGAGAAGCCATTTAGTTGAAGCATCAGGCCCGTCTACCACGGCAAAGGCCGGAGATTGAAGAAAGCCGCCCTGGAATAAATAATGATGGCCCTGTACAATTGCACCCCTGCCGCCGTCCAGGCTTCGGTCAAGCTCCACATAGCACATTTTAGATTCGAAAACACTGCCGTTTATTCTTTGCCAGGCCAGGATAACATAATATCTGCTTGGCGTTTCCGGGTTTTGAATAAAAATAACCTGCCTGTCTAAGGGGCTTGTATTGGGGTGGTTCGCACTTAATGTTCTGCTGTTTAAAATGGGATTACCATCGGAACTATATACATCTATTCCATCAGAATAATACAGCAGGTTTCCGTTGGGATCGCAAACACTACCGATTACAATTTTTTGATGAATAACCACCCGGTCAAAGGGACCAACATGAACATTCGGCGGTGTTTCCTTAAAATCAATATACCTGTTTTCACCGGTAAACCAAACAGCGGTTTCCTTACCCTGCGCAAACAGGTTTTGGCTTGCAAAAGCACATGCCAAAACAAGGCATACGCGAAGTAAAACTTTAAACATTTTGCTCATTTATATAAAACCTGCTTAAGAAAGAAAAAGACCAAAAAGCGTAACATAGCCACGCAGGCTTAAATATAAAATTATTTAAACAAACATTGCAAGGCCTTCATATACCCTACATTTAACAGTAAATGTATGTAACCCTGAATTGCCCTGCCAAATTTCCGGGTATAAATCTGAACGGAGGTTTTAATGGCTTAATTCTCATAAAAACAGGCTGTATTGCAGCGAAAAGATGGTTTAAGAAAGCAAAAAAGGAGAAGCATGGGGCCTCTCCTTTTGAATTAAAATTCAGTTAAATTTTACGATTATTTATGCCGGCTTTAAGCTAAACCTCAGCGGTTTATTTGGTGCCAATCATTTCGTAATACTGTTTCAGGGTTGCGCTTTTTTCGTTTTCACGAATTTCTTTCAGCCTGGCATCGTTACCGGCAACATCGCGGTTCAGGTGCAGGGCTTTATAGGCTGTGTACCTGGCCGACATGGTTGCCCCGTTTTTGGCAACATCGTAAAGCAACAATGAGCCTTTTGCACGTTCTTCTTCCGGGCGGTGTGTTATGTATTTGCCATAGTATTGAATTGCCACATATTTACCCTCGCCGGTGCATTGCTTAATTCTTTTCTCAAACCATTCAGAATGGCCGGCTTCCCTTGATTCATTATAATATTCTGCAATTACCCCTGTTAAATCA
Organism: Bacteroidota bacterium; assembly: GCA_040388605.1. Lineage (GTDB taxonomy): Bacteria > Bacteroidota > Bacteroidia > Cytophagales > Flexibacteraceae > JAZKBN01. The sequence goes on along the minus strand of JAZKBN010000012.1, from coordinate 76,849 downwards.
GAGTTATTGCTGTTTTCAAAGGGGGCAATTATCGCGTTTTTCTCTTTTGCAGTTGAATTGCCTAAGAGGAACTGGGTTAGCCCTGCCGCATTCACTTCATAAGATTTGGCAGTAAGCGCCTTTTCAAATATGGTTTTATGTGCAGGATCTTTCAGGCTGAATAAAGAAGATATAGCCTCGGCCCGAACTGTTGGCTTAGGGTCGTTTACAGCTATATCAAGCACGCGTGCCTTATTGGCCGCAATGGCAGCTGAGTCCCCGGCAACGGTTTCCATGGCATAGTTACGAATGCCCCAAAACTTATCGTTCAGGGCTTCGGTATATACTTTCATTCGGTCAGGTTCCATAAAGTTCTTTTTGAGGCCCTGCAAGGCTTGTAAACGAGCCTTTACGTTGCCGCTGTATTTAAACTGGCCAAAAAGCTCGCTCTTTGTTTTAACGTGATCAATTACGCCAACCAATTGCTGCTCAGAATCGAAGAGTACATAATCAGGGTTGGTGGATGCAGGGAAAGTGAAAGACTGCTGCGCTTTTGTAATGTTAATGTGCTGCCTGTGAACCTGGCCGCCGCTGTGGTACTCAATATATAAAGGCAGCCTGTAAACCGGGCTGTATAAAGTATCCTGGTTTTGGGTCACATTCATGCTCAATGTGCCTGCTGCCCATGTATGTGTAACCGTTAGCTGCGGATGCCCTGCGCTCATGAACCACTGGTTAAAAAACCAGTTAAGATCCTCGCCGGTAACTTCTTCAAAGGCCAGCCTTAAATTATGAATTTCAACAGACTTGAATTTGTTCGTATTCAGGTACAGCTTCAGCGATTCGAAAAAGGCTTCATCGCCAACGTATTTACGCAGCATGTGAAGAATAAGTCCGCCCTTGGCATAGCTGTGGGCGTCAAACATATCTTCCCTGTCTTTATAGTAAAAGCGTATGAGGGGCTCCTGTTTGCCCATGCTTTCGCCCATGTAATTGTTGAGCTCGGTAATGGTGGTATAATCGGCTTCGTCCTTGCCGAGCTTATGCTCATCCCACAGGTATTCGCCATAAGTGGCAAAACTTTCGTTGAGGGGCAAATTGCTCCATGATTCACAGGTTACCAGGTCGCCAAACCACTCATGAAATAGCTCGTGCGAAACAACATACTCATAATTTTTATCCAGCAATTCTCTTTCGGTACGTTGTAAAAACTCACCAAACAAA
>JAZKBN010000012.1:25826-75636 GCA_040388605.1 Bacteroidota bacterium | reverse complement strand
GAAACAGCTCATGAGATATTATATCGTCCCAGCTTTTATCGGCAAGCTCTTTGTCATCTGCCTGTACAGCTTCCATTAAAACAGTGGCGCTTGTGTTTTCCATGGCGCCGCTCACATAATCTCGCACTACTACCTGCGAATATTTGGCCCAAGGGTATTTAACGCCCAAACGGTCAGAGAAAAAGCCAATCATTTCAGGTGTATTACCAAAAATATTGCGTGCATATTTGGCATATTCAGGCTCGGTATAATAGCTGACCTCCATGCCTTTCCATTTATCGGTAGTAACGGCGAATTTGCCAACGGCCATCATAAACAGGTATGGGGCATGCGGCAGCTTCTGCTCCCAAACATCGGTCCTGGTGCCGTTGGGATTAAAGCTGCTGTAGCTCAGGCTGCCGTTGCTCAGTGTTCTGTAGCTGCTGTCTACGGTTATATGCATTTCCTGGGTACAGCGCTCGTTCGGGCTGTCTATGGTGGGGAACCACTTGCTGTTTGCCTGTGTTTCGCCCTGTGTCCATATTTGGCGGGGCTTGCCGGGCTCGGTACCATCGGGGTTAATAAAGAACAGGCCCTTATCTGAGTTAATGGCTGCACTGCCGCCCTTGGGTAGTTTTTCAGGACGGGCGGTATATTCTATTTCAAGGGTATAAGGTTGCCCGCGTTTATAGGTGCTGTCGAGGGTAATATGCAAAACGGTACTGTCGTAGGTGTACTTTGCTTTCAGTGATTTCTTTTTCTTAACCTGTTTCACCGATTTAATGATAAAGCCTACCGCATCCAGGTCAACTGTATTTTGCGGGTAGAACCATGGCTTTAAGGTTAAAGTGGCAATGCCGTTCAGCTCACGTTTCTTCCAATCGAAGCTTACTTCAAGCTTGGTGTGAACCAAATCGGTTTTAAGGGTACGGGCAGGGTTGTAATTATATTTTTTAGCAGCCCAGGCCGGGACTTCAGCTTCCTCTTCTTCAGAATCAGGGGTAATATCTATTGAATCAGTTACAATGGTAACTGTGTCACCATCGCGGAGGGCAGCGGTACGCTTATCGGAACCGGGACTTTTACTGCCGGCGCAGGAAGCCATTAAAGAAATTATGCCCAAAGCAGCAAGAAGCGTGAAAAGCCTGTTTTGCTTCTGAAAAGATATGGTTGAAAATGGCTGAAATAGGCTGTTTACTGTTTTCAAATTCGTTTTTCTGAGAAATGGAGCCGTAAAGCTAATAATTTTGCTTTACTTAGGGCTTGCCTGTATGGCAGGCGTATACACCATGCTGAAAATACAATTAGGCGGCAAAGCCCGCAACTTTGAGCGCAATGCGCTTAACCCTGATTTTTATACCTTAGACGGCAACAGTTTCCGGCCAGATATCAGGAAGATTTCTGATACCAGGTACCACCTGATTCATGGCGGACGTTCTTTTTTGCTGGAGCTTGTAAAGCGAGAGGGTAATGTTTTCGACATAACTGTAAACGGAAAACATGTTTCGGCTGCTGCGAAAAGCAAGCTTGATCAAATGCTTGATACTTTGGGTATTGCAGCCGGGGCCGGAAGCAAGCTTAATGATTTAAAAGCCCCTATGCCCGGCCTGATTCTCGAAATACCGGTGTCGGTTGGTACCACTGTAAAAAAGGGCGACCCATTGCTGGTGCTTGAAGCCATGAAAATGGAAAATGTTATTAAAGCATCGGGCGACGGCGTGGTTAAAGAAGTTAAAGTGAAAAAGGGCGAGAAGGTAGAAAAAGGACAAATTATGCTGCGCTTCTGATTCAGGGCATGGTATTTTGCTTAGAAATATTTTAAAGTTCCGGCGCAGGATTATAGATATTCAGGCATCTGATGGTTTACATCGGTATGTCCGGCATTGTATTCAGCATAGCAACACAAACAATACCTTCTCGTATGAAAAAATTACTTTTAGCCCTGATACCTGCTTTGTTAGGTTTATCAGGCACAGCGCAGGCCCAATCAGGATTTTATGATATTTCACGTATTCAAAAAATAGAAATAACCCTCACGCAATCGAACTGGGATTACCAAATGGATACAGCTAAAGCCGGTGCCGAAGGTTTCCTGCTTTGCGACAATGTACTGATTAATGGTGTTCGTTTCGACAGCGTGGGTGTTAAATATAAGGGGAACAGCTCTTACCGCAGCACCAATGTTAAAAACCCACTGCACATTGAGCTTGATTACATTAAGGGCAACCAAAACTACCAGGGCTTTTCAGATGTAAAGCTCAGCAACGGTTTCCAGGACCCATCTAACATACGCGAAGTGCTGGCCTATGAAATTGCCCGAAACTACATGACCGCACCGGAGGCCAACTTTGCCAGGGTTTACATAAACGGCGCTTACAGCGGCATGTACAGCAGCGCAGAAAGCATCAGCAAGAAATTTGCGGAAAGCAATTTCAGCTCATCGGGCTTACCCATGGTGAAATGCAACCCTATTGGCGGCGCAGGGCCCGGTTCAGGCTCATACCCCACCCTTAATTACCTGGGTGCCGACAGCGCTTTGTATTCATCTGCCTACGAAATTAAAAGTAATTATGGTTGGAGAGATTTTATAAGCCTTACTAAAAACCTGGATAATACCCCGGCAACCGTAGCCGGTATATTAGATGTTGACCGCGCCTTATGGATGCACGTATTCAATAACCTGCTCATTAACCTTGATTCATACCTGGGCTCCTTTGCCCAAAATTACTACCTGTTGCAGGACCGAAACGGCAGGTTTAACCCCATAGTTTGGGATTTGAATATGGCATTCGGCAGCTTTACTAATTCATCTACAAGCAACCTGAATGCCACAACCATGAAGCAGCTTTCGCCGCTTGATGCTGCTACAAATGCAAACCGCCCGCTTATTTCAAAGCTGCTTGCTATTCCTGAATGCAAACGAAAATATATAGCACACTATAATACTATGATGAAGGAGCAGTTTGTTTCAGGCGCTTATCTCACACGTGCACAGTCCCTGCTTTCGCTTGTAGATTCTTCGGTAAAGGCCGATAATAATAAATTTTACACCTATACCCAGTTTCAGAACTCACTTACCACTACGGCAACAGGCACAGGGCCCGGGCCAGGCGGAAACGGAACCATTGGCATTTCGCAGCTGATGAGCGCGCGTACTACCTGGCTGCAAACCCAAGCAACGCTTACCGCATCAGCGCCGACTGTGGCAGATATAGTATTATCGCCTCTTCGCCCGGCGTTGAATGATGCCGTGAATTTTAACATTAAGGTAACCAACGGAACCACAGCTCAAATTGGTTACCGTTATAACCTGCTCGATAAGTTCAGCTATGCCGGTATGTATGACGACGGCGCACATAACGACGGTGTGGCCGGCGACGGCATTTTTGGAACAACCGTAAATATGGCCGGTGCACAAATGCAGTACTATTTTTATGCAGAAAACGCCAATGCCGGTATTTTCTCGCCGGAAAGGGCAGAGCATGAGTTCTATTCAATTACTGCAGCAACAGCCTCAGTTGCACCGGGCAGCATAAAAATAAACGAGTTCCTTGCCGTAAACCAAGCCGGTATTACCGATGCCACAGGCTCTCATGAAGACTGGATAGAGCTGTATAATACCACTAATGCCCCAATCTCTTTACTAGGTTTATACCTGACCGACGATTCTGCTACCTTAAACAAATGGGCATTCCCGGCAACGGCAAGCATTCCGGCAAACGGCTACCTCTTCATTTGGGCCGACAGCGATGGTGATACTGATACCAGCGGCATACATGCCGGCTTTAAATTAGGCGCAGGCGGCGAAATGATATTCCTGAGCGATAACGCAGGAACCGTTATAGATTCAGTAATATTCGGTGCGCAGACGCCTGACCAATCAATGGCTCGTTGTCCCGATGGCTCAGGTTCATTTGTAACAGGTTTTATAAACACCCCGGATCAACAGAATATCTGCGAAACAGGAATAGCAGAGCAGGTTACTCAAAGCCGCAGCCTTGGCGTTTACCCCAACCCTGCTACTGATATGGTAACCATTGTAGCCGGAAAGCAAACATCGGTAAGATTAATAAACAATTTGGGCCAAACCATTATGAATGTTGACATTGCTGCCGAAGGAACAACCATAAGCCTGGGCATATTGCCTAAAGGTTTTTACACCCTAGTTGCACCGGGTATGAAGCCTGTAAGACTGGTGGTTGAATAACAGGTTGGTAACACATTTGAATAGCGGGTGGGCCTTAAGCTTCATCCGCTTTTTTATGCCTTATTTTTAAGTATCATAAAAAGGGAACTATGTTATTACGCTACCTTTTATTTCTGCAGCCAGCTTACTTAACACTGAATCGCGTTTGGCTTTAAGGAGCTCGCATGTCCAGATAACCAAGACCTTCCAGCCTTTTTCTGTAAGCAGTTTTTGGTTGATCATATCTCTTTCCCGGTTGCCGTTCAGTTTTTTTACCCAAAATTCATGGTTGTCAGCAGGTAAATTGCTTTTAGTGCAGCCTTCGTGCATGTGCCAAAAACAACCCTGCACAAAAATTACCGTTCTGTATTTGGGCAACACTATATCGGGCTTGCCGGGCAGGCGCTTATCGTGCAGTACAAAGCGGAAACCGGAGGCATGTAAAAAGCTGCGCACGAGCATTTCAGGGGCAGTATTGCGACCCTTTATTCGGCTCATATTATAGCTTCTTACTTCTTTTGAATGGACGTCGGCCATGGTTCCTTATAAGGCAGCTATGTAGAGCAATTTCAAAAAACAAACCGGTTTTGCTTTCCTGATTGAAGAGAATTGTATCAGGGATATCCGTCCCACCAATATGGCCTTTCAATAAGCTTCATTTGGCGTGTAATCTGCCTTTGACGCTTAAAAACATAGGGGCTTGGTCTTTTAGGGCTCCATTTGCGCGGACCGGGCAAAACGGCAGCAATAAGAGCTGCCTCGTTCATGCTCAGCCTGTTTGCCGAATGCTTAAAAAAGGATTGAGAGGCCGCTTCGGCGCCATAAATACCATCGCCCATTTCTATTACGTTCAGGTAAACCTCCATAATGCGCTCTTTGCTCCACCAAAACTCTATAAGTATGGTAAAGTAGGCTTCAAGACCCTTTCTTATCCAGTTGCGGCCCTGCCATAAAAATACATTGCGGGCGCATTGCTGGCTTATGGTGCTGGCGCCAAGTGTTTTATTTGTACGCTTTTTATTGGCGTTCACAGCAGCCTTAATGCTCTTAAAATCGAAGCCATGGTGTTCCATAAACAGCTGGTCTTCTGATGCCATTACCGCCCAGGGCATATTTGATGCCATTTTACCGGCCGGAATCCATTGGTACTGCAACTTCACATTGCGCGGACCTGTAACATTTTCGGCCATGCGAATGAGCATAAGCGGGGTTACGGGTATGGGCAGCCACCTGAAAATAATAACTGTAACATTGCTTACGGTGAGCCACACCCAAAGCAATGTCAGCAGCCTGCGTTTCCATGTCTTATACGGACCATCCCGGTATGCCTTACCTGTAAGCCTGCTTATGTTTATTCCTGTGTTTCTGTGAAGCATAATCCTTCGGCTTCCAGCCCTGCAAGCAGGGGCCGGTAAATATCGGCGCTTATGGGTAACAGCACGCCGCGCTGCGTTATTTGGCCAAGCAAAATCAGTTCAGTAGCCAATGCCGGGGGCAAACCTACGGTTTTTGCCATTGCAGTGCGCACATTGTCGGCCCCTTCAGCAACAAGCCAGGAGCTTAGCTTATGGTTTTTGCCGGCTAAAACGTACTCAAACTCATGCAGCATCACAATCATATCCCTATCATCGTCCTGCATTTTCCATTTACGCTCTATTAAGTTTTGCAACACCTGCGCGGGTGTTACATGGGCCTTTGCTTCAATGCCTAATGGTTCATCTGAAAACAAACCCAGCCATTCCAGTAAGTCCATTTCAGGACTTTCAGGCGATACACCTAAATATGCTGCGGTATTTTCTCTCAGCGGAAGACCGGTATCTATGGGTAAAAACATGGATGTAAAGCTGCCCCATGTTTCGTTGCCGAGGTTTGTTATTGTATGCGTATCATCTGTAAGGCCCAGGCGGGCAATTAAATTCCAGGCTTTGGAATAGCCGGGCTTGCGCAAGGTGCCGCGCAGCAGGGTTTTGATATTGTGGAGCCCGTAAACTTCGCGGTAAGCCAAAGAATCACGATTCGGGTAGCCTTCAAATTTTCCGTAACCGGGAATTTCAATGGTTTCGGGGTTTGCGAAAAGCTGAACATAAGGCCTGAATTTGGGCCTGCCGTTTTGCAGCCAGGTGGCGGTTGCCTGCCCGGCGAGCACCACATTGCGCGGGTTCCAGCTTATTTTATATCCCCATGGGTTATTGTCGCAGGCGGGGGCAACTAGGCCGCCGCAAAGGCTTTTAAAGCCGGTTATGGTGGCCCCTTCGGCATGCAGCCTGTCTATTATCTGCATAGCCGACATGTGGTCTATTCCCGGATCGAGCCCGCATTCGTTCAGGAAAGTGAGTCCTGCGGCTTTGGCATCGGCATCTAAGGCAGCCATGGCGGGGCTTACATAGCTTGCGGTTATTAAATGGCTCAGTCCGGCAAGGCAATGCTTTGCAATAGCGGCATGCAGGGCGGCCGGCAGCAGGCTGATTACAATATCGGCCCAGGCAACATGCTCGAAAGTAATGGCTTCATCGGCAATATTCAGGCCTATTGCCTCTGCAAGGGGCAGGTGAGCCAGGCGTTCGGCAAGCTGGGTGTGGTTGGCATCGGCCACACGCAGGGCCCAGCCATGGCTTTCACAAATGCGATGCAGGGTTTCAATAAGCACCGAAGATGAGCGGCCGGCGCCCAGCACAAGTATTCTTTTCATTAGTGGTTTTGTGTATTAATTAATCGAGCGGCTCGTACTCAGGCAACGATATACTGAAGGTAGTACCCTTATTTACTATGCTGTGTACTTTCAAATTCCCGCGATGCAGGAATACTATTTTCCCGGTTAAGGCCAGCCCTATGCCATGGCCGCTGAAGCTGCGGGCATTTTCGCCACGGAAAAATGGCTCGGTTATATTCCTGATATCCTTTTCGCTGATACCTATTCCCTGGTCGGCAAACTCAATTTTGAGGGTATTATTCGTATTGCTGAGCGATACTTTTACCTGCTTATCGGGCGAGTATTTGCAGCCATTATCCATGAGGTTGGCAAAGGCAGTGCGTAACAAGGGCTCATTCGAGTTTACCAGCAATTGCTCCTCGTCTTCCGGGAAATTTGAGAAATCTATCTGAATCTGGTAATTTGGGTGGGCGCGTAAAACCTCCATGCGTGCCTGCCACATAATTTCATCTACCCGCATGGGGTTCAGCCGGAAGCTGGCTATATCGGCTCCGGTTTGGGTGAGGGTAAGCAAATCGTTTGTGAGCTTGTTCAGGCTGTGCATGTCTTCCATAACACTCTGAAGAACCGCTTTATAATCTTCGGCGCTGCGTTCCTGCAACAGGGTTACTTCTATTTGGCCGGTAATACTGGTAAGCGGTGTGCGCAACTCATGCGATGCATTGGCTACAAAGCTCTTGCTGAGCATAAAGGCCTCTTCAAGCCGGGCCAGCATGCGGTTAAAGGTGGATGCCAGGTGCGCAATTTCATCCTTATTATTGGCAGTACGTACGCGGGCGTTCAGGTTGGTTTCGCCAATGCTGTCTACCTGCTGCATGATATTCGAAATTGGCTGTAAGGCTCTTGATGAAAAAATAAAGCCCAGCCAAACACTGATTACAACCGCCACTGCCCAGGCAATGGTGAGGCTTAGGAGCAGGTTACTGAGCAGGGTATTACCCCATTTATCTTCTGCCGAAGCAATAACCATATAGTCAATCTTACCCTCGCGCCAAAGGGTGCCTATTACCTCGCGCCCCTGTGCCTCGAACCAGACATCCTGCCCAAGAGCAACTGATTTAAAAACCTCGTCAGGTATTTTAACCTGGTCGCGGCCTGAATCATATACCATTTTCCGGTTCCGGGTGAAAATGGTTACCTCTTCGTGATAAAGGGCTGTAAGATCATAAGCATCAACAATTTTGAGAACTTCGGGGGTAACATCATTGGTACCAAGCAGGAGCTCCGCGGTAGTTTGGGCTTTGTCTTTTAATCGGCCGTAAAATTCGCTTTGCCTGTACAGGTATGCGGCCACATAAGTTGCCAACGAAAAAATAAACACCAATGTAGCCACGGTAATGGCAAACATCAGCGTGAGCCGGGTTCTTATTTTCATGCCTTAATTCAATTTACCTGTACCCGCTAAAATGTTGTAAAATGTGTTTAGGGATGCAGGCTTATAATCCTGTTATTCCTCTTCGCGCAGGGTGTAGCCCATGCCCACAACAGTATGTATCAGCTTGGGGCTGAAATCACGGTCGACCTTTTTGCGGAGGAAGTTTACATAAACATCAATAACATTGGTGCCTGTATCGAAAGAAATATCCCATACTTTTTCGGCAATATCCATACGCGATACCACTTTGCCTTTGCTGCGTATCAGGAATTCGAGTAGGGCAAATTCGCGGGCGGTGAGCTCAATTTTTTTACCGGCGCGGCGAACGGTTTTTTGCTCGGTATTCATTTCAAGGTCGGCAATGCGGAGCTGGGTGCCCGGGGCTGCCTGCTCGGTACTGCGCTTATGCAATACGCGAATGCGGGCCAGCAATTCACGGAACTCGAAAGGTTTTACCAGGTAGTCATCGGCTCCTGAATCGAAGCCGGTAATTTTATCATCGGTAGCGCTCAGGGCAGTGAGCATAAGAATAGGTGTCTGGCGATCCTGCCGGCGAATTTCACGGCAAAGCTCATAGCCGTTCATCAGGGGCAGGTTTACATCCAGTATAATTACGTCGTATTTATGGCCCTGTGCCATGTGCCTGCCAATTACACCATCGTAGGCAACATCAACTTCCATATTTTGTTCCTCGAGGCCCTTCTTTATAAAAGAGGCTACTTTCGGTTCATCTTCAACTATGAGTATGCGCATATAAACTTCTGGAAATACTTGGGTAAAGATTGCTAAAAAAAATGAGTCGGCCTTTAAGGCAACAATTTTAAACACGCTAATTGCTGCATAAACCGGTAAGTATATTTACGTTTTTGTAAATGTACACTCCCCCTTAAGGCTGTTACTTTTTGTTTTTACCTAAAAAGTATGGTTGACAGGCTGAATTCTGCACGCACAATAAAGAAATCAATGGTCCTGCTTGCCCCTTTTGAGCCTGATTGCCCACTTAATAATAGGAACAAGGTTTATATAAAACATTAAAAGCACCAGGAAGCCTGCAAAACCCATTGTTCCGAAAGCTATTGTTTGCTGGTCAGCAAGGAAAAGTACAATTGTACCCATCATAATAAAAAACAGGCTATACTTTATAGCTGTATTTACTTTATCGCGCTGATGCATGTTGTGTATTTGAGCAGGTAAGGTGTATTACAAAAATGCAGGTTATTTCTTTTACTTCCTATTCATTCAGGATAAGGGTTAAAGTATTTTAAAATTGCCCTGCAAATAAGCAGGCTGAACCTGCTAAGCTTTTCAGTTAACGGCTTAGTTAATATCCGGATTTTTTTACTGCAAAAGGTGTAATTATATACATAGTTTGGAACCAGGCTATGAAACAATCACGGTAAAAGACAATATGGTGAATACAGGCAGCGCTTAAACACAAAAAGACTGAATCCGGCCTAAAGCCAAATTCAGTCTTTTTGTGTTTGGAAGCAACTCAAATACTTGCTTTGCCTGTATATTAATTAGCTGCTGCAAGCCTCGCATCCTTCCGGATCATCGAGCGAGCAAAGCATATCGCTTTGGTTCTGAACGCTTGTCAGCATGGGTTGCAAAGCCACTTCGGCTTGCTTTTCAACGGTGAACTTAATAGCGTCGGCGGCAGATTTGGTACGCAGGTAATACATACCTGTTTTCAGGCCGCGTTTCCATGCGTGGAAGTGCATGGATGTAAGCTTGCCGAAGTTTGGATCCTGTATGTGAATGTTCAGGCTTTGGCTTTGGCAGATGTATGCGCCGCGGTCGGCAGCCATATCAATAATGGTACGCTGGCTTATTTCCCATACTGTTTTGTAGAGGTCTTTCAGCGAGCCCGGAATTTCGGCAATGTTCTGTACTGATCCGTTGGCTGAAATAAGCTTGTTTTTCATGCTTTCGTTCCAGAGGCCAAGGGCCACCAAATCGCGCAGGAGGTGCTTGTTTACTACCACGAACTCACCGCTGAGTACACGGCGGGTGTAAATGTTGCTGGTATAAGGCTCGAAGCACTCGTTGTTACCAAGTATCTGGCTGGTGCTGGCGGTCGGCATTGGGGCAACTAGCAAGGAGTTGCGAACGCCTACTTCTTTCACCTTTTTCTTTAAAGCTGCCCAATCCCAGCGTCCGCTGTCGGGCTCAACGCCCCACATATCGAACTGGAAGATGCCTTTGCTTACCGGTGAGCCGGCGAAAGTTTCGTAGGGACCGTGCAGTTCAGAGAGCTCGGCCGATGCAGTCATAGCTCCGAAATAAATGGTTTCGAAAATATCCTTATTCAGGCCTTTGGCTTCCGGTGATTCGAAAGGCATGCGCAGGCGAATAAATGTATCGGCCAGGCCTTGAATACCAATACCTATAGGCCTGTGGCGCAGGTTGGAATAACGCGCCTCGGGAATGGGGTAATGGTTAATATCAATAATCTGGTTCAGGTTCTTGGTTACCACCTTGGTTACTTCGAACAGCTTTTGGTGGTCGAACTTGCCGTTGATCAGGAACTTGGGCAGGGCAATAGAGGCCAGGTTACATACAGCCACCTCGTCGGGCGATGTATATTCCATGATCTCGGTGCAGAGGTTGCTGCTCTTGATTGTGCCGAGGTTCTTTTGGTTGCTCTTGCGGTTGGCGTGATCTTTAAAGAGCATGTAAGGCGTACCTGTTTCGGTTTGCGATTCAAGAATCTCGAACCAAAGGTCCTGCGCTTTAATTACTTTACGTGCCATGCCTTCGCGCTCGTACTTCGCGTACAGGGCTTCAAACTCATCGCCATAGCAATCTGCCAGGCCGGGGGCTTCGTTGGGGTCGAAGAGGCTCCATTCTTCATTGGCCTCCACGCGTTTCATGAACAAATCAGGAATCCAAAGGGCATAGAATAGGTCGCGGGCGCGGTTTTCCTCTTTGCCGTGGTTCTTTTTCAGGTTCAGGAAGTCAATAACATCGGCATGCCAGGGCTCAAGGTAAATAGCGAATGCGCCTTTACGCTTTCCGCCGCCCTGGTCAACGTAACGTGCTGTGTCGTTAAACACGCGCAGCATGGGTATAATACCGTTGCTGGTTCCGTTGGTACCTTTAATATATGAGCCTGTAGCGCGAATGTTGTGGATGCTTAGCCCTATTCCGCCTGCCGACTGGGATATTTTTGCACAGTTTTTCAGGGTATCGTAAATCCCGTCTATGCTGTCGCCTTTCATGGTAAGCAGGAAGCAGCTGCTGAGCTGCGCCTTGGGAGTGCCTGCATTAAACAGTGTAGGCGTGGCATGCGTGAACCACTTTTCTGAAAGCAGGTTGTAGGTTTCAATTACCTGCTCAATATTTTTACCGTGAATACCCACAGCCACACGCATAAGCATGTGCTGGGGACGCTCAATTACCTTGCCTTCAACACGTAGCAGGTAGCTGCGCTCAAGGGTTTTAAAGCCGAAATAATCGTAGCCGAAATCGCGATCATATATGATGCTTGAATCAAGCAGGGCCGCGTTTTTCTTAACAACCTCGTAGGTTTCCTTGCTGATCAAAGAGGCGTTTTCGCCGGTCTTGGGATCAGTGTATGTGTAGAGGCGCTTTACAGTGTTGCTGAAAGATTTACTCGTGATTTTATGCAGGTTCGATACCGCAATACGGGCGGCAAGAATGGCATAATCAGGGTGTTTAGTGGTCATGCTGGCTGCTGTTTCGGCGGCCAGGTTATCAAGCTCCACGGTGGTAACACCATCGTAAATACCGTCTATTACCTTCTTGGCAACTTCCGGCGGATCTATGAAGTTCATGTCGAGGCCATAGCACAGCTTGTCTATGCGGGCGGTAATCTTATCGAATTTAACACTTTCGTGCCGGCCGTCTCTTTTTACAACGTACATACTCCTGTTGGGCTGGTTTAATGAAGAACTTTATATAAAGTATATTATTAGCAGCTGATAATCAGCCGATTAATTTGATTCTATTGGACCTGAAAGGTCAGAATTTTCATTTGCATTTGCAAGGCTGCCAATTGCTTTGAGCTTGGAAACAAGTACCTGAGCACTGCATTTTATGCCTTTTCATTTTGTTTTCGCCTGATAATCAGCAGGCCCCAAAACGGAAATTTTTTTTAAATTTTTTCCCGGGCCCCTGCTTTTTGGGCCGGGGTACAGGGTGTATAATTTCACTGTTTCCAGGCTGTTTCCGGCCTAAGTATTTGGCAGCTAAATTATTCGCCGCCTTCACTGAAAGCGTTGCCGGCAGCAGGCGTTTTTTTAAGAAAGGCCGGTTTTATAAAGACCGCTTTTCGGCTGCAATCAGGCTTGATAAAACACGATCAAGAAGTTTTCGGCCTTTAAAACCTCTGTTTTGTATGGCTGCCCCGATACTGAAAATTTCGAGCCGGTTTTCAATAAGCGGCTTACACAACCGGCTTAAAATTCTGTGCTGTTTTCAAAGCCCTTATAGCGATTCCGGTATAAGGCAGGTTTTAAACTGCACCTGATAACAGAACTCTCAAAGCGGCGCTTTGTTCAATAATTTAATCTCCTGCCAATGGCCCGGGCCCACCGGTAAATAGTACAGATTAAAGGCCAGGCTGCAAGGGAATATAAATACAATTACCGGCCTTAAATTGTTTTAAGCATAAGAGCCTATATAGAGGATGAATACGCTCAAAGAGGCAAAACCGGCTTCCCGATTTTTAAGTATTGCCTCAAACCATCCACAAACCGGGATAAGGCCGTGAATTGATATGCTGTATTATGCCGGTCAGCTAAGAGTTTCTGCCTGTCATATAACAGTAAAACACTATTTTATGATTTTCGTTATACCTTTGGCAATCGTTACGGGTACTGACGGATAATTTGGCAGGCATTATGCTCCTAATATAAAGCAGTCCGGCGGATTTCAATCAAGATTTATTTTAAAATATTTCCCGGCAACAATCTTCAGCGTGGAGAAAATTCGGAATACAGGCATACAAATAGGTATGCCCCTCATTATTGCTGTCACCCTTGCGGGCGGCATTCTTATAGGCGCCAAAATGTTTCCCGGCAAAACTTCGGGCAACCCTGAAAACGTAGCGCTCAATGTGCGTCGTTTCCAGGAGGTAATGTCTTTGGTAGATCGTGAATACGTTGACTCTGTTAACGTTAACGAGCTCACCGAATACAGCATCAGCCAAATGCTCGATCGCCTTGATCCGCACTCGGTATACATACCGGCTAAGGAAGTACAGGCTGCCAACGAACCCCTTGAAGGTAATTTCGACGGTGTAGGCATTGAGTTTCTTATACTTAAAGATACCATTGATGTGGTTACAGCCCTTTCCGGCGGACCATCTGAAGCGGTAGGCGTACGCAGCGGCGATAAAATTGTAACTGTAGACGGTATTAAGGTGGCCGGCATAGGCATTACAAATAAAGATGTAATGAAAAAGCTGCGCGGACCCAAAGGAACCAAAGTGCATGTGGGCATTCGCCGTCGCGGTGAGCGCAAAGACCTTGATTTCACCATAACCCGCGATAAAATACCCACACACAGCGTGGAAGTTGCCTTCATGGTAGATAAGCAAACCGGTTTCATTCGGGTAAGCAGGTTCTCTGCCACCACTTATGATGAGTTTAAGGCTGCCCTTGATAAGCTGCAGGCTGCAGGCATGAAACGCATGGTGCTTGACCTGCGTGATAACCCCGGCGGCTATATGGATAAAGCCGTTCGCATGGCCGATGAATTCCTGCCCGCCAACCGCATGATTGTTTACACCAAAAGCAAAAACGGGCGTTACGACCAAAGCCACCGCAGCACCGTAAACGGCAATTTTGAGCACGGACCGGTTATAGTTCTTATTAACGAGGGTTCAGCATCCGCATCAGAAATTGTAAGCGGTGCCTTGCAGGATAACGACAGGGCGCTTATTGTAGGTCGCCGCAGTTTTGGTAAAGGCCTTGTGCAGTTACCTAAACCCCTAAGCGACGGTTCTGAGCTTCGCCTCACCATAAGCCGCTACTACACCCCAACCGGGCGCAGCATTCAAAAGCCATACATTAAAGGCGATGCCGATTACGACCGCGACTATGAAACCCGCTATGAGCACGGCGAATTCTTCCATGCCGACAGCATTCACTTCAACGACTCGCTGAAATATAAAACGGTGAACGGTCGTACGGTATATGGCGGCGGCGGTATTATGCCTGATATTTTTGTAGGACTCGATACCTCACAATCTACCCGTTACTATGCGCAATTGCTGAACAAAAACGTATTGCGCGAGTACGCCCTTGAATACAGCAACAGCAACCGCGCCGAGCTTGAAAAAATGGGTCTTGAGAAGTATTCAAAAAGTTTCAGCCTAAGCCCTGAAATGTTGAAGCAGATTACCGATGCTGCTGTTAAAGCAGGTGTACCCAATAACGAGGTACAGTTCAAGCGTTCGGAAAAAGCAATTAACAATACCATTAAGGCTTTTATAGCACGCGGCGTATGGCGTGAAGAAGGCTTCTATTCAGTTTACAGCCAGAACGATGATGTTTTGCAGCAGGCCATGAAACTTTGGGACAAGGCAGCCAAAGTTGAAAAAGGCGCTAAGAACTAATTGATTGGTTTGGAAAGCATATTTTGAGGGCGGCTGATTTATAAGTAAACTGCCGATGATTATAAAAAAGCGAAAGGCACCGGAATGGTGCCTTTCGCTTTTTACTACCTGCTTAATTATTATACCATGTACACCAACACAATCATTTACAATCCTGAAAATATTAGACCGACTCCCGCACTTCACAACCAAAGCCCCATGCAAATAAACTTCCCACATAAGCAGTCGTACTGATTACGTGGGGAAGTTTATTTTGTGATTAGTAATTCAAGCCGCTTTTTCCCTCGTGCCCCTATTTACAGGCTTTTTAAATATATCTTCAAGCTTAAGGGGCTTGTCACCTGATTTAAGCTGCTTTTCAAATTCGCTGCTTTCTTTTTTCTGCACTTCAGGGCGGTTAAAAAACTCGTCCGGGTTAAATTTCTTTTTCATGATTGAAGCTGTCCAGGTTTTTAAAATACGATGCCCGTAATCGCTTATTGGCAGGGTATACGGTTGCAGGTCTTAGCATTCCGTTTCTTTCTGAGAAAATTACAACAATAATCCGGCCTTTCCAAGTCATGCCGAGCAAACGAAAGTACTGTTCACCGTCTTCAAAACGTCCTTTTTGTATTAGGGCGTTCCAATCCCTAACAGCTTCTTCCACGTCATTTTCAGAAATATCCCTCTCGGGCCTTTCTGAAAGGTGCAGTAGATTTCCGGCATCCCAAAGAACGGAAAGACTGTTGCTGTTTTCCACGCTGCGAATATCGCCTTTTTATCGCATGCTATGAATGGAAAACAGGATAGATTGGAGGATTTATCACCTAACCGGGCTTTATAATTCGGTCACCCTGTCTTTGGCGGAAAACTGCTACCTTTGCACCCGAATTTACACCATCCTGCACAGGTTGCGGTAATTTGCATCGGCCTGTATTTTCAATATACACCGGGGCAAAGCGCATCGTTCCTTTGTAACATTGTAATCAATAAAAAACGTTTTCGTACCCAAAACATCTTAATGCAAGGCACACTCACCGCTAATCGCCTGTCAGATCGTATAAACAGCCTGGAAGAATCGCAAACCATAGGCATGGCCAAAAAGGCCCGCGAGCTTGCAGCCAAAGGACATGATGTAATCAACCTCAGCTTCGGCGAGCCTGATTTCCAGACCCCGCAATACATTAAAGATGCCGCCAAGAAGGCCATAGACGAGGGCTTCACTTTTTACACCCCTGTACCCGGCTACCCCGACCTTCGTAAAGCCATCAGCGACAAGCTGCTGCGCGACAATAACCTAAGCTACCCTGTTGACCAGATTGTGGTAAGCACAGGCGCCAAGCAAAGCATAGCCAATGCCATTCTCTGCCTCATTAACCCCGGCGACGAGGTAATTATCCTCGGTCCGTATTGGGTAAGCTACCTTGAAGTGGTTAAGTTGGCAGGCGGTGTTCCCGTAGTAGTTTCCGGCGATGCTGAGCAGGGCTTTAAAGCCACGGCAACGCAAATTGAAGCGGCTGTAACAGGCAATACCCGCGTAATTATTTATTCTTCGCCATGCAACCCCACAGGTGCGGTATTCAACCAACAGGAGCTCAGCGATATTGCCGATGTGGTGCTCCGCTACGAAAACCTGTATGTGATTGCCGATGAAATTTACGAGCACATCAACTTTACAGGCGCACATTACAGCATGGCCGCCATTCCGGCAGTTAAAGAGCGCGTAATAACCATTAACGGCCTCAGCAAGGCGTATGCCATGACCGGCTGGCGCGTTGGCTATATGGCCGCCGAAAAATGGATTACCGATGCCTGCGACAAAATGCAGGGGCAAATTACATCGGGCACCTGCTCAATAGCCCAAAAGGCTGCAACTGCAGCCCTGAACGGCAGCCAAAAACCAACTGAAGAAATGTCGGCTGCATTCCTGCGCCGCCGAGATTTGGTGGTGGCATGGGCCAATGCCATTCCCGGTGTATCGGTAAGCTCACCGGATGGCGCGTTTTACATTTTCCCAAAAATTGACTCCTATTTCGGGCGCAGCAAAGGCGAAACGGTAATTAATAACAGTACAGATTTGGCCATGTATATACTGAATACCTCATTCGTATCTGTAGTACCCGGCGACGCTTTTGGCGACGATTCCTGTATCCGCATATCTTTCGCGGCATCAGATGCCAAGCTGAAAGAAGCATTTGAGCGCATTGCTGCTGCACTTGCTGAGCTTAAGTAAAAGCCGGATGAAAAATATCGGGGTCGGCTGTATGGCCGGCCTTTGATTTATTAAGCCTTACCGGGTTTAATTTAAGCAGGGCAGCGTTTACCCTATTGGGTTAAGGCGGCTTTAGATCCCGGATTGCATTCCAATTAACGTCGGCTTGAATTTGAGCCGGTCCCTTCAAACAGAAAAACATTTTTCCCCCGGATGAACTTCCGTTCCCAAGAAGATATTTTTGATGCCTTCAGCAACCTGAAGGTGCTCATTATTGGCGACGTAATGGTAGATACCTATACGCACGGCAAAGTAGATCGTATTTCTCCCGAAGCTCCTGTTCCGGTGCTGCATGTTACCGGCCGCGAAGAGCGACTGGGCGGCGCAGCCAATGTGGCCCTGAATGTGAGCGCTCTCGGTGCAAAGCCATATCTCTGCTCGGCTATAGGCAACGATGTGGAAGGCGATATGCTCCTGCGCCTCATGGCTCAAAGCAACCTGCCGGATGACGGCATACTGCGCAGCGACAGCCGAATTACCACCACCAAGCAAAGGGTAATGTCGGGCGCACACCATTTACTTCGCGTTGATACCGAAGATATTGGGCAGCTTAATATTGAAGTGCGTAAAAACCTGCTTGAACGTATTGAAAGCCTCTTGCCGGAATGCTCGGTTGTTATTTTCGAGGACTACGATAAGGGCGTTTTAGGGAAGGAGCTTATTGAATCTGTTATTGAAATGGCAACCAAGGCAGGAATACCTACCGTGGTAGATCCCAAGAAACGCAATTTCATGTTTTACCGAGGCGCGAGCCTCTTTAAGCCCAACCTGAAAGAGCTGCGTGAAGGCCTTAAAATTGATTTCGATCCTGATAAGCCCGGGGAATTGGATTCTGCCGTGCAGCAGCTGAAAGATGCCCTGCAACTAAACGGCGCATTAATTACCCTGAGCGAACGTGGCATGTATATCGATTTTAATGAAACCCGTTACCACATACCTGCATGGCTGCGCAACATAGCCGATGTAAGCGGTGCAGGCGATACTGTTATCAGCATTGCAGCCCTGTGTGTGGCCCTGGGCCTGCCGCCAAAGCTGGTGTTAGCTTTAAGTAATTTGGGAGGTGGCCTGGTTTGCGAATATGCCGGCGTTGTACCAATTGATAAAGCCAACCTGCTTGCAGAAGCCAAACGGCATGGCCTCTACGAAAAGTATGCCCGATAAGGCTTTTTATAAGCTTTGGCTTAGCCGGCTTATTTGGATTGTAAGTATCCAAATAGCGGTTGGTACTGCCTTACTGTATTTTGGGCTAGTACCTTACGGTTCTGATAATGATTTAACCACAGCCGTTTTTTATGCCTGCTCAGCTGCAACGGCAACCGTATTTACATCTGAAGCGTTAGTAAGCGAACCGGCTTTCAGGATATATACATCAGTAATGGCACAAACAGGAACATTCCTGTTTATGATGTGCACCTTAGTTCTGTTCGGACCATTTGTGAGGGCTTACAACATAAGCCGAATCAAGCAGGGGGAACCTTCGGGCGCATTCAATTGGGAAACACCCAAAGGCCTGTTTGGCCGACTGGCTCTTTACCAATTACTTTTTGCTTTAACCGCGAGCCTGTCCTTTTATTTCCTGTTCCCGGTAAGTCCCTATAAAGGCAATTTAGACAGGCTGTATCTTGCCCTTTTTCACGGTTTCTCGCTGGGTGCCGGGGCAGGGTATATGGCAGTGCCCAATGGGTTTATGGCAAAGCTTGCGGGGCATGCTTTTATAATACAGTCAGTGGTATCAATTCTTACCTGCTTTTCGGTTTTGGGAATGCCGGTAATGCTTGATTTGGTTTCGCCGCAATCATTACGGGAGCGTCTTAAAACACCTGATATAAACTGGCAGGCTTTTACAAGGTTAAGCATTTTGGTGTTTGGTCTGATCATAGGCTTTGCTGCTTTCGTAATTTATAAAGCAGAAAGGAGTGCAGTATTTACCAACCTCAACGGCGGCGAAGCAGGTATAGCATCTTTGTTCAGTACTGTTTCATGCCTGGCGAACGGGTACCAAAATTTCCGGCCGGCGGTACTTGGCACCGGTACTTCCATATTTTTTTTGGTTTTAATTATAATAGGGGGCAGTTTTTTTTCAGCTGCTGCAAGCCCTTTCGGGCTGTTGTTAAGCATGGTTTTATTTGTGCGTTTTTTGGGAATTCGCAATAAAAAATTTCAAAACAGTAACAAATTCCCTGATTGGGAAAAGTTATATATACCTATAATGACTATAGCCTGTTTTATGGTGCTGTTTAACCTGTCGGCTTGGTTATTGTTATTAAACAGCGGGTTTGGCAGTGCTGAAGCGCTTGCCTTTAACCAACTGTCTTATTTCAGTAATTCGGGTTTGCTTTGGGAGCCTCAAAACTCACCGGCGGGGCTGCAACAAATAATATATTCGGTTAGCATGACAGTCGGGCGCTTTGGGGTGCTTGTTTTGCTGTTCGTAACATTCATTCGCAGTTCAAAGCAGCCATAGTCAATACATTAATTTACCGATGCCATTGTTTATTGCCTAATTAATTGGCTATTTACAATGCCGTTTGGCGCGCCGTATAAATACTGTAAAGGTTATACCGCCGCTTTCATAGCTTCCATGAAAATTCAGGCTGAATATTCTAAATTTCCTCTTTATTTCCGCTTCCGGGCGGGCACTTCTCGCGGGGTGCTCACCTCGAAGGTTTCTTACATGCTTAAAATTTATTTTTCGCATGATCCGGGCCGTTTCGGCATAGGGGAAGTAAGCCTTATAGCCGGCCTGAGCCCCGATGATGTAAGTGATTTAGAGCCCCGCCTGCACAACCTTTGCCAGAAAATAGGCAACATCCCGCTTGAGGTTAACCGCAGCTGGGTGAATCCTGATTTCGTTGTGCCTGTTTACAGCACATCGTTGGTTCCTGATACCTTGCCGGCAGTCCGCTTTGGTATGGAGACAGCCCTGCTCGATTTGCTGAACGGCGGCCATCGTATGGTGTTTAACAACAGCTTTTACACCCATGCCAAGCCTATAACCATTAACGGCTTAATCTGGATGGGCGATAAAGAGTACATGCTGAACCAGATTGCTGAAAAGCTGGAAGACGGCTTTACAAGCCTGAAGGTAAAAATAGGTGGCGCAAACTTCGAGGATGAACTTGAGCTGCTCAAAAGCCTCAGGAAAGAATATACTGCACAGGAACTCAGCATTCGGCTTGATGCCAATGGTGCTTTCAGTGCGGATAATGCCATGGAGTACCTGAACAGGCTCTCTGAAGTTGAACCTGAAATTTTGGAGCAGCCTATTAAGCCCGGCCAGATTCAGGAAATGGCTGCCATCTGCGAGAAATCCTTGGTTCCTATTGGTCTTGATGAAGAATTAATAGGCATAACCGACCTCGATAATAAGCTGAAATTATTAGAAACTGTTAAACCAAAGGCTGTTATACTTAAGCCAAGCCTTTTAGGCGGTTTCCAGGCAGGTCGCGAATGGATTGAGGTGGCCGAAGAGCTTGGCATACGCTGGTGGCTTAGCTCTGCATTAGAGAGCAATGTAGGGCTTAATGCCTTGGCCCAATTCAGCGCCAACTATGATTTGCAAACCCCTCAGGGCTTGGGTACGGGCAACCTGTATAGGAATAATATAGGCTCACCACTTGAGCTGAAAGGCAATAAGCTGACATATAATAAAAAAGTATCGTGGGAGGTATAGTTTTTTGGCCGACAGGCTTGCTTAAGATTTTCGAAAGGGCATAAGCCCTTATTTTTTTGCCTGACTTTCAGGAGAACGTAAGCAGTGGGAATAATTCAGCATAATTATAAAACCAAAAAGCCGGAACTGTTCCGGCTTAAATTCAATTGCTATGTGTTACCCATCTGAAAAGGATGGTAAGAATTAATTATTATGCACTTCGTGGCCGGTTTTTTGGGAAACCAGTATTTTATCTATCCGGTTACCATCCATATCAATCACCTCGAAAGAGAAATTTCGCCAAGTGAAAATTTCGCCGGTGCGTGGTATTTGCTCGCTTAGGTGCAATATAAAGCCGCCAAGTGTGTGAAAGCCTGTGCGGTCTTCGGTATCCACATCGCTAAGCTCAAAGAAGGCAATAAATTCTTCGAAGGACAGCAGGGCATCTATGAGCCATGTACCGTCTTCGCGGGCAATTATTTCAGCTTCTTCGCCTGATTCCGGTGAAGTGGCAGGTTCACCGAGCAAAGCCTCGGTAATATCGCTCATGGTTACCATGCCCTGTACGGCGCCGAATTCATCCACAACTATGCAGATACGGGTTCTTTTTTCCTTGAACTTTTCCAGAACCTTGAAAGAGTTCATATTTTCAGGAATGAAAACAGGCTTTTCAGCAATGCTGAGCAGGCTGAAAGAATCCTGGTCGTGCAGGCTGATGAGGAATTTCTTGGTATACACTATACCAACCACCTTATCTATTTCATCGTCGCAGAGGGCGAAGCTGCTGTAGCTGCTGGTTAGTATTTTACGGCGGTTAATCTCGAAATCATCATTGGCATCAAGCCATTCCATATCGAGGCGATTTGTCATAAGGGAGCCGACTTTGCGGTCGCTCATGTGGAAAACGCGCTCAATAATATCCTGCTCCACTTCGGCGAACTCACCCAAATTGGTGCCCTGTGCCATCAACGATTTTATTTCGTCTTCGGTAACGTTTGGTTCGTCAGAGGGCTTAAGCTTCAGGAACTTAACTATAATATCGGTGCTGTGGCTCAGGAACCATACGGCAGGGTAGCTTACCATGCTTATGAAGTTCATGGGGCGGGCCATTACCCTTGCCACCTTTTCAGGATTGGTGAGGGCCAGCTTCTTAGGTACCAGCTCGCCAATAATGAGCGAGAGGTAGGTAATAACCAAAACTACAAGGAAAAGGGCAATGGTGTCGGCATAGATGCCTACAACAGGCAAAGGCCTTATCCAAACAGCTACATTATCGGCAAAGAGCGTTCCTCCGAATGCACCGGTTAAAATGCCTATTAAGGTAATGCCTATCTGCACGGTTGCAAGCAGCCTGGTGGGCTCATTACTCAGCTTCAGGGCCAGGCGAGCGCCTTCATCGCCTTTTTTTGCATAGGCTTCTAATCGGCTTTTGCGCGAGGACACAATTGCTATTTCGGCAAAAGAAAAAACTCCGTTCGCAACAATAAGTAATAAAACAACTACAATCTCCAGAGCCATTCAGGTTAGCGGGATGCCGCTGCAAAATTACTATAACAATTCAATATTAAGCAAGAATCAGGAGAATGCAAGGTTTTAGGGCTTTATATAATATAGGTAACAGCAAATATAAAGCCGTCCCGGGCCAAATAGCGGCCCCGGGACGGCTGAACACTTAATTAAGCCAATCTAAATGAAAGATCTTAATGTATTATTTAATCTGCTTAGGAAACGCTGATTTTTTGCTTGCCGTTATCGCGTGATTCTTCTTTCTTAGGAATGTTCACGAGCAATACACCATCAGTATATTTAGCTTCAATATTGGCGGTGTCGGCAGATTGGGGCAGTTTGAAGCTGCGCTCGAAGCTGCTGTATTTAAACTCGCGGCGCAGGTATTTTGTTTCAGCAGCCGTGGTTTTTGTTTCGCCGGTGTTAGTTTCAGCGGTTACACCTTCTGCGTTGGCAGGCTCAGCGCTTTCTTTTGAAACAGTTTCTGTGGCCGATATGGTTAAGAGGTTGCGGTCAAGATCAAGGCTGAAATTTTCTTTTTTCAGTCCGGGAGCAGCCACGTGAACCTGGAAGGCTTCGGCGGTTTCGGTTACATTAACGGCGGGCGTGCTCAGGCCGCTTTCAGTACCGGTAAATTCGCCAATGGTGTTGGTAAAAGGCCAGCTTACTTGCTTATTGCTGAAAAACGGGCTGTGGGGGAAGTAGTTTGCAGGAGCTTTAAAACGAACGAATGACATGGTATTATTTATTTGTTGTGGTTTAATGATTGGGTTGGTATCTTATTTAATGGCCCTGTGCATTGTTTCATAGCCGGGCACATGAATACCTTTTCAAACCCTGTACCGGCAGACCAAAACCATACTTTTTGCTGATTAAGGGTAAACAATGCGGTCAAAATGGCTGTTTTGTAATTAATCTGCTGCTTAATATATGTCAATTTGGCGTAATTGTACTGATTAAGGTTAAAAAAGAAGGCTCTTCAACAAAATCACCTATTGCTAAGTGATTCGCGGAAGAGCCTGTTTTAATGCTTAAAGGTGTTTCGTTTTAATGACCTGCCTTAAGCGCCCGGTTCTTTTTCAGGCTCCTTTTTAGGGATATTCAGGCCTGAAATAAGTGATTCCATGCGTATGGCTTCTTCTGCGCTGTTGTCGAGGAAGAAGCGGAGCTCAGGTATTATACGTACCTGCTTACGGATTCGGTTGCTGAGCGCCATGCGAATCTGCTTGCCTTCTTCACGAATGGCATCCAGGGTGGCGTTTTTATCTTTTACGGCAAGAAAGCTCAGGTAAACGTTCGCAACGCCCAAATCAGGGCTTACGCGAACGGTGGTAACGGTTATAAAAGCATGGTTGAACATGCCCTTGGTATCGTGCAGGAATATATCGCCGAGGTCTTTCTGAATCAGTCGGGCGAATTTTTGTTGTCTTTGGCTTTCCAATTTGAAAGGGCTAAGCGTTGTAAATATTTACAAAGGTAAGCAGGGCAGGGCAGAACCGGTAAAATGCTTCCTTAATTATTAATATGCCTGCCTTGGTTCATTATTATTTGAGCAAAATCCGGTCCGTTTAAAAGGGGTACGCATCCAAGCTGAATTTAGTTCCAGCTCATTGGGTAATTGGCATCCACATAAGCCTCGGCCTGCTTTGTAACCATGAGGGGCCTGAAAGTGTCGAGCATTACGGCGAGCTCTTTTGTTTCTTTGGCTCCTATGCTGGCCTCGGCTGTGCCGGGGTGCGGCCCGTGGGCAATGCCGCCGGGGTGCACTGTAAAGCTGCCTGTATCTATTCCACGTCGGCTCATGAAGTTACCGTCAACATAATATAAAACTTCGTCGGAATCTATATTGCTGTGGTTATACGGGGCGGGAATGGAAAGCGGGTGGTAATCAAACAGGCGGGGAACAAAGGAGCAGATTACAAAACCCTTGGCCTGGAAGGTTTGATGCACCGGCGGCGGCTGGTGAATGCGCCCGGTTATGGGCTCAAAATCATGTATGCTGAGGGCGTAAGGGTACAGGAAGCCGTCCCAGCCAATTACATCGAGCGGGCTGAAATCATACAGGAATTGGTGCATATAACCCTGTTTTTTCACTTTTACCAGGGTTTCCCTTTGGCCCTCTTCACGAACAAGCTCAGATGGCGGCCGAATATCGCGCTCGCAATACGGGCTGTGCTCCATGAGCTGGCCCAGGGCATTGCGGTAGCGTTTTACAGTTTCAATAGGCGATGATGACTCTATTATTAGAAGCCTGACAGGCCCTTCATCCCATTCTGTTTTATATATAGTGGTGCGTGGAATTACCACATAGTCTCCGCTCAATATGCGCAGTTTTCCAAATTGGCTGATGAGGTAGCCTGAGCCTTCGTGCACAAAAATTACTTCGTCGGCTTCGCCGTTCTTGTAAAAATAATCCGTTGTCCGGTTTTCAGGATGACATAGACTCATTATTACATCACTATTATATAATAAAGGCAGGCGGGCATCAAGAAAATCTTTACCGGTAAAGCCAAGTCCGGCTGTTTTTATATGCACCGGCTGCAGCCGGTGATCTGAGCTTCGCTCAATTTGTGATACTATGCTTTCGCCCAGGCTTTTAATGCGCGTAGGTGCATTAATGTGGTACAGGTTGCTGTAAATGCCATGAAAACCCTCTGAGCTTACCAGCTCTTCTTTATAGAGGCTGCCATCTGGCTGCCTGAATTGGGTATGGCGTTTATGGGGTATTTCGCCGAGTTTATGGTAGTAGCTCATAATTTATAGTGTATTATTGGCAGGAGCCTGCAATTTGGTAATTTTATTTTAACGGTAAGCCCCGTAATTTTACGCTTCTATGCAGATGCCTACACATGCCGCCGGACATTTCCGGCAAAATTTATTGCGCCTGCCTTGCCCCTCGGTTTATAAGCTGTTTACCCTTGCCGTACTTGCAGGCCTGGTTTTCACTTTTTCAGGTTGCGGCAGCGCCTGTAAGGACGATGTTGATCTCAGCGATGTACATACCGACCTTAAGATAATTCGTTTCGATAAAGAGCTGAGGGCGGCACAAAATAAAGGGGAAGTTAAAGCAGCACTCTTAAAATATCCGGTATTCATGCAGCGTTTCTTAGCCGGTGGCGATCCTTCGGTATCTGCCGACACACTTGCCGCCGAAATGGATAAGCTGAGAACCGACAGGTATATTGATACCATGTATCATGATACAGAACGCATTTTCGGGGATGCCAAACAATTGCAGTCTGATTTATTAAATGCCTTTCAGCACGTAAACTATTATTTCCCGCAGGATAAGGCTCCTGAAATTTATTTTGCCGTATCAGGCTTCAGCACCGACATATTTATTAACGAGCAAATTGCAGTTGTAGGTCTTGAAAGTTTCCTGGGCAGCAAAGGGCATTACCGTATTCCGAATACGCCTGAATACATAGCTTCGCGCATGCGGCCTGAAACCGTGGTAAACGGTATGATGCTGGCCCTGAGCAACCGCTACAACCGGGCCGATTTACTTGATAATTCATTAATAGCGCAAATGGTGCATTGGGGCAAGGCCTATTACTTCATGAAAAAAATGCAGCCCTGCGTACCCGACAGCCTGATAATTGGCTACACCGCCGCCCAAATGAAAAGCTGCGAAAGCCAGCTCCCGAAAATTTACGGTTACTTTGTAGACAAAAGCCTGTTTTACGAAACCAACCACATAGAGGTAAACAGGTATATAGGCGAACGCCCCTATACCCTTGAAATAAGCGATAAATGCCCCGGCCGCATAGGCCGATACCTTGGCTGGAAAATAGTGCAGCAGTATATGGAAGAGCAAAAGCTCAGCATACCCGAACTCATGCAGGAAAGAGATGCCAAGAAGATTTTTGCACAAAGCAAGTTCAAACCCTGACACCCATTCAGTACCCTTATAAGGTACAGAACACATAATTAAAGCTTCAAATTATAATGCCGTTTTTCGAAACCGGCAATTTATTAAAGGCTTATATACATTCTTCAAACATCAATTAAAATTCGGCCTGAAACCGAGCCCAATGCCTTGCCCATGAAAAACTTCGATTTCAAAAAACAGGTTCTGCCCCACCTGCTTGCGGTGCTTGTATTCCTGCTGCTAATAGTGGTGTATTTTGCCCCGGTGGTTTTCCAGGGTAAGAACATCAAATCGCACGATGCCATGACCTGGACAGGTAACGCAGCTTCTATTTACCTGCACCGGGATACTTTTCATGAAGAGCCCCTTTGGACCAATAACAGTTTCGGCGGCATGCCTGCTTACACCATATCTGTACTCTACAGCGGTGAGCTTTTGGAATACGTAGAGAAAGCCATGAATCTTGGCCTGCCTTACCCAATATCTATCATGTTCCTTTCATTGGTTTGCAGCTATGTAATGCTTTTGGCTTACGGCGTAAAACCTTGGGGCGCAGTTGCGGGGGCACTGGCTATCACTTTTTTTAGCTTCAACTTTGTCAGTCTTGAAGCAGGGCACAACAGTAAGCTTCGGGCTATGGCATTTACCCCGGTTTTACTGGCCGGCGTAGCGTTGGCCTATAAGGGCAATTGGAAATGGGGTTTCCTGCTGGCCGCACTCGGCACCGCATTCCAAATGAGGGCAGGGCACTACCAAATAACCTATTATGCTGCCATGATAATCGGCGTAATGGGCCTGAACGAGCTTATTTGGGCCATTATTGAAAAGCGCCTTAAAAACTTCGGTATAGCCACAGCCATATTATTAGGGGCTGCATTTTTGGGCGTTGCAACCAACGCGGGCCGACTAATGACCTTGCAGGAGTACACGCAGTACAGCATGCGCGGCAAGCCGGAGCTTTCCGGTAAAGATAACCCGGACAAAGGCACTGCCGACGGCGGCCTTGAACGCGACTACGTTTTCAGCTGGAGCTTCGGTAAAATGGAGGCTATGACTGTACTTATTCCGGGCCTTTACGGCGGAGCCAGCCAGGAAAACGTTGATAAGAAAAGCAATGTTGCCAAAGCCCTCAGCGAGCATGGAGCAGATTTATCTCAGTTCCCGCGTGCGCCTTATTACTGGGGTGAGCAGCCCTTTACTTCGGGCCCTACTTATGCCGGTGCGGCTGTTATTTTCCTGTTTGTGCTGGGCATGTTCGTGCTTGATAACAGGCATAAATGGTGGCTGTTTGCGCTTACAATATTCTCGTTATGCCTTACCATGGGCAGGTCGTTCCCGGAATTTAACAACCCCATGTATGATTCGTTCCCGGGCTACAACAAGTTCAGAACGGTGACTATGGCTATTATTATTGCCCAGATTACCATACCCATTTTGGCAATCATGGCAATAGATAAGCTTTTTAAAAGCGCCTGGAATGCCAAGCTTCAAAATAAGGTATTCATGGCTGCCGGCTTAACGGCTTTTGTTACGCTTGTTTTTGCCCTAATACCAAGCATTGCCGGTGAATTTACTTCAGATACCGATAAACGCAACGGCCTGCCCGCATGGCTGCTTGATGCCGTAGTTGCAGATCGCGAAAGCATAGCTTCCTCTGATTCATGGCGTTCATTCTTTTTTGTAATACTTACTGCCGGGGTAGTTTTCGCCGGGCTTAAGCGCTGGCTGTCTCCGACTATAGCAACATTGGTAATATGCGGCGTTATTCTCCTTGATTTATGGCCTATAGACAGGAGGTATTTAAGTAAAGACCAATTTGAAAGGGTGCGACCGGCAGAACAATTTGCCCCCAGCGCTGCTGATAATGAAATTTTGCTTGATAAGTCTAAGGGTTACCGGGTGCTTAACCTGGACGGCCCTTTCAGCGAATCTAAAACAAGCTCGGTTCACCGCAGCATAGGCGGTTACAGCCCTGTTAAGCTGCGCAGGTACCAGGATCTTATAGTAGGTAATGTTGGCATAGGCCAGGAAATTGAACGTATAGGCCAGGCTTTCCGTGCCAAGCAGTTCAGCTACGATTTCCTGAGAACGCTGCCGGTGCTGAATATGCTTAACACCAAATATATTAAGGCCAATGAAGAAAAGGACGGTGTAATACAGAATCCGTTTGCAATGGGAGCCGCCTGGTTTGTACCTGCTGTTAAAGAAGTGCAAAGCCCAGATGAGGAATACGAAAGCCTCGTAAGCTTCGACCCTAAAAGTGTGGCCATTCTTGATATTAAAAAGTTTAAGCACAGCAGCCAGGCTTACGATACCACCGGCGCTAAGGTAGTGCTTACCGAAATTCGCCAAAACCTGCTGACTTACGACTTTACTAACCCCGGTAAGGGTATGCTTGTGTTCAGCGAAGTATATTACCCCGAAGGCTGGATTGTAACAGTAGACGGCCAGGAAGTACCGCAGGAAAAACTGCTGCGTGTAAACTACGTTTTACGCGCTTTGGAAACAGCGCCGGGTACCCATAAGGTAGTTTTCAGCTTTAAACCGAAATCTTTCACGCAGGGTAATACCATATCTTTAATTTCATCTCTGTCGCTGATTTTGATGTTGGCCGGAATTGTTGTTTTTGAAGGCTATAACATTTCCAAAGCGAAGAATGAGGATGATGTTCTGGCTGAGAAAACAACAGAAATACCCTCTAAACCCTCAGGGAAGCGATAAACCAAAAAAAAAATCTGAAAATATTTAGTCAGGTGCTTGCGGAGGTAAAATTTTTACCTACCTTTGTATCCCCAATCGGAACAAACAGACCGAAAGGCACCAAGCGAAAGTAGCTCAGTTGGTAGAGCGCGACCTTGCCAAGGTCGAGGTCGCGGGTTCGAATCCCGTCTTTCGCTCTTTTTTATGGCCCTCGGATGTAAGTCCGGGGGTTATTTATATTGCCGGGATGGTGGAATTGGTAGACACGCCGGACTTAAAATCCTGTGGCTGTATGGCCGTGCGGGTTCGACCCCCGCTCCTGGTACCAAAACAAAAACGGACTCATAAACTTAGGTTTTTGAGTCCGTTTTTGTTTTTACATGGCATATTTCTGACCTGTCCGGAGTTTTGGGGGACCAATCCGAAATGGGACCGATCGGGAATTTTGGGATCAATCCGAAAAGTTGTGGGGTTTGTTGTAATTTTCTAAGTTTGGCTGAACTCTTTTAGCTGAATTATTTAGAGAACACCCAAGCAGCCCTGCGGCTGGCGTTTTGTCAGTTGTTTTTTGCCGGCTTAGCTTTGTAAACTTAGTACAACTTTTTCCGATACTGAAGGTTAGAGGGCCTGAACCTTAAACCTGATACTTTAAATTTGAAAATTCAGGTATTATATATATAGCTATTGCGCTCTTTCGGGTACTAAAATTACACGAAAAAGGCGACACTCTTATATTCTGCAAGTTGTTTCAATTGGTGAAACGGGGTTTTGTTGTTATTTTTGTTAAAACACTGCAAAAATTATTGAGGCTACCTGTTTTTTTAAGTTTCAATTGCACTACCACTATCAGCTATGACTTCTGCATTTACAACCTGGCTAAAGCGGGCATTTTACTTTGCCCTTGCTTATACGTTTATACCTTTGAGTTTACGGGCTTTACCACAGACTGTATCGGTACTTACAAGCCCTTTAGCTGTAACAACCTGCAGTGGTAACGGTTTTTTTTACGGGGCCAATACATCGGTGTATCCAACAACCCTTTTATGGTCAAGGGCTGCTGTGCCGGGCATCACAGAGAGCGCTTCAACTGGCTCAAACAATATTTTTGAAGTACTCCATAATACCACCGGCGGCCCTTTAGATGTAATATATGTTTATACCCTAATAAACGGTACCGATACAAACAGGCAAAATGTTACTGTTACCGTAAACCTTATACCGGCTAAACCTGCTATATCCGCTTCCGGCCCTACTTCGTTTTGCCCGGGGGGAGCAGTAACTCTTACAAGCACTTCAGCAGCAGGCTATCTTTGGAGTAATGGCGCTACAACCCGGTCTATCAATGTTTCTGCAACAGGCATATTCCAGGTTCAAACAATAGAGAACGCTTGTACTTCCTCGGTCTCCGACGGGGTACAGGTTACAGTTAAAAATGCATCTGTACCTTTAAGTATTTCCGGTTCAACCACAATTTGTGCCGGGGGCATTAACCTGCTGAGCCCGTCTACTGAGGATGCTGATTTCTGCAGCCTTGACCATTTAAGCACAGGGCAAAAAAATGGCGTTACCGCTTTTTATTCCTTGTGCAACAATATGCTTGATGGTTCAGGAAACGGTCTTCACGGCAGCACAACATCTTTGCCTTCCCTTGAAATCAATCGCCGCGGACAGGCCAACGAAGCTTATGCATTTGACGGTTCAAACAATTATGTTTCCTTGCCCGGAAGTTCTGTTACAGGTGATTTCAGCCTGAGCTTTTGGGTTAAAACAAACAGCTACGGGGCATATAACGGCTTTTTCTGGTGGTCGGGTCATGGTCTGTTAGATGCTGAGGTGGGCGGTAATGATGCTGATTTCGGTACAGCCCTGATAGCCGGTAAGGTAGTATTCGGCTTGGGCGGGGGCCTTACAGGCGGCGGACAGGATGCATCTGTAACTTCGGCGGTAAATGTTAATGATAACACCTGGCACCATATAGCCGCAACACGAACCAAATTAACCGGCAAACTCCTGCTGTATATAGATGGTACCCTCTCCGCTTCCGGAACAGCTGATTACCGCGGCGATGTGGCTGTTTCGAAAATTGCTTTAGGCAGAATTGCCACAGGCGGCAGCTATTTTACCGGCAGCATTGATGATGTGCTTATATATAACCGTGTTTTAGACAGCACAGAAGTTTCGGAGCTTGTGGTAACACAGCAGCCATATACATATACCTGGAGCAACGGGAGCCATGCCAATTCATTGCTAATAACAAGCCCGGGCACCTATTCTCTTAATGCTTCGGGCCTTAACAGCTGCTCTTCTTCGCCGGGTGTGTCGCTGAATGTCAGCGCCTCAACAGCACCTGCCATTACCGACAGCCTCCTGGTAAACGGTGTTTGCAGCGGCTTACCATATATTTATACCCCAAATTTCAATTTAAGCGGAACTGCCTGTACCTGGAAAAGGGCAGCAGTGGCCGGCATAAGCAATGCCAAGGCAAGCGGTACGGGCAGCGTGGCAGATACCTTGATCAACACCACAGCAGGAACCGTTAATGTGGTGTACCAATATACCTTAACGGCATCCAATGGCTGTACAAGTACACAAAGCATAACAGTCCCGGTTTTTGCGCACCCGGTTACCCCTACAATTTCAACCTCGTTCAGTGCATTGTGCCCGGGAACATCAGCTACCTTAACAGCTTCTTCAGCAGGGGCTTACTTATGGAGCACGGGGCAAACAACGCAGTCAATTACGGTTTACCTTACCGGTAACTACAGTGTACAGATTTTTGCAAACGGCTGCATTTCCACAGTTTCGGCGGAAACCCCGATTCTGACCACGGCAGTTATAATTTCCGGCAACACCTCTTTTTGTTCCGGAAGCAGCAGTACTATAAAGCCATCTACTGCAAACAATCTTTCATCTGTATCTCATCTTACGGGCAGTGTGGCAAGCGGAATTGCGGCCTACTACCCCTTCAGCGGAAATGTTAGCGATGTTTCTGGCAATGCCCAAAACGGGTCCGGCTTATCTGCCCCCTCTTATGTAAGCGACAGGCGTTCAAATACTTCACATGCTGCATCTTATAACGGCTCAACCAATTATACAAATATACCCTGCAGCATTTCAGGTGATTTTACCATCAGCTTTTGGCTTAAAACCAACAGTAACGGCGGTTATGGGAGCGATTGGTGGAGCGGTTCAAGCCTTGTGGATGCCGAGGTAAGCGGTAATTCAGCAGATTTCGGTACATCGCTGCTGAACGGGCATTTGGCATTCGGAATGGGAGGCGGCGGTTCGTTTTCAGATGTAACTGTTACTTCTCCCGGTTCGGTTAATGATGATGCCTGGCACCATGTGGTTGCCACGCGTGTTAAAACCAGCGGTGCAATGGCGCTTTATGTTGACGGTTCGCCGGCCGGTACCGCAACTGCCGGGTATCGGGGTAATGTATCGGAACCGTTTATTGGAATAGGCCGGGAAACAGGCGGCACCAATTATTATACCGGGTATATAGATGATGTAATACTTTACAACAGGGCTTTAACTGCCACTGAAGCTGCATTGGTTTACAACGAGGAGCAAACATATTCCTATTCATGGAATACAGGGGCGGTAACAGATTCGTTAACTGTAACAACATCGGGCACCTATTCGGTTTTAGCAACCGGCATGCAGGGCTGCACCAATGGCGGAAGCGTATTTATTACCGTAAATGACCTGCCTGACGAACCTACGTTCAGCCATATTAACGGCTCTGCAGATTGTATAGGGCATACAATTAATGTTACCAATACGGCAGGCTGCAATGTTTGCACTTACTTATGGAACACCGGCAGCACGGCTTCAACAGCGGTAATTACTTCAGGCACTAATAATTATAACGTTACGGTAACATCGTCAGCAGGCTGTTCTGTGCCGGGCAGCAATATTTCGGTTACATCATTAAATACAGGCACCTGGCTGGGTACAGGCTCCGAATGGACAACCCCCGCAAACTGGTGCGGCGGAGTACCCGGAACGGGCACCAATGTGAATATCCAGGCACAGTACGCCTCAGGTGCCTGGCCGGTTAATAATTACCCTGTAATAAGCGGAGCAGGGCAATGTCATAATTTGACTTTGGGTACAGGAACAACTTTAGAATTAGATGCAGGCGCCGACCTTGCTGTATCAGGTGCGGTGAGCAGTGCCGGCATAATAAGCGGTTTGGAAGCTTCTACAGTAAATTTTACAGGGGATTCTATACAGGTGGTACCGAAGGGTAAATATTACAATATTACTTTTTCAGGATCTGGTCAACGAAACCTTACAGCAGATACGGTCAGGATTGCAGGGGCACTCAGTCCCGGAAGCAATGCAGTTACTGTTGCCGGCAATACCATAGAGTTTAACGGCGCTGCGCAAACTATTCCTGCTTTCAGTTTCAATAACCTGGCAGTGGCAGGCAGCGGTTCAAAAAGCTTGTCGGGGAATGTAACTGTCAGCAAAAAACTGATTCTTAAAGCAGGTACCATGAGCCTGAACGGTTATATGCTCAGTATAGATACATTAACTGCACCTATCCTGCGTTCAGTCGGAACTTTAGATGCATCGGCAACAGGTTCAGTATTGTCAATAGGCAACATTTCATCCACAGGAGGAAATGCGCTTACATTACCTGACGGGCTTTTTTCAGGAAGCAGCGTATATGGATTAAGCAATTACAGGGCAGCAGGCTTAAGCCTTGGTAACCAGGATTTAACTGTTTCCGGCAATCTTCTGCTTTCGGCAGCTAATCTTAACCTGAACGGAAACAGCTTAACCTTAAACGGGACTGTAAGCGGAAGTGGTAAATTAATATCAACTTCAGCAAGCAACCTGGGCATAGGCGGCAGCGCTGCTTTGGGAACTTTAACCTTCGCGCCTGCTTCGGCATTGAACAATTTAAGCTTTGACCGGGCTTTCAATGGCAGTGCTTACCTGGGGAGCGATGTTGCGGTATCAGGCACAATTACAATGACCAGGGGTGTGCTTTACACAAACGGAAATATACTCACGCTTGGAAGCGCGGCTTCATTCAGTTCTGAAAATGACAGCAGTTTTATATCAGGTAAAGTGCAAACCACGCGTACTGCAGCACAAAATGTATTAAATAACTTCGGAGGTATAGGGGTTGAAATTACAGCTGCGGGGGCAGAACCGGGAAGCACTTACATATTACGCAACATTGGTGAAACAGTTATAGGCTACAACCTGAACCAGGGCATAAAGAGAAAATATACCATTACCCCCACCCTTGATGCAGGGCTGAACGCAACCCTTACATTCAGGTATCTTGGCGGTGCACAGGAGCTTAACGGTATTTCTAAAAACGACCTTACCCTTTTTAAAAGCACCGACGGCGGCTCTACCTGGACAAAGGCCGGCTTTACCACCCGCGACGCCAATTCAAAGAGTATTACAGTTTCCGGTGTTAATTCCTTTAGCGATTGGGCAGCCGCATCGCAGGATGCGCCTTTGCCGGTTAACCTGCTTAGCTTCAGCGGGGAAACCGACGGTACGATATGCAGGCTGCATTGGAGCACTGCCACTGAGCAAAATAACCGGGGTTTTATGGTTAACAGGAGCATCAACGGAAAAGATTTTACAGCGCTCGCTTTCGTAGCCGGTTCGGGCACAACAATAAGCAGGCATAACTATAATTACACCGACAGCAGCAATGGCAGCCCTGCCTACTATAGACTGGAACAGACAGATTACAATGGTATGGTTACAAGGCTTCCTGCTATTTACCTCGGTAACCCGCAAAAAAGGGAACCGGGAAAAATGAATGCCGATATTTTCCCCAACCCGGTAAATAACGAAGCCCTTCTGAATGTTTATTCTGCGCTCACTGAAAAGATTCATGTTAATATAGTTAACCTTGTCGGCGAGCTTATACATGAAAATTCAATGGAATTGCAACCGGGCTTTAACAGCAGCACAATAGATTGCTCCGGCTTAAGCGCCGGAGTTTATACAATTCAATTGGTTTCAGAAAGAGGGCTTACTGTGCTAAAGATTGTAAAGCTATAGGCTTATTGCATTTGGCAGCTACATTGAAATGTTGAAGCAGACAAATTCTGCTTCCTGTTTTGTAAAACAAAATGGGTTGTTTGTTTAGCGCGGTTTCAAGCAATGTCTTAAGTGCATAAAATATAATACATATTGGCTGCTCAGGCTGCCCCGTTTTTAGGGCAGTAATTTCCGATCTCCGGCATAAGGTGGGCTGCATCCGGTGCATAACATTCCGGCCGCGGCTAATACCTTTGTAATTACCCTGCTGAACAATTGAACAGATGGGAATACTCATTGCTTCCCGGGTGTTTTGCACAGATTTATTTTCTGCTGCCAGCCGGTATTACATGATTTTTGTTCTGTTCCGCAGTATAGAATGCTTGCTTTGTGGGTTGCGTAGGTCCTTTAAATACAGAGCAGGTAGTTAATACCTGCATTTTCTGCTTATTTTCGCGCCGCTAAATTCCTGAATAATTTATATGCCCGCTTATTCTAAACTGATTGGCAAGCTGATGGGCCTGCCGAAAACACTGCTCAATATGCATTATGCTTTTTCGCGCATTGAGCAGAGGCAGCAAACCCAGCTGGCTTTATCCGGCCGGGCTTTATCAGATTTCAACCGAACCAGGACCGATATTAAAACCCTGCACGATGCAGAGTTTAAAGTTTTCAGCCAGTTTGGCGACGACGGAATTATACAGCACCTTGTAAATAATATTGAAATACCCTTTGAGCAACAGGTTTTTATAGAATTCGGGGTCGAGAATTATACCGAGGCCAACACCCGTTTCCTGCTTATAAACAACAATTGGAGCGGGCTTATAATGGACGGATCGGCAAAAAACATGGCGCATGTGCAAAACAGCCCGCTATACCACCAGTA
The DNA here is from genome assembly GCA_040388605.1 of Bacteroidota bacterium. Taxonomy (GTDB): domain Bacteria; phylum Bacteroidota; class Bacteroidia; order Cytophagales; family Flexibacteraceae; genus JAZKBN01. The sequence goes on along the minus strand of JAZKBN010000012.1, from coordinate 39,913 downwards.
TGATTTGCAGGCCCTTAACGCTTTTATTACTGCCGAAAACATAAACAGCCTGATAGCATCTGCCGGTATTTCAGGAGAAATTGGCTTATTGCATATCGACATTGACGGTAACGATTACTGGGTATGGAAAGCTATAAAAGCAGTTAACCCTATTATTGTAATAGTTGAGTACAACCATATTTTCGGGCCCGATAAGCCTTATACTGTACCCTACGATCCTGCATTTTACCGTACTGAAAAGCACCACTCCAACCTGTATTTCGGAACAAGCCTGCTTAGTATTTGCGATTTAGCCGCTGAGCTCGGCTATGATTTTGTAGGCTGCTCACTCACAGGCATAAATGCTTATTTTGTGAGGAAAGACAAAAACTTTATGCCTGCGCTTACAGCCGGGCAGGGTTTTGTGGATGCCCGCGTTCGGCAGAGCCGCAATGCTGAAGGCCGGCTCACTTACCTGCGCGGTGAAGACAGGCTGAAAGCCATAAAGGGGATGCCCGTTTTCAATACAAGAACAGGGAAAACAGAAACTTTGTAAGACTTAAATTACAAATGTAATTTCCTTAAAGCCGAAAGCCTTAAACTCTTTATTCACAGTCATTTCAAGCATACCGCTTTCTGCAATACCGGTAATTATACCGCTGAATGCCTTACCCGATATGTCGAGAAAGCTAAACGCTTCGCTGAAGCCCAAGAGCCTGCTTATATAGGCAGGGTATAAAGCCTGCCTGCCTTCGTTTTCAGCAAGGGCGCACCAATGGCTCAGCCTTTCGGCAAGATGCAGCAGGGCATTGTTGCGGTTAATTTCATGACCGGTTTCAGCAGCAAGCGATGTTCCTGTTTCAGGGTAATTACTCCCGTTTACGTTCAGGCCTATGCCGATAATGCACCAGTCGAGCAGGGAACCGCGTATGCTGTTTTCAATGAGTATGCCCGCTGTTTTTTTATTGCCTATAAAAACATCGTTCGGCCACTTGATTTTTGAAGGTTCGCCGGTAAAAAATGCTGCAGTATCGGCCACAGCAAGGGCTGCCGCCATGCTGATTAAAAACTGTTGAGGTATGGGCAGCCAATGGGGCTGCAAGAGAAAGGTTGCAGTAATATCAAGACCTGAAGGCGCCGAATTCCAGGTATTGCCGCGCTGGCCCCTGCCTGCAGTCTGCCTGTCGGTGCTTATGCAAAGGCCTGGAATTCCCTTGCCTTGGGCTATCAGCTCTGAAGCAATGTCATTTGTACTCTGACATTCCGGCAGATGAATTAACTTTTCGGGGCTAAAGAGCATGCCGGTTGAATTTTTGTGATAAAGGGTTTATATTTGTAAGGCAGGATTTACGCCTTGCAAATTTATAAAGTCCCGACAGGGGAACCTTCAATTTTGAAAAAAAACCAAGCAGATTCCGAGGTGCTCAGCCACCTGATTGTAAAAGGAATGCAAGATAAAAAAGCACAGGATATTGCCGTGCTTGATTTGCGCAGCCTTCAAAACTCCATAGCCGATTTTTTCATCATCTGTTCAGGAAATTCTGATACACAGGTAGACGCAATTTCTCAATCGGTTGAAGATGAGGTGTATAAAGAGGCTCGCTTACATGCCGACCACAGGGAAGGCAAGGAAAATAAAGAGTGGATACTTTTGGATTATAACGACATAATTTGCCACGTCTTTAAAAAAGACCGCAGGCGCTTTTATGCCCTTGAAGACCTTTGGGGCGATGCCAAAATTACCCGCATAGCCGACGAAGATTAATCTGAAAATGAGTGCTCTTTAAATACTAAATGCCGGAAAAAGCAGGTTGCCTTTACAATCAACGAGCCCTGCACGGCCAATATGCTGCCTGATTTTTGCCCAAAAGGCGATTGCAGCTGTACTTTCGGAAATCTTAGCCCGATTATTAAAACCTGAATAATGGCAGAAAACAAAAACAACGCAGGAACCGGTACAGAAAAACCGGAAAAGCGTAAATTAATACCGTCGGCCCCCCGCAAACCCAATTACCAGCTATGGATAATAAGCGGAATATTGGTGCTGCTTATTGGCTTAAGCCTGCTGGGCGGCAGCCGAAACGCTGTTGAAATATCGCAGCGCAGGGCCGAAGACATGATTAAATCACACGATGTACAATCGTTGATAGTAGTGCCTTCTGAAAAAATAGTTGAGGTAACCATTAAGCCCGGCTCCCTTTCTAACAGCAAGTATAAAACCGATTTCGGAGGTCCCTTGGCGCAGATTAACCCTGCAGGCCCCCATTACAGGTTCAACATAATATCTGCTGAAAACTATAAGCAGGATTTTGATCGCCTGAAAGCTACCATTCCCAACAACGAGCAACCTGAATTCCGTATTGAAGATCACCAGAATTTTGGGAATATGATTTTTACCTACGGTTTTGTTTTGGTTATTATCATGGGCTTTTGGTTCCTGATGCGCCGTATTACTTCCGGCGGACCCGGCGGGCAAATATTCAATATAGGTAAAAGCCGTGCCGCGCTTTTCGATGCCGAGAACAAAGTAAAAATCACTTTTGCCGATGTTGCAGGTCTTGAAGAAGCCAAGGAAGAGATTAAGGAAATTGTTGACTTCCTGAAATCGCCGGGCAAATTCACCCGTTTGGGTGGTAAAATACCTAAAGGCGTGTTGCTGGTAGGCCCTCCGGGCACAGGTAAAACCCTGCTTGCCAAGGCAGTAGCCGGCGAAGCCGGGGTGCCGTTCTTCACCCTTTCAGGCTCAGATTTTGTCGAGATGTTTGTAGGAGTTGGTGCAGCCCGTGTACGAGATTTGTTTAAGCAGGCCAAAGAAAAAGCCCCTTGTATTGTGTTTATCGACGAGATAGATGCAGTAGGTCGCAGCCGCGGCAAGGGACAGATTCCGGGTGCTAACGACGAACGCGAGAATACCCTGAACTCCCTGCTCGTTGAAATGGACGGTTTCGCCACAGACAGCGGTGTAATTATAATGGCTGCCACCAACCGCCCTGATGTATTAGATCCTGCCTTGCTTCGCCCAGGCCGTTTCGACCGCCAGATAAGCATCGATAAGCCCGATATTAATGGTCGTGCAGAAATTTTCAAAGTGCACATGAAGCCTTTGAAAATGTCGAGCGATGTGGATCCTCGTAAAATTGCTGCTCAAACTCCGGGTTTTGCAGGCGCAGAAATAGCAAACGTATGTAACGAAGCAGCCCTGATTGCGGCCCGCCGTAACAAGGATGCTATTGATATGCAGGATTTCCAGGATGCCATAGATCGTGTTATAGGCGGTCTTGAAAAGAAGAATAAAATTATATCGCCCGAGGAAAAGCGCATTGTTGCTTACCATGAAGCAGGCCATGCCGTTGCCGGCTGGTTCCTTGAGCATGCAGATCCTTTAGTTAAGGTGAGCATAGTGCCTCGTGGTGTTGCCGCGCTCGGATACGCCCAATACCTGCCAAAAGAGCAGTTCCTTTACACAGTAGAGCAGCTTACCGATGAAATGTGCATGACCCTGGGCGGCCGTGCTGCCGAAGATATTGTTTTCGGCCGCATAAGCACCGGTGCACTCAGCGATTTGGAACGCATTACCAAAATTGCTTACAGCATGGTAACTGTTTACGGCATGAATGAGCGTGTTGGCAATGTTTCATTCTTCGACAGCAAGCAGGCCGAGTTCTCTTTCAACAAGCCATACAGCGAGCATACTGCCCAAACTATTGATGAAGAGGCACGTAAGATTATCAGCCTTGCCTACATACGTACCAAGGAGTTGCTGAACGCCAAACGCGCCGAGCTTGAAATTATAGCCCAGGAGCTGCTGCGCAAAGAGATAATTTTCCAGAGCGATTTGGAAAACCTGATTGGTAAACGCCCTTTTGAAAAGGAAACCACTTACCAGGCCTATACCAACAAGAAAAGCCCAAGCATAGACGAAGGCCTTGTTGATGTTGACCTGAGCACCGATAAAAAACAGACTTCACCGGGGGAGATTTTACCGGAGTAGGTTACTTATTGATTGAATTTGTATTCCGCATGATATTGGCCAATTGGCTTTTATTGTGCGGAATGCTTTTGTATTAATGCAGCTTATATTATGCCTGTAATTATAGATTTCGACAATACGTATGAGCCAAATTGGTACTCGGATGATTTGACTGCGATGTCTTTTATGTCTCCATTAGCTGATGGTACAAGCTGTATTGTTTTAGTACTATTGGCTCGTCATGAAAACCGACATCTTGCAGATGTCTTTAACATTGGGTTTGGCCCACCAAATGAGTTAGGTGGTTTTATTGACAACGTTAAACTTAGGCATTCTGATTTGAACAAAGTACTTTCAACCGTATTATTCCATGGCTTTCTTTTTTTGCGGCGAAATCAGGATTTTACAATAGGGATAGACGGCTCAGATGATATCCGGGCCAGACTTTATCACAGCGCAATAAAACAGAACAGGGAATATATATGCAGGTATTTTATACCATTAGGTGTTGATTGGTATGTAAGGATTACACGGCAGGGTAATTTTGAAAAAGATTCAGAAGGTAATTTAGTGCCAAAGTCAATGCTTGAGTCGTTTGATTTCAAACGTAATAGCAGAGATTTGTATAACTACTACATGTTCAGCTTAAAGGAAAATGTTATTGATTCTTTGTAGTAAAATACATATATTTGACTTATGGATCCTATTATTGAGCGGAAAATAGAGCGCTATATGAAATTAGCAGGGCTAAATCCCGAAAATGACCCCCGGATATATTCGGGTTCAGTTGATGTTTCTTTGCCTTTGCGTAAAGACAGCCTATCTGAAGTTATAAAGACTCAAAAAGATGCTGACGCTTTTATGGAACAGCTTGAAGCCTTAACATTGCTTGCAAATAAAAAGGGCGGAAGCCATACAAAAAGCAGATGAATGCTAAGAATTAAATGCCCCTGAAAAGTAAATCTCAGGGGCACACTTGTTTTTACAGGAGAAGCATAATTCTAAAACAGCGCCTCAGCCACTTTTTTAACTGAATCTGATTTTCCCATAGTATAGTAATGCAGGCAGGGAACCCCTGCGGCCATCAGCTCTCGGCTTTGGGCTATGCACCACTCAATACCTACCTTGCGGGCATCCTTGTCGTTTTCACAGGCCTGGATAGCGTCTGCAAGGTCAACAGGTATATCTATATTAAAGTAACGCGGAAGCACGGTAAGCTGCTTACGCGTGGTCATGGGCTTCATACCCGGAATAATGGGTACGTTTATGCCTTCTTCCCGGCACTGCTTTACAAACTCAAAGTACTTCTTATTATCGAAGAACATTTGGGTAACTATGTACTCGCCGCCAAGGTCTATTTTTTTCTTCAGAAACCGCAGGTCCGATTTTAAGTTCGGGGCCTCGAAGTGCTTTTCAGGGTAACCGGCAACGCCAACGCAGAAATCAGTGGGAGCAGCATGTGTCAGGTCTTCATCAAGATAGATGCCCTTATTCATATCTGTTATCTGGCTGATTAGCTCGGTGCTGAAATGGTGTCCGCCAGGTTCCGGTATGAATGAGGTTTCAGATTTAATGGCATCGCCGCGTAGGGCTAAAACGTTATCTATTCCCAGGAAAGCAAGGTCAATAAGCGCGTTTTCTGTTTCTTCCTTGGTGAAACCGCCGCAGATTATATGCGGAACAGTATCTACCCTGAAGCGGTTCATAACGGCAGCGCAAATGCCAACCGTGCCGGGACGCTTACGTGTGGCGCTTTTTTCGAGAAGGCCTTTCTCACGCGTTTTATAAACGTATTCCTCACGGTGGTAGGTAACATCAATAAACGGCGGCTTGAACTCCATAAGGGGTTCTATGGCCTCGAAAAGGCTCTTAATGCTTTCGCCTTTGAGCGGGGGGAGAATTTCAATTGAAAAAAGGGTCCGGCCTGCGGCTTCGGCCAGGTGTCGGGTAATTTTAGTCATGCAGAAGTAACAGCAGAAAGTTGGACTGCCTGTTAAGTATTTAACGGGTTATAAATACAGGAACAGTAAGCCGAATGTAATTCCGCAGCCGGCTATGCTGCCGGCAACAATTTGTGCGGTTGTATGGGCATTAAGGAGCAGTCTTGAACTGCAAACCAATCCCCATAATACTATTGAAAGAGTCAAAGGTACAAAAATGCGCTCATCTCCCATTATAATTAGTGTGGCGGCTAGCGCACCCGTCATTCCGGCAGCCCCCATGGCATGTGTGCTTATTTTCCAGCGCAATGTAATTATAGCGCTTAAAAGGGCAGAGCAGGCTATACAGTTCATAAGCAGCTGCATGTTATAATGCGACTGTAATAAAACCCTGAAAAGATATGCTATGCACACGTAAATAAAGGCAGTGAGCAAAAAGGGGTAAACCCTTCTGCTCCTGTCTTCCATAGAAAGGCTTTCACCTTCACGTATGAAAAACATGGCCGACAGCACAGCCGGCAGCACCCCGGTAAGTATTGCAATAAAGCCCAATATTTTCAGGTTTTGGTCGGGGTCCAGCATTGAGAAATTCTGGGCCAAAAAAAACAGTATGGCAAAGGTATAAGTAGGCATTGCCAGCGGGTGAAACACTATGGAAATAACCTTGGCAACCAAACGCAGTAAGCCCAAGGCGGGAAGCCTGTCGTTTGGCAGGCTTCCCGCCTTGGGCAGGCTGAAGCGGCTGTAATTTTCTTCTTCGGTTTCCTTCATATTTCCCGGCGAAGGCGAGCAACAGGTATGTTAAGCTGCTCCCTGTATTTTGCCACGGTGCGGCGGGCAATATTGTACCCTTTGTCGTTCAGGATTTTCTCGAGCTTATCATCGCTCAGGGGGTCTGTTTTGTCTTCTTTTTCAATCAGGTCTTTTAAAATGTATTTCACCTCGCGGTTGCTTACATCTTCGCCGCTGTCGGTGCTTATGCCCTCGCTGAAGAAGTATTTCAGCGAGAAGGTCCCGAACTCTGTCTGAACATATTTACTGTTGGCAACGCGGCTGACAGTACTTATATCCATGCCTATATGGTCGGCAATATCTTTCAGGATCATGGGGCGCAACTTGCTTTCATCACCTGTCAGGAAGAAATCATACTGGTACCTGATAATGGCATTCATGGTAACAAGCAGGGTGTTCTGGCGCTGCTTAATGGCATCAATAAACCATTTGGCGGCATCAAGCTTTTGCTTTACAAAGGTTACAGTTTCCTTTATTTGCTTGTTCTGCTTGTCTTTTTTATTGCTTTTGTCATAGCTGTCAAGCATATCGGCATAGCTGGAGCTTATGCGGAGCTCAGGTGCATTTCTTGCGTTCAGGCTCAGCTCAATTTTCCCGTTGTTATTGTAAATCATAAAATCGGGAATCACGTACTGGGCTTTTCCTTCGGAGCCACCGGTTTCACCCGGTTTTGGGTTCAGCTTGGTAATCATGGCAATGGCTTCACGAAGATCGTCCTGGTCGTCTATATCCAGCTTAGAGCGTATCTTATCAAAGTGTTTTTTGCCGAATTCATCGAAGCATTCTTCAATAATACGAACCGCAAGACCGGCAATTTCATAGTTATCGGCACGCCTGTCGAGTTGCAGGAGCAGGCATTCCTGCAGGCTGCGTGCGCCTATACCTGCCGGGTCGAACTGCTGTATCATGAGCAGAACGCTTTCTATTTCATCTTCCTCGGCATATACGTTTTGGCCGAAGGCCAGGTCGTTAGAAATAGATTCAAGATCCCGGCGAATATAGCCGTCACCATCTATGCTGCCAATAAGCTGCTTACCGATTATGGATTGCTTTTCATCGAGGTTCAGGAAGCTGAGCTGTGTAAGCAGGGCATCGGTAAGCGATGAATCGCTGCTGAGCGGAGTTTCCCGGTCGTCGTCGTCAGGGTTTGCGCCATCTCCCTGCATTTTATAACCGGCTATGTCGTCGTTTTGCAGGTAGTTGTCTACGTCAATATCGTCGTCGTAAGAATCTGTGCTTTCAAAAGGGTCTTCACTTTCGTAGCTTTCTTCGTAAACGTCCTCAATATTATCGTTGGTCGATATTTCAGGAACGTTATCATAATCGCTGTCAAGGTCTATTTCCTTTGTTTTTTCGGTACGCAGGTCAGACTCAAGGCCGTTTTCGCCATAGTCGTCAATAATATCGTCCTGCTTTTCATTGTCATCGAAAGTTTCCTCCCCCTCTTCAAGGGCGGGGTTGGCTTCCAGCTCTTCCTCAATGCGGCTTTCAAGCTCGGCAGTGGGTATTTGCAGCAGTTTTATAAACTGAATCTGCTGCGGACTTAAGCGCTGCGACAGTGATTGGTTTAAGCCAAGTTTCTGCATACCGGTTAATTAATTAATTTTCAAGTGGTTAGTAGCTTATTTACCGCGCCAGGTTTTGAAGTCCGGGTTCGATATGCGGTAAAATTACAACTTCCTATCAATAACTATGCTAAAGTGGAAAAGTTATAGAAAAAAACATGAAAGGGGATATTTTGGAATGTAAGGTTTAGGTTAATAAAGAGGGGTACTTTTGGTCAGGATACTGCTTTGGATGCATTTTCTCATAGGCTTCAATACGTTCCATTCTCAGTTTATACGCTTCAGAAACAATATCAAAATCACCGTTTAATACATCTGAAGCAAAAGATTCAAGATATTTAGCATGGCGAGAGTACAAATCTAAATAACTGTCACCCGGAAACCTTTGCTCAAAGACAATATGTTTTAGATTGGGTTTTTCCCCAAAATAAATAATGTATGGATTAAGTATTTCTGCACCCGGATTACGAATTGAAACAATTTCATCTAAGGATGCAAACTTTCCGCTTAGTTCAGCTGAGCCATATATTGGTGCCTTTCTGCCGGAATAATTGTATAAAGTTACGTCTATATAAGCGTCTAACCAATCTTCATAAATTTTAATATAACATTTTTTATTTGAAAAATACCAAATTCTCATCCGACCGGACGCCTCCTTTTTCCGAAGTTTGAAACCATAGGTTATTTCAAGGAAACTGAATGCTTGTCTTACGATAGCCGTTAATTCCAAAAAACCATCTTTTGATTTTGAAGCCATAAGTAAACATATATAATGCTTTGCTAACCTTAAAACGGCACAGGGCTGTCATCCGGCTTTATAAAGTCGTTCGGGTTTTGGTTCATCTTAGATTTCAGGGTGCGGGTTGGGCCCCGGTCATCGAAACCTGAAGGTATGCCGCCTGAATCAGGGAAGGGGGTGCTGCTCGGGGCCCTGAAACCATCAGGCTCCATATCACCGAACTTGGTGTAGGCGCCGTGGAATTTAAGCTCCACAGTTGCAGTGCTGCCGTTACGGTGCTTTGCAATAATGAGCTCGGCCATATTTTCTACAGATTTACCTTCCTCATCTGCGGTAATGCCGTAATATTCAGGCCTGTAGAGGAACATTACTATATCGGCATCCTGTTCAATAGAGCCTGATTCCCTCAAATCGCTCAATTGCGGACGTTTTGCCCCGCCCCTGGTTTCAACCGCACGGCTCAACTGCGAAAGCGCAATAACCGGCACATCAAGTTCCTTGGCGAGGTTCTTAAGCCCGCGGCTGATGCTGGCAATTTCCTGCTCTCGGTTGCCTTTGGCGCTGGCATCGCCCTGCATGAGCTGTAAGTAATCTATAATAATCATATCGAGCCCGGTGCGCGATTTCATGCGTCGGCATTTGGCCCGAAGCTCCAGCATGCTGAGTGCCGGGGTATCGTCAATAAATAAAGGGGCGCTTTCAAGGGCGGCAATTTTATGGTGCAATTGCCGCCATTCGTGCTCGGCCAGGTTGCCCTTTTTAATTTTTTCACTGTCAAGCTCCGCCTCTGCCGAAATGATACGATTCACAAGCTGGATCTGCGACATTTCAAGCGAGAAAATAGCCACCTTCTTTTGGAACATAACCGCCGCATTACGCGCAGCCGAGACCACGAAAGCAGTTTTACCCATACCCGGCCTTGCCGCAAGAATCAGGAGATCTGAACGTTGCCAGCCGCTGGTTACACGGTCAAGGTCGCTGAAGCCGGAACCAATGCCGGTAAGGCCGTCTTTATGGTCCTTACGCGCTTCCAGCTCTTTAATGGCAATGGGCAGCAGGCCGCTCATGGCGCTCACCTCCTTACGAATATTGCTTTCCGATACCTGGAAAATACTCTGCTCAGTTTTATCAAGCAGGTCGAAAACATCGGTGGTTTCTTCATAAGCATCTCTTTGGGTGTCAGATGCTATCCGGATAAGGTCACGCAGGATGGCTTTTTCCGCCACAATACGGGCATGGGCCTCTATGTGGGCAGCCGTGTTAACCCTGCTTGTGAGTTGGGTAACGTAGTAAGCCCCGCCGGCTAGCTGCAAATCGCCCTGCATGCTCAGCTGCTGGACAACGGTAAGAACATCTATCTTTTGGTTCTTGTTGAACAGGGCAAGAATAGCTGTGTAAATGCGTTGGTTGGCTTCCTTATAAAAGCTTGGCGCATGCAGAATATCGACCACGGCGTTTATGGCCTCGTCCTGAATCATGATTGCGCCCAAAACGGCGTCCTCGAGGTCGGTGGCCTGCGGGGGCATTTTGGCTAAGCCGTCGGTGAATTGGGTTACGGGGTTATTGCGTCGGCGCTTTGCGTCGGAAGTAAAAGGAATTGAGCCGGCCATGTAAGGGAATTAGGGGAACAAATTTAGCCGGCAAAGGCTAAAGTTTTTCGGGTTTCTGAAAATTAAAATGGAGAGGCGGAAATATGCAGCGGAATAAAATCGGGATGCATATAGCAATCAGAAACATACAGTTTAATGAAAGTAAAATTTATTCTTAGCCCTTTCAATTCCGGATACCCCGTATTTTTCATACTTTTGCCCCCTTATTAAATAAAACGGCTCAAATGACGGGAGACAACAAGCGGATACATTTTATAGCCATTGGCGGTGCTGCCATGCACAGCCTTGCTTTGGCATTGCATATAAACGGTTTTAATGTAACCGGTTCCGACGATGAAATTTTTGATCCTGCAAAATCCCGTTTGCAGGCGGCAGGCCTTTTACCGGAGCAGGAAGGCTGGTTCGCCGATAAAGTAACCTCTGACATTGGCGCAATCGTGCTAGGCATGCATGCCCGTTCAGATAATCCTGAACTGCTCAGGGCCTTGGAACTCGGTATCCCCGTTTACTCTTACCCTGAATACGTAGGCCTTTTTTGCGAAAACAAGCAACGCATTGTAATTGCCGGCAGCCATGGCAAAACCACCATCACAGGTATGATAATGCATGTGCTTAAGCATGCCGGCCGTGATTTCGATTACCTGGTTGGCGCAAAGGTGGAAGGCTTCGATATTATGTGCCGCCTCAGCGATGATGCGCCCATGATTATTATTGAAGGCGATGAATACCTTGCATCGGCACTTGAGCGTGTGCCTAAGTTCCTGAAATACAAGCACCATATTGCGCTGGTGAGCGGCATAGCCTGGGATCATATAAATGTGTTCCCAACGCTGGAGTCTTATGTGCGCCAGTTTGATCATTTGGCAGATGCCACCCCTAAAGCCGGAATTATTTTCTTTAACGAGGAAGATGCCATTGTGGATGTAATATGCCGCAAAGAGCGACCCGATGTAAGCAGCAAAGAATACAGCACCCACAAAAGCGAAACCCGCGACGGTCAAACATACCTGAAAACACCCGACGGTAAAAAAGTGCCGGTACAGGTTTTCGGGGAGCATAACCTGAGCAATATAAGCGGCGCAAAAGCTGTTTGCTCTGAACTGGGTATTTCAGATGATGTTTTCTACGCTGCAATAAGCAGCTTTAAAGGCGCAGCCAACAGGCTTGAGCAACTGGCTTCTAACGATAGCACGGTTGTATTTAAAGATTTTGCCCATGCACCATCTAAGCTTGCGGCTACAGTAAAAGCGGTAAAATCACAGTTTCCGAAACGCGATTTGGTGGCAGTGCTTGAGCTGCATACCTTCAGCAGCCTGAACAGCGCATTCCTTGATCAATATAAAAACACCTTTTCAGATGCCGATGTGGCCTGTGTTTATTACAGCCCGCAGGTGCTTGAGCATAAAAAACTGCCCTCTTTAAGTCCTGATTTTGTTCGCGAATCTTTTGGCCGTCCTGATTTGGAGGTCTATACCGATATAAGCGATCTCCGCAGCCGACTCAAAGGAATAAGCTGGCATAACAAGAACCTGCTCCTGATGAGCAGCGGAAATTTCGGCGGCACCGATTTGAAAAAGCTGGCCGCAGAAACAGCCTCATAAGTTCAGTTACAGCATTTAATTTGCTACCGTTCCATGGCTGGGATCGGGAAAGGATTATTTGCCCTTTATAGAAAACACAAAATCCGGCAATCAAATTTTGGCGCCTCCGGCTTCCTGTTTTATTATTTATATACCTGCTGCTTAATTCCCGGTACGGTAAATTTTTCCTGCAACCGGGCTGCATTCCCGGTATCGGCAGGCAAGGCACCATAAAATATCAGGCAATAATTAAAACATAATTATCTATGGAACAGGTAATACCGGTTGTTAAATCGGCCCCGGTTATAAAACCGCTCAGAGAAAAACTGCTGCTTTTTACACTTGCAGCAACCCAGTTCATCAATATCGTCGATTTCATGATTATGATGCCCCTGGGACCCCGTATGATGCGGGAAATGAAAATAGATCTTACCCAGTTCGGGCTAATGGTGTCGGCTTATTCATTCAGCGCCGGCATATCGGGCTTCCTGGCTGCCTTTTGGCTCGACAGGTTCGACCGCAAAACCGCCATGCAGATACTCTTCACCGGGTTCCTCATTGGTACCTTCGCCTGCGGGTATGCCAATAACTACATACTGCTTACGGCCGCGCGCATCTTTACAGGTGCATTTGCCGGCGTAATGGGCGCATTGGTTATCTCGATTATTGGAGATGCCATTCCGTATGAACGCAGGGGCACGGCCATGGGTATATTAATGACATCCTTTTCCGCAGCATCGGCATTGGGCATACCAATGGGTTTGAGACTTGCTAATAAGTTCGATATGTGGCAGGCTCCATTTTTGGTGCTTGCCGGCATGGGGGTTTTGGTTTGGGTGTTTATCAGCATATCGCTCCCGTCACTGCGCGGGCATATAGTTGCAAAAGATGAGCGAAACAACCCGTTTGAAATACTCCGTATTATTTCTAAAGACGGAAACCAGCTGCGCGCTTTAGCCACTACCGGGCTTATGTTCTTCGGGCAATTCACCATTATACCTTTCCTGAGCGCATATATTGTTAAGAACGCCGGCTACCCTGAGCTTGACCTTGAATATGTTTATATCAGCGGCGGTATTGCAACCATCATTTTCGGCCCCCTTATTGGGAAGCTTGCCGATAAAATAGGTAAGCCTAAGGTTTTTATTGCAAGCAGTATTCTTGCCGCCATCTTCGGGGGCATTTATACCAACCTTGGGTTAACCCCTATGTATGTGGTTATTATATTGAACAGCCTTTACATGATTGTAGGCTCGGGCCGGGGCATATCATCTATGACCATGATTACCGGCACTGTAAAGCCCCAGCACAGGGGAGGCTTTATGAGCATAAATACCTGCGTGCAGAATCTTAGCTGCGCTTCGGGCGCATACATAGGGGGGCTTGTTGTATATACCAACGACGCAGGTAAAATTGTAAATTACAACCTGGTAGGCTATATAACTGTTGCCTGCTGCCTGTTGGCCCTGTACTTCGGCTACAGATTGCGCGTGGTTAAATAGGCTGCCTGCAAAAGCCAGGGAGGTCAGCTGAAATTGGCATTTAACTGCCTGTTTTCTCAACATGCTGCCCTAATACTGCCTTTAATTGCATTTAAGGACCTGTAAGTTCACACATTCGCAAATTGCGGTTGTTTGAAATTTACAGGTCCTTCGTTTTTTATCGCTAAGGTTTGGCACTCAGCGGCATTATCTTTTTACAAAAACAGGTTTTTATGCTTTCAGATTAAAAACTGAAAGCTAACTTGCGCTGCCGTTTAATTCGGAGCCCGGCTGCTTTATGCCGATACACCCCCCGGCCGCATGGTTAGCGGTCTGTTTTTTTAACCTGACTTATCGAACAATATTTATAGGCTTCCAAAAAGCAAACTGAATATGCGAATAACTTTACCCCTTACAAAACACTTCTCAAA
>JAZKBN010000012.1:24593-25816 GCA_040388605.1 Bacteroidota bacterium | reverse complement strand
GCTTAAGCCGGCCCTTGCTGCGGCAACCGTGGCCATGGCATTAACAGTAAACGCACAAGCCCCAAAACCTGCCGCTAAGCCGGGTATGGCTAAGCCGGGAACAGCAAAACCTGCTGCAGGTGCGTCCGCTGCGCCGGCAGCAGCTGCCAAGCCAATTGTGCTCGATATTTCACAGGGCTGGAAATTCCTGCCCGGCGATTGCGTGGAATACAGCAAGCCGGTAACCCTGCTTCGCAAGAACTTTAAGCCTATAAACGTAGCCGCTTATTGGGACGATCAAGGCTATAACCTTACCGGCTATGCATGGTATGTGAACGAGGTAGTTGTTCCCCTTGCCATGCAGAAGCAGGCAACCCGATTCTCTGGCCTGCGCATAGATTTAGGTGAAATTGATGAAGACGATCAAACTTTCTTCAATGGCGAAGAGGTTGGCGACACCGGTGATATGAATATGCGCGGGAAAGCAGAGCCAAATCACCGCGACGACAAGCGCCAATACATGGTGCCTATCCGTAAAATTAAATTCGGGGGCAAAAACCTGATTGCGGTAAGGGTTTATAACCACAAAGGCAAAGGAGGTATGAAAGCCGGCCCTTATGCCCTGCAACCCATTTCATGGACAGATTTAGTATCTATTGAAATTACAGTAGACCCGAAAAATACTTATGCGCCCGGCTCGCCCGTTATTTACTCTTTCAATTATAAGAACGATGGCGACAAAGACATTTCAGGCAGCATAGCTGAACAGATTATTGATGAAACCGGGGCTGTTGTACAGGAAACAAAGAAAGAGCAAACTGTAAGACCGGGGCTCGGCAGCGGCGACCAATTGGCTTTTGTGCCTAAGAAGCCCGGGTTCTACCGCGCACGTACAGTATTTACCGAAACTGAATCGGGTAACAAAATAAGCTCCACAAAGGTAATGGGCTATGTAAATGCCCCTTCAGAACCTTATATGGCAGTTAAACCGGCCGCAGGCGATAAAGTTACCCCCGCAATAAAATTGCAGCAGCTTGAAAGCGTAAAGCTGCAGGGTTATTTCGGGCGGAAGTTTGAAACGAACCTGCAAAAGAGAATCTTAGCAGCCGATGAGGAGATGCTGCTCGCATCGCATGAAAAACGCAGCGATGCTGCCGACGGCATGGGCGGACTGGCAGGCAAATACCTGCAGGGCGCTATACTTGGTTATCGTTATTTCCGCAACCCGACTTTAAAATCATCTA
>JAZKBN010000012.1:4261-24583 GCA_040388605.1 Bacteroidota bacterium | reverse complement strand
AGTCGTAATAAAAGCCATTTTCGATGACTGGGCCGATGGTTACCTGGGCAGCAGCGATGCTGAAAATAAATGGGCCGGCGCCGATGCTGCTGAAATTCGCCAAAACATGGCAGGTCTTCTGGCCTACCATGAACTAACCGGCTACAAGCCCGCATTAGACATCTGTAAACGCAGCGGCGATCTCCTGATTGCCACTTACGGCGATGGCAAACGCGATATTATAACAGCTGGCACTCCCGGTGAATCAGGTTTGGCTTCCACAGCGGTATTATCTCCCATGACAGATTTGTATCGCCTTACCGGTGAGGCAAAATACCTGGAGTTCTGCAAATACATAACACATGCTTATGAAGCTGCAAATGGCCCGCATTTATTAACACGCCCAAATGCAGTTGGTAAATCTGCTGATTTGTTGGCTAACCTGAACGGCCTGGCCAAGCTTTATGTGCTTACCGGCGATGCACAATACCTGAAAGCCGCTACCGCAGACCATAAAGACCTAACCGAAAATTTCCTCAGCATAACCGGCAGCGCCGACCCTGCCGATGAAGCCTGCACGGTAAGCGAATGGGCCGAGCTTAACACCCGCCTTTTCAGCCTCACCGGTGAGCTGCATTATATGGATTTGTTTGAAAGGGCTGCCTATAACGGCCTTGCTGCTTCGGCAAGCCCTTCTACCGGTTGCGCGCACATTAAAAGCAGCGAGGCCGGGAGTAAAACATATTCCTGCCTTCCTTCTGCGCAGCTTGCGGCATCTGCCGGGGCAATTTTGCAAGTACCGGGTATGGTTACCGGCCTGAAAGACGGCGGAGCTGCCATTCTTGCCTATACCAATTTTAGTGATCGCATAACCTTGGTAGAAGGCCCCAAACCGGTTACCCTGACCCTTACCATGACATCCCGTTTCCCCGATGACGGTATGAAAACCATGTTGATTATGCAGCCTTCGAAGCCGATGGAGTTCTCAGTTTGGCTGCGTGTGCCCAATTGGTGCTCAAGCTTTAAGGTTAGCATGATTGGCGGCAAAAACGCCAGGGAAGGCAAGCCAGGCGAATGGCTGGAATTCAAAGAAGAATGGAAACGCGGCGATAAGCTTTATATAGATTTCGATATTCCGGTATCCTTAACAGACGCAGGCCCTAAAAATGCAGGAATGGCAGCTGTAGTGCGCGGCCCGCAGGTGCTTGCCGCAGACAGCGTACTGAACAAGGCTTTCAGGCTCGACGATGCATCGGTACTTTCCGCACCGTTTATGCCGGCCGATGAAAGTGAGAAAAAGGAAAAGGATAAGAAACCTAAGCCGGGCGGTTATCGTCCGCAAGTACCCTCAGGCCCTGTTCGTTTGCTTCGTGCGGCATTCCCGGCAGGTTGGGAAGGCGGACAGGCTTACTCTGTAAGCGGTAACGCCGCCGGTAAAAATACCGATATAGTGCTTGTTCCTTATGCTGAAGCCGGGCAAAGCGGTTCGCAATCGCAGCTTTGGTTTAAGAAGCAGTAGGGGTTAAGGCAGTTTAATTGAATACAAAAAGGTCGGTTCCGATAACGGGAGCCGACCTTTTGTATTTCGCAGTTTAATATAGTGAGCGCAAGGTTTTGCTAAAGCTGTTTACAAATAATGCCCTATCTCGTTTCCTCAACAGCCTCCAAAATTACCCGGCAGGCAAATTCAATTTCGCTTTCTGAAATATTAAGGGGCGGGGCAATGCGCATTGAGTTATCGCAGAACAGGAACCAATCTGTAAGCAGCCCTTTATCAAGACTGCGGAGAATTACGGCTTGCAAACGAGCGAAAGATTCAAATTCAGCGGCCATCATTAGGCCGCAGTTACGTATTTCCTTAATTTCAGGATGCTGCAGCAGGGTTTTGAAAAGTGCGGCTTTGGCTTCCACCCCCTTGAGCAGATTTTCTTCCTGTATTGCATGTAGGGTCGCCAATGCCGCAGCCGCGCTTACCGGGTGTCCCCCGAAGGTGCTAATATGACCCAGCATGGGGTTTTCTGTAAAGGCCTGCATTACCCCCGGCTTGGCAATGAAAGCGCCAATAGGCATGCCGCCGCCGAGGGCTTTGGCTGTTAAAAGTATATCAGGCATTATATTATAGTGCTCAAAAGCCCAGAACTTCCCGGTTCTGCCCATTCCGCATTGTATTTCATCGAGTATGAGCAGGGCGCCGGTTTCATCGCATTTTCGGCGCAGGGCTGTAAAGTACGCGTCATCGGCCACACGAACGCCGGCTTCGCCCTGAACGGTTTCAATTAAAACCGCTGCTGTTTGATTATTAATGTATTGCAAATCATCGGTATTCCCGAAACCAATATGCCTGAATCCCGGAATCAGCGGGCGGTAGGCCTGTTTCAAACCCTCGTTACCGCCGGCAGAAAGGGCGCCCTGGGTGCTGCCGTGGTAGGCATCTGTGCAGGTAATTATTTCCGATCTCCCGGTAAAACGTTTGGCGAGTTTCATTGCGCCTTCTGCAGCCTCGCTGCCGCTGTTTACAAGGTAAACGCTTTCAAGGCCGAGGGGCAGGGTGGCGGCAAGGGCCTGGGCCAGCTGTACCTGTGCACCTTGCACCATTTCGCCGTACACCATAACATGCAGGTGCTTTTCGAGTTGCGCATGAATAGCGGCTATTACTTTAGGATGCCTGTGTCCTATGCTGCTAACGCCTATGCCAGAAATTAAATCAAGGTAAGATTTACCTTCTGGGCCGTACATATAGGAGCCTTGGGCGCGCTCAATTTCAATTTGCAGGGGGAAGGGTGTGGTTTGGGCAAGGTGCCTGAGAAAGAGCTCGCGTATTTGCATGATTTGCAGGGCAGATGAATGATGATGGCCTTATAACCTGCCGGGTAGTGCCGGGAAAAAACGGGCAGATTTTAGGGCGGCATAATTTGCTGCTGAAAAAGAAACCTTTAATTCCGGGAAGCAAATTTAATTTAATTTCATATCTTTGCACCCTCAAATTAATAGGATGCCTGAATTTCGGGTATCTTATTGAGCGCGAAGCGGATGTACCGTTTTTGTGTATTTCAAAAGGGCGGAATATTCCGCCTGAAAACTGCAATAGTTGTAAAACAATGGCTGTAAAAATCAGACTTGCGCGCCGTGGCCGCAAAAAACTGGCCTTATTCGATGTAGTTGTCGCCGATGCAAGGTCGCCTCGTGATGGCAGGTTTATCGAGAAAATCGGTACCTACAATCCTAACACAAACCCCGCTTCCATAGTTCTCAACGAGGACCGTGCCTTCAAATGGCTTATGGACGGAGCTCAACCCACCAATACGGTAAAAGCTATGCTTAGCTACCGTGGTGTGCTTTTCCACCGCCACCTCCAGATAGGTGTTGGTAAAGGCGCTATCACACAGGAGCAGGCCGATACCCGTTTCGAAGAGTGGAAAAAAGCTAAAGAAAGCAAAGTTACAGGCAAAGTGGATACACTTGCTCAGAAGAAAGCCGATGCCTTCAAGTCTCGCCTGGAAGCTGAAACCAAAGTTCGTAAAGAACGCGCCGAAGCTATTGCACGTAAGAAATTCGTTCCTGAGCCCGTTGCTCCCGCAGCCGAAGAAGCTGCTGCCGAGCCCGAAGCTTCAGCTGAATAATTAGAAGGGCGCCAAAATTTGGCACCCTTTTCTTATTTTCTCTCATTTTCGCCGCATTACAGCGTGCCTGTTTCCCCGTGACAAAAGACGAGTGTTTTGAATTGGGCTATATAACCCGTTCGCATGGCCTCGACGGTGAAGCCTCAGCAGTGCTCGATACCGATGTGCCGCAACGTTACCGCAACCTGAAAGCAGTGTTCGTGGAAATTCGCGGGGCTTTGGTACCCTACGAGCTTAGCTCGGTAAAACTGAACGGTGCAAAAGCCACCCTTAAGTTTACCGATGTGAAAACCGCCGCCGCCGCCGACGCCCTTAAAGGTTCGGTATTATGGCTGCCGGTAAATATGCTGCCGCCCCTTAAAGGCAAGGCTTTTTACTTTCACGAATTGCCCGGCCTGCGCGTTCAGGATGAATTCCTGGGCGAGCTTGGTACCGTAAGCAGCGTTTACGACCTTCCCCACCAGGATTTGCTGGGTATGGATTACAAAGGTTCCGAGATACTTATACCCCTTAACGAAGATATTGTTAAAGGTATAAACCGCGAAGCCGGCGAAATTTACACCCGCCTCCCCGAAGGGCTTTTGGAAGTTTACATGGCTGCCGAAGGCGATGAAGATACCGAAAGCGATGATGCAGATGATGAAACGGACGAGAATTTGTCCGATGAAAACGAAGCTGAATCTGCCGGAAGCTAAGGTAATGCAGTAACCCTGTTAAGGGTTTTGCGAAGCGAAAAGAAATGAGAATCGATATTATATCATGTGTACCTGCCGTGCTCGAAAGCTTTGTGCAGGAAAGCATGATGAAGCGGGCACAAACAAAAGGCGTACTCACTTTGCAGGTGCATAACCTGCGCGATTACAGCACATTTGTCCGCAACCAAACCGATGACTACGCCTATGGCGGCGGCGCCGGAATGGTAATGATGGCCGAACCCATTGCTAACTGCATACGCACACTGCAAAAGCAGCGCAATTACGACGCCGTTATATACATGACCCCCGACGGTGATTTGCTGAACCAGCAAACCGCCAACCGGATGAGCCTGCTGCAGAACATAATCATTCTCTGCGGGCACTACAAGGGAGTGGATGAGCGCATTCGTCAAACCTTTGTAACGCATGAAATCTCTATCGGGGATTACGTGCTTACAGGCGGCGAGCTTGCCGCAGCGGTTCTTGCCGATGCCATTACCCGCCTTGTACCCGGGGTGCTCAGCGATGAGACTTCGGCCCTTACAGATTCTTTCCAGGATGGCTTGCTGGCCCCGCCGGTTTATACCCGCCCTGAAGATTTTGAAGGCCAAAAGGTTCCTGATATTCTGATGTCGGGCCACCACCCTAATATTGACCAATGGCGCTTCGAGCAGGCTGTGGAGCGCACCAAACAACGCCGCCCCGAGCTGTACCGGAAATTTACCGGGCAGAACGATGCAGGCGTAAAGCCTGGGCAAAATAATATTTCCTAACAAGAACAAACGCATCAATATATATTTATCATGAGCGAGTTAATTAAAATCGTTGAGCAGGAGTCGGCCCCCCGCCGCGCCGAGCACCCGAACTTTAAATCGGGCGACACGGTTATAGTTCACGTAAAAATCAGCGAAGGCAACAAGGAGCGTATTCAACAGTTCCAGGGTGTTGTTCTTCAGCGTAAAAACCCAAGCACCGGCGGCGAAACCTTTACGGTTCGTAAAATAAGCAACGGTGTTGGAGTTGAGCGTATCTTCCCTATCCTGTCGCCTACAATCGACAAAATAGAGCTGATTCGCCAGGGCGTTGTGCGTCGTGCACGCCTTTACTACCTGCGTGGCCTGAGCGGCAAAGCAGCACGTATTAAAGAACTGAAAAGGAAGTAATTCCTGATTAATTCATATTTAAAAGCCCTTTCCGGCATCTTGAAAGAGATTGCAGGGAAGGGCTTTTTGCGGTTTGGCTGACTTATATTACTACCTAATCTTTTCAAACCTCCAAATTCACCAACGCATTGCTTATTTCCTTCTCTGTTTTGGCGTTGCCCTGCAAACGTGCCAGTTCTGCTCCCTTGGAAAGTACTTCCCGGGCCTCGTCTTCAAAACCTTCTTCGGCCAATAAGTTACCGGCATGATAATAGGTCGGAAGGTAATCAGGATGCTCTTTCAGTAAATCCCTGAAAAGTGAGACAGCACGGGCCGGATCTGTATGCGTATATTCCAATGCAAGGCTGTATGCAGAAAACGGGTCATCAGGAAATTCCCTGAAAAGCGCTTCCAGTTGTTTGATTCTGTAATTTTGTTCCATCTTTGCAGTGCTTTTCAGGTTAGGGCTTTATGGCTTTGGCTGTGCAAATTAATTCAAAAAAAGAAAGCCTGCGCAATTAGTTCGACGCAGGCGAATTTATTGCTTTTACCCTCCGGAAAAATTTAATAATTTTGAGCCACAATTAGCCACAGGGCAATTAGGAAAGGTTCGAATTTAACTATATGAAGATACTGGTCTGCATTACGCACGTTCCCGATACCACCACAAGAATAACTTTTACCGACAATAACACCCGTTTTAACACAAGCGGTGTACAGTTTATTATTGGTCCGTATGATGATTATGCGCTTGCACGGGGCATTGAGCTTAAAGACGCCACTCCCGGCACCACCCTTACTGCCCTTAATGTAGGCGAAGCAGAAACCGAGCCTACCATCCGCAAGGCGCTTGCTGCCGGGGCCGATGACGCTATCCGTATAAACGCACTACCTACCGATGCCTGGTTCGTGGCTGAGCAAATTGCTGCCGTTGCCAAAGCTGAAAATTACGACCTTATACTAATGGGTCGTGAAAGCATAGATTTCAACGGCGGACAGGTGCATGGCATGGTGGCTGAATTACTCGACATACCCTGTGTTAACCCTGTTCAAAAGCTTGATTTAACCGGCACAACTGCCCGTATAGATCGCGAGATTGAAGGCGGACACGAAACCATTGAGCTAAGCCTGCCCTTTGTGGCCGGTTGCCAGGAGCCTATTGCCGAATGGAAAATACCAAGCATGCGCGGTATTATGTCGGCAAGGACCAAGCAATTGAAGGTGGTACAGCCAACCGGTGGCGAAAAGCTTACATCAGTAAAGTCTTTTGAAATGCCGCCTGCCAAAAGCGGTGTTAAGCTTATTCCGGCAGATAAGCCGGAGGAGCTTGTTCGCCTGCTGAAAACAGAGGCGAAGGTTATTTAATTAAAGTTCAGGAAAAGAAATACTTACAAACTAAAATATAAATCTGCTATGTCCGTACTCGTGTTCATTGAGAGCGAAGAAGGAGCCATCAGAAAATCGAGCCTGGAAGCTGTAAGCTGCGCCTTTGCGCTTGCCCAAGCCACCGGAACCGAATTAACTGCCGTATCGGCCGGTGATGCCGATGAAAATACACTGGCAGGCCTTGGCGCCTACGGTGCTTCTAAGGTACTTAAGGTAAGCGACAGCCGTCTGGCTACACTATCCGGCAAACCTGTGATAAGCATATTGCAGCAGGCTGTTCAGCAGGAAGGCTCCAAACTGGTTGTGTTCGCCATATCATCTTTAACAGATGCGGTTGCACCCGGCCTTGCCGCCCGTTTAAAAGCAGGCTTAGCTACAAACGTGGTTGCCGTTCCTGAAATATCAGGCAGCACCTTAACTGCAAAACGCAGCATTTACACCGGCAAGGCATTCAGCTTTACCGAGGTAAGCGGTGATGTGAAGGTAATTACCATGAAGAAAAATGCTGTCGAGGCATCTGCAAGTGCCGGTAAAACCGCATCGGTGCAGGCACTTGCCGTTAACTTCAGCGATACTGATTTTGTACTGAAGCATATAAGCACAGAGAAAGCCACAGGCGATGTATTACTGCCCGAAGCTGAAATAGTAGTAAGCGGCGGACGAGGCCTTAAAGGCCCCGAAAATTGGGGAATGATTGAAGACCTTGCCAAAACGCTAGGCGCCGCCACAGCCTGCAGTAAGCCTGTTTCTGACCTTAACTGGAGGCCGCACCATGAGCACGTTGGGCAAACAGGTATTAAGGTGAGTCCCAACCTGTATATTGCCATTGGTATATCAGGTGCAATACAGCACGTTGCCGGCATTTCATCGAGCAAGGTAATTGTGGCCATAAACTCCGACCCTGAAGCGCCCATTTTTAAAGCCGCCGATTACGGCATTGTAGGTAACGCTTTCGAAATTGTACCTAAGCTTACGGCCGCTTTCAAAGCAGCAAAGTAAGAAAGCCTGAAACCCCGGCCCGTTCAATTCTGCATTTGGCCGGGGTTTTGCTTGCCATTACCCTAAAAAACGCCTGTTTTCGGCCTGCTCGAAAATAAATACCGCTGTGCAGGGCTCATTATGGCTTGGGTGTTAGTGCAGTTTAAAAAATCGCTTTAATTTCGTGTCCGGGTGCGGCCATGTGGCTTGCCTCGTTTTCTGCTGTGACAAAAATAAAACTCGAAATACTCGGCTTATCTTCAAGCCAAAACCAAGCCGGGAGCTTTGCCCTGGTGCTTGGCGAAGAAACCGGAAACAGGAGGCTTCCTATAATTATCGGGATGTTCGAAGCGCAGGCCATAGCCATTGAAATGGAGAAAATTTCTCCGAACAGGCCAATGACCCATGATTTGTTCAAAACCTTCGCCACTTTATTCAAGTTTTATGTTGAAGAAATTGTAATCAGCGAGCTCAGGGAAGGTGTGTTTTTTGCCAAGATTATCTGCTCCGATGGTATTGATACCTTCGAGGTGGACGCCCGCCCATCCGATGCAATTGCAATAGGCCTCCGTTTTGACGTTTCTATATACACTTATGAGAACATACTCAGTGAAGCAGGTATAGTGCTCACCGGTGATGATGAAGCCGAAGACAAGCCGAAGCAAAGCAACAAAAAGAAAAGCTGGGCCGAAAGCCTGAAAGATACCAATGCCGAGCAGCTCAACCAGATGCTTGAAGATGCGCTCAACAATGAAGATTACGAGAAGGCAGCCAAAATCAGGGACGAGCTGAACAGGAGGAATTGAGTTCTCATTCTGATTTTTTTAATGTGAGGATCCAATAAAGAAATAAGCTTATTCAAATACCTGCTTAGCAGGCTGGTTTCCGGATAAGCTAAGAAATTTAGGCAATAAGGCCATTACTTTACCTTCCTGAACCTGTAATAAGTACCTAAGGGCAATTTCCTGCCACCTGAATCCGGCAGGTACAATTCCCCGCATTCCTCTGCACGGCCGTCTCCGAAGGCGGCTTTCATCAGGTTCTCAAGTATTAAGGCAGAGAATCCGAGTGAGTAAAGGTTGATTATAAAAAAGTGATCATCCGGGTCAATAATGTTGGCGCAGTGCTGCAGCATCTCGAAAATCTGGTCTTCGAGCTGCCATTTTTCACCTTCGGGGCCGCGCCCGTATGCAGGCGGATCAAGTATCAGGCCCTGGTACTTTGTTCCCCTTCGCTCTTCGCGCTTAACAAATTTCATGGCATCTTCGGGCAGCCAGCGGATACCGTCGAGGCCCGATGCGAGCATATTCTCTTTTCCCCAGCTAAGCACCTGCTTTACCGAATCAACGTGAACCACATCGGCGCCAAGGGCCTTTGCGGCAAGGCTGGCCCCGCCGGTATATGCAAAAAGGTTTAAGACCTTTGGCATGGCAGCATTCGGGTTAGCTGCTTTGCGCTCAGCAAGATGCGCTGCAATATAATCCCAGTTAACTGCCTGTTCCGGGAAAAGGCCTACATGCTTAAATGAGCTCAGGCTGAGCTTAAACCGCAGATCAAGCCCTTTACTCTGGCGGCCTATATACCAGTTATCGGGCATGGATTCGCGGGTCATCCAGCGGCCTTTTTCTGCATCACCTTTATCTTTCCTGAAAATGGCATGGCTTTGGTTTTCCCACTCTTCTTCGCTCATCAGCTTAGGCCAAACTGCCTGAGGCTCGGGGCGGGTGGTTACGTATTTACCGAAACGCTCCAGTTTTTCGTAGCCTCCTGAATCTAAAAGTTCATAATCGGGCCAGGGGGCAGGGGTTAATAAGGGTATAGATTGCACGTTCTCTTTTCTTTATTTCCGCAAAGTAAGCGATAAGGCTTTGCATTCGTACAATATACCTGCTTTTTTAGCTCCGGAATCATCAGCGCAGGCTACAATAAAAAACCTCCGCAAGCTATGGCTTACGGAGGTTTGAATCACCCTTACACAGGAGGAATACTAGATATCTATACGGGCGTACTTAGCGTTTTTCTCTATGAAATCGCGGCGGGGAGCTACTTCATCGCCCATAAGCATGCTGAACAGGTGATCTGCCTCGGCGGCAGATTCAATGGTTACAATTTTCAGGGTGCGGAACTCCGGATCCATGGTGGTATGCCAAAGCTGCTCAGGGTTCATTTCACCCAGGCCTTTATAGCGCTGAACGCCAACGTTATCTTCCTTGCCGTTACCAAGCTCGGTTACAGCGGCGGCGCGTTGCTCCTCGGTCCATACATAACGTTCTTCTTTGCCTTTTTTAACGAGGTAAAGCGGGGGTTGCGCTATAAACAGGTACCCGTTATCTATCACGTTACGCATGTAACGGAAGAAGAAGGTAAGTATGAGCGTACGAATGTGGCTGCCGTCCACGTCGGCATCGGTCATAATTATTACCTTATGGTAGCGAAGCTTATCAAGGTTGAGTGCTTTGCTGTCGTCGGCAGTGCCGAAGCTTACACCCATGGCGGTAATAATGTTGCGAATTTCCTCGCTGTCGTAAATGCGGTGCTCCTGGGCTTTTTCCACATTCAGAATTTTACCCCTGAGCGGTAGAATTGCCTGGAATGCGCGGTTGCGTCCCTGCTTGGCAGAGCCTCCCGCCGAATCACCTTCGACCAGGTAAAGCTCGCACACTGCCGGGTCAGAATCTGAGCAGTCGGCAAGCTTGCCGGGCAGGCCGCTGCCGGTGAGTACGTTTTTACGCTGAACCATTTCGCGTGCCTTGCGGGCTGCGTGGCGTGCCTGGGCTGCCAGAATTACCTTGTTCACAATCACGCGCGCCTCGCGCGGATGCTCTTCAAGGTAAACGTTCAGCATATCTGATACGCAGGTATCTACAGCGCCCATTACATCGCTGTTTCCGAGCTTTGTTTTGGTTTGGCCTTCGAACTGGGGCTCCTGCACTTTTACGCTGATTACAGCAGTTAAGCCTTCGCGGAAATCGTCGCCGGTAATTTCAATTTTTGCTTTTTCAAGCAAGCCTGATTTATCGGCATAAGATTTTAAGGTACGGGTAAGCGCCCTGCGGAAACCGGCAACGTGCGTACCGCCTTCTATTGTGTTGATGTTGTTTACATAGCTTACCACGTTCTCGGTGTACGAGGTGTTGTAAAGCATAGCTACTTCAACGGGAATGCCGCCTTTGTCGCCTTCCATGTAAATTGGCTCAGGAATGAGCTTCTCGCGGGTGGCATCCATGTACAGGGCAAACTCGCGCAGGCCTCCTTCTGAGAAAAATTCATCGGAACGGGGCTCACCGTTTTCGTTGAGGTCGCGCATATCTTTCAGGTATATGCGGATGCCCCGGTTCAGGAAGCTTAGCTCACGGAGACGGTTGGCAACGGTTTCGTACTTGTATTCGGTTGTGGTAAATATACTGGCATCCGGTGTAAAGTCTATGGTAGTGCCGGTTTCGGTACTTTCGCCCACAACTTTACCGGGGTAGAGCGGCGCGCCGCAGGAGAACTCCTGCATGAATATTTTACCTTCGTTGCGAACGGTTGCGCGCAGGTGGGTGCTGAGCGCGTTAACGCAGCTTACACCAACACCGTGCAAACCGCCCGATACTTTGTATGTGTCTTTATCGAACTTGCCGCCGGCGTGCAGAACGGTCATAACCACTTCAAGGGCGCTTCTGCCTCCCTTGCTCATGATCCCGGTAGGAATGCCGCGGCCGTTATCGGCTACGCTTATGCTGTTGTCGGCGTTAATACTCACATGAATGGTATCGCAGTAACCTGCAAGCGCTTCATCAATGGAGTTATCAACCACTTCCCAGACAAGGTGGTGAAGGCCTTTTATACCAATATCACCAATGTACATAGCCGGGCGCTTACGTACCGCCTCAAGCCCTTCCAGCACCTGAATATTGTCTGCTGAATAGTTGTCTTTATTTTCTGCCACTTATTGAACGGGGGAATAATCAGCAATAGGGTAAAACGCGAATTGCAATGCAAAAATAAGCATTTTTAACGGATTTTGCCCCCTGTTAAGTACTTAAAATGTATGAAAAAGGCAGGTATTTACAACCTTTTTAAACCCTTTTTTAAGCTGCCCTTTTTCCCGGGCGCTATAATTTAATTATCAGGTTTGCATTCTCCGGGCAGCCGGTTTAAGCATATAATCAAACCAAGCCTATGCGCCGGCATAGGCACGCTTTATAGTTTCAATATCTATTTTGGTCATGCTCCAAACAGCCTGCAAAGCACGTCGTGCTCCGTCTGTACCGGTATCTTTCAGCATATCCCAAACAATGCCGGCTTCAATTTGCCACGATACACCAAATTTATCCACAAGCCATCCGCAAGCCTGTACCTGGCCGCCTTCAGAGAGTTTTTCCCATAGTTCATCTATTTCATCCTGTGTATCGCAGTTAACGTAAAGTGAAATGCCCTGGCTGAATTTAAAGCTCGGGCCCCCGTTCACTGCAAAAAATTCCTGTCCTGCTATACGAAAAATGACGTAGCAAACAGAACCCGGTGCGCCCGGTTCGTTTTCACCGTATCGGTATGTAGCCAATATTTCGGAGTCTTTAAAAATCGAAGTATAGAAATTGGCAGCATCTTCAGCATTACTCTCAAAACAAAGCTGGGTCGAAATTTTGGGTATGTTAATTGGCATCGGATTAATTTTATAGGAATGAAATACGGTTTATTAACGGGAGGCAAAATACAGGGAAATACAAATGAAAACTAAAATTATTAACGCTTAAATGGTGTAAAAGCATGCGAGTATAGCCAATAATATCTACAGAAAGTTGTAATGGAAAAGTAATATTCAATAACTGTTTCAACAGATATGCGTATTTCTACTTGGTTTACTAATTTTATGTACTTTAAAAAGGCATAATACCCGCTTTTTATTGCCTTTATACGGGTTTTATCCGTTTGTAGTTTATTTTTAAAATGTTCTGCATCCGGCATTTGTACCTGAAATTATGCATCACCGGCTGTTAATTATTGAATAGGATGGCTGAAAGTGTGCTTTATTTATATTATTATTCGAATAATAAAATGTATTTCATGTAAGTTTTTAAATGATACGGGTAATTTATGTAGAATATATTGCCCTAACTTTGCAGTGTCAATAGCAATTGCCGGCTCCAGCTTATTGATTATATGAATTTTAAAATTACAAGCAATAACATATTGTGATTGCGATTAAATATTGAGTTTTATGAGTGTAAAATTGTTTAATCACCTGTTTATTTCGGTTTGTGTTTTGGCGAGCCTGCCCATTAGTGAAGGAACAGCGCAAACTGCAAGAAGCATTACCAACACAGCAGTAACAGAAACCTTCCCGGCCTCTTCTTTTCAGTCAGGTACTGTGCCTTCGGGCGGAACATCCACATTGGCAGATGTACCCTCGGGCTGGCTTTTAAGCGCTGCAGCAGGTTCAAACTGGCGCGGAAACGCGCCCGGAACTACGGGCGGCTGGTATGGTAATGCCGGCAGTTCCATATCTTTCAGCGGAACAGGCACCTCCAGGGGTGCAACGGCAACATGGTATCTGAAAAACAACAGCGGACAAACCATAAAAGGCTTTACGCTCAGCTATACAGCGTATAACTATAACAGCGGCATCGGCGGACAGGTAAATACCATGCAATACAATATAAACAGCAGCGCAAGCCCCGGCACTTTCAGCAATTTCAGCGGCAGCGATGCCACTTTTGGGGTAGGATGCCTAACCTGCGGCATTGGCATACCTATAGCGCTCTCAAAAACGCCTACGGCTGTTACTGCCGATGTTGCAGACGGTGATTACATTTTCATCAGGTTATCTAACCCCGGCAACACAAACGGCGGAAATTCAGGTATAGGCAATGTAAAAGTAACCCCTTACCCTATTGTTACATCATTTACGCCTACGGCCGCTACAGCCGGGAGCGGCAGCTTTACTATTACAGTAAACGGGCTCTTTTTTGTGAACGGCGCAACCATTAACTGGAACGGCATACCATTGCTTACCGCATACACAAGCAGTACGCAGCTTACGGCGCTGGTTCCGTTTGCAAACCTGCTTTTGGCAAACTCTGAAGATATAAGCGTTACTAATCCTGATGGTGGCAATTCTGAAACAAGCTCATTTTCAGTGAATAACCCGGTACCCGCCTTAAGCGGTATTTCGCCATCATCTGCAACTGCAGGCGGCGCTGCTTTTACACTAACACTGAACGGTACAAATTTCTATTCCGGCACAGTTGCAAAGTGGAACGGAACAGCTTTAACAACAACTTACGTATCTGCCACGCAGGTTACAGCAGCGGTACCTTCCGCTAACATTGCATCGGCCGGAACGGCGAGCGTTACGGTTACGAATGCCACGCCGGGCGGGGGGACAACATCGGCGCAGACTTTTACAGTTAATAACACTTCACCGGGCTTAAGCAGCATTTCGCCATCTTCTGCCACGGCAGGTGGCTCGGCTTTTACGCTCACACTTACAGGCTCTAATTTCTATTCCGGCTCAGTTGTAAAGTGGAACGGTACAGCTTTAACTACAACTTACGTATCTGCCACTCAGGTTACGGCAGCAGTACCTGCCGCAAATATTGCATCGGCCGGAACGGCGAGCGTTACGGTTACGAATGCAGCGCCGGGCGGAGGCACAACATCATCGCAGACTTTTACAATAAATGCTGCGGCAAATCCAACACCTTCGCTTTCAACAATATGGCCTGCATCTATTGCTGCAGGATCAAGCGCAATGACGATTACCGCCACAGGCAGTGATTTTGTTAACGGCAGCACCATAAAGTGGAACGGAAGTAACCTAAGCACCACTTATTTATCTGCTTCAAGTTTAACTGCATCGGTGCCGCATACGGCATTGGCATCTGTAGGCACAGCATTGGTTACTGTGGAAAGCCCATCGCCGGGTGGCGGAGCCGCACTTGCAAAAATGTTTACAATTGACCCTGCACCCTTACCGGTTACATGGCTCAGCTTCAGCTGCAAAGCCGGCCCAAACTTTACAGAGCTGCAATGGGCCACTGCTTCAGAAACAGAAAACCTTGGCTTCTATATACAAAAATCAGGAAACGGGGCTGATTTTAAAACGGTTGGTTTTGTAAAAGGAAACGGGAACAGCAGCAGCCGGCAGTATTATAATTTTATTGATTCAGCTGCAGTGAGCAAAGCCTGTTACCGCTTAATGCAGCAGGATTTTAATGGTAAAACCAATTACAGCCATAAAATTTTCATCAGTAACCACACCGGCGACCAAAAGCCGGGGCTTGAACTGATTGAAAATCCTGTAAGCGATATATTGAGGTTAAGAATAAATACTGATGTTGAAACACCTGCCGAAATTGAGCTGGTTGATGCCATTGGCAGGCACATTATGATCACAGTATTACCGCAAGAACAAGGCAGCAGTACTCACTCACTGGTATTGCCGCCCGGGATGCAGGCAGGCATTTATACCATCAGGGCTTTTTCAGGAAATTCGCCCATGCAGGCAAAAATGATAAAGAGGTAATGGCCCGGCCGGTGAACCAAAGGAGATAAAAGTAAAAATGCCCGAATTTTCGGGCATTTTTTGTAAGGCCAAATCTTAATGCTTAGTTCATAGGTACCTCTATAAGCAACAGGTAGGCATCCTGCTTAGCTTCAATTTCAACAGATTCGGTTTCCCAAATACCTGCGGCATCGCGCCGGCCTAATTCGAGGCCCGAAGTAACAACGTCGCCCTCAATTACAAAGAGGTAAGCACCGAATTCGGGTCCGTGAAGCTTGTAGCTGATGCTTTTGCCTGCATCAAGTCGGGCGAGGTTAAACCATGCATCCTGGTTAATCCAATTCGCTGGGGTGTCTTTTTCGCCGGAGGCCACGGTAAGGAATGCATTCTGCATTTGGGAGGTATCAAACTTACGTTGGTCGTAGCGTGGCTCAATGTTTTCGAATTTAGGGAATACCCAAAGCTGGAGCAGTTTCAGAGGATCTGTTGCGCTTGCATTAAACTCGCTGTGATACACACCTTTACCTGCCGACATAACCTGAACTTCGCCGGGCGTTATTATACCTTTTCCGCCGGTACTGTCTTCGTGTGCAACCGCACCTTCCAGCGGAATGGTTACAATTTCCATATTGCGGTGCGGATGTCGACCGAATCCTTGTTTGGCCGCCACATGATCATCGTTAAGTACACGCAGGAGGCCAAAGTGCATGCGGCTTGCATCATGAAAATCAGCAAAGCTGAAGCTGTGGCGGGCTTTAAGCCATCCGTGATCGGCGCCTCCGCGGCTTTCTGAGGAATGGAATATCGTTTTCATAGGTTTATATATCTGTTTGACTTTGTTTTAATGTTACAACATTTAATGTTACAACATCTAATTTAAGGCCTTTGTTTTATATTTCCAAATGAATATATAGGAATAAAGCTAAGTGATTGATTTTAAGACTTTAAATAATTTAAATACACGGCCTTCGGCAAATAATTTTATGGTATATAAAATATTTCAGGCTTTTGGCTTTGCTCCAAGGTCTTCAAAAGTCAGGCTAAAACGGGTCCCGTTTCCGGGAATGGTTTCTATCTTCAACTTAGATTTAAGCTGACCCGATAAAGCTTCTACCAAAGTAAGGCCCAGCGATGCCCGTTTTTTTCCTTCCGGCTGCCTGTATCCCACACCGTCATCTTCCACAGAAAGTGTGTACCTGCTTTCTTCCTGTGTGAAGCTTACAAAAATATTACCTGATTCCCTGTCGGTAAAGGCATGTTTGTAAGCATTGCTTATGAGCTCATTCATGATTAGGCCGCATGGTACGGCGCTCATCATGCTCAGGTATTTTTCGCTTTCCGATGCAAACCTTATCCTGATAGGGCGGTGTAAATCAGTTTGAGAGTTTTGGATATTGGCTATCAGGTCTCGCAGGTAGCTGTTAAATTCAAGCTCGCTAAAGCTGTCGTTCTGGTAAAGCTTATCATGAATAAGGGCCATGCTGCGTATGCGATTTTGGCTTTCCTGCAAAGCATGCCGGGCAACAGGCTCTTCAATAAAATGGCTTTGCATGTTCAGTAAGCCCGATATTACAGCCATGTTATTCTTAACCCTGTGGTGAATTTCGCCCAATAAAATTTCTTTTTCTTTTACTGATTGCTGCAGGCGTTCAGCCACTTCCATTTTTTCACGTTTCCCGCTTGCTTCGCGAAGTACCAAAGCCAGGTATTCGCCCACACCGGTTAAAATACCTATGTCGCCATCTGTCCAACGGCGTTTATCAGGCGTGCTGAGCATAAGAAGGCCAATGGTTTTGCCCACGCTGTGGCAGGGCATAAACATAACGCTTGCGCTTCCATAAGGTATAAGCTTACCCTGTAATGTATGCAGCCAGGAAGTTTTTTGAACATCAGGAACAATAATAGGATCGGTACCGGTCAGGTTCGAATAGGCCTCAGGCAGGCCCTGCAATGAAAAGCTGCTTTCAGTACCTGCACCTTGATTTGTAACCGGGCCTGCCGAAAGCATATTTGTCCAGGTTCCGGTTTGCTCATTAATAATGCCGTAGGTGGCCCTGCAATCGGCAAACCATGAATTAAGTCCTTCCAGGGCTGTTTGTAAAATAATGTCTTCAGAAAATCCCATAGACCCAACGCTGAGACTATGCAAAAGCGACATCCTCGCCTGGTTATATTGTATTTGCAAATCGGCCTCGCGCCGTAATGATATATCGGTAATTATAAGCAGCACTTTGCGGCTGCCTGTTTCAGTATCTGAAATAGGCTTCATTGTAATTTCATGGCTTAATTCTCGCTTGTGGCCATGCTCTTCCAAAATAAATGAAACAAGCTCACCGTTTATGGCCTTTTCAAGATTTTTCCGGTAAGTTGCTTTATCATCAGGTTTTATAATAAGCTCGGCAGGTTCGCCGGTTTTGAGAAATCTCCCGGTCAGAGATTGGCCGTATTCAGCTGCACGGTTATTCAGCAGCTCACAAATGCCTTCATTATTTACAAGCATAATAGCTTGGGCTGTATTATCTAATACTATGCGCAGGTTTTGTTTTTCGGTACGCAGGCGGGCTGCCTGCCTGCGGCCATGAGAAATTATTGAATAAATGCTGACAGAAACAGCCGGTACTGCGGAACAAACCGATGCATAAAAAAATATTTCAGCCAGGAAATCATTTTCCTGCACCCCAATAAATAATGCATGCCCGGTTAAGTGCAGGAACAGCAGGCATAAAAGGCTTAATAATATTTCAAATGATACCAGCAAGGGCCTGTTTTCGAGTAAAAGCAGGCTGAGCACCATTAACGGAAAAAATAAAAGGTAAACGCCTGAACCGGGTCCTAAGTAACTGTCTATTATAAAAACGGTAATATTCAGGGCCGTTAGCATAAGCATAGATGCCTTTAAATACTGCCTTGTGTAGTTAAGCCATAAACAACCCGAAAAGGCCAGTATATTCCAAATATTCAAAAGCATTAAAATTCGGTATTCAGGGTGCCTGAAAACCCAAAAAAACAAAAATGCCTCGGCTACCACCAATGCCGATACCTGGTTTGTTAAACGGGTTCTGTTGTGCTCAGGGCTTTTATTTATACTTTGATTTATTCCCAGGTTTGTTACCTGCTGCCAGGCCCTAAGAAAAGGCCGTGGTATATAAGCCTGCCATGCGGCAGCCGTTTCCTGATTGGTTGATTTCATTTAGTGTATTGTAAATTTTACAAAGCCCGGCTAAAAGGCTTGAAAATATATAGCGTTCCAAGGTGGAATTCTTCCAAAAATGCGAATTTTTTTAATATGAAACCCCTGCACATTGATTCATTTATCTATGGCTTATACAGATTAAGCGCCGTGGTGCCGGAAAAATGGCTATTTTCGCAATACCGCCCTGAAAGACCGAATGCAATTATGTGCCACGTACATCATTTTACCTTTAATGCCTTTGCTGAAAACACTTATATTCTGCATGATAACAGCCACGAAGCAATCATAATTGACCCCGGCTGCCAGGACCCCTGGGAGCAGGACCGAGTATCGAAGTACTTACAGGACAATGCCTTGGTGCCTAAATATATTCTGCTTACGCATGGGCATATAGACCATGTTTTGGGCCTGGCCTGGTGCAAATCAAAATTCAGTTTAAAAGCCGCAATTCACCCTGAAGATGATGCCACTTTCAGGGCTGTTTCAGTAATTGCGCCAAATTACGGGTACCCGAAATATGAGGCAGGAACAATTGATGACAGCCTCGCAGAAGGGCAGGTATTTAAGTTTGGGAATACCGAGCTTGAAGTTATTCATGTTCCCGGGCACAGTCCCGGCCATGTGGCCTTTTTATGCAAAGCCGACAGCTTTATTATTGGCGGAGATGTTTTATTCAGGGGCAGTATAGGCCGCTGGGATTTTCCCGGCGGCAGCAAAGAAGTGCTCATAAACAGCATCAGGAAAAAGTTATATACATTGCCTGAAAAGCTTGGGCACGATGTTAAGGTTTACCCGGGGCACGGTCCCGAAACAACCATTAAATTTGAAATGGCCAATAATCCTTATGTGAAAGCCTGAATTGTTTTACCCCTGATTGCTGTGTTTTTTTAAATGTCATCAGCCTGTTAATGTTTAAATAATCTTAAAATATTAATAAATGTAAGCGACCGTATTTTTTGTGGTCCTTATGTAGGCCTGTTCCGAATTAAGGGAACAGAATGGTATTGTGAAATTATTTTCAGTACAGATTGGCCTTGATTTAAAGCAGGAGCCACATTTCGGAAATCCTGCTGAATAATTCAATGTTTTTTTGAATTATCTCGAAAAAATCCGAACTTTACGAGTTCGTGCCGTGTTATGTTTATAATACACGGATTATCCGCCTTTCAGCAAACGCAAGCATATCATGAGACAACTAAAAATCAGCAAACAGATCACCAACAGGGAAAGTCAATCACTTGATAAATACCTGCAGGAGATCGGCAAAGTTGATTTGCTCACCCCCGATGAGGAGGTGGAACTCGCCAAGCGCATACGGGAGGGAGACCAGTTCGCGCTTGAGAAGCTGACTAAGGCTAACCTAAGGTTTGTTGTGTCGGTGGCCAAGCAATATCAAAATCAAGGTCTGTCTTTGGGCGACTTAATTAATGAAGGAAACCTGGGACTTATTAAAGCAGCCCAGCGTTTCGATGAAACACGTGGCTTTAAATTTATCAGCTATGCCGTTTGGTGGATTCGCCAAAGCATTCTGCAGGCCCTTGCAGAGCAGAGCCGTATTGTTCGTTTACCCCTGAACCGTGTGGGTTCGCTGAACAAAATCAGCAAAACCTACAGTGATCTTGAGCAAAAACTGGAGCGTGAGCCAAGTCCCGGCGAAATTGCCGAAGTACTTGACATCAGCGACAAAGAGGTTTTCGAAACCATTAAAATCAGCGGCAGGCACGTAAGCATGGATGCACCTTTTGTACAGGGTGAAGAAAACAGCCTGCTTGATGTGCTTGAAAACGACAGCGAAGAAACTCCTGACAGCGGCCTGATTAATGATTCGTTGCGCCGCGAG
>JAZKBN010000012.1:0-4251 GCA_040388605.1 Bacteroidota bacterium | reverse complement strand
ACTTACCCAACGCGAAGCCGATGTTATTGCGCTTTACTTCGGGCTGAACGGCGAACATGCCATGACCCTTGAAGAAATCGGCGAAAAATTCAGCCTGACACGCGAGCGTGTGCGCCAGATTAAAGAAAAGGCAATACGCCGCCTGCGCCATACCTCTCGCAGCAAAGCGCTTAAACCTTACCTGGGCTAATACCTGCGAATATTTACCGACAATAACTTACCTGTTTGCGGCAGCTCGCCTCAACCTATCGTTAATAGCCGGACCCAAACCTGTTGCAGGTACGGGTTCGGCTATTATTATTTCATAGCCTGCTTCATCGAGCCTGCGCATATAGGCAAAAAGATTCCGGGCAGCTTCTGTATCGGTGCCGGAAGGAGATAGTATAAAGGTGTCTTCAGAACTTACTTTTTCGCGCCCTTTATTGAATGCAAGTAAGCCGATTTTTTTACCGGCATATACTTTAATAAGCTCATCTGCATTACCCAATACAAAACGGGTATGTGGGGCATAATGCGTCTCAAGCATTCCGGGTGCTACAGGTTTCAGGTTTGAGTTTGGCTCAGGGTCCTGTAATGGTTCTCCGATTATTGCTTCAATAGCTTCCCGGCCAACGCCGCCCGGCCTTAATAAGCGGGGAATGCCGTTGCTGAAGCCAACAATGGTACTTTCAACGCCAACATGGCTTAAACCGCCGTCAAGTATATATGGTATTTTTCCGCTGAGCTGCTGCAAAACATGTTCGGCGCTTGTCGGGCTTATATAGCCAAACGGGTTAGCGCTGGGAGCTGCCAGGGGGAATTCAAGCATCTGGAGCAGCCTGATTGCAACAGGGTGCGCCGGAATACGAATAGCCACAAAATCTGAACCTGCGGTAACCAAATCAGGTACAGCAGGCAGGCGGGGCAGCAGCAAAGTAAGCGGACCAGGCATAAAATGCTTTGCAAGCTTACGGGCCTGCTCCGGAATTTCGGCTACAAAACTTTCCGCCTGGTCTAATGATGCAAGATGAACAATCAGGGGGTTAAAATGCGGCCTGTTTTTGGCTTCAAAAATGCGTGTGACCGCATCGGAATTCAGGGCATTACCGGCAAGGCCATACACCGTTTCAGTAGGAATTGCCACCAATTCATTATTCCTGAGCAGTTCGGCAGCATATTCCAAGTTATAGCCAATGATTGTTTGCATGGTGTAAAATTGTATGTTAAATATGGCGATAGAAAGCCCTGACTGTATTACCGGATACTAAAGGATGAAACAGCAGCAGAAACTGTCTTTAAGGCATTTAATACAAACATTACTCCTTATGATTGCCCCCGGACACTACCTTTTCTATACCCGGCTGCAAAGTTAAAATTTGTGTAGTAGCTTAATACGATAAAATTTGTTGTATAATATTTTCATAGTTAAATTGTGTTAACGGGTTCTTCAGCGCATCCGTTATTGGATGTATTTTGTTGTATAATATTTCAATAGTTAAATAACAGGGTTTTCAACATGCGGGTGAATAACTCCTACCGGAGCCGAATAAGTACATTTTACAGATTGTTTCGACTTTGTTATTTAAAGTGGATTCACCGGGCCAAAATACCGGCCTAAATTTCCTTACCCTGAAAACGTGTTATGTATGCTATAAAACACGGGAAAAAGGGAGGTTAATTGCTGTAGGTTTGTAGAAACGCCTATGCAATGGCTTGCGTCCAGGTTTTGCATATTTGGGCCCTCGGCCGAAATAAAGCCAAATAAGAGATTCTAAAGGCCCCGATTTTTTAAGCAGCATTTACGGGATTTAGCGCCTGCAATCATTTATTCCTGATTTGTATAGCTGATACTGCTTGCAATGTCGAGGCTGAATATGGAATCTGAAATTTTCAGGTGATTGCATTTACATTTGTAAACGTTGCTGTTCGGGCTTGTTCTTAGGGGAATAATCTTTGCCCAAAAAGCAGCGGTGCCGGAACGCAACCCGAATAGAACACCATACGTACTTTTACTTTTGTGACTTATCACGGCTTAGACTTATGCTTATTTAAATAGGTTCGCAAAGTAATCAGCTGAAACTTAAGCAGCATCATAAGTTAAGTTAAAACAAAGGGTACAGAATTTTAAAATAAATTGCTGTAGCGCTTGTAGGTATTGCCTGAGTTCGTTTAAATAAATGGATTCCCAGGTTTTGTTTTCCGTGCAGATAAGCGCAGGGCAGGGGAATGGTTTTTTTGGCGGCCTTTTTTTAACAATACAAGTACCTGCTTAAAAATGGCAGTTGCTGTTATCTTATCCATCTTGAAACAGGTAAGTATGTTTTGGCGTCGGCTCGCTATATGTAATGTTTTTCAAATGATTAGTTTTTAACCATTGGGGAAGCCGGTCCTGCTGTTTGATTTTCTCGCAGGGGGGCAAAAAACCTGACCAGATAAAACCGGAGCATAAACCTGGCAGATGAATTAGATTTTCAGTGATCCTATTTTGATTGCCTCAACTATTCCTATGTGCAATAGCGCTTTAAGTTTTGGAGCATTTGGGTATTCAATTGAGTTTTTAAAAAGTCAGCCTAAATCTCAGAGATACAGCGGTGCAAAGAGCTTAGAGATTCAGAATTTTGCCCTAAAATGATAAATATGTGGGCATTTATTCTTTTTCGGATTTCTAAATGAGCATTTACGACCTTAACAGATTGGAATATTATGTATGTATTCTGGTGATATATGTATTTATATTCTGTAAAACAGGCATAATTCAAAATAATATATATATAAACACCTGTATTTAGTAAGATTACAAAATCAGGCTCCTGCTTTAGAATGCGATAGAATTACTCTGACCGGAGCATGGGCAGAAATAACCGAGTTTTTTGAAGCACATTTTTAAAAAAGTTGAATAATATGCCTTTCAGCAGCATGTAAAAACAAAACAGGCTGGCAGTCAATTGTATCTAAATAAGATATGTATATTGGAATAAACCTGTACAAAGCCGGGTAACATTTTATTCCCGGGTTCTTAGCATTTTTTAATTCACAAAGTACTGGTCTTCAGGTTATATAGAACCAAGCAGTCTGTTTATATCTAAAACAGAAACATGTGTTGTGCAACTTAGTTAGTTGACTGTAGTTTAAAGAAGGGTACTTAGTAAGCGTGTCTAAGAAATGTCGATTGTAATTAAGTAGTAGTGCTAAAAAGCTAAAACTATGTGCTAAATTAATCAGCAAATCGGAGCAATATAAATTAGTTTAGCTTTAGCGAAACACTTTACAAGCTAAAAGTGTATTTGCGTTTGGGAAAGGGTACGCCCCAAAAACCGCAAATAACTAAGTTAGTTTTTATTCTTATAAAAGCCTGCCAACATTGATACTAAAGCAGGTATTTCTTCTTCCCACCAAATTTCGTTTGGCACACCTTTAGTATAAAACAGGCGCGTAGTTAGAACATCTAAAATGTCTTGGGCATCAAAATTGGTGTAGTCAATCATAATACCGGCCTCGGCAGCATTGCTAATACTTTCCCAATCTTTATTTCGTTGTATAATCATCGGAAGCGTAAAAGCCTGGTATTCATAAAGCTTAGTGGGTATTTTACCTGCTGTTGCGGGCGAACTTCGGTAGGGTAGTAGCCCAAAATGGGCTTCTGTCATCAATTTCAGCAGAATTTGATGCGAAACAGGCTTTTCTCCGCCAATAAGAGTAATAAAAGGGCAGGGCAGCAGGCGCGCTTTAAGTTGTTCAAACAATTGTTTATCAGCACAATAGCCTGCTATTGTTAAGCTGATTTCGGGGTTTATGGCATGCAAAGCACAAGCCAGGTCTATAGCTTCAAAAATTCCGTAGTGAAGTGCAATTGTACCTGTATATAAGAGCCTGATTACCCCTGAAGGTGGTAAAACGGGCGTTTTACGGGCTTTAAAATCCGAAATAATGCCTTTAGGTACCTTGTTTTCTGCAATTACCACAGGCTTGCCTGAATTTGTTACAAAGGGAAGTTGCTGAGTGTAAACCTTTTCGGCCAAAATGAAGCCCGAGCAGAAAAAATAGCAGAGTTTTTCGGTAGCCCTAATATACAAAGCAAGGGGTAAACGGAGCATTTTGGGCCAAACTTCCGTTTTTAGCACGTTTAGCTTATAGTTTTCACGTACATCTGCTAATAAAACGTACCCAAACAATATTCTGCCGACAATCGTAACTATCCACAAATCAGGACTGTTAACTATTACAATGTCGGGTTTAGCAGTAAGTAAAAAGCGTAGGGTAGTAAAGGGGGCC
>JAZKBN010000011.1:47372-48539 GCA_040388605.1 Bacteroidota bacterium | reverse complement strand
GCAGATCTGCTGCATTAGGAGGCGTGGCTCCCGGACCGCAGTAGCACAGGTAGTAGGGGTTAACGGTGACGGTAACAGGCGAAGTGCTTGTTGAACCGCTGTTAGCGCATATAGTTACAAACTTAAAGAAAGACGTTGCAGTAATTGCAGGCGTAGTATAAGTGGTTGTGGTTGCACCGGTAATGTCAGTATAAGTACCGTCAATAGTTGGTGCAGATTGCCACTTGTAGCTGATACCTGAAAGACCTGTGCTGCTTGTAGCGCCTACAGCTGTAAGTGTTACAGTGCTGCCGCTGCAAAGTGCAGCATCGGCTACTGTTCCGGCAGAAGGCAGAGAAGCACATGCAGGAGATTCAGTTACGCTGATGTTATCAAGACCTATATCATTATCGCCAAAGTCAGTGGTGGCTTTAAAGCGAATAAGGAAAGAGGCTGCATTGTAGCCCGATAGCACAACGGTTTTATTTGCCCAGGTAGCCGAGGTGTTCAGGCGAACAGCACCGGATGCAGGATTGGCAAAAGTTGCGCCGCCGTCGGTAGAAACGGTCACGTCAAGGTGATCGGTTCCGCTGGCGTTTATCCAGTCGAAAGAAAGGGTACGCACATTAGCGCCTGTGAAGTTCAGGTACAAATCAAGGCTTGCAGTATAAGGCGTACTGGCCCAGGTTGTATGGAACCTGGCAGAGTGGCTGCCTGCAGATGCTGAAGGTGAATAAGGACCACCGTCAACAGGGTTGTTCCATCCGGCAGATGCACCGTCGTCATCCCTGCGCCATGAGGCATCAGCATCTGAGCTGAAGTTTGGCGCTGTTTGACGCCATGCCATTCCGGGTGATTCACGAACTGCGCAAATGCCGGTCCATGCATTCTCGAAAGACTCAGTAAACGGAAGGTTGGCAGGTGTGATAATTGTTGAAGAAACAACATTAACCGTACCTGAATAACCAACACCACCTGCAGAACATGTAACCTTCAGGCGATAGCTGCCTGCCTGGTTGCTGGTTGCAGTAGTATAAGTTACAGTTTGCGCACCTGAACCCGTGGTAACATCTGTCCAGACATCAGGCGATGTTGAGGTCAGTTTTTGCCACTGGTATGTAATGCCAAGACCTACAGATAAAGGCTGGGCCTGGGTTGCAGTTGCACGAAGAACAACAGCTGCAGATG